>NZ_JBZTYL010000001.1:0-8217 GCF_058536225.1 Mycolicibacterium arcueilense
GACGGCGATCAACACACCGAAACGGAGGTCGCCTGAAACACCCCGATCCACAGGTATTGACAATTGCTCCGCGACTGTACCGTGCCACGTGTGATCCGCTCGCCGTCGCGGCCAACGAACAAGGGGCAGAGCGGCCGGGCCACCTGGTCAGATCGCCGCGTACAGACTTAGCATGGCGCTTCGCCGCGTCAGGGAATCGAATCGCCCGACTATCGAGGTATACCTCGATGACTCTCAGCAAGGCGACCTCCACGGGTACCGTCCGCTCTTTGCCGCCCTTGCCTTTCACGTGGATGACGCCGGCACCATCTTCGACGGTCCGTACATCCCCGATGTCAGCTTGGCGGAGCTCCTCTGCTCGCAACCCTGCCAATAAGGCCGTAAGAATGATCGCCAGATCTCTTTCAGCCCAATCGGTTTGACGTGTTGACTCCACATCCTTTGCGACCGTTTCCAGCAACGCCTCAACTGCGGTGCGGGGGAGCGCTTTGGGTAGCGACCGTGCGAGTTTCGGTCGGCCCACCAATGCCATGGGGTTGGCGGTCAACAACTCCGACGTGAACAAAAACGTGCACAGCACGTTCCAGGTGGACCAGCACCGGCGGATAGAAGCGGCTTCATGATTGCGCGCGAAGGCGGCGAACGCAGCCCTCATCGAGTCTTTGGTGATGTCAGAAACAGTGAGCCGACTGGGATTGCCGTCCGTGACGAGCATTGCTATTGCGAAGAAATCCTGGCGGTACGCCTTCATCGTGTGCGCAGACGGTTTGCGGGTCTGCCGATCATCGAGGAATTCAACGAACCACAACGGAAACGGATCCGCCGATGCCTCAGGGGCCACTGCGGGAACGGGTGGGGCAGGCGAGGGTCCGTGGCTGACGACCATGTGTCAACGCTGACGCAAGAAAGATGGATAATCAACATTATCCATTAAACGACCCAAAATCGAAGTGCATCAGTGACTTTCCCGTTAGCAAACCCGGGGGAGAAGTGTCACAGTGACAAAACCGTCCGCTCGGCTTGACGCACATAGACTGTCGGAGTGGGTCGCGAGATCGCCGATGATGACAGCTTGGCCGTGCTGGCCGAGCTGCTGCACGGCAGTAACCTGTCGGCCACTCAACAGCGTGCCGTGTACAACGCCATCGCCGACAGCATGATCGAAGGCGCGACACCTGACCGCGAATCCATGTTCCGGCTCATCGAACTCACCGCCGGGCGCATCAACTTCGACGAATACAAGCACCAAGCACTCCAGGCGCACCTCGGCCGGCGATCGTAAAGTCGTCGATACCACGGGCCCAAGCTGGCCAAGATCAACTATGCGGCCGGCGACGAAATCGGCGCCGCGGCTCCATCCGGCGGCGAAATCGATTGGTTGAGAAGGCAACTCGCACTTCCTGGACATCCACCCACACATAGCCTTGAACGTCACGTGACGGATATGTCGCAAAGGACCGGGGAGGCTGGGGGGCGTCCGACAAGGCCCGCGCGACAGGCATGCCATCGGAATCCGGCACTGTCAGATGTTCCGGAACGGCAATCCGGCACTGTCAGGTAGTCGCGGAATCGGAGCCACACAGACCGGTCCGCACAGGCGCCTCGTTGGAAAAACATCCAGCAGCCAGGGCCAATTCGACTCTCAGATGGTTCCGGAAAACAGGGCGGAATCGGACAGCTCTCATGTTTTCCCGGAATACTCTCAGCTAGTTCCGGATCGGACACTCATCAGGCGGACAAGTGCCGCCCGTCGAGTATCGCCAGGCCGGTTAGCTGGTAACGGTGCGTGCTAGCGAGGTGCGAGTTCCGCGCGGTAGCCATCCGCTTCATTGATTTTTACATCGATACCGCCGCGGTGGCCGTCAGGGTGTCGAAGCCGGGCGGAGGTGCACACCCCGCCGGTTGGTGATCTTGCTCACAGGTGGCGCTTTGACGGCACTCGTCCGGGGGCGAGAATCGGCGAAGGTCGGGTGGGTCGTCGGGAGGAAGTGGCGTGTTGGGTGCCCCTTTGAATCATCGGGCTCCTAACTCTGTTGGGGTCGGTTGCAGTAGCCGAGCATTGGTCTCCGGTAACTGATCCCCACGGAGGCACTGCTGATTATGGCTGAACAACGCCAACTACATTTAGCCGGGTTTTTCTCGGCCGGCAACGTCACTCATGCGCATGGCGCGTGGCGCCATGTCGGTGCGACGAACGGTTTTCTGACTGGCGAGTTCTACAAGCAGATTGCGCGGACCCTGGAGCGGGGCAAGTTTGATCTGTTGTTTCTTCCCGATGGCCTGGCCATCGAAGATAGCTATGGCGATAATTTGGAGACGGGGGTCGGTCTGGGTGGCCAGGGCGCGGTGGCGCTGGAGCCGACCAGCGTGATAGCGACGATGGCTGCGGTGACCCAGCGATTAGGTCTGGGCGCTACGGTTTCGACGACCTACTACCCGCCCTATCATGTGGCTCGGGTGTTTGCCACGCTCGACAATCTGTCTGATGGCCGGATCTCGTGGAATGTGGTCACGTCGCTGAACGACTCCGAGGCACGCAACTTCGGTGTGGATGAGCACCTTGAGCATGACATCCGATACGACCGGGCTGACGAATTCTTGGAGGCCGTCAAGAAGCTATGGAGTTCTTGGTCCGAGGATGCCTTGTTGTTGGACAAGGTTGGCGGTCGGTTCGCTGATCCCAAGAAGGTTCAATACGTCAATCATCGCGGCCGCTGGTTGTCGGTCCGTGGCCCGTTGCAGGTTCCACGGTCCCGTCAGGGTGAACCGGTCATCTTGCAGGCCGGCTTGTCGCCGCGGGGGCGTCGCTTCGCGGGGCGCTGGGCTGAAGCGGTATTCAGCGTCTCGCCCAACCTCGACATCATGCGCGCGGTCTATCAGTGGGGTTGACCCCTGATGGTGGACACCTAACTGGTGGGACTGCTGGTCCCACGGGGAGGATGTCCGTATGTCGGGCAAGCGCAAGAAGTACACCCCGGAGTTTCGGGAGCAGGCTGCCCGCCTGGTGATCGAGACGGGCCGGCCGATCGCACATGTGGCTGTTGAGATCGGTGTCGGTGAACAACTGCTGGGCCGTTGGGTGCGCCTGGCCCAGCAACGCGCCGGCGGCACCGATACTGACGCGGTGCTCGATGCTGATGAGCGTGCCGAGTTGCAGCGGCTACGCAAAGAAAACGCTGAATTGCGTTTGGACCGTGAGTTTTTAAAAAAAGCCGCGGCCTTCTTCGCCTCCGAACAGAACCGGTAGAGGCCTACCAGGTTATTGCCGCGGAGAAGGCCAACTTCAGCATCGTGCGGATGTGCCGCCTACTGGAGGTGTCCCGCTCAGGGTTCTACAAATGGCGCACCAACGCGGTCGCCGGACCGAGGGCAGCTGCGGTGCGCCGTGCCGGTCTGGATGCCGCGGTTGCGGCCGCTCACGAGGCCTCGGACGGGGTGTACGGGGCACCGCGGATTCTGGCTGACCTACGCGAGAAAGGCCGCATCGTGTCGCGTAAGACCGTGGCCGCGTCACTGGCACGTCAAGGTCTGCACGGGATCAGCCCACGGTCGTTTGCGCCACCGACAACGGTGGTCGACGTGGACGCGCCACCGATCCCGGACCTGGTCAAACGACGGTTCGATGCCGGGGAGCTCAACCGGGTGTGGACCAGCGACATCACCTACCTGCGTACCGGCGAAGGCTGGCTGTATCTGTGCGCCGTGCGTGATGGGCATTCGCGCCGGATCATCGGCTGGTCCATCGAAGACCATCTGCACACCGATCTGGTCGAGGCCGCGGTCGCGATGGCCGTGGCCCTGCGCGGGCAGCTACCCGGGCAGGTGATCTTGCATGCTGATCGGGGCTGTCAGTACACCAGTGCGCAGATGGCTCGGGTGGCCCGCACTTATGATCTGGCTCGCTCGGTCGGACGTACCGGGGTGTGCTGGGACAACGCTGCAGCTGAATCATTCTGGGCCACACTGAAAGTCGAGTTCTATGACCGGTACTTGTGGCCGACCAAAGCGGCCGCTAAGCTCGCCGTCGGTGACTGGATCGAACGGGTCTACAACCGCCGCCGACGCCATTCGGCGATCGGCATGATTACCCCGGTGGAATACGAAAACCGGATCCATCAGACGGCACAAGCCGCCTGACCCTGTGTCCACCAAACGGGGTCAAGCCCAATCAGGACATCAAAGCTCACGTTGCGGCCGCGGGGCGTGACCCGGAGCAAACAAAGGTATTCACCGCGGTGATGCCGGTGCTCGGTGAGACAGAGCAGGTGGCCCGGGAACGTCTGGAATATCTCAATTCGCTGGTGCATCCCGAAGTGGGTTTGTCGACGCTATCCAGCCACAGCGGCTTGAATCTCTCCAAGTATCCGCTGGATACGAAGTTTTCCGACATCGTCGCCGATCTCGGGGATCGTCACGTGCCGACCATGTTGCAGATGTTTTCCGCCGTGGCCGGTGGCGGTGCGGACCTGACGCTGGCCGAACTGGGCCGCCGATACGGCACCAACGTCGGGTTTGTGCCGCAGTGGGCCGGAACTGCCGAACAGATCGCTGATCAATTGATTAGTCACTTTGAGGCCGGGGCCGCTGACGGATTCATCATTTCGCCGGCGTATCTGCCGGGTATTTACGAGGAGTTCGTCGACCAGGTGGTTCCGCTGCTGCAGCAACGTGGTGTGTTCCGTACCGAGTACGAAGGGACAACGCTGCGTGAGCACCTTGGGTTGGCTCACCCTGAAGTCGGGAGCATCCGATGACCACCACCGATGTTGATCATGACGTTCTTGCCTACAGCAACTGCCCGGTTCCCAATGCACTACTGACAGCGCTGGAGTCAAACCTGTTGGCCGGCAACGGGATTTCGCTGAATGTGCTCAGCGGCGCGCAAGCAGGGTTGCATTTCACCTACGATCATCCCGCTTACACCCGCTTTGGTGGCGAAATTCCACCTCTTATCAGTGAGGGCCTGCGGGCGCCGGGACGCACCCGCCTGCTAGGCATCACCCCTCTGGCCGGTCGGCAAGGGATCTATGTCCGTGTTGACAGCCCGGTGACATCACCGGAGCAGCTGCGGGGCCGGCGGGTGGGTGTGTCGGGTGCAGCGATCCGCATCCTCACCGGCGAGTTGGGCGATTATCGGCACTTGGACCCGTGGCGGCAAACACTGATCGCGCTGGGTACCTGGGAGGCGCGGGGACTTTTGCAGACCCTGCACATCGGGGGGATAGGGGTCGACGACGTCGAGTTGGTGCGTATCGAAAGCCCTGGCGTCGACGTGCCCGAAGAGCGGCTGGAAGCAGCGGCCAGTGTCAAAGGCGCTGACCTGTTTCCCGACGTGGCCGGCCACCAGAGGGACATCCTGGATAGCGGCAACGTTGATGCGCTGTTCACCTGGTTGCCCTGGGCGGCGGAGTTAGAAGATCTCAGCGGAGCGCGGGTGCTCGCCGATCTCGGCGATGACCAACGAAGCCGGTATGCCAGTGTCTGGACGGTCAGCGCTCAGCTGGTTGACGAGCGACCCGACCTGGTGCAACGACTCGTCGACGCGGCGGTCCAAGCCAGCCGTTGGGCACAGGCCCATCCCGAGGAAACCGTTGGCATCCATGCCGCCAACCTCGGGGTCGCGCCCTCGGCGATCGGACGCGGTTTCGGCGCTGATTTCGCCCAACATCTGATCCCACGGCTTGACGACTCGGCACTGGCCGTTGTCGACCAAACTCAACAGTTCCTCCTCGACCACAATCTCCTCGACCATCCGGTGGACCTCACGCAGTGGGCGGCACCGCAATTCCTCACTCAATCCACGACTGGAGACCAGCAATGACCCTGACCGATGACACCGCCACGGCACAGAACAATAGGAATGGCGACCCCATCGAGGTGGCGCGCGAGCTGACGCGAAAGTGGCAAGCTACCGTCGTCGAGCGCGACAAGGCTGGTGGTTCGGCGACAGAAGAGCGTGAGGATCTACGCGCCAGTGGGCTGCTCTCGGTGACCGTTCCCCGGCACCTGGGCGGTTGGGGAGCCGACTGGCCTACCGCTCTGGAAGTGGTGCGTGAGATCGCCAAGGTCGATGGATCGCTGGGCCACTTGTTCGGATACCACCTCAGCACCCCAGCCGTTATTGATCTGTGGGGTTCACCCGAGCAAAGTGAACGCCTACTTCGTCAACTGGCCGAAAACAACTGGTGGACCGGGAACGCCTCCAGCGAGAACAACAGCCACATCCTCGAATGGAAGGTAACTGCCACCCCGACCGACGACGGCGGGTACCTTCTCAACGGTATCAAGCACTTCAGCAGTGGAGCCAAGGGCTCAGATCTGCTCTTGGTGTTCGGCGTGATACCGGAGGGTTCCCCACAGCAAGGCGCCATCGTTGCCGCGGCCATTCCCACCACCAGAGAAGGCGTTCAAACAAACGACGACTGGCAGGCGCTAGGGATGCGGCGCACCGACAGCGGCACCACCGAATTCCACAACGTCGTAGTCCGTCCCGACGAGGTGCTGGGCAAACCCAATGCCGTTGTCGAGGCGTTCCTGGCGTCCGGGCGCGGCAGCCTATTCGGCCCGATCGTGCAGTTGGTGTTCGCAACGGTGTATCTGGGGATCGCGCGTGGTGCGCTCGAAACAGCGCGCGAGTACACCCGAACGCAGGCACGCCCCTGGACGCCGGCTGGGGTTACTCAAGCCGTCGAGGATCCGTACACCATTCGCAGCTACGGCGAATTCGGTATCGAACTACAGGCTGGCGATGCTGCAGCACGTGAGGCTGCGCAGCTGCTACAGACCGCGTGGGACAAAGGTGACGCATTAACTCCACAAGAACGCGGCGAACTCACGGTACAGGTAGCCGGAGTCAAAGCCATAGCCACCAAAGCGGGCCTGGACGTGACCAGCCGAATTTTCGAGGTCATCGGTGCCCGGGGAACCCACCCAAACTATGGATTCGACCGGTTCTGGCGCAACATCCGCACCCACACGCTGCACGATCCCGTCTCTTACAAGATCGCTGAAGTCGGAAACTACGTCCTTAACCAGCGCTACCCGATACCCGGTTTCACTTCCTGACTCCAGGACCGCGCTGCCGGGCACGCGTTAATGCCTGAGAACGGTGGGTCCGTCTGACACAATGGTGGCCGACGGACCCACCCGTTCTCAGGGCAACACTGCCATGTTGGGTGAGTACAGGACAACGCGAGTACTGCAAACCTCCAGATGACAATGATCGTCCAAGTCCGGCGCCGTCTCGTCTCTAGCGACCGTTTTCGAAGAATGGGAGCGCGATTTGGTAGGGGGAACGGGGATCCGATCTCACCGAGAAGCGCGCGCACTCGACAACCGATGACCGCGACAACCGACCCGGACGCAGAACCCGCGTGGTCGCCCCGCGAGAGCGAGCTACTGGGGGTGGCATTGGGTGTCCTGCAGGAGCATGGGTACCACGGCTTAACAGTGGAGGCCGTGGCGGTCGCCGCTCATGCCAGTAAAGCTACCGTCTATCGACGCTGGCCCTCGAAATCTGAGCTGATACTGGCGGCCGTCAGCGAAGGCACCCGTCAGAACGCTGTTGCACCCAACACCGGCACCCTGCGCGGCGACTTGTTGTGTCTTGGCCAGATTATCTGCGAACAGGGCCGAGAACATGCCGGAACCATCCGAGCGGTGCTCGTCGAGATGTCCTGCAATCCCGCGCTCAACAACGTTATGCAAGACCGGTTCCTTCATGAACACAGAGCTCTGGTCTGGCACGTCCTGCAGCAGGCGATCCGTCGCGGCGAGATCGGCGCGGCGGCGGTCAACGACGAGCTTTACGATCTGTTGCCGGGCTACCTGATCTTCCGGTGCATCTTTTCCGACCGACCCCCGACCCCTCCCACCATCGAAGCTCTGGTCGACAAAGCGCTGCTCCCGAGACTCATCTCAGCAACTGAATAACTCCCCTCGACATCGGGGTCACGGTCAGGGACTGGGACCGTCAAGTTTTCTGGGTCTGTCCGGGGGACTGTAAATTTTCCGGTGTAACTCCTGAGTAAGAAGGAGACCACTGTGACCGATGTGATGAATGATGAGCAGCCCGTCGAGCTCGATGCGGTGCCGCTGGAGCCGGCGGCGTTGCGGGAGGCGACCAACGACGAGCTGGTGGCGCAGCTGGAGCAATTGTCAATACCTGTGGATCGGGGTGTTTCAGGCGACCTCCGTTTCGGTGTGTTGATCGCCGTC
>NZ_JBZTYL010000002.1:0-127267 GCF_058536225.1 Mycolicibacterium arcueilense
CCCTTCTCGGCCCGACCTCGGGCCACAGGACTCTAAAACAGGCTGGTCTCAATCACGGGGAACATGCCAGGTTGCCCGGCAGTCGGCGGAACATCGAGGAAATCGCCGACAGCAGTGTGAACCCCGTCGCAGCGGAATGGGACGCCGTTTACCACGGCCCCATTTGGGCAATCCTGCTGCCGCTTGGAGAGGCCGAGGCCTCGTGGAACCCGCCAAACACCAGGAACGGAAGGCAAACATGACCGAGAAGAACTCAGGTCCTGAAGAAGGCATCAAGGCCGTCGTCGAGGATGTCAAGGGCAAGGCCAAGGAAGCTGTAGGCACCGTGACCGGTCGCGACGATCTGGTTCGCGAGGGTAAAGCTCAGCAAGACAAGGCCGACGCTCAAAAGGACGTCGCGAAGAAGGAGGCCGAGGCGGAGTCGGCACGGGCCGGAGCCAAGGCGGCCGAGAAGCGGCAAGAGGCTTACCAGCGACCGTAATTCGGGTGTTCGAAGAGATAGCCCAGCCCCCTGCGGGTTGGGCTATCTCTCGCCCAGAGCTTGACGAGTTGCCGATCAAGCTTGTCTGTTGACCAATGCCAAGAGCTTGAGAGGCGCGGCAGCGACGAGGACCGCGACGAGAGCCGAGAGTGTCAACCCCAAGAACGCTGCCGTGAGCGTTATATACATGGCAGTTTGCAGCCGCTCTAGAACACCACTCATGAAGCAACCTTTACGGACGAACTGACGCTCTTGCGGTGCGCTCTCGTCGCGCACAACGCAGACTTTAGGCCGCGCGCCGGCGGGGCCAGGGCTACGTTATGTAACGAACTCGCCGAGATCATTGACACTCTGACGCCGGGTTGTCGGACAGGAACTCCCACGGAAAGCTACTCAACGGACCTCGGTCAAGCGCAGGATCAGGGCAACCGCGTCCTCCGCCTGGCCGGCTGGAGTCAGGACTTCCCGCAAGAGCAGCCCACGCAGCGCAGCGACGGCCACGGTGGCCATGTTCAGCGCCTCCTCGGCGTCGCGGCCTTCGCGTTCCGCGAGCGATGCCAGCATCATGGTTAGGTCGTCGAGCGAGTCGATGAACTCACGAAAGTCCCCCGGACTGTAAGCGGCAAGTCCTACGACGTGAAAGAACCCGCGGATACGGGACAGCCGCTCCGGGTGGGTATAGGCCCGCCAGATCGCCGCGACGAGATCGCCGAAGGTGCCGTGCTGGGCGGTCTCGAAGAACACCTCGTTGTCACGAGATCGCTGCACCTTGAGCATCGCTGCCAAGACGCCCGAGAGTGACCCGAAGTGGTACCGCAGCAGGGCGTGACTGGTCTCGGCCCGGGCGGCGACCTCCCGCAGCGACATCTCCGGCGAGGGAAGGGATTCCCCGAAGGCATCGAGAAGCCGAGCCAGGAGACGGTCGCGTGCGTCGCCTTTGCCTGCCGCGCTTGACAAGATCACTTCCACACTTTATCCATTGGATAAGACTTTTCCAATGGATAAAAACCGCTGAGCGCGCCGTGCTGCACCGCCGGCCAAGTTGTGAAGGACTTTGATGAGCGCCATGTGGCAAGGCTGTCTCGCGGGCACCGACTACTTCGAGATGCGTTCCAGCGGTGGGCATGACTACGGAGTCTGGGTTACCACGCCACCCGACTACGACCGCGCCGCAACACAAGCGCCCATCGTGTACGTGCTCGACGGCAACTTTGCCGTGGGCCTGACGGCTCCGCTCATCGTCACCCAGATGGACCCCATGCAACGGATCCAGCCCTACATCCAAGTCAGCGTCGGGTACGCGGGTGAGGAAGCTCAGGACTGGGACCGGCTGCGCAACAGAGACTTTGTGCCGCCCGGCGAGCCCATCGCCAAGGAACTCATCGACGCCCTGGAGCTGGGGGTGGAAATGGCCGCGAGGACACGCGAAGAAGCTGACGCCTACCTCACCGAATTGCGCGACACCCACGCCGATGTTTTCCTGAGCTTCCTCACCGCGGAACTACATCCGCGGATCGAACACGACTATGGCACTGCCGCAAGCGGTCACGGACTTTTCGGCTACTCCTACGGCGGACTTTTCAGCCTGTATACCTGGCTCACCGGCAGCACCCTCTTCGAGAGCATCGGAGCGGGCAGTCCCGGCGTCATCGATGAAGACAGTCGGATCTTCGCCCAGCTCGACGAGTTGGGCGACAGCCGGCGTGCTGCCAAGCTCCACGTAACCTTCAACGACCGCGAGCTTCTCGGAGACCTGGCCGTGTACCAGAGCCTCGCGAAGAACACGGCCACTGTCCTTCACCGCCTCAGGTCACGCAACGAAGCGGTCACCAGCGAGATCCTGCACGAAACGCACGTGACCGGCCTGCAGGCATCGTTCCTCAGTTACCTCAGGGCCTGCCGTGCCCGGTAAGCGCGAAGCACCCCCTCGCTTCTCCGGACACAAAACCGCTGCCACGGAACGCAACTGAGCAACTACCGAAGCGGGGTAACGCGATCATTGTGGCGCACTGAATGCTGGCCACTCCGGTGCACTTCCCGCGACGAATCGCGGCCGATGTTCCCGAGGGCCTAGGCATCGCTCTCCCGCAGTTTCAGAACGCTCATGTGCTGAGCCAACCGCCGAGGAACGGCGCCGCGACACCCACACCACAGGGCGCCGGCTCAACGCCGACAATCGCGGCCAGGATCGAATGGAACGCCCCGCCCGATGTCGGCGTTGACCTTATCTATTGGCCGCCAGTCTGCCGGTCAGATAACGACTCGGAAGACTTGGAATTCGACGATTGGTCCGGGTTGGATGCGTCCTTGTCCGACGAAGATGCTTTGGTTGACCCAGGCGTATTTGGGGTCGCCGGATTCCAGGCGTGGGGTGGTGACGAAGTAGTGGTCGCCGAAGTCGGTGCCGGTGCCGGCGCCGCCGAGGGCGCCTGCGGCGGCTTCGTTGACCTCGACCAGGCCTTGGTAGCTCATGTAGATGACGGCGCCGTCGTCGGTGTAGAACTGGGCACGCACATCGAGTCGGCCGTAGCCGTCTTCGCCGGCCAGTAGCCAGTCTCCGCCGCCGGGGGCGGCGGTGCCGTTGAATCGGTTTCCGGTGACTTTGCCTCCCGTGACGGCGAGGACTTGGCGCAGCCCGTAAGGGCCCGGGCCGACGATCTGAGGTTCGGCGAGCTCTGCGGTGTAGCTGAACTCCGGCTCCAACTTCACTGGGCAGCCCCCACTCCGGCGGCTGCCATCACAGCTGACATGCCCTGGGCGATCACGTCGCGGCCAAAGGCCTCGAGCACAACATTGGGATTGAAGTACTCGCGGATCAGCACAACCTTGCTGTCCCGGATCCGCATATGGGTGCAATAGGTATTGGCGTAGATCTTGCCGGTCTGCGTGACCGTCGCCTTTCCGTGCAGCTCCAGGATGAAGAGCTCCGGGTCGGTCGTGTCGTGCACGGTCAGCGAATCGATCCGAAGGTCGGGCACCGAGGCGAAGAACCAGTCGATGAAATGACCGATCAGGTGCCGGCCGGGCACGGTATCGGCGAGCGGCTCAGGAGCGAAGGGCATCTCCCAGACGGCGTCCTGGGCAAAGTTGTCCTTCCACGTCTCCAGGGCCTCGCCACGAGGAGGACCGTCATCGAGGGCCCCCCAGAATCGCTCAACCGTCGCGCGGTTGTCCGTTTGTACGCTCATGCGCCCGCCTCCATCTCTCGGTCGACTGCCGTCACAGTCGGATGCCAAAACCGAGAGTGCACCATACGTCGTTAATAGTCAACATTCTGTCGATATTATCGTTTCGTTGTTGCGGAACATGACTCGTGGCCGTCAACCGGAAAATCTGCCATAAAGTCGACAGAGCGTTGATTACCGACGACGTCAAGTTTAAAATCACTGTGGGTCTCGCCGCGAACTCAGCGGATGAGGTGTTTACGCGCCCCGATGACCACGATTCCCGCCACCGCCGACAACGAGGATTCACCATGAAAACACCCACCAACCGGCTGTTTCGCCTGCAGAAGCGGCCGCAAGGCCAGGTCACCGAACAAGATCTCAAGTGGGTCGAGGAGACCATCCCCGATATAGCAGAGGGGCAGGCGTTGATCCGCACGCTGTACCTGTCGCTCGACCCCACGAACCGTGTCTGGATGAGCCAGTTGCGTTCCTACATCCCGCCGGTCGAGTTGGGCGCCGTGATGCGAGGTCTCGGAGTGGGACAGGTGATCGAAAGCCGGCGAGACGATCTGCCAGTAGGCGCATTCGTCCTCGGCTTCACCGGCTGGCAAGAATACTGTGTCGCTGACGATTCCGTTCTGGAGTTTCCGTTCACAGTGCTGCCCGACCCACTGCCGGCGCCGCTTTCGGCGTTCCTGGGAGTACTTGGCCACACCGGCATTTCAGCGTTCATCGGTATCGAGCTGGGCGATCCGCAGCCGGGCGAGACGGTTGTCGTTTCCGCCGCGGCCGGTGCCGTCGGTTCGATCGCTGGACAGCTGGCCAAGCAGCGAGGCGCCCGCGTGGTCGGCATCGCCGGCGGCGCCGAGAAGTGCCGGCACCTGGTGGAGGAACTGGGCTTCGACGCATGCGTAGACCGGCGCTCGGACGACTGGCGCGAGCAACTCGACGAGGCGACCCCCGACGGCATTGACGTCGACTTCGAGAACGTGGGCGGCCCGATCATGGATTACGTCCTGGGCCGGTTGAACGTCGGTGCACGAGTAGCGCTGTGTGGACTGATCTCGGAGTACGACACCTACAACGACGACGGAGGCCAACCGGGCCTGCGCAACGCAAATCAGTTGCTCATGCAGCGAGCCACCCTGCGGGGGTTCATCGTCACCGATCACATCGAGCGGTACGGCGAGATCATCGGCAAACTCGCCGCGGCGCTGGGCGAGGGTGCGGTCATGTACGACGAAACCGTCGTCGAAGGTCTGGAAAGTGCTCGGGAAACCCTCAATCAGGCACTTTCCGGCGGCGCGCGCGGCAAGACGATCGTCCAGGTCGCACCGCTCCCCTAGCCCATCAGGGAACAGAACAGTGCGCCGCCCAACCAGTGGTAAGACGCCGGTTGGGCGGCGCGACGACGACGACCGCTAGCACGCGCTGATCCGGCCGCCCAACCGCCGCAGTATCGGATGAACTCGCAATGGCGTAGTGCTCACCTGATCCCGGTGAGGTTGGGCGGTTGCACTTCGCGTCGGAGGATCTTGCCGGTCGGGCCCTTGGGCACCGAGTCGACGAACCAGATTTCGCGGGGGTATTTGTACGCCGCGAGGCGATCTCGTACGAACGCCTTCAATTCGCCAACTTCTGCGTGCGCCCCACGCTTGAGGGCAACGGCCGCGCCGATCTCCTCACCGAGGTCTGCGTGTTTGATGCCGATCACCGCAGCTTCAGCGACAGCAGGATGTTCGTAGAGCACTTCCTCAACTTCGCGGGGATACACGTTGTACCCACCCCGGATGATCAGATCTTTCTTCCGGTCGACGATGGTGTAGTACCCGTGGCTATCGCGAACGGCGATGTCCCCGGTACGAAACCAGCCATCGGGGATGGCTTCGGCCGTTGCGTCAGGTCGGTTCCAGTATCCCTTCATCAAATTCTCGCCCTGGATGGCGATCTCGCCAGGTGTGCCGTCGGGAACGTCCTCGCCGCCGTTGTCGACGATGCGCAGCGCGCAGCCCCGTACAGGTATCCCGATGGTGCCCGGTCTGCGCTGGTGCCCCGGCTGGTTGAAGCAGGCAATGGGCGCCGTCTCCGAGAGCCCATACCCTTCGTAGACCTCGCAGTCGAACTTGCGCTCAAACGCTTTGAGAATCTCGACGGGCATCGGTGCACCGCCGGTAATGCATGTGCGGAGCGAGGACATGACAGTGCTATCCGCGTCGGGAGAGTGCAGCATCGCGGCGTACATGGTGGGCACGCCTTCGAGAACCGTCACTCGATCGCGGGCCAGGACCTCCAATGCCTTAGCGGCCTCGAAGCGGGGAACGAGCGTGAGGAGAGCACCGGCTTTGACCGCGGCATTGAGTCCGCAGGTGAGGCCGAAGACATGGAACAGTGGCAAGCAACCGAGGATCACGTCTTCGGGGCCCACGTTGATCAATGTGTCCACTGTCGTCGCGGCGTTGGAGGACATGTTCCGGTGGGTGAGTTCTGCCCCCTTGGGTTTCCCGGTGGTCCCCGAGGTGTAAAGGATCACCGCAGTATCGTTGTCGGTTCGCTCGACCGCTTGATGGATTGGGGTGCCGGACAGGCTGATTGGACCCGTAGGGGGCACCAATACCGAGCGAATTCCGACTTTCTCCGCTGCGGCCGGCACGACGGAATCGCTGCCTTCCAACCCGTACACGACCGTCATACCCGAGTCGGTGAGGTAGTACTCGACCTCACGTGCACTGAGCAGCGGATTCATGGGAACTGCGACCGCGCCCGCCAGGAGTACGCCGTAAAACAGCACTGGGTATGCCGGCACGTTGGGAAGCACCAGACCCACCCGGTCGCCGGGAAGCACACCTTGGGCTCGCAGATCGCCGGCCACAGCCGAAGCGTGGTCGTAGAGCTGCCGGTAGGACAGCACGTATTCGTCGAGCTTCACGGCCGGCCGGGCTCCGTATTCGTGCGCAGTCGCGACCAGATTGCCGGCGAGGTTGGACACGGTTGACTCCTACTTCGAAAGAGAGTTCGCATTTTCATTCCGCGGCCAGGCGTGCGAATCGCATTTGAGTGCGGGGAGAGCAGCGGCCGAATCCGCGGCGACGGCCGGCGCCGGCACGAACGTTAAAGGCGAGGCCGATGCAACGCTCATAGTATGCACTACATGTGGGTGATAATCAACACAATGTCGAAAACAACCGGTACTTCCGCCTCTGGAACACGTGTTTCGCGGTTGGCCTGACCTATCATCTTCCGTATGGCGTCCACTTCATCTTTCAACCTGAGCACCACAGAAACACGGGTGGGCCGACGAAACATCAAAGGTGACAGACGCGAACAAGCCATCCTCGAAGGTGCTTACGACATGTTGCGCACAGTGCCGCTGCGCAACATTTCCATCGACGATCTCACCAAGCGCGCGGGGCTGTCGCGGTCATCGTTCTACTTCTACTTCGAATCCAAGTGGCAGCTGTTGTCGGCCCTGCTCTCGCGGGTCACCGCCGACGTGTTCCAAGCATCGCAACTGATTTTTGAGCGTCCGGCCGGTATGCCGCCGGAAGCGGCCATCGAGCACGCGGTCAACGAGGTTATCCAGGTATGGGAACAGCACGGTCACGTTCTGCGTGAAGTCGGCGACGCCGCTGCGGCCGAGCCGGACCTGCAGAAGCAGTGGGACACGATCCTCGGTCGGTTCATCGACGCTTCGGCGGCCAGCATCGAGCGAGACAGGGCTGCCGGCGTGGCCATCGACGGGCCACCTGCCAGGTCATTGGCTGCCGCGTTGATGTGGATGGGTGAACGCAACCTCTCGTTGATGAGTCTGCGCAGCGACAACGCAATCCCGTTGAAGGACATGGCCGAAACGGTGACCACCATATGGCTGCGAACGGTCTACGGCCTTGAGTGGAAGCCGCGCGAGAAGCCCAGTAGACGCCGCAAGTCCTCCCCGAAGACGTGATCGACGTCTTCCGGGAGGGCCCTGCTTGACCTTTGGGGTTGCCGGACGTTACTGGTTGTCCAAGGCCATTTTCGTCATATTCAGCCCCGGCATCAGCATGTGACCACCCTCGACCAACATCTCGAGACCGGTCGTCCATCGTGATTCGTCGGAGGCCAGCCACAGCACGGCCTCGCTCATGGCCTGCGGCGGCAGCAGGCCTACATCCCGCAGAACTGCCCAGTACCTCGCGCCCTGCAGGTCCTCTTTGACCCCCTGGCCAGGCCCCTTGCCTGCGCAGAGGTCGTAGCCCCCTTGCCAGTCCAGGGCGGGCGTATCGGTAGGCCCGGGAAGAAGTGAGTTGACTCGGATGCCGTACTGACCGAACTCGAGTGCTGCACTCTTCGCCAGGCCGAGTACGCCATGCTTCGAAGCCACGTAGTGGACGTAGTGGGGAGATCCCTCGACGCCGTTGCCGGACGAGGTGATGATCACCGACCCCCCTCCGCGCGTCTTCATGGCGGGGGTTACGGCCTTCAGCGTGCGCCAGGGCCCCATGATGTTGACGTTGAGCACATCCAGGAACTCGTCCTCGGGAATGTCTGCGAACGGGTGCACAGTCCAGATGCCGGCGTTGGCCACTGCGACATCGAGTCCGCCGAAGGCCTGTACGCCTTCGGCGACCAACGTGTCCAGCGGGGCCTGCTCGCGAACGTCGCCTTGGTGCGCGATGATTCGCCGGCCCAGCGCCTCGACTTCCTTGACCGTGATCTCGAGGTCCGCTGCCGTGCCGACGGGATAGGGAACCCCTCCATTAGCCGGGCAGTCGAAGGCGAGGATGTCCGCGCCTTCCTGTGCGAGGCGGATGGCGTGTGCTCGCCCCTGGCCTCGGGCCGCTCCGGTGACCAGGGCGACCTTTCCTTCCATGCGTCCCATGTTTACTCCTCGTGGTGATTGGTTTGCGGTCGGCCGATCGGCGAGACCGCCTGTGGTGCAACGGATATAAGCCGAGACATCACTCGCTCGGTCTGATCAGTTGGAGAAGAACATCGATTCCGGGAGGTTCGGTCCAGACATGTGTGGCCTCCCCCATCAGAATCGGTGCCTCGATCGGCTCCGGGCGGCCAGGCCCTCGGATAGCGCAGCCCACGAGTTCAGGGCCGTCGGCGTGGTGCAGCCGTAGTGCCAGGTGGTCGAGTTTTGCCGGTGCTCCGTCGAGGGCTGTCTCGAGCGCGTCCAGGTCGTGCAGGGTGTACAGCTCGACCTCGGCGCCGGAAACGTTGAGGAACGCCGCGCGGAGGCTCATGGCCGGAACCTCGACCGAACGAGCAACCTCCACCCCAAACCGGTTGGACCAGTGCGCGAGTGCCGAGTCGAGGTCGCGTACCAGGATGCCGACGTGGTCGAGCCGAGGGAGGCCGGCAGCGGCTGGCGAGGTCATTGACTACCCGCCGCGACGAAGTGCGGAGCAAGACCGGGCCTAGGCTCGGTCCAACGCTGCGTGACGACCTTGGACCTCGTGTAGAAGCGATAGCCGTCGTAGTTGAGCCCGTCGTCTCCGAAGCGTGAGTCCCCCCATCCGCCGAAGCCGAACCAGGAGATCGGCACGGGGATAGGCACGTTGATCCCAACGCTGCCCGCCGATACGCCGCGGCTGAACCGGCGCGCAGCGGTGCCGCTGCCGGTGAAGATGATGGCGCCGTTCCCGTAGGGATTGTCGTTGACGATCTGCAGGGCCTGCTCGAGATCTTCGACGCGCAGCACGCTCAGGACCGGTCCGAACACTTCGTCGCGGTAGAGGTCGCTCTCGACGCCGACGTGGTCGACGAGACTGGGACCGATGAAGTAACCGGCTCCGGGGGCTTCCCGCTCACGGCCATCGACGACCAGTCGGCCACCCTGCTTGACGGAGCGTTCCAGCGCCCCTCGGACCCGATCGAGTGCCCGCTCCGAGATCAACGGCCCCATGTCAGAACCCGGCACCTCGCCCGGGCCCACCTTGAACGCGATGGCGCGCTCGGCAATCTTGCCCACCAGTGCATCTGCCGCCGAGCCGACCGCTACCGCGACCGTCACTGCCATGCATCGCTGACCCGCAGCGCCGTAGGCCGCCGAAACCAGCGCATCGGCCGCGGCATCGAGATCGGCGTCGGGCATCACCACCAGGTGGTTCTTGGCGCCCCCAAGTGCCTGCACTTTCTTGCCTGCTTCTGCCGAGCGCCGGTAGATCGCACGTGCGACAGGAGTGGACCCGACGAACGAGACCGCCGCGACATCGGGGTGGTCGATGAGTGCCTCGGCTGCCTCCACACCGCCGTGCACAACGTTCAGCACGCCGTCGGGCAATCCTGCTTCGCTCGCGATCTGCGCCAACCGCACCGATGCCGACGGCACCTGTTCACTTGGCTTGAGCACGAACGCGTTCCCGCACGCAATCGCGGCTGCGAACATCGATACCGGCACCATGACCGGAAAGTTGAACGGTGTGATGCCGGCGCATACACCGAGCGGTTGCCGGAAGGAGTACGTGTCGACCCCATTGGCAACCTGCTCGGCGTACTCCCCCTTGAGTTGCTGCACCACCGAAAGCGACACGTCGACGGCTTCGATCGAGCGCGCCAGTTCTCCCCGGGCGTCTGCGAGCGTCTTGCCCTGTTCGGCCGTGATGATCGACGCCAGGTCGTCCACCTGCTCGTGCAGCAAAGCCCGGAAACGATGCAGTATCGCCGCCCGGGCTGGGCCGGGGGTGTCGGCCCAGGCGACCGCCGCAGTGCGGGCATTGGCGACAGCTTCGTCGACGGCATCGGCGCCGCCCAGTACGACGGTCCCGATCACGCTCCCTGTAGCGGGATCATGGATCTCGGCTCGCGGCCCCTCGGTCGAGGAGACTGCCGCGCCGCCGATCCAATGCGGCACGGTGTCAAGAGATACATCGATGGTCACAGCAACTCCAATGGGTCAGTAATGCCAAATATCCGAACCGACAACCACGCTCACGCGTTCTGGCGGGGATGCGGAATTTCGGGGAACATCTCCAGGCCGTAGTTGACCTTCAGGTTCTCGACCTCGGCCTGCAGCTGCTCGGGTGTGCGGAGCTCGCGATCGCGCGCTTCGTAGAAGTACTTGTCGATACCGCCGTTGGGCTCGAAACCCTCGCTGTCGGGGCCGGGCACGAACACCACGAGGATCCGGGCTTCGTCACCGACCACCTCGTAGGTGTGCCGCTGATCCTTGCGCCCCCAGACGAACTGGCCTTTCTTGGCGTTGTAGGAACCGGCCTCGGTGTGGATCTTGATTTCACCGTCCATCACGAAGAAGCCTTCTTCTTCGCGGTGGTGGATGTGCCAGACCGGTTCGGTACCACGCACCCAGTTGGTCTCGATGACGATCAGCTGACCGTTGGTGGTCTCACCAGTCGCGTGAATCCAGAAATCCACCCCGGTCATGAAGTCACCGGTCATGTTGAAGTGGATGTCTTCACGGTGGGAGACGTAGCTCTCGCCGTCGCGTGAAGTTGACGGTTGGATCTGGTCGACGTCCGATCTCGTGGCCATGTCAATCCTCTTGTGTCGTTGTAGCGCCGTACGCCGGTGTGCGGTGTCACGGCCTTGGCGAATTTGAGAGTAGACTCACAGTCGATAACAGTCAACACAGTGTCTACTTCTAAAAATGAGCTCCAGTCGGCGAAGTCAAGTAAAACTCGACAATGTGTTGACTATCACCCACATATGGTGCACTCTCGGATCCACCGCGGCGCTGAAGTCAGCCCGCTCGAAAATGGAGGTCTAACAGTGAAATTGGAGCCGGAGTTCAGCTACACCGCAGAGCTCGCCGAACCCCAGATCGTCGGCCCGGGCCCGTACGGGCTGCGCCAAGTCCTCGCCGTCACCGGAGGCAAAGTCACCGGAAACCGATTCAACGGCACCGCCGCCCCCGGCGGCGGAGACTGGCTACTAGCCGGCGAAGACGGCTACGGCCGACTCGATGTGCGTGCCCAGTTCTACACCGACGACGGTGCGGTCATCTACATGAGCTACCAAGGCCTGGTCGAGGTCAACGAAGCCGCCGCAGGCGCCCTCGGCGGCGGCAGCAGCGGCACCGACTTCGGCGACCACTACTTCGTCACCACCCCACGCCTGGAATCCGGCGACCCCAAATACGCCTGGGTCAACCAAAGCATCTTCGTCGGACAAGGACGCATCCAACCCGGACCAATCGTCGAATTCCAAGTCTTCCGAGTCGTGGCATGAGTGCACTGCACGCGCAGGTCCAGCAGCTGTTGCAGTCCCTGTCCGGACGTCCCGCCCCGCAGCCGTGGGAGATGCCGATCGCGGCCTACCGGCAGGCCGGAGAGAAGTTGGTCACGTTGGCCGGTGACGTTGACAATCGTTGCACAGTCGATGATTTCACGGTTCCGGTTCGCGAGGGTGTGGTCACGGCGCGGTGTTACCGCCCGCCCGTAGCCGCACCGGCACTGCCGGCTGTTGTCTATCTTCATGGCGGTGCATTCGTACGCGGAAGCCTCGACACCCACGATCGGCTATGCCGGAAACTCTGCGTGCGGGGCGAACTCACCGTGATATCCGTGGCCTACCGCCTGGCACCTGAAGACCAGTTTCCCCGTGCTCATGATGACGCCGCCGATGCCTATGCCTGGGTGAGTGAGCATGCCGAAGAACTAGGCATCGACCCCGAAGCTCTCGCGGTCGCCGGCGATTCCTCCGGGGGTGCACTGGCGGCCAGCATTGCACTTGCCTCGCGAGAACAAGGTCCTCCGGTCAAGGCCCAAGGTCTGCTGTGCCCTGCACTCGATGCCACCATGAGTGGTGACTCGGTCGAACGGTACAAAGACGGCCCCTTCCTCACCCGGGCCGCGCTTGAATGGGCATACGACATGTACGTACCGGAACTGGACGACCGTCGTTCGAGCCTCGCCTCGCCGTTGCTGACGCAGCACCTCGTGGACGCCCCACCTGCAGTGATCGTCAGTGCTCAGATCGATCCCGTTGCCGACGACGCACACCGCTACGGTGCCAGGCTCGCCGCGGCGGGAGTCAAAGTGCAAACCCATGAGTACAAGGGCATGCCGCACAGCTTCCCCTTATTGGCAGGCGTACTCGACGACGGCGATCACGCCATCACCGTGTTCGCGAGGGCGCTCGCGGCCTTGCTCAGCTAGCTCGCCACCCCACCCATCGGGCGTTGACAACCTCTGATCCAAACAAGCACCAGCACATGCCATTACGGCGTTGGGCTGGGCTGCTTTGCGCCATCTCCGGGCGGCGACACATCCGCCGTCCAACAGTCCAACCAAAGGAAACCAACGATGATTCCCTTTTCGGGTGACGAATCTGCCCACGTCCCGAAATGTCACGCGAGAAGCTGGATCAGGTCGGTGATCATCATCCTGTATGCCGTTGTATCAGCGTTGTTTTCGGTGAGTGCCCCGGTTGCCCGGGCTGACGAATCACAGTACTGGGCGTTCTACACGCCGCCGGATCCCCTGCCCGCGGGCGCACCGGGTGATCTCATCCGAACGGAGCCGTCCAGGCTGGTTCTGGAACCTTCCGGACAACTGGGCTCCTTCGTGGGGACCGGAACGCGAATCATGTATCGCAGCACCGATGCTCAGGGACATCCCGTGGCGGTCACGGGTACCTATATCGAGCCTGATGTCGCCTGGACCGGCAGCGGTCCCCGCCCGTTGCTTGCCTACGCCACAGCCCCTTACGGAATGGGAGAGCAGTGTGCTCCGTCCCGCCTATTCAACCAAGGCATCCATGCCTCGTTGGATACGGGATTCGACCTGATGTTCAACCTCGAGGAAGGGTTCATCGCGACTCTGCTGGCGCGCGGCTTCGCGATAGCGGTCACCGATGGTGTCGGATTGGGAGTGCACAGTCAGATGGCGCCGCAGTTCCTGAACCGGGTCGCGGGCGGGACAGCACTGAACGATGCGGCGCGGGCAGCGATGAAACTGCCTGATACCACGTTGGATCCGCATGGACCCGTTGCTTTCTGGGGCTGGCTGGCAGGCGGCGGACATGCCGCATTGGCGGCGGCCGAGCTGGCCGGCGCGTACGCACCCGAGCTCAACGTTGTTGGAACCTATGCCAACGGCGCCACGACCGATCTGCCCAGCATGTTGCCGCCTCTCGACGGGAACCAGCTCGCCGGATCCCTTGGCTGGGTACTACGGGGGATTCAAGAAGCGTATCCCGACATGACCCAACCGATCGCGGATTCCCTCACCCCGCGCGGTGTGGAGATGTTGGCCAACACCAGCCGACAGTGCATGATCCAAACCGGCATCAACTACGCGTTCCGCCATCTGCAGCCATGGTTCAAAAAGGACCTCTATCAATCGGTGCGCGAGGAGCCACTGAGCTCCATCCTGGCCATGCAGCGAATCGGCAACGTGAAACCCGCTGGTCCGGTGTACCTTTCGCATAACCGATGGGATTCTTTCGCGCCATATGAATCGGTGGTGGCAACCGCGAAAGATTGGTGTGCGCTGGGCGCCGACGTCACGTTGTGGACCAACGAGCAACCACCTTTCCTCAACAAGACGGATACCAACTCACTCCTGACCGCCTTCGTCGACGGCGAGCGGAGCATGGCCTGGATCGCCGACCGCTTCAACGGCGTACCCACCACACCCACTTGCAGTCAGCTGTTGGAGTGAACACGATGCCAGTCGTAATCAAAGTTGAAGTCCTGCAGTACATATCGGAATATTCGTGGGTTGACGACTGGTTGATTGACTGATGACTAGTTTAAATCTGGGCACCTTCGGTGTGTTCGGTCTTTTCCAGCAGTGGGAACAAATGGCCGCCGCACAGCTGAGGGATATCGAGGCGCTCGGCTACGGCGCGATCTGGGCAGGCGGCTCGCCGCCAGCCGAACTCGACTGGGTCGAGTCAATCCTTGAGCCGACCAAGTCGCTGAAGGTGGCAACGGGCATCGTCAACATCTGGTCGGCGGCCGCCGGTCGGGTCGCCGAGTCGTTTCACCGCATCGAGACAGCCCACCCAGGACGATTCCTGCTCGGGATCGGGGCGGGACATCCCGAGCTGATCGCCGAGTACAAGAAACCCTACGACGCGCTCACCGAGTACCTCACCAAACTCGATGAATACGGCGTGCCAAAGGACCAGCGCGTCGTCGCTGCGCTCGGCCCCCAGGTCCTGACACTGGCCGCGCGCCGCAGCGCGGGAGCCCATCCCTACCTGACCACCCCGCAACACACCGCTCAGGCGCGCGCCTTGGTCGGGCCGGATGCTTTCATCGCCCCGGCCCACAAGGTGGTGCTGAACACGGACGCGGCCCAGGCACGGGCCATCGGACGCGAAGCTCTCGCCACCTATCTCAACGGGACCAACTATGTGAACAACTGGAAGCGGCTGGGGTTCAACGACTCCGACGTCACCGCCCCCGGCAGCGACGCCCTGGTCGACGCCCTCGTCGCGCATGGCAGCACTGACGCCGTCGCAACCAGACTGAAAGAGCATCTCGTTGCCGGCGCGACCCACGTGCCCGTGCAAGTCCTGACCGGACCCGACAAACTGATTCCCTCACTTACCGAACTCGCCGGACCACTCGGCCTCATCTGATCCCACAGTTCGCCGGCCCCGGCGATCAGCGGAACGAATCGAGCCGCTCGCCGGCCCACTGGCGGAAGGTGCGTCCGGGCCGTCCGGTGATGCGCTCGACAGATCGGCGCGCCTCGTCCTGGTGTCGCGGCAGCTGCGACCAGTAGTCGAGAATGGCGTCGACCAGAGGTAGCGGAGCGTGCCTCGAAAGATGTTGCACAGCTTGTTCTCTGCTGGGTTCGCGCCACTCCAGCTCTCGCGCGAGCAGGCTTGCCAGAATGTCGCGTTGCTGATGGAAGCTGAGCACCTCGGGGCCGCCAAGAGGCAGGGCGAGCCCATCCAGATCGTCGTCGATGAGCGCGCACTCGGCCACGTCGGCAATGTCCTCGGGATGGATAACGTCGAGACAGGCCTCCCAGAAGGGCTGCTCGACCGGGACTCCGGCGCGGATGAACGATGCCCAGTCGAGCGTCATGGTGGCGAATGTCCCCGGTCGCAGCACCGTAGTGCTGAACGGCGCTGCAGCAAGGGCGGTTTCAACGTCAGTGTGATGTCGCGCCAGCGAGTTGTGTTCCGCGTTGCCCATCTCAGCCGAGTCCGAGGAGAGCAGGACGACCCGCCGGACACCTGCGCGCTCTGCACAGTCGACGAAGTCCTCGATGGCGGCGGGTTCCGCGTAGAGGAAAATGCGGTCGACTTCCACCAATGCCTCGTCGAAGGTTTCCGGCGCGGTGAGATCCAGTTCGACGATGTCGACGCCCAGTCCCGCCGCTCTGCGGGGATCGCGACTGCCTGCCCTCACGGCCCGGTCGGCCGATGCCAATCGTCCAACGAGGCTCGCTCCGATTCCACCCGTCGCGCCGGTGATGAGTGTGGTCATCGCTGAAACCCTACGAGCGAATCGACAACGAAACAAGACTTGAGTCCGGCTTCCCGGCATAGCACCAGGTAGAGCGGCTACTCGGCTTCGTCCGACTGAGCGCCCGACAGCACGAGGTCCAGCAACGCGCTCAGTTCGGCGCCGAGATCGGACACCGGAGGCTCCTCCTGGACCCACTGCGACATCGCAGAAACGTAGCCCGACGCGAGCAGCTGTCCGACCCGTTCCGGTCGCACCGACGGTCGAAGGACCGCCTCGGTCTCCACGATCAGGGCGGCGAGGTCCACCCCGACCGGATGGTCGACCAGCATCGTCGTGTGCAGGAGGGTGGGCGGGACCAGCGCGCACATCTCCGCACGGGCAATGGAATTCGAGGTGGCCAGGGCGTCCAGGTAGACGCCGAGCACTTCACGAAGCGGCCGACCCGCCATCCCGTCAGTTCGCGCGGACTGCCAGGCCTCGTTCCGTCGTCGCCGCATCCATTCCTCAAGGAAGAGCGTCTTGCGGGGAAAATGCGTGAAGACTGTGCTCCGCGACAGTCCCGACCGATCGGCGATCTCGTCCATCGAGGACGCCTCGAATCCGCGTTCGACGAACAGCGCGATGGCGGCTTCGTAGACCCGGTCGTGCCGTTCTGCCCGCTTCACCGTCCGCTGGGTCGGCCCCTGCCGAGCACGCCGGCCGCGCGTTCGCCCGCTGGCCGTCTCAGAGCGCTCTGCATCCATCGCCCCAGTGAAGCATGGCGATGTCAGTCGGTTCTGCGAGCCCAGAGCGGCGAGAAGCGGGCCACCCCCGCCGGCGGTAGGTTGCCTATTTCCTTCCCAAAACCTAGGTAGCCAGCCGCCGCACGATCTGACCGGCCCGGCGCAACACGTCCATCTGCGCCGGATTGTAGAGATCGGCCATCGCGTCATCGATGGTCTTCTCGGCGAAGTTCGCACCGCGCGGCGCGTCGGCGCGGGCCTCGGCAAGTCCGGGATGACCCTGCCGGACCGACCAGATGTAGGGCGCCAGCCGCTCGGCGAGATCCTGGCGGGTCGCCTCGTCGGCGTCGGCGGACAGCGTGTCCAGCTCCGATGCGGCCGGATCCTCGCGGGTGTCCCTGATCAGGTCGGCATAGACCTGTCGGCCGCGCGGGCCCAGCACCCGGCTCAGGACCACCACCAGTTTGCGATCCGCGTCGGTCATCTTGGCGACGGCGCCCACGGGCGCGAACTCGGGCGGCAGATCCGTAGGCGCGGAAGTCTCCAGCAGCTCGCCGAGCTCCTCACGGGCCCGCTGCAACCGGTCGATGGTCGCCGCCAGCTCGGCGTCCAGTTCCCGCAACGCCTGTTCGGGATGCTCGTCGGTGTCACCCATCGCCCCTATCTGCGGGAGCGAGAACCCCAAGTCGACGAGCCGTTTGATGCGGACCAACCGGACCAGGTGCGCCACGCCGTACCGCTTGTACCCGTTTGACCGGCGTTCGGGCTCCGGGAGCAGACCGACCTGGTGGTAATGGCGGACGGCGCGCAAGCTGGTGCCGGCCAGTTCGGCGATCTCCCGAGTACTCCACGCCACCTGTCCATCATGCCCAGGCCCATGCCCGGGACTTGACTGTGCCGTTACGTCCGAGTGTGCGATGGAGGGATGCCAACACCTGAGTTGCTCCCCGTCGACGATCTGTTCGCGCCGCCCGCCCGCGCGCAGGCATCGATCTCACCCGACGGCACCCGTATCGCCTACCTCGCGCCATGGCGGGACCGCCTCAACATCTGGATCCAGGACGTGGACAACCTCGACGGCGACCCGCAGCGCATTACCGCCGACAGCACCCGCAGCATCATTCATTACGAGTGGACCAGGGACTCCCGCTGGTTGCTCTACCTGCAGGACACCGGCGGCGACGAGAACTGGCATGTCTTCCGGGCCGACCCGCAGGACCCCGAGTCCGGTGCGGTCGATCTGACCCCGTTCCCGGGAGCGATGGCCGGCCATGAACTGCTCGGCGATCCGGCCAAGGCGATGGTGTACTCCAACAAGCGCACACCTACTCTGATGGACGCCTACGAGCTGGACATCGCCACCGGTGAACTCACCATGGTGGCGAAGAACCCCGGCAAGGGAGCAGGCTGGCGGGCCAGCAGCAACGGCGACTTGTTTTCCACCGCACTGACCGCCGACGGTGACGTGGAGCTGTTGCAGTGGGAACCGCAGACCGAGACACTGCGCTCCATCGTCACCGTCGACGGCCGTGACTACACGCTGGGGCTGTACCCGATCACCGTCACCCCCGACGGCACCGGCATCTGGGTCGGCTCCAACGACGGCACCGACCGGACCCGCATCGTGCGCGTCGACGTCATCACCGGCGAGCAGACCCACGTCGACAGCCATCCGGTCTACGACGTGGACACCCGGGCCAGCGTGTTCACCACGCTGGCCGAGCCGCTGATCCTGGACCGGCGCACCGGCGATCTGCTCGGGGTGCGGTATCTATTGGAGCGACAGGTGATTCAGCCGCTGGATCCGCACTTCGCGGCCGTGCTGGCGAACCTGGAGAAACTGTCCGATGGCGACGTGAACGCCCTGAGCTCCGACCTGACCGGCCGACGCTGGGTGGTCAGCTTCACCCATGACCGCGAAGCCGGGATGACCTACCTCTACGACCACGACACCGGGGACAGCCGGCTGCTGTTCGGGTCTCATCCGCAGCTGGATCCCGAGGCCCTGGCGGCGATGGAGCCGGTCACCATCCGCTCGCGCGACGGGCTTGATCTGCACGGGTATCTGACCCTGCCGGTCGGGGTGCCGCCGAAGGATCTGCCGATGGTGCTACTGGTGCACGGCGGGCCCTGGACGCGGGACGGCTGGATGTTCACCCCGCCGGTGCAGCTGCTGGCCAACCGCGGATATGCGGTGCTGCAGGTCAACTTCCGCGGATCGGCGGGCTTCGGCAAGGCCTTCACCAAGGCCGCGGTCGGTGAGTTCGCCGGCAAGATGCACGACGATCTGATCGACAGTGTGGACTGGGCCGTCGAGCAGGGGTATGCGGATCCGAAGCGGATCGCCATCTTCGGCGGCTCTTACGGTGGATACGCGACGCTGGTGGGCGTCACCTTCACACCCGATGTGTTCGCCGCCGCAGTCGATTACGTCGGCATCTCCGATCTGAGCAACTTCATGCGGACGCTACCCGAGATCGCGCGCCCGCATCTGGCCAACAACTGGCACCTGTTCGTCGGCAACCCCGACGACCCGGACCAGTTGGCTGACATGCTGTCGCGTTCACCGATCACGAAGGTCGACCAGATCCGCACGCCACTGCTGGTCATTCAGGGCGCCAACGATGTTCGCGTGGTCCAGGCCGAATCCGACAACCTGGTCAAGGCGTTGCGCGACCGCGGAGTCGAGGTGGAGTACATGATCAAACACGACGAGGGGCACGGATTCGTCAACCCGGACAACGTGATCGACATGTACAAGACCGTCGATCGCTTTCTCGCCGAGCACCTCGGTGAGGGACGGAAGTCGTGACCAACGGACCGGGGCAGGGACATTCACCAACGTTGCTCGAACGGGTGGGCGGGGTGTCCGGGCTGGTGTATGCCAGCCTGCCCACGTTTGCCTACGTCATCGCGAACGCGATCGCCGGTCTGGACGCCGCGGTCGTGATATCCGTCGGCGTCAGCGTCGGTCTGATCGTGTTCCGGCTGTTGCGCAAGCAGCCTATTCAGCCGGCGGTATCGGCACTGTTCGGGGTCGTCGTCGCCGCGCTGATCGCCTACTACACCGGCTCCGCCGAAGACTATTTCCTG
Source organism: Mycolicibacterium arcueilense (assembly GCF_058536225.1). Lineage (NCBI taxonomy): Bacteria > Bacillati > Actinomycetota > Actinomycetes > Mycobacteriales > Mycobacteriaceae > Mycobacterium > Mycolicibacterium arcueilense. Next base: position 19,840 of record NZ_JBZTYL010000002.1, read on the forward strand.
CCGGGAATCTGGCTCAGTCTGGCGATGGCGACCGTGTTTTCCGTATCCCTCTTGCTACGGCGCCCGTTGGTCGGAGTGATATGGAACCTGCTGCGTAGCGCCGGGCCCGATCGATCATGGCGCGCCGACACCGTGGCGCTGCACGCGTTCGACGTCGCCACGCTGGCATTCGTGGCGCTGTTTTTTGCGCGATTCGTTGTGCAGCAATGGCTTTACGATGGCGGCTTCACCGGCTGGCTGGCTTCTGCTCGGATCGCCATGGGCTATCCACTGCTCGGCGCGGTATCCGTGGTGGTGTACTGGGCGGTCCGCCGTGCGAACCGGCAGATCGACTCAGACATCGACCGGCACAGCACAGGGACCGATGCGAGCGACTCTCCGGAGCCCGCCGCGTGTCCCTGATGCGGTGCTGGGGCGATTCCTGGCCAGTCGTGAGTCGTTGATTCTGGTGCAGTAGATTCCGATGCCGCCCAGGATTGGAACGGTGGTTTGGTCCAGACGTTCGGGCGAGGTTGTCGTTGCATGATTGAACCAAGGCGTGGACTAACGCACTGAGGTGTGGTGCCGCGGCGCAGTAGGTTCGGCGACGACGTCGTGCCCGCTGCTCACAACCGTGACGAAAGTACATATTGCCCAGATGGCAAGTTTACTTGCCACCTCAGACCCCAGGCGGCCAGCCTCGTGGCGTGACCACACCACCGAACCCATTTGACGATCCCGCCCACGTCGCCATGTACGCCAAGCGCGCCGGGCAGATGGTGCCCGCCCTGGCCGACATTCATCGCCTGGTCGGCGTCCTCATCGAGGAACGCGCTCCGTCTGACGCGAGGCTGCTGGTGCTGGGGGCCGGCGGAGGACTGGAGACGAAGGCACTCGCGGAAACTCACCCAGGGTGGACCTTCGATGCGGTCGATCCGTCGGCCGCGATGCTGGATCTCGCGATACAGACCCTCGGATCAAACGCGTCGCGGGTGACGATGCACAACGGATACATCGACGATGCACCGCTTGGCCCCTTCGACGCCGCAACCAGTCTGCTGACACTGCACTTCCTTGCACCCGACGAACGCCTGCGTACAGCGACCGAGGTACGGCGTCGACTGACGCCCGGGGCACCGTTCGTCGTGATGCATCTCAGCATTGCGCACCGCGATGAGGCTGAACGACAGACCTGGATAGACCGGCATGTGGCATACCTCGTCGCAACGGGCATCGCTCCCGCGGATGCTCAGAAGGCTCGTGTTGCAATCGAATCCGGCGTCCCCGTCGTGTCACCAGAGGAAGACCGCACCATCCTCGAGGAGGCCGGCTTCACCAACATCGCAGACTTCTTCCTAGCGTTCAACTTCCGGGGGTGGGTCGGCTACGCGTAGTCCACCCGGAGATCGGGTTGGGTCTCACTCCACCAGCATCAACAACTCCTCAGCTAGACGCTGTTGCATTCGCCCACAGAACCCAAGATGGAATTGCCAGCGGAGAGTTGGAAACGACAGAGCGGGGCGGCGGGGGGCACTCGACCCGCCCGATCACTAGCCTCGACATAAGCACGGCTAATTCATCTGAAGAATCATTAGCTGTACTTGATCGCCGCACGTCCATAGCCTCGAACACATGGCGTCACCTGTGCTCATCGGATTCCTCACCACCATGGCGTTGATCGCCGCGATCGGCGCGCAGAACGCCTTTGTGTTGCGTCAGGGCATCCGTGGGGAGCACATCGTCGCCGTCATCGCGTTGTGCACGGTCTCCGACCTGATCCTGATCGCCGCCGGCATCGCCGGCGTCGGCGCGCTGATCACCGCGCACCCCGACGCCATGGCGGTGGCGAAGTTCGGCGGGGCGGCCTTCCTGATCGGCTACGGCGTCCTGGCCGCGCGGCGAGCCTTCCGGCCCTCGACCCTCAACCCGTCCGAGCGCACGCCGGCGCGCCTGGCCGAGGTGTTGGTCACCTGTCTGGCGTTGACCTGGCTTAATCCCCACGTCTACCTGGACACCGTGGTACTGCTCGGCTCGCTGGCCAACGAACACCACGAGCAGCGGTGGCTGTTCGGCGCCGGGGCGGTGGCCGCGAGTGCGGTGTGGTTCACCGGGCTGGGCCTGGGTGCCCGCCGGCTGGCCGGGTTGTTCGCCACCCCGATGACCTGGCGCATCCTCGACGGGCTGATCGCGGTGATGATGATCGCGCTCGGCGCGAGCCTCGCGCTGTCCTGAGCCTCGGAGGAGGCTCTGCCCGACATACGCCGGGGCGGGTCTCGATCGATTTCCGGCGATGAGACAGAATCAGCAGGTGAACCGCATGTTCCGGCGTGGCGTGCCCGCGGAGGCCCCGCATCCCTTTGCGAATGCCCCGGCGTGGTTCACCTCAGCCCTGGAACAGACCCCCGAACACTCGACCATCGATGTCGACGGCTGCGCCATCCATGTGCGGAGCTGGGGTGATCCGGACAATCCGCCGCTGGTGTTCGTCCATGGCGGCGGCGCCCACTCCGGCTGGTGGGATCACGTCGCCCCGTTCTTCGCCCGCACCCATCGTGTCGTCGCGCCCGACCTGAGTGGGCACGGCGAGAGCGACACCCGCAAGGAATATGCCCTGTCGATCTGGGCCCGAGAAGTGCTCGCCGCCTCGGACGCCTCCGGGTCCACAGCCCGGCCCACCATCGTGGGGCACAGCATGGGCGGCTGGGTGGGCGCCTCGGCCGCCACCCGCTACGGCGCACAGATCGACAGCATCCTGGTCATCGACTCCCCGCTGCGTGATCGCGCCCCGGAGGAGGTCCGGTTGCGCAACCGGCGTCGCGACACCGCCGGATACGCGACCGAGGACGAGATCCTGGCCCGATTCCGGGCGGTGCCGAAGCAGGACGTGACGCTGCCCTATATCGGTCACCACATCGCCGTGCAGTCCGTGCGCAAGACCGACAACGGGTGGGTGTGGAAGTTCGACCCGGACATCTTCGGTGGCCATCTCATGGACGAGACAGCCACCGATCAGGAACTCCTGGAGCACACCTTTGCCCGAATCCCTTGCCGGGTCGGGTATTTGCGATGCGAGAACGGTGTGGTCCCACCGCCGATGGCGGCCCAGATCCGGTCGATGCTGCAACTGCGCGGCCCGTTCGTCGAACTCGCCGAGGCCGGCCACCACCCGATGCTGGACCAGCCCCTACCGCTGGTGGCGACGATCCGGACGCTGCTGGAGTTCTGGTCCATCACCTAGCGGCCAGCGGCCCGGCGAACGACTTCTTCAGCGCGCTCGGGGCGACGGCCGGCAACAGGGCGGCCAGCAGTTTGCGCTTGAGCCCAGTGGGAGTGCGGACGAGTTCGATGTCGACGCGCGTGCCGGTCTCCTGCGGCGTGAGTTGGAATATCCAGCCGCCGCCCGGGCCGAAGACCTTCGAGTCATGGGTAGTCACGGTGACGCGCCGGCGTTTGGCGTCCCAGTCGTAGCGGGCGCGCTCCCACGCCGACGCTGTGCCTTCGGTCACTTCTGCCCAGGTGTCCCCCAACGCATGCACGTGAAAATGCTCCTCGTCGATCGTCGGCCACCGATCTGGCCGGGACGGCCCGAAGTCGGTCAGCACGTCCATGAGGGCGACGTGGTCGAGCGTTGAGGACATCTGGAACCGAACGACGGGCATTGCTTTGCTCCTTCGGGATTGAACTGGGACATACCGACATTCACCTGGTAGCCGCGCGGGGCCGGCAGCCGAGGCGAACGCCACCCGATCCATCTGACCCGAGGAAGCTGATCTAGTCCAACGATGGTTTTTGATGGGAGCCATCTCAGTTGGAGATGACCTTGTCAGCGCGCGGATCGGCCCGGCACAATCCCCGAGGCATCTGATCTTGATTCGATACCCATTCTTTCGGCCGTGGCTGTCGGAGGCTGTCTGCCTTCCAAGAGAGAATGCTTACGCCGCCCGCCGAAAGTGGGCGGCTGGAACCGATCGCTCCGGCATCGGCCCTGGTGGGAAAGGACCAGCAGTGAGTTACAACGCCGCAGACATCACCGAGCTCGACGATGTCCAGCACACCCGCCTGCGGCCGGCGGTCAACCTTGGGCTCGACGTGCTCAACACGGCGCTGCGCGAGCTGGTGGACAACGCGATCGAAGAGGTCGCCGATCCCAGCCACGGCGGGTCCACGGTCACCATCACCCTGCACGCCGACGGCTCGGTCAGCGTCGCCGACGACGGTCGCGGCCTTCCGGTCGACTCCGACCCCACCACCGGGAAGAACGGCATCGTCAAGACCCTGGGCACCGCGCGGGCCGGCGGCAAGTTCTCCGCGCACACCGACGCCACCAGCACCGGTGCCGGCCTGAACGGAATCGGCGCCGCGGCAGCGGTGTTCATCTCAGCCCGTACCGATGTGACCGTGCGCCGGGCCGGCAAGACCTACCTGCAGAGTTTCGGCGGCGGCTACCCCGGCACCTTCGACGGCAAGGACTTCGACCCCGACGCCGAGTTCACCCGCTCGGACACCCAGAAACTGCGTGGCACCGGCAACCGCAAGCCCGACGCGCACGGCACCACGGTGCGCATCCTGTTCGACGCGACGGTGGTGCCGGACTCGACCGTGGACATCGGCGAGGTCCTGCTGCGGGCGCATGCCGCGGCGCGAATGTCACCCGGGGTGCACCTGGTCGTCATCGACGAGGGCTGGCCCGGTGAGGAAGTCCCGCCCGCCCTGCTCGAACAGTTCAGCGGCCCGTGGGGCACCGACACCCTGCTGGACCTGATGTGCACCACCTCAGGCAATCCCCTGCCCGGCGTGCGTGCCGCCGTGGAAGGCCGCGGCGAGTACACCACCGGCCGCGGCCCCACCCCGTTCCGCTGGTCGTTGACCGCGGGCCCGGCCGAGCCGGCCACCGTCGCCGCGTTCTGCAACACCGTGCGCACCCCCAACGGCGGATCCCACCTCACCGCCGCGATGAAGGGACTCTCCGAGGCTCTGGCCGACCGGGCGTCCCGCATCCGCGACCTGGGTCTGGCCAAGGGCGAGGACGGCCCGGAACCACAGGACTTCGTCGCCGTCACCGCCCTGGCCGTGGACACCCGCGCACCGGATGTGGCCTGGGACTCGCAGGCCAAGACGGCGGTGTCGTCGCGGTCACTGAACGTGGCGATGGCCCCGGATGTCGCACGCAGCGTCACCATCTGGGCGGCCAACCCCGCCAACAACGACGCGGTGTCGCTGTGGACCAAGCTGGCGCTGGAGTCCGCCCGCGCGCGGCGCAGCGCCGAAGGTGCGAAGGCCCGCTCCCGCGCGGCGTCGAAAGCCAAAGGGCTGGGGACGAACCTGTCGTTGCCGCCGAAGCTGCTGCCCAGCCGGGAGACCGGCCGCGGTTCGGGCGCCGAATTGTTCCTGTGCGAGGGCGATTCCGCGCTGGGCACCATCAAGGCGGCGCGCGACGCCACCTTCCAGGCGGCCTTCCCCCTGAAAGGCAAGCCGCCCAACGTCTATGGGTTTGCACTGAGCAAGGCGCGGGCCAAGGACGAATTCGACTCGATCGAACGCATCCTGGGCTGCGGCGTGCGCGATCACTGCGATCCGGAGCTGTGCCGCTACGACCGGATCCTGTTCGCCTCCGACGCCGACCCCGACGGCGGCAACATCAACTCCAGCCTGATCTCGATGTTCCTCGACTTCTACCGGCCCCTCGTCGAGGCCGGGATGGTCTACGTGACACTGCCGCCGCTGTTCGTGGTCAAGGACAGCCAGGACCGGATCTACTGCCAGGACGAGTCCGAACGCGACGCGGCCGTGGCGCAATTGAAGGCCACCTCCAAGCGCAAGGTGGAAGTGCAGCGCAACAAGGGTCTCGGCGAGATGGATGCCGACGATTTCTGGAACACCGTGCTGGATCCGCAGCGGCGCACCGTGATTCGAGTGAATCTCGACGACGGCGAAGCCAAGCTGCACCACACCCTGTTCGGCGGGCCGCCGGAAGGCCGGCGCACGTGGATGGCCGAGATCGCCGCCCGTGTCGACACCGCAGCGCTCGACTTGACCTAGGAAGAAGTACTTGTGACCGCCACCCTGGATGTTCCTGAGCAGAATCCTGACCTGGTGCTCGATCAGAGCGCCGATGACTACTGGAATCACTACCAGCTGACGTTCGCGCTCTACAGCGTCAGCGACCGCGCCATCCCTTCTGCGTTCGACGGGCTCAAGCCGGGCCAACGCCGCCTGCTCTACCAGATGCACGACTCGAAACTGCTGCCCGGCAACAAACCGCAGAAGTCCTCGAAGATCTGCTCCGCGGTCACCGGTAACCTGCACCCACACGGCGGCGCCTCGATGTACGGAGCCGCGGCACTGATGGCCGCTGAGTTCCAGCGCGTGAAAGTCATTGACGGACAAGGCGCGTTCCCCCGCATCCAGGGCGACATTCCCGCCGCGGACCGCTACACCGAGATGCGGCTGTCGGCTCCCGGCGCCGCGCTGACCGCGGAGCTCGACGATCACGCCGTACCGATGGTGCAGACGTTCGACGGCGAGTGGACCGAGCCCACGATGCTGCCGGCCCAGTGGCCGGTGCTGCTCTGCAACGGCGCGGTCGGCATCGCCGAAGGGTGGGCCACCAAGGTACCCGCGCACAATCCGCGTGAGGTGATGGCCGCCTGCCGGGCTCTGCTAGCCCGGCCGAACACGACCGATGACACGTTGATGAAACTCATCCCCGGTCCCGACTGGGGCTGCGGGTCCACCGTGGTCGGCTCCAACGGCCTGCGCGAGTACATCACCACCGGCCGCGGCATGTTCACCGTCCGCGGCACCCTGACCGTCGACGGCAAGAACGTCATCGTCACCGAGCTACCTCCCGGCGTCGCCAGTAACACTGTGCAGGACAGGATCCGGGCCCTGGTCGAGTCCGGCGAGTTGTCCGGCGTGGCCGATATGTCGGACCTGACCGACCGTCGCAACGGGCTGCGCATCGTCGTCACCGCCAAGCGTGGCCACAGCGCCGAGACCATCCGCGAGCAACTGCTGGCGCTGACGCCCCTGGAGTCGACGTTCGCCGCCAGCCTGGTCGCCCTCGATGAGGACCGGGTGCCACGCTGGTGGTCAGTGCGGGAACTGATCTCCGCATTCCTGCATCTGCGTGACTCGGTGGTGCTGCACCGCAGCGAGTACCGGCTGGAGAAGGTCACCGCGCGCCGCCACCTGGTGGCGGGCCTGATGAAGATCCACCTCGACATCGACGCCGCGGTGGCCGTGATCCGTGGTTCTGACACCGTCGACGACGCCCGACAGGGACTGCAACAACGCTTCGAGATCGACGAAGAGCAGGCCAATTACGTTCTGGCCCTGCAGCTTCGACGGTTGACCAAGCTCGATGTGATCGAGTTGCAGGCCGAAGCCGACAAGCTCGACGCCGAGTTCGCCGAACTGACCGAACTGGTCTCCAACCCCGATGCCCGCCGCAAGGTGATCGACAAGGAGCTGGTGGAGACCGCAAAACTGTTCAAGGGACCCGAATTCGACCGCCGCACCGTACTGGACTTCGAAGCCACCCCGACCGCGTCGGGCGCCGACGAGGACGGCCCCCGGGAGCGGAAGGTCAACACCTCCTGGCGCCTCGACGACCGCGGCGTGTTCTCCGACAGCCACGGTGACCTGCTCACCTCTGGTCTGGGATGGGCGGTGTGGACCGACGGCCGGGTCAAGTTCACCAACGGGAACGGCCTGCCGTTCAAGATCCGCGATATCCCGGTGGCGCCGGACATCACCGGGCTGCTGCGTTCCGGGGTGATGCCGGCCGGCTATCACCTGGCGCTGGTGACGCGGCGCGGCAAGATCCTGCGCATCGACCCCGCCGCGGTGAACCCGCAGGGCGTGGCCGGCAACGGCGTGGCCGGAGTGAAGCTCGTCGCCGATGACTCCGGCGACGAGGTGATCGCCGCGCTGCCGATCAGCTGCGAGAACGGCGAGGCCATCCTCTCGACATCCGAAAAGAGCTGGAAGGTCACCGAAGTCGCCGACATTCCGGTCAAGGGCCGCGGCGGCGCCGGCGTCGGTTTCCACCCGTTCGTCAAGGGCGAAGACGCCCTGCTGTCGGCGGCGATCTCCCCGACCGGATTCGTGCGCGGACGACGGGCCGTGCGGGCCGAGAACCGCGCGAAGGCCTCGGTCAAGGGTGCCGGGACGGACGTGACACCGGCGCCGTAGCCTGGCGACAACAGCATGAGGGGGCTCCATGGTCAGCGCGGAACCACACATCTACATCACCGTGCCGTCGGTACGGATCTGGATCAAGAACAACCGCTGGGCAGCCGCCGCGGTGGCATTCGTCGCTGCCGCAGTGCTGCTCGCGGCGGTGGTCTTGTTGTTGTCGTGATGGCCGCACCGGTGGGATAACGGTGCGGCATCAAACTGAAAACGACCCGCGAGCCCACAAGGGTCACAACAGTCACTTTGTTAACATCACGCCGTGCAGGTTTCCAGGCGCGACGCCTTGCGCTACGCCGCTGCGGCCTCAGCGCTGGCCGGTCTCGGCGTGGCGTCGGCAGGGATGCCCGTCGCATCGGCCGCCGCCCCGACGCTGATCGACTTCGCCATGCGTCAGATCCCGGCGCAGCACATCAAAGCTGCCGGCCACTCCGGGGTGATCAACTACGTCTCGACGTCGCGTCCGGGCTCATCGATGGGCGCGAAACCGATCACCCTGCCCTACGCCAAGCAGCTGACCGCCGCCGGACTGGTGATCGTCAGCAACTACCAGTACGGCAAGCCGGGCGGGACCGCACCGTCGGACTTCACGCGCGGGTACGCCGGCGGCGTCGCCGATGCCCGCACCGCCTGGCAACTGCACACCGCGGCAGGTGGCGGCCAGAGTGCACCGGTCTTCTTCAGCGTCGACGACGATATCGACCGCAACACCTGGAACAACGTCGCACTGCAGTGGTTCCGCGGAATCAACTCGGTGCTCGGCGTGCAGCGCACCGGCATCTACGGGGGAATCAGACCGTGCCAGTGGGCAATTGGTGATGGTGTCGTCGGCAGGTCGAGCACCCCGGGCCGCGCGTGGGCGTGGCAGACCCGGTCCTGGTCCGGCGGGCGGGTCCACCCTGCCGCGGTTCTCTACCAACGCGTGGTGAGTACCGCGTCGAATCCGGGACCGGTAGTCGGCGGGCTCGAAGTCGACGTCAACGACGCCCTGGCCCAAGATGTCGGCCAGTGGAACCTCCATCCATAGGGCCACAACTCAGATCGGCGCGAGGCGACCGGCCCACGGCATTGCCTGCTCCAGCTGAGCCGCCAGCTTGAGCAGCAGCGCTTCCCCGGCGAGCGGTGCGACGAACTGGACACCGAGTGGCATACCGTCCGCGGTCCAGTGCAGCGGCAGCGAGATCGCCGGCCGGCCCGTGATGTTCGCCAGTTGCGTGTAGGGCACCCAACCGAGGTTCTTGTCCACCATGTCGTCGACGATCTTGGTGTAGCGCAACAGGCTTGCGGTACGCGTCTTGATCAGTGCGTCGGCCGCATGCTGCAGCACGACCGGCAGATCGAACTCGCCAATCCGCGGCGGCAGGGTTGCCAAGGCGGGCGTCAACAGCAGGTCGTACGACTCGAAGAACGTGGTCAACCGCCGCGTGTGTTCTTGGCGCCGCTGCACCGCATCCAGATAGTCGACGCTGCTCGTGGCGCGGCCGATCGCCGCCATGATGAGCGTGTCCCGTTCGAAAGACTCGTCACCCGCGCCGGTCAGCCGCTTCGCCTCGGCGAGTTCCCATGCGCTGTAGACGAACCAGGTCAACAGGAAGTCGCGGGCCAGCACGGCGTCGTCGAACGGTGCTTGGGGAAGTTCCTCGACATGGTGTCCGAGTTCGGTGAGCGCGGCGGCAGTTGCCTCGACGGCCGCGAACGCCTCGCGGTGTGGCGCCGGGTTGATCGCCGTCGGCACTCGCAGCCCGATACGCAGCTTCCCGGGGTCCACCCCCACGCAGGACGCGAACGACTCGGCCGGCAGACCCGGCACGTACGGCCCCCAGGGCTCGCCGCCGCTGAGGACATCGAGCATCGCCGCAGTGTCACGCACCGTCCGTGAGACGACGCCCTGAACGGCCGCGCCGTGCATGGATTCTCCGACCAGCGGACCCGACGGGGTGAGCCCGCGGCCCGGTTTCAGCCCGACGAGACCACAGCTGGCCGCCGGGATGCGGATCGATCCGCCGCCATCGTTGGCGCCGGCGCAGGGCACGATGCCCGCGGCGACGGCCGCCGCAGACCCTCCCGAACTGCCACCCGGCGACCTGTCCAGATTCCAGGGATTGCGGGCCGGCCCCCATGCCTCCGGCTCGGTGATTCCCTTGGCGCCGAACTCAGGGGTGTTGGTCTTCCCGAAGATGACCAGGCCCGCGTCGATCCAGCGCTGCACGACCGTGGCGTGCTCGGCGGCATTCAGCGACATGAGCGCACGCGAGCCGGCCGAGGTGGGCAGGCCCGCATAGTCCTGCGCAAGATCCTTGATCAGAAAGGGCACCCCGGCGAAAGGCCCGGTCAGATCATCCGTCGGCGCCGCTGGAACGTCGCGCACGATCGCGTTGATCTTCGGGTTGACCGCCGCCGCACGCTGCTGGGCTACCTCGAGCAGCTCAGCTGCCGAAACCTGCTTGTCAGCAACCAATTTCGCCAAAGACGTGGCGTCGTGCGCCCGGTAGTCGTCAAAGTCCACCCCATGAACCTAGACCGCGCCGGCGTTGCGCAGTGAACTACCGCCGGATCCCGAGCTGCGTCGGGTCCGCGACACCGGCGGTCGGGTCACCCCGAAATGCCCTACAAAGGGCCGAGGTTGAGCTTGTACCCGACGTGCGTCGCGACAAAGCCCAGACGTTCATAGAAGCGATGGGCGTCAACACGACGCTCGTCGCTGGTCAACTGGATGAGTGCACAACCACGCCGCTGCGCTTCGGCGATCGCCCAGCCCAGCATCGCAGCCCCGAGGCCCATCCCTCGATGATCCTCGCGGACCCTGACCGCCTCGATCTGCGCGCGTGTCGCCCCGCGCCGGGCGAGGCCCGGAAGAAAACTCAGCTGGAACGTGCCCACGACCGCTCCGTTGCGATCGGCAGTCACGAGCAGTTCGCTCGGGTCGGCATCGATGGCGTCGAACGCACCCAGATACGGACCGATGTCCTGGTCCGGGAGATCGCCACGAGTGTGCGCGACCGGGTCGGCGGTGATCAGCGCGACCAGTTCGGCGACGTCGGCACGGCGGGCCCGTCGCAAGGTTATGACCACGCCGGGTTTCAACGCGATGGTCGCCAACGCATCCACCTCGCCAGTATGGCAACGATCGCCGATGACGTTCCCGACACCTGAGACGGACCGTTTGGCCGCAGCTCAAAATGGCTACCGACAAAGCATGTCTGAACCCAACACCGGCAACCGCATCGACGACGTCGCCCCCGGTGACATCATCACGCTCGGTGGCGGTGAACCGGCCGGCAAGGTGGTCCACAAGGAACCGACCGAATCGGGCTTCCTGGTCACCTTCGAGGTGGACGACGGCGAGATGTTCCAGCGGGAGGTGGCCGCCGGCACACCGGTCACGCGGTCGCTGGAGTCCAAGTGGGAGTCGACTCAGAGCCCGACCGCGCACCCGCAGCCCTGAAACCGGCGGCGTCGAGACTCAGCGCACCAGGGTGGCGCCGCCGTCGAGTCGGATCTGCTGCCCGGTCATGAACCGCGATTCATCGGCCAGTAGATACAGCGCCGCATAGCCGGTCTCCCAGGCACTGGCCCGGCCCATCTTCAGCTTCACCACTTCGGCGTAGGCCTCGTCAACCTCATCGGGCTCGAACCCGAACAGCGACTGGGAATCGGTGTTGCCCAGCGTCGAGTCGATCGGGCCGAGCATCAGCGTGTTGGCGCGGATGCCCGCGGCGGCGAACTGTGCGGCGGTCAGTTCCGTGATGTAGTTCAACCCGCACTTGCCCAGGGCGTAGGGCATGATCCCGATGTTGAGTCCGACTTCGTTCTTGATGCTGGCGATGGACGAGATGTTGATGATGCTGCCGGTGGAACCGCCCTCGTTCTTCTCCATGCATTGTGCGGCAAAGAGATTGCAGTAGTAGCAGCCCAGCATGTTCACGTTGATGCCATGGTTGAAGTCGTCGGCGCTCATCGAGTTGTTCACCCGATCGAAGGGCGGGTTGATAGCCACGCTGTACACCATTCCGTCCACGCGGCCGCTGTTCTGCATCGCGGTGTCGAAGATGCGCTGACAGTCATCCTTTTCGGCGACGTCCGCCTGGACCGCGTACGCGTTGCCCTTCTCCACGGTGATCATGTCCACCGTCTCCTGTGCGGCAGCGAGATTGCGGTCGACGACCACCACCTCGGCGCCGTGGCGCGCCGCCACGATGGCGGTGGCGCGGCCGTTGCCGATCTTGGGTCCGGGCATCTGCCCGCCGCCCACGACGACCACCACCTTGCCGGTCAGGTCGAAAACGGTGCGGTCGGGACGCTCGAAATCTGTTGACATGATTACTCTTTCCTTGACTAATGAGCTAGATACGGATGGCCCGCTCCGGGCAGCCGTCGACCGCTTCGGCGACGGCGCCTTCGAGCTCGGGAGGGATGTCGGTGGCGATGGCCTCGGCGTAGCCGCCGTCGGTCACCGTGAACACCTGCGGACACAGGGCCGCGCACACACCGTGTCCACGGCACAGATCGTCATCGACGACGACTTTCATCGGGACACCTTTGTCGTGTCCGCGGCCGGGGTCAGGTTGAGGTGCAGGTCGGTGAGACCACGCAGGATGTAGGTCGGCACATAGTCGTAACGTCGCGCGTCGGCGGCCCCGTGCCGCGCCTCGTCGATCTCGATCGCACCGGTGCTCGCCAGCAGCCGCTGGATCACCACTTTCGCCTCGGCCCGGGCCAGGGGTGCGCCGACGCAGCTGTGGACACCGCGGCCGAACGCAATGTGCCGGCGGGCGTTGTGCCGGTCGAGGTCGAAGACGTCAGGGTTGTCGAACTGGCGCGGATCCCGGTTGGCCGCACCGTAATGCACCATCACCACAGTCCCCGGGGGGATCTCGACACCGCCGACGGTCGTGGTGGCGCGGGCCAACCGGAAATCCCCGCGGATCGGGCTCTCGAAGCGCAGCGCCTCTTCGACGAAGTTCGGGACCTGGTCGGGGGTACGGCGCAGCTGCTCTTGGAGTTCGGGATTCTCGGCCAGGATCTTCAATGCCGAGGACAGCAGTCGGACCGTGGTCTCCTGACCGGCCGAGAAGAGATTGGCTGCCACCCGCACCACATCCATGACGTCCGGGGTCGACCCATCCGGGAACGTCGCGTGCGCCATCTCGGTCATGACGTCACCGCGAGGTTCGCGGCGCCGCTCCGAGATGTAGTCGGCGAAACGGTGGTAGAGGAATTCCAGCGGCGCGTGCGTCATGACCGTGTCATCCGTACTGCCCAGCGAGTTGTCCCCGGTCAGCCGTTCGGTGAGTTCGGGACGGTCCGCCTCGGGGACACCGAGGAGATCTGCAATGACCAACAGCGCGAAGGGATTCGCGACGGCACCGAGGAACTCACCCCCACCACCGGCGACATACGGCTGCAGCACCTGATCGGCCAGGCGCCACATGAACGCCTCGTTCTCCTTCAGGCGTTTGGGGGTGATCAGGCGGCTCAGCAGCGAGCGGTGCGCCGTGTGCGTCGGCGGGTCGAACGACGGAAGTTGGTCACTGAACGGCAATTCGGCACGGTGGGCCTCGATCAGCGCACGGACTTCCGCCTCGTCGAGCCCCTCCAGCGGTACCGGGAACCCGGGGGTCGGGCCGGTGACGGTGTTGCATGACGAGAACGAGTCGTGGTCGCTGACCACCGCCAATGCTTCGTCGTACCCGGTCACGATCACCACGTTCTGCGACGGCTCGCGAAGCACGGGACTGGCAGTCCGCATGCGCTCAAGGATCGGGTAGGGATCCGCGACCAACGCGGCATCGTGGAAGAAATCGACGCCCTGGAGCGGGGACGTATCGGTGGACGAAGTCTGCTGCGGTGCGGTGTTCAACGGCATGGTGTTCTCCTCGACTGGGCTGAGGCAAGCTGACCAACTTGGCGCAGAAATACTGACCAAACGTACAGCTGGTTCCTGACCAATCGTACAGGCATATACTGTACGAATGGTCAGTCAGGGCGATTTTGTTAGGAAAGCTACATTTAGGCCGGCCCGGTGAGCGGTTCCGCGGCGGGCGCCGCCGGTACGACCCGGCAGAAGTTGATCGAGGCCGCTATCGAGCTGTTCCGGCGGCACAGCGTCGCCGGAACCTCGCTGCAGATGATCTCCGATGAGCTCGGTCTGACGAAATCGGCGATCTACCACCATTTCCGCACTCGCGATGAGCTGCTCACCGCCATCATGGAGCCCGTCGTCAGCGAGCTTGCCGCCCTCGTGGCGACCGCCGAATCGCAGCGTGGGAGTCGCGCCCAAGCCGAATCGATGCTCACCGGCTACATTTCCCTCGCCGTATCGCACCGCGACCTGTTTCCCATCCTCACCGGCGATCCCGGCGTCACCGAACTGCTCCGAGGGCAACCGCACTGGCGTGCGATCGTGAAGCGACAGGCCGATCTGCTCGCCGGTGCGGAACCTGGCGTGGGCGGCCAGGTCCGCGCCGCGATCGTGATGGCAGGCATCTCGGCGGCGGTCGGGGTGGAATTCGCCGGCCTCGACGACAGCGAGCTCTACGACCAACTGGTCACAGCGTGCCGACGCACGCTCGACCTGCGACCGCCACGGCACGCACCAGCGCACGCCGACGCAGCGGGAGCGCGCGTCCACGGGTGACGGCCGTTGCCTCCGTTGCCGCGAGAATCCCGCCTTGGGCAAGCTGAGTACCAACTCACCCGAGAAGGAGCACCTGTGGAGTACAAAACGATCCGGCACGAGCTCGACGACGGAATCCTGACCGTCGTCCTCGATCGCCCGGACAACCTCAATGCCTTCACCGTCGAGATGGCCGACGAGTTGGAGCGCACCTTTGTGACCGTCAACGACAATGACGCCGTGCGTGCCGTCATCGTGACGGGCGAGGGCCGGGCATTCTGCGCCGGCATGGACCTGTCGAGCCAGGGCAATGTGTTCGGCCTCGACGAGTCGAAGTCACCAAGCCTGGCCGATATGGCCGACCTCGACGATCCCGAACTGCGCCGGGTCCGGGACACCGGCGGTCGGGTCACCCTGGCGATCTACGCCTGCCGCAAGCCTGTCATCGCTGCGATCAACGGGGCCGCGGTGGGGATCGGCGCAACGATGACGCTGGCCATGGATGCCCGGCTCATGTCGACGAAGGCCCGCTTCGGGCTGGTCTTCGGAAAACTCGGGATCACACCGGAAGCGTGTTCCACCTGGTTCCTACCCCGAATCGTCGGCATGCCAGCGGCTTTGGACCTGGTCTACCGCTCTGACATCCTCACCGCAGAGGCTGCCCGCGAGATCGGGCTGGCCCAGGACGTCCACGAGCCGGACGCGTTGATCGCCGAGGCACGGGCGATGGCGGACGCGTGGACCCGCGACCGCTCACCGGTCTCGGTCGCGCTCATGCGGCAGATGCTGTACCGCAACGCCGCCGAGCCGCACCCCGTCGACGCGCACCGGGTCGACTCACTGGCCATGTTCTACACGAGCATCGGCGACGGTCACGACGGCGTGCGGGCCTTCCTCGACAAGCGCACCCCGGAGTTCACCGGACGGGCCTCCCAGATGCCGGCGTTCTATGAGGAGTGGATCGGCGGCCAGGCGTAGCAGCACTGTGGGTTTCAAAACGCCGACCAGCCACGGAGCGCGGTTGCGCGATGGGGCATCTCGGTAGGCTGCCTGAGCGCAAACCCCCTGCTCGATCGGAGGCCGATACCCGTGCTCGACGCTGACGATGTGCGCAGCATCGCGCTCTCCTTCCCGGAGACCGCCGAGAAGGAGCGCTGGGGCCATCCGACCTTCGACGTCGCGGGCAAGATGTTCATTACGGTGCCCGACGACGAAACCTCATTTGCCGTGCGCTGCCCCCGATTTGACCGCGAGGAATTGATCGCGGCCGAACCGCAGAAGTTCTGGGTGCCCCAACACGAGGCCGCGTCAGCCTGGGTACGGGTCCGGTTGGCTGCACTCGAGGATTCGCAGGAACTCCGCGACATTTTGCTCGACTCATGGCGACAAGCCGCGCCCAGCCGGCTGACCGAGTAGCTACGCGCAGCCGTCGGTGCCTGCACCCGCCGGTCGTCCGACGGGTGCGCGCCCCAACCACCCCTTGTCACATAACGCTACGGGCAGTAGCGTAACGCCGCGTGACCCGGAGTTTCCATGTCGGCCAGCCGTTCACCACCCCCGATGCCGACATCGCGGCGGCGTTAGAGCAGGTCAGCGTGCCGACGCTGCTGCTCTCGCTCGTGCACATCACCGGCGACCCGCGGTACATCCGCGAGTTCAAACAGGCCGGCCTGTTCCTCAACGAGGTCCAGGGCTTCATGAGCGAGGAAGACAAGGCCCGGGCCCGTGAGGTGGCGCTGCCGGTGATCGCCGACTACCGCGACCGTGACTGTCCCGTGCCCGACCCACTGCCCGCCGAACTGGTGCGGGAGATGCTGGACTGGGCGGCGTGTGAACCGGTCGACGAGGACAACCTGCCGCTGATGCTCGAGGAGCTCGACCTCGAAGGGGTCGACCCACGGCGACCCACACCACTGCAGGACACACAAGACTTCAGCGTCGTCGTGATCGGCTGCGGCGAGTCCGGGGTGCTGGCCGGGGTGCGCCTCAAGCAGGCCGGCATCGATTTCACCATGGTGGAGAAGAACGCCGGCCCGGGCGGAACCTGGTGGGAGAACAGCTATCCCGGTGCCCGGGTGGACGTGGCCAACCACTTCTACTGCTACAGCTTCGAACCCAGCAACCACTGGGATCACTTCTTCGCCGAACAGCACGAGCTGCGCCAGTACTTCCGCGACGTGGTGGACCGCCACGACCTCGAGCCGAACATCCGATGGAACACCGAGGTGGTGTCCGCCGCGTGGGACGACGGGATGTGGAACGTCACGGTGCGGTCGGCCGCCGGCACCGAAACCGTGCGGGCCAATGCCGTCGTCACCGCCGTCGGCCAGCTCAACCGGCCGCAGATCCCCGACTTCCCCGGCGCGGAAACCTTTGCGGGACCGGCCTTTCACTCAGCGGCGTGGGACCACGACGTCGACGTCACCGGCAAGCGGGTCGCACTGATCGGAGCTGGTGCCAGCGGCTTCCAGATCGCCCCGGCCATCGCCGACAAGGTCGCCCACCTCACGGTCTTTCAACGCACCGCGCAGTGGATGTTCCCCAACCCGATGTACCACGAGCCCGTCGCCGACGGCGTCCGCTGGGCCATGGAACACCTGCCGTACTACGGCCGCTGGTACCGCTTCCTGCTGTTGTGGCCCGGAGCCGACAAGGGCCTGGACGCGGCCCGGGTGGACCCCGACTACGACGATCAGGGCAACGCGGTCAGCGAGATCAACGCGATCGCCCGCATCATGTTCACCGACTGGATCACCACCCAGGTCGGCGACGACGCCGACCTGTTGGCCAAGGTGCTGCCCGACTATCCGGCCACCGGTAAGCGCACACTGCAGGACAACGGCAGCTGGCTGGGCGCGCTCAAACGCGACAACGTGGACCTGATCCGCACCCCGATCGAACGCATCACCCCGACCGGGATCGTCACGGCCGACGGCGAGACGTACGACGCCGACATCATCGTGTACGCCACCGGTTTTCGTGCCACCGACGTGCTGTTCCCGATGACCATCACCGGTCGCGACGGCATCGACCTGCACGACGCCTGGGGGCAGCGTCCCTACGCCTACCGCGGCATCACGGTGCCGGGCTTCCCCAACTTCTTCATGACCTACGGCCCCGGGACGCACCTGGCCCACGGCGGCAGCCTGATTCTCAACTCCGAACTTCAGATGCGCTACATCAACCAGTGCCTGGAACATCTGATCACCGAGGGCCTGCAGACGATGGAGCCGCTGCCCGAACCGACCAAGGAATGGCACCGACGCTCGCAGGAAGCGATCCGCCAAACCGTGTGGGCACAGCCCTCGGTCAAACACTCCTATTTCAAGAACGCCGACGGTGAGATCCACACCGTCAGCCCGTGGCGACTGAGCGAATACCGTTCCGCCATCAACGAACCCGTCTGGTCAGACTTCACAGTGCAGGAGGCGTGAGTATGCGCGCAGTCGTCGTCGACAGTTCCGGAAAGGTCAGCGTCGACACCCGCCCGGACCCGGTCCTGCCCGGACCCGACGGGGCCGTCGTCAAGGTCGAGGCCGCCTCGATCTGCGGATCCGACCTGCACTTTCTGGAGGGCCACTACCCAATCGTCGATCCGGTGTCGGTCGGGCATGAGGCCGTCGGCACGATCGTCGAAATCGGTCCGGAGGTCACCGGATTCGCCGTCGGCGACCGGGTGCTGGTGTCCTCGGTCGCGGGCTGCGGGCATTGCAGTGGCTGCGCGACCCACGACCCGATCCGGTGTGTGCAGGGTCCCCAGATCTTCGGCACCGGATTCCTCGGGGGTGCTCAGGCCGAACTGCTCGCGGTACCGGCCGCGAACTTTCAACTGCTCAAGATGCCGGAGGGCATCAGCACCGAGCAGGCTCTGCTGCTCACCGACAACCTGGCCACCGGCTGGGCAGCGGCCAAACGCGCCGACATCCCGGTCGGCGGCTCCGTCGCGGTGATCGGCCTGGGCGCGGTCGGCATGTGCGCCCTGCGCAGCGCCATCACCCTCGGTGCGGCAAAGGTTTTCGCCGTCGACCCGGTGGAGGCCCGGCGCGAACGCGCGGAAGCCTCGGGAGCCATCACCTTCGCCCCGCCGTCTGCGCAGGCGATCCGCGAAGCCACCGGCGGCCTCGGCGTGGACTCCGTCATCGACGCGGTGGGGATGGACGCCTCGATCAACGACGCCATCGATGCCGCCCGGGCCGGCGGCACGGTGTCCGTCGTCGGCGTGCACGACCTGCAGCCCTACCCGATGCCCGCCCTGGGCTGCCTGCTGCGCAGCCTGACGATCCGCTTCACCACCGCGCCGGTACAGCAGACCTGGCCGGAGCTGATCCCACTGCTGCAGGCCGGCCGGCTCGACGTCGACGGGATCTTCACCACCACGATGTCACTGGACGACGCCGCCGACGGTTACGCGAAGGCGTTCTCCCGCTCGGGCGAGGACTTGAAGGTGCAGCTCAAGCCGTAGCCGGGTCGGGCGCGACGGGCAAATCTTCGTGAGCCCTGTCCACATTGCGGGACAGATCGTCGAGGACGGAATAAAGCGCGCGGGGCGGACAGTTCCACGGACACGTGCGCCAATCGAACTCGTTAGTTGACTGTCCGAACACGGCGCCGCAGCGCCAGGCACTGCCCACAGCCCGCACCGGGCGGCGCTGATGCGCCAGGGTCCACTCGCCGGCCGGTACCCCGCGGTGGCCGCCATGGTCACCCTGGCGTTGATCCCCTACCTGGCATTGTCTGCCGCGGTCGATCCGCTGGTACCGATCATCTCCGAGCAGTTGAACCTGTCGGCGCAGACCATGAGTCTCGGCTTCGGCCTGGGTAATGCCGCCTATGCGGTGGGCACGGTCCTGGCGGTGCAGTTCGCCCAGCACCTGCCCCAGCGCAGGATGCTGTTGGTCTACGCAGTCGTCCTGGTCCTGGGGTCGGTGATCGCCGCGTCGGCGGTCAACGGAGCGATGTTCATCGGCGGTCACATCCTGCAAGGCCTGGCCACCAGCATGCTGCTGATCGCCGCGGCGCCGCCGCTGACCATCGGCTTCCCCCGGGACAAGCTGCGGCACACCGCCGTGATCATGAACATGTGCGTGTTCGGGGCCGTCGCGCTCGGCCCGTTCATCGGCGGTGCGCAGGCCGAGGCCCTCGCATGGCGGCCCCTGTTCTGGATCATCGCCGCGATCGCCGTCGGAGCCCTCATCATGGCGGCCCTGACCTTCGAGGACGCCCCACCAGCCGACCTCGACGCACCACGTGACCTGCGGGCCATCGGATTGGCGTCGGTCGGCTGCGCCGCCGCTTTCATCGGTGCCGCACAACTGACCAGCCATGAATTCACCGACCCGGTGGCGATCGTGCCGATGCTCGGCGGCCTGGTCCTGATCGTGGCGCTCATCGTGTATCAGTTCCGGTCCCGCCGGCCATTGCTGACCGTGCGCACCATGCTGACCAGTGCGATTCCCGTCGCCGGCGTCGGTGTCGCGCTGTTCGCGGCGGCCGCGTCGGTGGCGGCGACCGCGCTGACAGCCCAGGTCTTCATGGAGACCTACAGCCCGGTACAGGTGGGGCTGCTGTACCTGCCGGAACTCGGCGGCGCGATTGTGATGGCGTTCGTGTTCGGCTCGGTCATCTCCAAGCGGTCGATGCACTACCTTCCGCTCGTCGGCATGGGCCTGCTCGCCGCCGGAATCGTGCTGTTTCGGCTCGCTATTCCGGCCAACCAGCCGCTGGCCCTGCTCGCCTCGGCGCTGACCGGGCTGGCGCTGGGCGCCACGGTGGCCCCGGCACTGTTCGTCGCCGGATTCTCGCTGCAGTCCAACAGCCTTCAACGCGTGTTCGCGATCATCGAGTTGTTGCGGGCCGTGGCCGCCTTCATGGTGGCGCCGATCTTCGCCCATTTCGCGGCCAGAGCGGCCGGCGGTCTCACCGCGGGCGCCGGCGACGCCCTGTGGATCGGATTCGGACTGGCCGTCGGTGGCGCCGTCTTCGGAGTGGCTGTCTATGTACTCAGTGGTGCCCGGCCCCAGAAGCCCGACCTCGACCAGTTCCTCGACGGTGAATCGCCGGCCTGGTACTCGCCGCCCCTGCTGGCGCGGCTCCGTCCCGGCCTGCCCGCACCGATCCCCGAACCAACCCGTGACCGGCGGGTGACGGCATCCGAGGCGGGCGCGATGTCAGTCACCGCCACCGGACCGGTGCTATTCGCTTACGACGGATCACTACGCGCCGCCGGCGCCATCGAACGCGCCGCAGCCGAACTGCCCGTCGGTCGCGAAGCCCTGGTGGTCTGTGTTTGGCAACCGGTGGATGTCGGATTCACGCCGGTCGAGGCGACGCATTTCGACGCCGACCAGGCGACCGAGGTACGACGGGCCGCCGAGCAGACCGCTGCTCACGGCGCATCGCTGGCCACCAGGGTGGGTTTCTCCGCCCGCAGCGCGACCGTCGAAGCGGCGCCCATCTGGAAAGGCATCGTCGAGACGGCTCAGGAACACAACGCCAGCCTGATCGTGGTCGGCCCGCACCGGCGCAGCGGGCTGCTGGGCCACCTGGAAGGCAGCGTGGCCGGCGCCGTCGTCGCGCACTCCACCACTCCGGTCCTGGTCATCCCAGAGGACTGTCGACGTTCATCCCGCGCAGAGGGCGCGGCCCACTCGAACGTTCACGCCGTGGCCGCAGGATCAACGGCGGATCGCGAGTAGTTGCGCAGGTTGTCCCGCAGCGTGGACACGCCGCGTTGCATGGTCGTGAGTTCGTCCAGTGACAGCCCCGTCGCGGCCAGCAGGTCCATCTCCAGGGTCTGCGCGCGGAGCGCGCGGCCGGCGTCGGTGAGGCTGACGCGCACCTGACGCTCGTCGTCGGGATCGCGTTGCCGCGTCACGTATCCCAGCGCTTCGAGCCGCTTGAGGATCGGAGTCAGCGTGTTCGACTCCAGGAACAACTTCTCCCCGAGGCCGCCGACCGTCTGGTGATCCTGTTCCGAGAGCGCGACGAGCGCGATGTACTGCGTGTACGTGATGCCGTGTCGATCCAGGATCGGCTTGTAGGCCTTGCCGTACGCGAGGTTGGCCGAGTAGACGGCAAAGCAGAGGAAATCGGAGAGTTGCGGAGCCTCGGGCGCCATGTTCCAAATTATATCGGATCCGATTTAGTCGGACGGGATGAAATACATGGCCACCCCGCGTTCATCTCTAACGCCTCCAATTGGAGCCGACCATCCACCCGAAGGAGAACGCCGTGACCGCCAGCCAGACCGACAACGTGCTGTACACCGCCCAGACCCACACCACCGGCGGGCGTCAGGGCGAGGCCTACAGCTCCGACGGCAACCTCGACATCCAGCTCACCCCGCCCGGAGGCAACGGCTCCGGCACCAACCCCGAGCAGTTGTTCGCGGCCGGCTGGTCGGCCTGCTTCCTGAGCGCCATGGGCCTGACCGCGGGCAAGCACAACGTGAAGCTGCCCGCCGAGACCGCCGTGGACGCCGAGGTCGACCTGCTCAACACGGACGGGGCATTCTCACTGCGGGCACGGCTGAACGTCACCATCCCGGGTGTCGATCGGGAGACCGCCCAGGCCATCGCCGATGACGCACACCAGGTCTGCCCGTACTCGAAGGCCACCCGCGGCAACATCGACGTGACCATCAGCGTCGCCTGACCGATGGCAGGCCGGGGTTACTCCTTCAAGTCCAGTACCGGCGTCGGCCGCTGGAAGCCACGGGTAACCCCGGCCAACCACACGAATCCCACTGTCAGCCAAGACAACCCGATCACCAACGTCAGGCCCGACAAGCTGGTCCACAGCCACACGGTCAGCAGGAAGCCGATCAGCGGCAGCACGAGATTGCTGATCACCTTGGCACCGTCGCGCTCCTGCCGGTCCACGAAATAGTGCTTGATCACCGACAGGTTGACCACCGAAAACGCCACCAGTGCACCGAAACTGATCACCGAAGCCAGGGTGGTCAGGCTGATCACGGTGGCCAACAGCGACACGGCTGACACCGCCAGGATCGCGTACACCGGAGTGGCGAACCGCGGCGAGACGTGGCCGAAGAACGAGCGCGGCAGGATCCCGTCGCGCCCCATGGCATACAGGATCCGGGCCACCGAGGCCTGCGACGCGATCGCGGATCCGAGCGCACCGGCGACATACGCCGCGGTGAAGAACGTCTGAAGGAACTGGCCGCCCGCAGTCAGCATCAGGTCGAGCGATCCGGACTCGACATCGGCGAACTGGTTGGAGGGGAACACCAGCTGCCCGAGATAGGACAGCACGACGAAGATCACCCCCGCCACTACGGTGGCGATCATGATCGCCTGCGGAACGGACCGCTTGGGATCCTTGGCTTCCTCCGACAGCGTGGACACCGCGTCGAACCCCAGGAACGACAGGCACAGGATGGCCGCGCCGGCCAGCACCGGACTGAATCCGGTTGCGCCGCCGTCACCGTGGAAGGGGGCCATCAAGTCCACCGCGCCCAGGCTGAACACCTTGGAACAGGCCAACACCAAGAACGTCACGATGAAGATCGCCTGTATCGCGATGATGACGAGATTCGCCCGCGCCACCGACACGATGCCGACGATGTTGAGCACCGTCACCCCCGCGATGGACAGCACGACGAACACCCAACCGGGGATCGCCGGTACCGCGGCGTTGAGGTAGATGCCGATCACCAGGTAGTTGATCATCGGCAGGAACAGGTAATCCAGCAGCAGTGACCAGCCGGCGAGGAATCCGATCGGCGCGCCGAACGACTTCTGTGTGTACGTATAGGCCGACCCCGCAACCGGATAGGCGACCGCCATCCTGGCGTAGGACCGCGCGGTGAACACCATGGCGGCCAGGGTGACCAGGTATGCGACGGACAACCTGCCGCCGGTGGTCTGGGTGACGATGCCGTAGGTGGTGAACACCGTGAGCGGCACCATGTAGACCAGACCGAACAGCACCAACGACGGCAGCCCGAGCGCGCGGCGCAACCGCCCCTCGGTGGCCTCAGCCAAATCGGCCATGACAGTTCCTCTCATTTTGCGGCCGAATAGACCTGTGTGCCTTGGAGATAGGTGGCGCGCACTTGCACCTGTGACAGTTCCGACGGGGGGATATACCTGGGATCACGGTCCAGCCAGACGAGATCGGCACTCGCCCCGGGTGCGATGTGGCCCCAATCGTCTTCGGCAAAGGCCTGATAGGCCACGGCGCCGGTATAGGACGCCAGGGCAGGCTCGATCGGGAGCACCTCTTCGGGTGTCCACCCGCCGGCCGGCTCACCGTCGGAGGTGCACCGCGACACCGCCACCGCGATACCGTCCAACGGCGCGCCCGAGGAGACGGGCCAATCCGATCCGAACGCCAGTGCCGCACCGGAATTCTCCAGGGTGCGCATCCGGTACTGCCGATCCGCACGCTGGGCTCCCAGTCGCGGGATCGTGAGCACCGTCATCAGTGCGTCCATCTGCGCCCACAACGGCTGCATGTTCGGGATCACCCCGAGTTCGGCGAATCGCCCGAGGTCGGCGTCGTCCACGAGCTGAGCGTGCGCGATCACCGGGCGTCGGTCGCGCGGACCATTGTGCCGTGCAACGTATTCGATGGCGTCCAGCGCCTGGCGGACCGCGGCGTCGCCGATGGCATGGATATGGATCTGCAGACCCAGCTCGTCGACTTTCCTTGCCGCCTCCGCCAGAGCATCGCCTTCCCACAACTGCATGCCGTGCGAGTGCAGGCCCGAACAGTACGGTTCGAGCAGGGCGCCGGTCTCGTTTTCCACCACCCCGTCGGCGAAGAACTTCACGGTCTGCGCGGTCAGCAGCGGCGAACCCATTGCCACCACCCGGTCTCTGGCTGCGGCGTATTTCGTTACCTGCGTGTCGAAGTGACGCGGATCGGCATAGAACGCCAGGTTGAACCGGATCCGCAGGGCGCCGTCACGGGCCGCCGCGAGGTAGGCGTCGAGCTCGGCCGGTTCGACCCAGGCATCCTGAACCCACGTCACACCACGGGCCAGGTAATAGTCGGCAGCCGTGCCCAGTGCGGCGATCCGCACCGCCTCGTCACGGGGCGGCATGACCGCGGTGATCAGGTCCGTGGCGCCCCATTCCCGCAGCGTTCCCAGCGGGGTGCCGTCCTCGCGGCGCGGGATCTCTCCGAGGGCCGGCTCCGGGGTGTCCGCGGTGATGCCGGCCCGCTGCAGGGCGACAGAGTTGACCCACAGGGTGTGATAGTCCCAGGCACGCAATACCACTGGCCGGTCCGGGACCGCGACGTCGAGCCAGCGCGCGTCGAACAGTCCACCGGGAGCGAGACTGCCGTCATACGATGCCCCGACGATCCACTCCTGATCGGGGTTCGAATCTGCGAATTCCTTGACCGCCGCTACGATCTGGTCGATCGACTCACATGGCCGCACCGCTGGGCCTGCCGATTCCAGGCCACCGAACAGCGGGTGGGCGTGACCGTCACCGAACGACGGCATCAGGAATCCACCCTCGAGGTCCACCGTCCGGTCCGCCGTGGCCGCCAGTGCGTCGGCGCCGACTGCTCGCACCACCCCGTCGGCAACAAGCAGGGCATCGGTGGTGAGGCCGGGTGTCCAGATCACGCCGCCGTGGAACAGGGTTGCCGTTGCATCGAGTGCGGGCGGCACATTGCGGGCGGTCATGCGACGGCCTCCCTCCGGAGCGGAGATGGTTGTTGTTGGGTGATGCAATGGATTCCGCCGCCACGCTCGAAGAGTGGGCGGGCGTCGACGGCCACCACCTCGCGGCCGGGATACTGCTCGGCCAGGATCGCCCGCGCCTCCGCGTCATGCGGATCATCGAATGCGCAGGCAATCACGCCGCCGTTGACGACCAGGTGGTTGATGTAGCTGTAGTCGACGTAGCCGTCGGCATCGGTGAGAGTGGCCGGCGCGGGCATCTCGACGATGTCGAACCTGCCTTCGACGGCCGACCGGATTCCTTTGCACACCTGGGTGTCCGGATGTGATTCGTCGCGCTGGGTATGCAGGAGCAGACGACCCGGAGCGGTGAGGGCCGCGACGATGTCGACGTGACCGCGCGTGCCGTAGCGCTGGCTGTCGCGGGTCAGTCCGTACGGCAGCCACACCACGTCGGTGGCGCCGATCGTGCGCGCCAGTTCGGTCTCCACCCGAGCCTTGGTGGCGCCGGGATTACGGTGCGGGTCGAGTTGCACGGTCTCGGTGACCAGCACCGTGCCGTGCCCGTCGGTCTGGATGCCGCCGCCCTCGTTGACGAGCGCGGACGGCACGACGGTGACGCCTGCGAGTTCGCCCACCATCGCCCCGATCTTGGCGTCACGGTCCCAATGTGCCCAGTCCTGGGCGCCCCAACCGTTGAATGTCCAGTCGACGGCGGCCACCGACCCGTCGTCGGCGTGCACGAACGTGGGCCCGATATCCCGCATCCAGGCATCGTTCAACGGCGCCTCGATGAGCTCGATGTCTTGAGACACATAGCGTTTCGCGACCGCGAGTTCGGCGGGGTCGACGAGCATCGTGACCGGTTCGAACTGCCCGACGGCATGAGCCACGGCGGCCCAGGTGGACCGGGCCTCATGGCGCGCCTGCTCGGTGTCGCCGAGCGAATAGCCCTCCGAGGGAAAGGCCATCCACACCCGATCCTGCGGTGCGCCCTCGGCGGGCATCAGATACGAGGTCACCAACCGTTTCCTATTTCACGACCGGCGTGGCCTCATGGCCGTCGCCGTACGGGTGGGCAGGGTCGACCGGAGCGGTCAGCCGGCCATAGCTGTCAGGGCGGCGGGTGACCAGGAACGGGAACAGCTCCAGCCAGTCACGTCGCTGGTCCAAGTCGAGATCGGCGACCAGCACGGCCTCCTCGTCGCGCGGCGCCTGCACCAGCACGCGACCGTAGGGGTCCGAGATGAACGACGAGCCGTAGAACGAGACAGTGCCCTCGCCCCCGGTTCGGTTGGGCACCACCATGAACAAGCCGCTGCTGATGCCGTTGGCCACGATCACCTGCTGCCACAAGGGCTGGGTGTCGAACGCGGGGAACACCGGCTCCGAGCCGATCGCGGTCGGATAGACCACGATCTCGGCGCCACCGAGCGAATAGTTGCGGGCCACTTCGGGGAACCATTCGTCCCAGCAGGTGGGCAGGCCGATCCGCGCGCCCAGCCCCTCGGGGTCATACACCGGGTACGGGTCGTCGTCCGCGGAAGCCGGGCCCGGTCGAAAGTAGGTGTCCTCGTAGTACCCGGCCGAGATCGGGATGTGCATCTTGCGGGTACGTCCGACCAGCTCGCCCGACGGCGACACCAGGATCGCGGTGTTATAGCCCAGGCCATCGGCGGCGGGCGCCTTCTCGTACAGCGAGGCGTGCACGAAGATGCCGTTGGCCTGCGCCGCCTCGGCCGCGAGTGCAAAGGTCGGGCCGTCGGTCAGGTCCTCGGCACCCTCCCCCGGGTTGGGCCCGGCCGGGGTGTCGGCCGGATAGCGCAGCAGTGTGATCTCGGGCAGGAACACCGCGGTGGCGCCCGCACCGGCGGCACGGTCGATGCCATCGCGCAGCACTTTGGCGAGTTTGTCGGCGTCAGGACGCCAGCGGTGCTGCACCAACCCCACCCGCAGGGGCGGTCGCTGTGACGCGGTACTGCGCGACAGCGGGTCGGGGGCGCTCGCAGTGAGCGTGATCATGGGACTCCTAAAACGAATGCGATTCGTTTATTGTGTGATGCAGACCACCATTTGTAAAGAGGTCAGATAGAACAAGGGGGACAATCCATGGGGCGGCCGCCGACACCGATCCTGTCGATAGACCGAATCACCAGTGCAGCAATGGATCTCGTCTGCACAACGGGTGGATTCACCATCCCCGAGCTGGCCCGCAAGCTCAAGGTCAGCCCGTCGTCGCTGTACAACCACGTGTCCGGGCGCGAGCAGATCGTCGAACTGCTCCGGGAACGGGCGATGTCAGAGGTGCACCTGCCCGACCTGCACGCCGAGCGGCCATGGATCGACATTCTGGCCGACATCATGCGCTCGTACCGCAGCAGCTTCGCCCGCTACCCGCAGTTGATTCCCCTGCTCACGGCGCACGCGGTCAACAGCAGCCAGGCGCTGACCATGTACAACGCCATCGCCGTCACCCTGGCCCGCGGGGGCTTCGACCCCACCGACACGCTGCGGATCATCACGTTGGTCGACAACTACGTGCTGGGGTCCGCGCTGGACCTCACTGCACCCGACCGGCCCTGGGAGTCGAGCGCCGAAGTCGGCCCGGAACTGACCGCTGCGCTCGACACCGGCGCACCCCGGCCCGCACGCGCCGACGATGCGTTCGAGTTCGGTTTGGCGGTGCTGCTGCGGGGGCTCGTACAGCCGTGAGCCGGCTACCCGCCGCAGCGGTTGCGGAAATCCGTCGCCGGTTGCCGGAGGCCCTGCAGTTCGGCACGGATCTGCGGCTTGTCCTCGAGGTAGGCGTGCACCGAATCTTCCATCTGGTCGGTCGACTGACCCTTGAGGCTGGTGAAGAAGTCATTGACGTCGGGATGGGTGAACAGATAGGCCGAGGTGGCCGCGCGGACCCCGGCCATCACCCCGGCCAGGTCGGCAGCCGTGCAGTTCGGCTCGTCCGCAGCAGCGATAGGCGCGCCAACAGCCAAGAGCGACAGGCTGATTGCGCCGGCGGCGATCACACGGGTGAACATCGTGGCTCCTAAATCGACTCGGATAACTGGGCTAAGGCTCACGGACGCCCCGGCCGCCAGCCGCCGCCACCACCGCCGCCGTTGTCGGGCGGGCGGGGGTCGATGTTGATTTCTAGGCCCCCGCCGGCGCAGTACCAGTCGTTGGCGCAGTAATACGGGTAGTAGGGGCCGGCCTTCGGGGGTGTCGGTCCGCCGCCGCGGACGTTTCCCTGCGCGCATACCGTCGAACCGCCGGCGTCGACACAGTCAGCCGTGGCGGGCGGAGCGACTCCGATCGCGATCGGTACGGTCAAACCGGCCAGTCCCAACAACACTGGACGCCACATGCTCCGCATGACCACTCCTCGGTAGGTCCCCGTGAGCCGAGAATAAATCCCGAGGACACCCAATATGCGGGATCGACAATAACCGGTTCACTGCCAGGCCGCATCTCGTTCGTAATCGGTTGCATTCGCACAGATTGCAAGGCTCGCCACGAGATTCGGCCATCCCTAGCCTGACGCGCGTGAACGAAGATTGGCTGGCCGTGATCGTCGGCCTCATCCTCTTGACCCTCGTGCTCGTCGGCGCCATCCCCGGCAGCGTGTTCCCGTGACCAGCACCGAGGAACGCTCCGAACAGCGATCGCCGAAGATCGGCTACGCCGTCGCCGGTGTGCTCGTGGTCATCGCACTGGGCGCGGCGACCCGATTCCTGGAAACCGAGGTGCCCCACTGGGCCGCCGGGACACCGCTGGCCAAAGTCGCCAAGTCAGTCGAATTCCCGGTCTACGCAATCGCTCTCGGGCTCATCGGCAACGCCATCCTGGCCAGGTTCGCGCTCCGCGACGTCCTGTCCCAAGGATTTCGCACCGAGTTCTTCATCAAGACCGGCCTGGTCCTTCTCGGAGCGTCGATCAACCTCAAGGTGCTCGCCACTGCCGCAGGACCGGCGATCATCCAGGCACTCCTCCTGATTTCGATCGTCTTCGGATTCACCTGGTGGCTGGGTGGACGGCTCGGCCTCGACGACAAACTCCGGGCGCTACTGGCCTCGGCGGTCTCCATCTGCGGGGTGAGCGCGGCCATTGCCGCCGCCGGCGCCGTTCAGGCCCGAAAAGAGCAGCTGGCCTACGCCGCGTCGCTCGTCATCGTGTTCGCACTACCGTCGATCTTCCTGCTGCCCTGGCTCGCCGACGTGTTCGGGCTGTCCGACGCCGTCGCCGGCGCCTGGATCGGCGGCAACATCGACACCACCGCGGCCGTGGCCGCCGCAGGCACGATCGCCGGTGAGCAGGCACTGCAGATCGCCACCATCGTCAAGACCACGCAGAACGCGCTGATCGGCATCGTCGCCATCGCCCTCACCGCGTACTTCGCGTGCAAGGTCGAACGCCGAACTGACACACCTGACCCAGCCGTGGCACGCCCGTCTCTGCGCGAATTCTGGGACCGTTTCCCGAAATTCGTGCTCGGCTTCATCGCCGCCTCGGTGATCGGCACGCTGTATCTGCAGTTCGCCGCCGACGGCAAAGCGGCCATCACAACGGTCAACGACCTGCGAACGTGGTTCCTGATCTTCGCGTTCGTGGCCATCGGGCTGGAGTTCTCGCTCCGCGGCCTGAAGGAAGCCGGCTGGCGGCCGATCGTGCTGTTCGCCGCGGCGACCGTGGTGAACATCGTGGTGGCACTGGGTCTGGCCTCGGTCCTGTTCGGCGGATTGTTCGGCACCTTCACCACGGGGTAGCTAAACGGTTACCCTGGCTAAGTGCCGACAACCTGGTCGCGGCGAGGGTTTTTCACGGTCACCGCTGGGATGGCCCTGGTCGCCGCATGCAGCACGCAAAAACCCGGCGAAGTTGCGAAAGACGGTTCGGTGACCGTCCGCCACATCTTCGGAGACACCAACATCCCGGGTCCACCGCACCGTGTGGTCAGCGCGGGATTCACCGAGCAGGACAACCTCCTGGCCCTCGGCGTCGTGCCGGTCGCGACGACCGAGTGGTTCGGCGGCGAGCCGTTCGCGGTATGGCCCTGGGCGCAACCGAAACTCGGCGCCGCCCAGCCCACCGTGCTCGGCCTGACCGACGGGATCCAGGTCGACGCGATCGCGGCGCTCAAACCGGACCTGATCGTGGCCACCAATGCCGGACTCGACGCCGACACCTTCGCAAAACTCTCCGAGATCGCCCCGACCATCGCACAGTCCGGACCGGACGCGTTCTTCGAGCCGTGGCGCGACCAGGCCACCCTGATCGGCCAGGCCCTGTTCCAGAACGACGCGATGACGGGGCTGGTCACCGGCGTGGACGACAAGTTCAAGGCGGTGGCCACCAACAATCCGCGTTTCGCCGGCAAGAAGGCGATGCTGCTCGCCGGCACCCTGTTCCGCGACAGTGTCCAGACCCAGACCGGGTGGCGGACCGAATTCCTCACCCAGATGGGCTTCGCCGTACCCCCGACACCCGAGGAGATCCCGCGCTCAGATTTCGCCTCGGTGCTCGACGCCGCCGATGTGTTGATCTGGACCACCGAGAACGACGCAGAGCGCGACGCCCTGCTGGCCGACCCGGGCATCGCCGAACTCAAAGCCACCACCCGCAAGCGGCACGTGTTCACTCCCAAAGAGCTGTCCGGCGCCATCGCGTTCGCCTCGCCGCTGTCCTACCCGCTGGTGGCCGACCAGTTGCCACCGCTGCTCAACCAGGCACTGACCTGACAAGATGACCGGGTGACAAGCACCCAGGAACACTCCGAACACCGCGGCACCGCCAGCATCGGCTCGGCCTATTATCCGGTGCTCGTCGCGGTTTTCACGGCCCTGGTGATCATCTCCAACGTCACCGCCACCAAAGGCGTCGCCTTCGGACCGATCATCGCCAACTGGTCGATCATCACAGACGGCGGGTTCATCGTCTTCCCGCTGACCTACGTGATCGGCGACGTGCTCTCCGAGGTATACGGATTCAAGGCCGCGCGCCGAGCGATCTTCCTGGGTTTCTCGATGAATGCCCTTGCCGCGCTCGCATTCTGGGCCACGATCTATCTGCCCGCTGCGGACTTCTACACCAACCAGGAGCACTTCGAGAACATCGTCCACGCCTACACCCAGTTGATCGTGGCGGGCCTGGCCGGGTTCATCGTCGGACAGACCATCAACGCCTGGGTTGTGGTGGCCATCAAGGAACGCACCAAGGAAAAGCACCTGTGGGCCCGCCTGGTCGGATCCACCTTCGCCGGCCAGCTCGGTGACACATTGGTCTTCTGCGGTATCGCGGCCAGCGCGATCGGCATCAGCACCTTCGGCGACTTCGTCACCTACACCGCGCTGGGCTGGATCTACAAGACTGCAGTCGAGGTGATCATGCTGCCGATCACCTACCGCGTGATCGCCACCATCAAGCGCCGCGAGCCCACTTATCAGGCCGCCGTGTGAGGCTTCGATAAGGCACCTCTGGCAAGGTTCATAGAGCCGCAGCTTTCTTAGCTACTCGCGGGTAGCTTCAGGTCATGAGTGTGACATCAGAGGTGATGGACGCGACGGGACCGACCCTGAACCCGGGTACCGCTCGCGACTATGGCGATCAGGCTCTGCTGCTCGAGTTCGACAGCACGGCCGATGTTTTGGCGTGGACCGCCACTCTCACGGCGGCCCAACTGCTCGGTGTGGTCGATATCGTGCCGGCCTCCCGCACGATCTTGATCAAGCTGGCCGATCCGCGCTACCAGGCGCCCACCCGACAACGGCTGGGCACGTTGCAGCTACAACCCGGTGCAGCCCCGGTCCGTCCGGTGGGCCAGGCCGACGTGACGATCGACGTGGTCTACGACGGCGCCGACCTGCGCGACGTGGCCACCCTGACCGGGCTGACCCCGGATCAGGTGATCGCGGCGCACACCGGCAGCCAGTGGCAGGTCGGATTCATGGGCTTCGCGCCCGGATTCGCCTACCTCGTCGGCGGTGACGAACGACTACAGGTACCGCGCCGAGCCGAGCCCCGCACCAACGTCCCGCCCGGAGCGGTGGCACTCGCCGGTGAGTTCAGCGGCATCTACCCACGGCAGTCGCCCGGCGGCTGGCAGTTGATCGGGCGCACCGACGCGGTGTTGTTCGACGTACATCGGGACCAACCCGCACTGCTCACCCCGGGTACGTGGGTGCAGTTCCGGGCCATCGGCTAGTCGGCGGGAGGACATCATGACAACAACACTCGAAGTGCTACGTACCGGACCGCTGGCCCTCGTCGAGGACCTCGGCCGGGCCGGCATGGCCCACCTCGGCGTCACCCGCTCGGGGGCGGCCGACCGGCGGTCCCACGCGCTGGCCAACCGGCTCGTCGCCAACCCCGGTGAACACGCCACCATCGAGGTGATGTTCGGCGGGTTCTCCGCCCGGGTGCGCGGCGGGGACGTCTCCATCGCGGTCACCGGCGCCGACACGGATCCGGCGGTCAACGGTGTTCCGTTCGGCACCAACAGTATTCACCATGTGCATGACGGCGAGGTGATCTCGCTGGGCGCCCCACACTCGGGGCTGCGCAGCTACCTGGCGGTCCGCGGCGGCATCGCCGTCGAACCCGTCCTCGGGTCACGGAGCTACGACGTGATGTCGGCGATCGGGCCCGCACCGCTACGACCCGGCGACATTCTGCCGGTCGGTGAGCACACCGCCGACCTGCCCGAGACCGATCAGGCTCCCGTCGCCTCCATCAGCGGAGACGTTCTGGAACTGAACATGGTACCGGGTCCGCGCGACGACTGGTTCGTCGACCCCGACGTCCTGATCCGGACCAACTGGCTGGTGACCACCCGCAGCGACCGGGTCGGGATGCGCCTGGTCGGCATGCCGCTGGACTACCGCTGGCCCGACCGCCAGCTGCCCAGCGAGGGAGCGACCCGCGGAGCAATTCAGATACCGCCCAACGGTTTTCCGGTGATTCTCGGACCTGACCACCCCGTCACCGGCGGCTACCCGGTGATCGGTGTGGTGACCGACGAGGACATCGACAAACTCAGCCAGGCCCGGCCCGGGCAGACCGTCCGGTTGCACTGGGCGCACCCCCGACGGCCGTTCGAGGGCTAGACGTCTGGACCATTCCCGTCGTCGTTTTCCACGTCGGGGTTGCGATCCCGCGGCGATCAACGACCCAGGTGTGGAAAACGGCGCCCGGGGAGCACGGCGGCCGGGGAGTTCGGGGACCTCGGCCTATGCGCTGGACGGCCCGCAAGGTAGAGACACCGGCGCGCGGCGCTGGTAGAACATGGGTGTGCCCACACAGGACGTCAGCTCGCCGTCAGTCCGAGGCGGGATCCTGCACACCGCACGACTCGTCCACACCTCCGATCTCGACCACGAGACCCGTGAGGGCGCGCGGCGCATGGTCATCGAGGCTTTCGACGGCGATTTCACCGACGCCGACTGGGAGCATTCACTCGGCGGGATGCACGCGTTCATCTGCCATCACGGCGCCCTCATCGCCCACGCCGCCGTGGTCCAGCGCCGCCTGATCTACCGCGACACCGCGCTGCGCTGCGGCTACGTGGAAGCTGTGGCGGTACGCGAGGATTGGCGCGGCCAAGGCCTGGCCACCGCCGTGATGGACGCCGTCGAACAGGTCCTGCGCGGCGCCTACCAACTCGGCGCACTCAGCTCGTCGGAATCCGCGCGAGACATGTACGTCTCCCGTGGGTGGGTGCCCTGGCAGGGCACGACCTCGGTGCTGCGGCCCGCCGGTGTGACGCGCACACCCGAGGACGACCGGGGGTTGTTCGTCCTGCCGATCGATCTGCCGGCAGGCCTCGAACTCGATACCACTGCCGAGATCACCTGCGACTGGCGCGACGGGGACGTCTGGTAACCACCAGACGCACAGTCTCACACCCGTGTGTGTGAGCAGGTGAGCGGAATTTCACGGCCGGGTCACCGCAGGGCGCATTCGGGCAATAAACGCTTCCTAGCGTTTCCGCCATGCCCACTCTGTCGAAGTCGAATCGCGTCACCAACTGGGATCCCGAGGACACACTGGCCTGGGAATCAGGAAACAAATACATCGCGCGGCGGAATCTGATCTGGTCGGTATTCGCCGAACACGTCGGCTTCTCCGTCTGGTCCATCTGGTCGGTCATGGTTCTGTTCATGCCCGAGGCCGTGTACGGATTCACCGCCGGGGACAAGTTCCTACTGGGCGCCACTGCCACGCTGGTGGGCGGCTGCCTGCGCATCCCCTACACACTGGCCACTGCCACCTTCGGCGGCCGCAACTGGACGGTGTTCTCGGCCTTCGTGCTGCTGATCCCCACGGTGGGAACCATGGTGCTGCTGGCCCATCCGGGCCTGCCGCTGTGGCCCTACCTGCTGTGCGCGGCCCTGGCCGGCTTCGGCGGCGGGAACTTCGCCTCGTCGATGACCAACATCAATGCGTTCTTCCCGCAACGGCTCAAGGGCTGGGCATTGGGACTCAACGCCGGCGGCGGCAACATCGGCGTGCCGATGATCCAGCTGGTCGGCCTGCTGGTCATCGCCACGGCGGGCAACCGGGCCCCGTACTGGGTCTGCGCGGTCTACCTCGTCGCACTGGCCGTCGCCGGTATCGGCGCAGCGCTCTACATGGACAACCTCGAACAGCACAAGATCGACCTGGGTGCGATGAGAGCCATTCTGACAGAACGTGATACCTGGGTGATCTCGCTGCTCTACATCGGCACCTTCGGATCCTTCATCGGCTTCGCCTTCGCCTTCGGCCAGGTGCTGCAGATCAACTTCGCCGCAGGCGGCCAGACCGCGGGACAGGCATCCCTGCATGCCGCGCAGATCGCCTTCATCGGCCCGCTGCTCGGCTCGCTGTCCCGGGTCTACGGCGGCAAGCTGGCCGACCGGATCGGTGGTGGACGGGTGACCCTGGCGGTCTTCGGCGGCATGATCCTGTCGGCTGGACTGCTGGTCGCCATCAGCATGATCGACGATCACACCACGGGCGCGGCCAACGGCCTGATGATGATCGGCTACGTGATCGGCTTCGTCGCCCTGTTCCTGCTCAGCGGCCTGGGCAACGGCTCGGTCTACAAGATGATCCCGTCCATCTTCGAGGCCCGCAGCCACTCCCTCCAGGTCAGCGAGGAGGAGCGGCAGCGGTGGTCCCTGTCGATGTCGGGCGCACTGATCGGATTCGCCGGCGCGATCGGCGCCCTGGGCGGCGTCGGCATCAACCTGGCCCTGCGTCAGTCGTACCTCTCGAGTGGATCAGCCACCGCCGCGTTCTGGATCTTCCTGGTCTTTTACGTGGTGGCCTCGGCGTGCACGTGGTTCCGCTATGTCCGCCGGCCTGCTGCGACGGGCGTCACAACGACCGCCGAAGACCGACACGCCTCGGCAATGGCCGGGTAATCACTTGGAAACACGAGATACCTTCACTGGACCCATGACCGAGCCCGACTGGGCACCGCTCACCGGCTTTCGCGTGGCGGTGACCTCCGCCCGACGTTCCGATGAGCTGAGCGCGCTGCTGACCAGGCGCGGCGCGACGGTCACCAGTGCGGCCGCCATCACGATGGTCCCGTTGCCCGACGATGAGGAACTACGCGCGCACACCGAGTCGCTCATCGCCGTGCCCCCGGACATCGTGGTGGCCACCACGGGTATCGGCTTCCGCGGCTGGTTCGCCGCGGCCGACGGGTGGGGCCTGGCCGGCGAACTGACCGACGCGCTGGGCAAGGCCCGCATCGTCTCCCGTGGCCCGAAAGCCACCGGGGCCTTGCGGGCCGCGGGCCTGCCCGAGGAATGGTCGCCGGAATCGGAATCCTCCCGGGAAGTGTTGCGCTACCTCATCGAGCAGGGTGTGGCGGGGCAACGGATCGCCGTACAACTGCACGGGGCCACCGACGAATGGGACCCGTTCCCCGAGTTTCTCGACGAGATGCGGGCCGCGGGGGCCGAGGTGGTGCCGATCCGGGTGTATCGCTGGCATCCCGCACCACGGGACGGCGAATTCGACCAGATGGTCGTCGGAATCGCCGAACGACGTTTCGACGCAGTCAGTTTCACCTCGGCCATGGCCGTTGCCTCGGTCCTGATGCGGGCCACCGAGATGGACCTCGCCGACCGCGTGCTGGCCGCTCTGCGTACCGACGTCCACGCCATGTGCGTCGGCCCGGTCACCGCGCGGCCACTGGTCCGGCTCGGTGTGCCGACCTCGGCACCGGAGCGGATGCGGTTGGGTGCCTTGGCCCGTCACATCACCGACGAACTGCCGCTGCTCCAGGCGCGGACCGTCCACGTCGCCGGCCACTCGCTCGAGATCCGGGGCACCTGCGTGCTGGTCGACGGCACGGTCAAGTCGCTGTCTCCGGCTTCGATGGCCACCATCCGGGCTCTGTCGCAACGGCCGGGGGCGGTGGTGTCGCGGTTCGATCTGCTCAGCGCGCTGCCGGGCACCGGCACCGACACCCACGCCGTGGAGACCGCGGTGCTGCGGCTTCGTACTGCATTGGGAGACAAGAACATCGTGTCGACGGTCGTCAAGCGGGGTTACCGGCTGGCCGTCGACGACGCCGAGATGGCCCGGACCCGATGAGCCTGGTCCTGGTGGCCCACGGAACCCGCAAGCCGGGCGGGGTGGTGATGATCGGCGATCTCGCCGCACGAGTATCCGACCTGCTGGGCCGGCCGGTGCACGTCTCCTTCGTCGACGTCGTCGGGCCGACTCCCGCCGAGGTCCTGACGTCGCTGCCCACAGACTGCCCGGCGGTGGTGGTGCCCGCCTTCCTGGCCGGCGGCTATCACGTCCAGGTCGACGTACCCGCGCACGTGACCGCCAGTGAGCATCCCGCCGTCACCGTCACCAAACCGCTGGGCCCCTGCCCCGGCACGGTCCGGGTACTCGCCGACCGGCTCATCGAATCGGGATGGCGGCCAGGTGATTCGGTGATCCTGGCCGCGGCAGGCACCTCGGACAGAAATGCCCAATCCGACCTTCGCCGCACCGCCGCGCTGCTGTCAGCGATGACCGGCGACCGCGTAGAACTGGCCTTCGCCGCCACCGGCGCGCCGAGTGTTGCCGAAGCCGTCTCCGCGCAACGCCGCCGCGGCCATCGCCGCATAGCTGTGGCGTCCTACCTGCTCGCCGACGGGCTTTTCCAGGACCGGCTGCGTGAATCCGGCGCCGACCTCGTCAGTGAACCACTGGGCACCCACCCCGGCATGGTTCGGCTGATTGCGAACCGCTTCCGGCGCGCCGGAGTACTGAGCCTGCCTGCCGCGGCGTAGCCGGATCGAGTGCGCAAGGAGCGGGCCGGCCCATCCCACGATCATCAGCGCCCCACCGGCACCCGCGACCGAGAAGGTCGCAGATCGTCGCGCACCGACCATCTCCGAACATTGCTCGACGTAGTCACTGGCCATGTATCCCGGCCCGGCGAGCGTGTGTTGATCCAGGTTCAGGCGGTCCTGCTGGGCGGCAACTTGGTAGTTCGGATGTGCTCCGTTACCGCACGGAATGGGTTCGCCGGCACGATCCACGGCATTCAAACCCAGAGGCATCAACGCTGCCCCGAGTGCGCCCAGCATCGCTGCCGCCCCCACCAGATTCAATACCGAACGCGCAAACATCCCTTGTCAGCCCCTCTGACGCCGCTTCCTTGAGAGGGAGTCTAAACACACCCAGCGAACTATTCTAGTTAGCCAGCGAGAGGTACGCCACGCCATTGATGACATTCACCGATGGTGCAATTCTGGCAAATTTCCCGAAGAAACCACCGCTGTACAGGTAGTTGACGCAGTAACAAATTTCCCGATCGTTTGCCGACGGCTCACCGTGTCAGATCGGACCCGAATACTCAGCTATCGTTATCGCGATCATCGGACGATGCGACGGGAGTGCAGGTAAAGGTGCAGGTGACAACACCGGTGGGCGCTGCCCGCCACGGCGGCGTACTCGGCCGTGCGACCCGGTAACCGGGTCCCGGCCGAACGTCTGCGTGAACACCTGTTGAACACCCTGGAACGCACGTCCCGGCCGATGACGACCGCACAGCTACGCGACGACATGCACGAGCATTTCCGCGCACCCGTCGTGATCGAGTCGGTGTACCGCAATCTGACGGTGCTCGAACGACGCGGCGCCGTGGAACGTCGCAAACTCCAGGGCCGTGACGCGCACTGGAGCCGGACGACCGAGAATCAGGCCGCGAGCTGAACGAACCCGCCCGGGGTGACCCGGGTCCGGTAGACCGGGATCGCCACGGCGGTGTCGTCGAGACAACGACCGTCGTCGAGCGCGAACGCCTGTTTCTTGATCGGCGACTGCACCGTCGCGCATCCGCCGCGATCACCCACGATCCCGCGGGAGAGCACCGCCGCGCCGGAGAACGGGTCGATGTTTCCCACCGCGCGCAGCGAGCCGTCGTCGAGACGGAACAGTGCCGCCTGCGAGCCGTCGGGAAGCAGTACCGCGACGCCACGGCAGGGCATCAGGTAGTCATAGCGGCAGGCCGTCGTCCACCCCGAAACCGAAGGGGTGTACACGTCGTTGCCATCGTCGAGCAGAGTCATTTCGCCTCCTGGATGATCGCCGGCATACCCAGCTCTGTTGCGCTCCTCGCGGGCGCGAAATCCATAGCGCCCGGCACCTTCCGGCCGCCACGCTCGGTGAAGGTGATGGTCGGATCGTCCACATCGGGTGCATTGACGAACGACACGAAGCGCGAGAGCTTCTCCGGATCCTCGAGCACGCCCTTCCATTCGCAGGCATAGCCATCGACGTGGCGTTCCATGGCCGCCTCGAATTCGGCTGCCAGACCGAGGGAGTCATCGCACACGACCTCGCGCAGGTGGTCCAGCCCGCCA
Organism: Mycolicibacterium arcueilense; assembly: GCF_058536225.1. NCBI lineage: Bacteria > Bacillati > Actinomycetota > Actinomycetes > Mycobacteriales > Mycobacteriaceae > Mycobacterium > Mycolicibacterium arcueilense. The sequence continues at coordinate 59,144 of NZ_JBZTYL010000002.1, forward strand.
TCAAGAGCTTCCAACCAGGGCGCCGTCCGTTGCAGCCGATCCGCGGTGCGGATGTAGAACATCAGGAAACGGTCGATGTAGCGGATCAGCGTCTCGTCATCGAGATCCCCGGCCAGAAGCTGGGCGTGCCGCGGTGACATGCCGCCGTTGCCACACACGTAGAGGTTCCAGCCCTGTTCGGTGGCGATGATGCCGACGTCCTTGCTCTGCGCCTCCGCGCACTCACGCGCACATCCGGAGACGGCCATCTTGATCTTGTGCGGCGCGCGCAGGCCCCGGTAGCGCTTCTCGATCTCGACGGCCATGTTCACCGAATCCTGCTGCCCGTACCGGCACCAGGTGCTGCCCACGCAGCTCTTCACGGTGCGCAGCGACTTGCCGTAGGCGTGCCCGGACTCCATGCCACCCTCGACCAGACGCGCCCAGATCTGCGGCAACTGCTCGACGCGGGCACCGAACATGTCGATCCGCTGACCACCGGTGATCTTGGTGTAGAGATCGAAATCCCTTGCGATCTCGCCGATCAGGATCAGCTGCTCCGGGGTGATCTCCCCGCCGGGCGACCGCGGCACCACCGAGTAACTGCCGTTCTTCTGGATGTTGGCCAGGAAGTGGTCGTTCGAATCCTGCAGTGAGGCCTGCTCACCGGAGAGCACGTGGTCGGAACTGGTGGAGGCCAGGATCGACGCGACCGTGGGTTTGCAGATGTCGCAACCCTTTCCGGTACCGAACTTCTCGATCAGACCGGAGAAGGTACGGATCTCGGTCGCACCGATGATCTCGAAGAGTTCGGCGCGCGACTGGCTGAAGTGCTCGCACAGCGCCTTGGACTGCTCGACGCCCTCCGCCTCCAGCAGCTGCTTGAGCAGCGGGACGCAGGACCCACAGGACGTGCCGGCCAGCGTGCACTTCTTCAGGCCGGGCACATCGTCGCAGCCGCCGCAGATGGCTTCCTTGAGATCACCCTTGGTCACGTTGTTGCACGAGCAGATCTGGGCGATGTCGGGCAGCGCACCGACACCGAGAGCCGAGGCCCCGGACGCGCCTTCAGCAGCCGGTGCGATCAACGACAGCGGGTCGCCGGGCAGCTCGCTGGCCACCATCGGCCGCAGCACCCCGTAAGCCGAGGCGTCACCGACCAGGATGCCGCCGAGCAGCGTCTTGGCGTCATCGGAGAGGACCAGCTTGGCGTAGGTCTGCTTCACCGGATCATTGACGACGACATCCAGGCAGTTGGGTGTCCGGCCCTGGGCATCGCCGAAGCTGGCCACGTCCACGCCGAGCAGCTTGAGCTTGGTGGACATATCGGCCTCGGGGAACTCGGCCGCGCCGCCGAGCAGCCGGTCGGCGACCACCTCGGCGCTGGTGTAGCCGGGGCCCACCAATCCGTAGCAACGCCCCTCGATCGCTGCCACCTCACCGATCGCGAAGATGCTGGGATCACTGGTCACACAAGACAAATCAGTCATCACACCACCGCGCTGTGCGATGTCGAGCCCGGCTTGACGGGCCAGCTCGTCACGCGGACGTACGCCGGCCGCGAACACGATCACACTGGCATCGACACTGCTGCCGTCATTGAGCGACACCCGCACCGAATCGTCGGTCCGGGATTTCTTCAGCGGCTTGTGCCGCTGCACCGGCTGGATGCTCTCGGTGCTGACGCCGGTGTGCACCTCGATGCCGAGACCCCTGATCATCCGGTTCAACAGGGCACCGCCGGCCGGATCGAGCTGGGCCGCCATCAGATGCGGCGACATCTCCAGGACGTGGGTCGCCAACCCGAACGCGCGCAACGCATTCGCGGCCTCCAGGCCGAGCAGGCCGCCACCGATCACCACACCGACCGGCGTCTTCGAATCACGCGCGGCCAGTGCGCCGGCCCGGATGGCGTCGAGGTCGTCCAGCGTGCGGTAGACGTGGCAGTGCGGCAGGTCATGGCCGGGCACCGGCGGCACGAAGGCATACGAACCGGTGGCCAGCACCAGCGCGTCGTAGCTGATGCTCTCGCCGTCTGCGGTGCGCACAGTCTTGGCGTCCCGGTCGATCTCGGCGACCGCGCAGCCCAGCCGCAGGTCGACCCGGTCGTCACCGGAGTAGGCATTACCCGGCAGCGCCAGCCGGGACCGGTCCCAGTGCTCGGTGTAACCGGTCAGGCCGACCCGGTCATAGGCGGCGTCAGTTTCCTCGGACAAGACGGTGACCCGCCAGGTGCCCGCGGCGTCACGGGACCGCAACGCCTCGACGAAGCGGTGTCCCACCATGCCGTGTCCGATGACAACGACGTTCTGTGTTGACGACATACGGCGAGGTTAGGAACCCGACGTTGCCGAAATGTCGCGCTGTGTGAATCGCCCGTCACGGTGTGCTCACGGCCCGCGCGCCGCAGATGTGAGATTGCCGGGTGGTGTGCCCGTCAGCCCGCTTGGCGCTCCAGCGCCCGGCCGATGACCCGGGCCGCCTCGTCAAAACGCTGCGGATCCGGCCCGGAATAGTTGAGTCGCAGGTAAGGCCCGGACGGCTCGGCGGGAAACCACTCATTGCCCGCCGCGACCAGCACCGACTCGGTCTCACACTCACGCACCAGGCGCTGCAGGTTGATCGCATCGGGCAGGCGCAGCCACAGGTGCAGCCCACCGCGGGGCACCTGCTCCAACTGCGCGCCGGGTGCGTGCTCGGTCAGCGCGGCAATCAACTGGTCACGTCGGGCCCGCAGTTGCCGACGCACGTCGCGCAAGTGGGTTCCCCAGGCCGGCTGGGTCACCACATCCAGCGCGGCGGCCTGCAACAGCCCACTGACATACATCGACTCCGCTCCGCGATCGGCGAGAATCCGGTCGCGCGCAGGACCTCTGGCCACCATCGCGGCCACCCGGACCGACGGCGACACACTCTTGGTCAGCGACCTCAGATAGATGACGTGGCCCGCGTCGTCGGAGGCCGCCACCGGCCGGGACGTGCTGTCGATACCGAAATCGTGGGCCCAGTCGTCCTCGACCAGGAAAGCGCCGTGACTGCGCACCACCTCGAGTACCTCGCCGGCCAGGTCCGGATCCCATTGCGCACCGGTCGGATTGGCGAAGTTGGGCTGAGCGTAGAACACCCGGGCGCCGCTCTCGGCGAACGCGCGCGAAAGTTCCTCGGGGTCAGGGCCTCTCGGCCCGCTCGGCACCGGCACCAACCGCACACCGCTCTGGGCCGCTGCCAGAATGGCGCCCCAGTAACTGGGCGACTCGATCAACATCGGCTGCCCGAATCCGACCAGGGCGCGAAAGATGGAGCTCAGGCCACTCTGACTGCCGGGCAACACGATCACCTCACGTGCGGTCGGCGCGGTCACGCCGGCCCCGAACGACTCGGCCAATTCCTGGGCGAACCAGGCCTGCAGATCGGAGCGGCCGGGGGCAGGCGCCGGGCTCAGCGCAGCGTCCCCGCGGGCCGCCCGGGCGAATGCGGTGCGAACCAACCGCTGCGGAAGCAGTTCGTGAACGGGATAGCCGGAGTGCAACGCGATCAGGTCGGGGGCGACGCTCCGCAGCGGAGTCGACAGCGCCGGGATCCGCGCTTGCGGGGATCCCAGGGCGGCCGTCTGCCATCCGTAGTCGGGAAGGCGCGCGCTGCGCACCGCGCGCACGAACGTCCCGACGCCCGGTCGGCTCTCCACCAGGCCCTGGCTGCGCAGCGTGCGCATGGCCTTGGCCACCGTCACCGGGCTGGCCGCGTACTTCGCCACCAGAGTGCGGTTGGACGGTAGCTGCGCGCCCGGCGGCGCGGTGGCGACCCACTTTCGCAGACCGGACACGATGCGGTCAGTGCTATCGTTATCCATGTTGAAACAGAGTAGCGCTACTCAGAAGAGTTCGTCAGCGCTATCCCGCCCTGGGTTGTGGTGGGGATTGTTGGGCGTGACGGCTTTCTCGTTCACCATCGTGTTCACCAAGGTCGCCATCGACGGACTGTCTCCCCTGTTCATCGGCGCCGGGCGAGCCGTCGTCGCCGCCGCCATCGCGGTCGCCGCCCTCACCCTGACCCGACAGGCACTGCCCGGGGGCCGGCAGTGGGCGCGGCTGGCCGTGGTGGCCGCCGGGGTCGTGGCCGGGTTTCCGCTACTGACGTCCTATGCGCTCACGATCGTCCCTGCCAGCCACGGCGCCATCGTGGTGGCGCTGCTTCCGGCCGCCACCGCAGTGTGCGCGGTGCTGCGCGGACACGAGCGTCCGCCGGTCACCTTCTGGGTGTTGGCCGCCGCCGGGGCGCTGGCGGCGGTGGTGTTCGCCATGGTGCACGGCGCGGGCCTCGGCCATCTGAGCTGGCCGGACCTGCTGCTGTTCGGCGCGGTGATCGCCGCGGCGATCGGCTACGCCGAGGGTGGTTTGCTGGCCAGGGAACTGGGCGCGTGGCAGACCGTGTCGTGGGCCCTCGTGGTTGCCGCGCCGGTGATGCTGGCCTTGACGACGCTGGCGGTGGTGCAGGAACCGCCGCATGCGACGACGGTGCAGTGGGCGGCGTTCGGCTACCTCGCCGCCGTCAGCATGTACCTGGGCTTCTTCGCCTGGTACCGCGGCCTGGCCATCGGACCCATGACACAGGTGAGCCAGGTGCAGCTGATCCAACCGGTTCTCACCCTCGGCTGGGCCGCCCTGCTACTGCACGAACGGCTGACCTGGTCGACGGTGCTCGGCGGCGCGGTGGTCATCGGATGTGCGGCGCTGGCCGTCCGCGTCCGCCTGCGGTGATTCGTCCGACTGACGCCGAAAGCCGGTGGAATCTCTTGGATTCCACCGGCTTTCGCATGAGTCAGATGTTTACCGGGAAGTCCGAGCTGTAGACGTCACCGCGAATGCGTCCCGGTGGCGGCGGCCCCTCGACAACCACCCAGGCCTGCGTGGCATCCGCAGCCAACTGGCCGGCGACCGTCACGGTCGCTGTCCCACTCGCATCGGTGTGCAGCGTTGCGCCCGCCACACCGGGATCCCCGACGTTGCACGTCGCCACCGACGGCCGCGGCAGTTGGATGAGCCTGACCCGGTAGTCGGTGTCGGGCGTGGCCGACTGCAGCGACACCTCGGCACCCACGTGCGAGCCGTCGGCGCCGATGCTGGCCCGGCCGGAGCCGGTGCCCGAGCCCATCCCGCCGAGAAACAACGCCTTCGTGAAATCGCACCCCCGGATGGAGTTCGACAACGGCACCGTCGTCGCTGCCCCGGCTGGTGCCGCACCGATCCCACTGAGCACCAGCCCACCGGCCGCAGCCAGTGTCATCACACTTCTCATGCGCCAACCCATCGCCGCATCCCGCCTGCTCGACGTATCAGTGCGTCATTATTGGCACAGATCGCACATCGAGAAGCGGCAGTTCGCGCAAAAAGCCCGGTCGGCCGCGAACGGGCTAGCGCCAGCGGCCCAGCACGTCCTTGGCCCGCGCACTCAGCACGGCCTGCAGGAACGGCCCGAAGGTAATCCGCCCCACTCCGATCTCCGCCAACGCCGCGAGGTCGGCCGAGTCCGCCGGAACCGTCACGCTGACGGGCAGTGGCACGGCAGAAACGAAGCGCCCCAGCCCTTCCGGGTCGGCCAGGCCGGCCGGGAACAGCGAATCGGCGCCGGCAGCCGCCGCCTCGGACAGGCGTGCGATCCCCCGATCGACCCGATCGGCGGCGTCCCCGTCCTTGCGCAGGAACAGGTCCGTGCGCGCATTGATCACGACGTGCACACCCGCGGCGTCGGCGGCGGCGCGCAACTGCCCGACCAACTCGGCATGCTCGGCCGGACTGCGTAGCCGCTTGTCCTCCTTGTGCACGGTGTCCTCAAGGTTGAAGCCGACCGCGCCGACGTCGAGCAGGCCTTCGATCAGCCGCTCCGGCCGCTCGCCGTAGCCGGATTCGATGTCCACCGACACCGGCACATCCACCGCCTCGGTGATCTGCCGTACCCGGGTCAGCACGTCGTCGAATGACATTCCCTCGCCATCGACCTTGCCGATGGACTCGGCCAGTGGGTGGCTGCCCACCGTGAGTGCGGAAAACCCCTCGCCGACCGCCAACCGGGCCGACCAGGCGTCCCAGACCGTGGGCAGCACAACGGGGTTGCCGGGCCGGTGCAGCGCCAGCAGCGCCGCAGCCCGGTCCTGCAACGTGGTCTCACTCATACGTCCTCCAGATACTCAGATGTGCTGCTCAGATGTCCTCCAACCGGCCGCGAAGCCGGCGAAACCAACACTACGACCTGGGTTCCCAGAGCTCATCCGGTGCGCCGACCGTCGAGCGAGTCGACGTGATGCGCATCACGTCCCGATCGTGATGTGGCTAGCATTGGTTGTCGTACTGTGAGCCCCGACACCTTCAGCCCGAGGAGGTCACTTGTCCACCACCACTGAGTTCTCCGAACTGCACAACCTGATCGGCGACATGCGTCGTTGCGTCACCACGTTGGCGGCGAAGTACGGGGATTCCCCCGCCATGCGCCGCGTCGTGAACGACGCCGAGCGGATCCTCAACGACATCGAGCGGTTGGACATCGACGCCGAAGAGTTGGAGATGCGTCACGGCGTGACTCGCCAAAAACAAGGCCGCGAAAAGATCGGCATCCCCGACACCCAATACGGAAGCGAGTTCTGGCAGGACGTCGCCGACGAGGGTCTCGGCGGATACCGCTGAGCACGCGGGCGCCTGCGCCCGTCGCACAACTGAACTGAAGAAAGGGAACCGTGAGCGCACCCACTGCTGACCGTCGCGCGACCGGGGTCTTCTCGTCAACACGAGCGCAGATCCCCGAGCGCACTCTCCGAACCGATCGGTGGTGGCAGTCGCCCCTGGTCGTCGATCTCGGCTTCGCCGCCTTCGTCGTCTATGCGACTGTGCGCGCTTTCCTACAGAGCAATTACTACGTACCGCAGTACAACTATCTGACGCCGTTCTACTCACCGTGCGTCAGCCAGGGCTGCACCCCCGAGGCCAGCCACTTCTGGCCGCAGGTCCTCCCCGACGTGTGGTGGCTGCCCTACGCGGCCTTCTCACTGCCGTTCCTGCTGCTGTTCCGCCTGACCTGCTACTACTACCGCGGCGCGTACTACCGCTCGGTCTGGCAGTCCCCCACCGCATGCGCGGTCGCCGAGCCGCACGCGAAGTACACGGGCGAGAGCCGGCTGCCGCTGATCATCCAGAACACCCACCGGTACTTCTTCTACATCGCCGGCATCATCTCGCTGATCAACTCCTATGACGCGATCGTCGCGTTCCACTCGGACAAGACCGCCAGCGGCTTCGGCTTCGGACTCGGCAACCTCGTCCTGCTGGGCAACGTCATCATGCTGTGGGTCTACACACTGTCCTGCCATTCGTGCCGCCACGTCGCGGGCGGACGCCTCAAGCACTTCTCCAAACACCCTGTGCGGTACTGGATGTGGACGCAGATCAGCAGGCTCAACGTCCGCCACAAGCAGTACGCGTGGATCACGCTGGGCACTCTGATGCTGACGGACTTCTACATCATGCTGGTAGCCAGTGGCACCATCTCTGACCTGAGATTCATTGGTTAGCAACCGTTTACACAAATTAGGGATAAAGACTGCATGACATCGGAATTGGAACGGCACTCCTACGACGTAGTCGTGATCGGTGCCGGTGGGGCTGGACTGCGCGCCGTGATCGAGGCACGCGAACGCGGCCTGCGCGTGGCGGTGGTGACCAAGTCGCTGTTCGGCAAGGCCCACACCGTGATGGCCGAGGGCGGGTGCGCCGCGGCGATGCGCAACGTCAACACCAAGGACTCCTGGCAGGTCCACTTCGGTGACACCATGCGCGGCGGCAAGTTCCTGAACAACTGGCGGATGGCCGAGCTGCACGCGCAGGAAGCCCCGGACCGGGTGTGGGAGCTGGAAACCTATGGCGCGCTGTTCGACCGGACCAAGGACGGCCGGATCAGTCAGCGCAACTTCGGCGGGCACACCTACCCTCGGCTGGCCCACGTCGGCGACCGCACCGGCCTCGAGATCATCCGCACCCTGCAGCAGAAGATCGTCTCGCTGCAGCAGGAGGACAAGGCCGAGCTCGGCGACTACGAAGCCCGGATCAAGGTCTTCCACGAGTGCTCGATCACCGAGCTGATCTTGGAAGATTCAGGCGGCGCAAAGAGAATCGCGGGAGCCTTCGGGTACTACCGCGAGACCGGCAACTTCGTCCTGTTCGAGGCGCCCGCGATCGTGCTGGCCACCGGCGGTATCGGCAAGTCGTTCAAGGTGTCGTCGAACTCCTGGGAGTACACCGGTGACGGCCACGCCCTGGCGCTGCGCGCCGGGTCCGGTCTGATCAACATGGAGTTCATCCAGTTCCACCCGACCGGGATGGTCTGGCCGCTGTCGGTCAAGGGCATCCTGGTCACCGAAGGTGTCCGCGGTGACGGCGGGGTGCTGAAGAACTCCGAGGGCAAGCGGTTCATGTTCGACTACATCCCCTCGGTGTTCAAGGGCCAGTACGCCGAGACGGAGGAAGAAGCCGACCAGTGGCTCAAGGACAACGACTCCGCGCGGCGCACCCCTGATCTGCTCCCTCGCGACGAGGTGGCCCGCGCCATCAACTCCGAGGTCAAGGCGGGCCGCGGTTCGCCGCACGGTGGTGTCTATCTCGACATCGCGTCGCGCATGCCCACCGAGGAGATCAAGCGGCGGCTGCCCTCGATGTACCACCAGTTCATGGAACTGGCCGAAGTCGACATCACCAAGGACGAGATGGAAGTCGGCCCGACCTGTCACTACGTGATGGGCGGTATCGAGGTGGATCCGGACACCGGAGGCGCCGCCACCCTCGGGCTGTTCGCAGCGGGCGAGTGCTCGGGCGGTATGCACGGCTCGAATCGCCTTGGCGGCAATTCACTTTCAGATCTGCTGGTGTTCGGTCGACGCGCCGGCCTCGGTGCAGCCGACTATGTGCAGGCGTTGCCGGAGCGGCCCAAGGTGTCGGAGGCCGCACTCATCGAGGCCACCGAACTCGCGTTGTCGCCGTTCGAAACTCACACGAACCCGGAGAATCCGTACACGCTGCACGCCGAACTGCAGCAGTGCATGAACGACCTGGTCGGCATCATCCGCAAGGCCGAAGAGATCGAGGAGGCGCTGACCAAGCTGGCCGAGCTGCGCACCCGCGTGCACAACGTCAGCGTCGAGGGCGGTCGCGTCTTCAACCCGGGCTGGCACCTGGCCATCGACATGCGCAACATGCTGCTGGTCAGCGAGTGCGTCGCCAAGGCCGCGCTGACCCGCACCGAAAGCCGCGGCGGACACACCCGCGACGACCATCCGGAGATGGACGCCAACTGGCGCAACACCCTGCTGGTGTGCCGTGCGTCCGGCGAGGATCAGGTGGTGCCGGACGTGACCGTGACGCCCGAGGCGCAGCTGCCCATGCGGGAAGACCTGCTGGCGACGTTCGAACTGTCCGAACTCGAAAAGTATTACACCGAGCAAGAACTGGCCGAGCACCCCGATAGGAAGGGCTGAGCATGAGTGCGTATGACGCGAACCTGCGGGTGTGGCGCGGCGACGAGACCGGAGGCGAGCTACACGACTACACCGTCGAGGTGAACGACGGTGAGGTGGTGTTGGATATCATCCACCGGCTGCAGGCCACCCAGGCCGGTGACCTGGCGGTGCGGTGGAACTGCAAGGCAGGCAAGTGCGGATCGTGCTCGGCGGAGATCAACGGCCGCCCGCGGCTGATGTGCATGACGCGGATGTCGACCTTCGACCCCGACGAAACCGTCACTGTGACGCCGATGCGGACGTTCCCGGTGATGCGCGACCTGGTGACCGACGTTTCCTTCAACTACGAGAAGGCCCGCCAGATCCCCTCGTTCACCCCGCCGAAGGACCTGCAGCCCGGCGAGTACCGGATGCAGCAAGAGGACGTCGAGCGCAGCCAGGAATTCCGCAAGTGCATCGAGTGCTTCCTGTGCCAAAACGTGTGCCACGTCGTGCGTGATCACGAGGAGAACAAAGAGGCGTTCGCCGGCCCGCGGTTCCACATGCGGATCGCGGAGTTGGACATGCACCCGCTCGACGTCATGGACCGCAAGGACATGGCTCAGGACGACTTCGGCCTCGGCTACTGCAACATCACCAAGTGCTGCACCGAGGTATGCCCGGAGAACATCAAGATCACCGACAACGCGCTGATCCCGATGAAGGAACGGGTCGCCGACCGCAAGTACGACCCGATTGTGTGGTTGGGCAACAAGCTGTTTAGGCGCTAGCTTCTTCCGCCGAGTGTGCGTTCAGATCGCGATCCGAAGCGGGTACGCGATCTGAGCGCACACTCGGCGTTTGGTCGGCGGCGTAGGCTCGTGACAAAGCAGCCAATCACCGTCGAAAGGCAGCTCCATGAGCATGGGACAGACTCACAGCGTCAACGAGATCCGGACCGCGATCCGCGAACTGTCGGTCAGGGCCGACCTGGCCCGGAAAGAGGGCCGTCCGGACGATGCCGGCGAGATCGAACAGCGCATCGCCAAATACCGCGACGAACTGGCCGCACGTCCCTGAGACGGGGCTAAAGCCCCTTACGTCAGGCGCCGAGCTTGCGGAACGTGCTGCGGTGGAACACGATCGGCGCGACATCGGCGTTGACGGTGATGTCGCTGACCCGCAGCACCACGATGGTGTGATCGCCGGCCTCGACCAACTGCTCGATGGCGCTCTCCAGCCACACGCTGGTTCCGTGGATGAACACGGCGCCGGATTCGCGTGACTCGGTCTCCAGCCCGGCGAACCGGTCCCCGGTCTTGGCGGCCAGGGTGCGGGCCGCTTCGTCGTGGGCTTCGCCCAGCACGCTGATCCCCAGCGACGGGAGATCCTTGAGCTTGGGCCAGGTGGTCGAAGAGTTCTGCACGCAGAACGACACCAGCGGCGGATCGAGCGACACCGGCACGAACGTGCTGGCCGCCAAGCCGACCAGAGTGCCCTCTACCTCGGCAGCGATCGCGATGACACCGGACGGAAAGTGGCCGAACGCCTCACGCAGAGACGTCGGGCTCAGTTCTGTTGCACTCATAACACCTCCATCTTCACACAGCGCCCTTCGACCCTGATCCGCCCGTCCGTAGCCATCATCGTCGCGACGGGCACCGGTGGCCAGGTCCGCGATCGCACTGATCGGAACCCGCCTGTCACCCCTCAGCCGGGCAGTCCATCGTGGTCGGCACTATGACCCACTTCCCCGACCGGGGTCCGGCGATGGAGGACGATGCGGCCGCCGCGTCCGGGGACATGGGCGATCCCGCGGAAGCGCGGCTTCTCATCAGCGGCGGTATCGGTCTGGATCCGGAAATCACGCAGCACGGTCCGTAGCACGACATCGATTTCGACCATCGCGAAATCCGCTGCGGGGCAACGGCGTACGCCGCCACCGAACGCCAGCCATTCCGGCGCCGTCGGCCTGATGCCGAGGAATCGACGTGGCTCGAATCGTTCTGGGTGCGGGAAGTTTTCGGGATCCTCGTGTAGATCGGCGACGCGCACAAGCACATTGCGGTCCTGCGGTATCCGCCACTCACCCAGGCTGAAGTACGGTGCCCGCACCCGGCGACCGACCACATCGACGACGGTGCGGGTACGCAGCAGTTCGACGATCGTGGCCCGCCGGACCTCGCTGCCGCCCGCGTCGATCTCCCGGACCAGCTCGGCCAACACGCTCGGGTGGCGCCGCAACCGCTCGAACGCCCAGGCCAGCGCCGCTGCGGTGGTTTCCTGGCCGGCACCGATGAACGCCAGCAGTTCATCGCAGATGTCCCGCCGCGACATCCTGGTCCCATCGTCGTGCCGGCTGCGCAGTAAAACGGCCAGGACGTCATCCCGATCGCCGAGTCCCGGATCGGCTTCAGCCCGATCGATCAGCGTGGTGACGATCCGGTCGTAGTCTCGCCGGTAGTTGTTCAACCGGCCCCACCGGATCCAACGTCCGGTCCGAGATGCCGTGAAGAGCGGGATGACCTCGCGCAGCCTTTCCGCCTCGGATCCATCCGCCCCGTCCGGACCGAAGATGGCACGCAGGATCATGTTCAACGTGATTCGCTCCATCGGCTCGAGCGTCCGGAATTCCTTGCCCTCAGGCCAATTCGCGCATTCCTGCAACGTCTCGTCCTCAATCAGCTTCTCGTGGTCCTTGAGGCAGTGCCGGTGAAACGCCGACGCGATCAAGCGACGCCGATCGCGATGCTCATCGCCGTCGAGCGCAAAGATCGAGCCGGGCCCGAACAGGCTGCCGAGGTTCGGCCGCACGTTGACCAACTGTTCGGCACTCGCCGTGCACACCGAGCGCACCAGGGCGGGGTCGGACACCACCACGAATCGCCCGAAGACGGGTGCGCTGATCTCGAAGATATGTCCGTGCCGCTTGATCCAGTGCCGCATCGCCGTGCGGCGAAACGCAACGAAACCCACCTTCTGCACGAGGCTCGGTGAGCGGACCTGCGGCGGGGGCGCCCCAGCGACGACCCGATCGGTCATACGGTCCCCCAAGCTGTGATGTTCCCTGGAAATCTCCAGAGATCATCACTCGCCTGCGGCGCGACGGATCAAGTACCGGACTACTGCAATCTCGCGCAGCGGGTGCGCGCTCAGGCGTCCAACCGGGCGAATTCGTCCTGTCGATACTGTTCCACACAGGCGGCGCGGCGGATCTTGCCGCTCGTCGTGGTGGGTATCGACCCCGGGGGGACCAGAACGAGATCCCCGACGTTCAGGCCATGCGCGTTGGATATCGCGGAGGTGACATCGCTCTTGATCTCGGTGAGCCAATGCCCGGCCTCCACCGGGGACTCGCCGCGCTTCTTCAGCTCGATGACGGTGACCAGCTTCTCGGTGCTGTTCACCGGAACCGAGATGGCCGCCACCCGGCCGCCGGTGATCTGCTGGACCGTCGCCTCGATGTCCTCGGGGTAGTGGTTGCGCCCGCGAATGATCAGCAGATCCTTGATGCGACCGACGATGAAAAGCTCTCCGCCGGAGACGAAGCCCAGGTCACCGGTTTTCAGCCATGGTGCGTGGACCGTGCCCGGAGACGGGTCGACCAGCGTGGCGCCGAAACACTGCTGCTCCTCCGGTGGCCTGCTCCAGTAGCCGGCCGCGACGTTGTCGCCGTGCACCCAGATCTCGCCGACTGCGTCCGGCGGGCATTCCTGGTTGGTGTCGACGTCGACGACCCGCACCATCGGAGACTGCGGAAGTTTGTACTGCACCAGCGCGGTGCCGGCTCTGGCCGCGCAGCGCTTGGCGCGGCCGGCTGCCAATTCGTCGACATCGAAATACACGTCGTCCGCCGACTCGGACCATGAGCCGGTGGCCACGAAGACGGTGGCCTCCGCCATCCCGTACGACGGCCGCAGCATGTGGTCGGCGAAGTTGAAGTGAGCGAACCGGTCGGCGAAGCGCTCCAAAGTGGCCGGCTCCACGCGCTCGGCGCCATTGATGATGCCCACCACCCCGCCGAGATCGAGCCCGGCGAGGTCAGCGTCCTTGGTCTTGCGCGCAGCGAGGTCGAAGGCGAAATTGGGTGCGGCCGAGAAGGCAGAAGGATTCTCGGCCAGCGCACGGATCCAGCGGGACGGCTTCTCCAGGAACGCAACCGGGCTGGTCAACGCGGCGCGATAGCCGCTCAGGATGGGTGCGCAAACACCCAGTACCAGTCCCATGTCGTGATAGAAGGGCAACCACGACACGATCGTGGCGTTCGCCATCGATTTACGGTCGCCATCCGTGAAGAAGCACCGCATCAACTGCTCGAAATTCGCCTGCAGGTTGCGGTGCGAGATCATCACCCCGGTCGGCAGTCGGGTGGAACCCGAGCTGTACTGCAGATACGCCGTCTCCGGGTAATCCGAAGTGTCGAAGCTCGGCGCGTCCGATCCGTCCTGAACATCGACGTCCAGGGACTCGATCTGAAGGATCTTCGGAGCGGTGTCCAGACGTGACTGATCCACGTAATCGCCGACATCCTGCGCGACCGCGGAGGTCGTGAGAACCACCGAAGGCGCCGTATCGACGAAGACCGCACTCACCCGGTCGTGATTCGAGCCGCGATGGGGCAACGGAAGCGGAACCGCGATCAACCCGGCCTGCATGGAACCGAGGAAAGCCAGGATGTACTCCAGGCCCTGCGGAGCGAGGATCACCGCCCGGTCGCCAACCGATCCGTTCAGGCGGATCTGTCGTGCGACATTCATCGTCCGGCGGGACAACTGCGACCACGTCACGGTCTCGGCCACCCCGGCCGGGTCGTCGGTGTAATCGGTGAACGTGAAAGCCACGTCGTCCGGACGCAGGCTGGCACGTCCGTGCAGCATCGAGAGAATGGTTGATTGGGGCGAAGGCGTCGTCAGCGTCATTTCACGTCCGTACTCACTCGTCGAATTCGTCGGCTCGGGCGCCGCTGTCAATGTCCGCCGGACAACAGGGACAAGGCACCGTTGGCGATCTCCGACATGGGATCGGTGCCGCCGCCGAACGTCGCGTCGTTGGCCGGTGCGGTGACCTCCGCGGGGTCGAAGCCGTTCACCGGGTCCACGGTGACCGGCGCGGTAGCCGGATCATCATTGCGCGAATAACCCGCGTCGACCCGCGGCTTCAATATCGCGTCCAGCTGATTCAGCGTGCCCTGGTCATATCCGAGGTACTTGAAGGGCAACACCAGGGGCAGGTGCTCTTCGGGCACCATATATGTCGTCGTCGTCGCGCCCTTGGAGTTGACCGTCGTCCTGATGTTCTGCGGCGGAACATTGCTCGGATTGGTGAAGGCGATCGCGGTGTGACCGGTGGCCAGACCGGCGACTGCGTTGATGACGCTCATCCAGTTGTCGGGCCGGTCCGGCCAGTCGGCGATGCTGTCGTAGGCCGAGATGAACTGGTCGGTGTGGTACTGGCTCTCCACAGGCTCCGGGATGCGGTAGTCCATGAACGGTACGACGCTGCCGACGGGAAAGTTCTGAGTCAGGAAGCTCTCGCCGAAGGGAGACTTGGCGATCGGGTCTCCGAATGTCGCGAAGCTCAGTTGGTCCGGCGGCGGGGCGGTCGGATCGTTGGCCAGCCGCGCCTTCACAGCGTTGAGCACCAGCGCGCCCTCGGACAGCCCCATCGCTCTTCCCTTGCCGCCCTTGCGGATGGCGGCGTCGAGGTTGCCTTCACCCTCGTCGACCGACTCGCCGATGCTGGGACCGTCGAGACCGAGGCCCGGGTAGATCTGCTCGCCGATCGGGCCGATCCCGGGGAAGAGACGCTCCAGGGTGTGGCCCTGAACCTGCCCTGCCGGGTAGTCGACCTTCACCCGCTTCATCCCGGGGAACCACTGCTCACCCGTCATGCGGATGTACTCGTCGTACGGGATACCGAGAACGTGAGCCCCGCCCAGGGCGTACGCGGTCCCGGGGTCTGCCGGCGCCGGGGGCGGCGCACCACCGTTCGATACGCCGGGGGCGGCAGTGTCATCGGCAGCCGCCGATCCGACGCCGAAACACCCTGTGACACCGGCAGTTACCAGCACCGTCAGTCCTGCGAGTAGCTTCTTCATCTCTGCACCTGCCCGCTTTGCTTCGTTTCGAGTTTTCCATACATCACGTATGCGCGCTTCCCGCCGTGGTCACGCGCTGGTCGCCGGTGTGCGTAGCGATTTCTGATCGCTCATTCGTGACGGCCACCAGTTGGCCTTGCCGAGGAGCGCAGCGATGGCAGGCACCGTGATGGTGCGCACCACGAAGGTGTCCAGCAAGATGCCGACTCCGATCACGAAGCCGCCCTGCACCACCATGCCGATGCTGGAGAACATCAGACCGGCAACCGAGGCGGCGAAGATCAGGCCCGCTGCGGTGATCACCCCTCCGGTCGAACTCAGTGTGCGGATGATGCCGTACCGAATGCTGTGCGGAGACTCGTCCCGCATTCGCGACACCAGGAGCATGTTGTAGTCGGCTCCGACCGCGACCAGCACAACGAAGGCCAATGGCGGCACGCTCCAATGCAATTGCTGGCCGAGTAGCGATTGGAACACCACGACACTGATCCCCAGTGCGGCGAGGTAGGAGATCACCACCGACGCCACGAGGTAGATCGGCGCGACGAGCGAACGCAGCAACAACATCAGGATCAGCATCACGACGACGAGGGTGCCGATGATGATGAACCGGATGTCCTGCTGGTAGTAGTCACGCGTATCCCGCAGGCCGGCGGGGAAACCACCCATCGATATCGAGGCGTCGGCCAACGTGGTGTTGGGCTGCGCGCCCCGGGCGATGTTCTGGATCTCGTTGACCTGGTCCATGGCCTCGGGACTGAACGGGTTGAGCTTCGTCTGCACCAGATACCGCACCGACTTGCCGTCCGGCGAGACGTACGCAGCGGAGGCCTTCTTGAACTCGTCCATGTTCAGCACCTCGGGCGGGATGTTGAACCCCGCCTGCGCCGGATCCGCGGCGTCGTTGCGCATCGTCAGCAGAAATGCCGAAGCCTGGTCCAACCCGGCCGAGATCACCTTGACCTGCTTGACGAGTTCGTCCACGCCACCGGCCACTTCGCGACTTCCACCGGCCAGGCGGTTGGCACCGCTCTGCAAGTCCTTCAGGCCCGACTGCGGACCGCCGGGCTTGTTCATCCCCATGGCATTGGCCGCCTTGGTGACGCTGGCCAGCGCCGCGTTCAGCTTCTTGACCGTGGCGTTGAGGGTCTGTCCACCGCCGACGCCGTTGAGCTGGTGGGCGAGATCGTTGATGTTGTCGAGGCTTCCGTCATGGTTGGCGTCCATGAGCCGTTGCATCTGAAGGCGGCTGTCACTGCACGAGGGGTTGGCATCGCAGACTGCATTGCCGTTCAACGCCGTCAGCACCGGTCCGATCCAGGCGAACATGTTCTTGACGGCGGAGAAGTTGTAACCCATGGAGTTGGACAACGCGTTGATGCTGTCGACCAGCTTGGCCGCGGTGTCGACGTCCTTCACCAGCTTGTCGCCACCGTATTCCGTGCGCACGGAGGAGACCGCGTCGACCGCGCTCTGCAGACTGGGCGCGATCTGATTGATCTGGGCGCGCACCTGGGCGAGGCTGTCGGCCAACGTGTCGGCCCCGGCCGTCAGCCGGTTGAGGTCACTCGAACGCTGATCGATCTGGGTGGAACCGTCGGCCAGCCGGTCGCCGACGATGCCGGCCTGGAAGGTCGCCCGGAATTCCGCGGGTACCTCCCCCAGTGGCCGGGTGATGCCGCTGACCAGGCCGACATCCGGCAGCTGGGCGACACGTGACGCCAGCTGCTCCAGGTCCGCCAGACCACGCGGTGAGCGCAGGTCGTGCGGTGACTGGATGAGGATGTATTCGGGAATGGACTGGGCGATGGGGAAATGGCGTTCCACCGCGGCGTATCCGATCGAACTCGGCGCCGACGCCGCCACCACCTTGCGATCGTCGTAGTTGTAGCGGGCGAAGATCGCGGCGCCGGCCAGCAGCGCCAACACCACAAGGCTGGCGACGAGATGCGGAACCGGCCGACGAACGATGCGGATGCCCGAACGCCGCCAGAACCGGGCGGTCAGCTCGCGCCGGGGTTTGACCCAGCCGCGGGGCCCGACCAGAGCCAGGATGGCCGGCAACAGGGTCATTCCCGCCAGATACGCCACACCGATACCGATCGCGGCCGACACCCCGACCGTTTTGAACACACCCATTTTCGTGAAGCTCAGCAGCAGGAACGTCAGCCCTACCGTCGCGGCAGATGCCGAGATCACCTTCCCGATCGACATCATCGCGGCCCGCACGGCCTGGTCGAAATCGTTGTCCGATCGCAGATAGTCGTGATAGCGGCTGATCAGGAAGACCGCATAATCGGTGCCGGCACCGGCCATGATCGCACTCAGAAATACGACGGACTGATTCGAGACACCCGCGCCGGTCAATTGGGAAAAGCCCGCCACCAGTGCCTGCGCGATGAGCAGGGACGACCCGATCGTGATCAACGGCAGCAGCATCGTGACAGCGCTGCGGTAGACCAACAACAACACGGCCAGGACCAGTACGGCGATCGCGATCTCGATCGGGAGCCGATCCTTCTCCCCCGCCACGGTGAGATCGGCTGCCGTGGCCGCCGGACCGGTGAGGTGCACGGCCAGCGGGCTGCCTGCCGTGCTGAGTCTGACGACTTCGGAAACCCGGTTGAACGAGTCCATCGCCCGCGGTGTGCCCAGCTCACCCACCAGGCCCACCGGAAGCACCCAGGTGGTCTTGTCCTTGCTGGTCAGGAACTGTCGCAGCTGTGGGGTACCGATGAAATCCTGAACGCTCTCGACATCTGTCACGTCGTCGTGCAGCGCGTCCACCAGCTTGCGGTAGGTCGCCTCGTCCGAGGAATTCAGCCCGTTCTCGTTGATCAGGGCCACCAACAAGAGATCGTTGTTGCCCGATTCGTGGAACGCCTCGGTCATCTTCTTGGCGGCGACGCTCGACGGCGCATCGTTGGGCAGGATTGCCAGCGGGTGCTTCTCGGCCATCGCGCCGAGGGAGGGGAATGTTAGCGGTAGCGCGATCAGCAATGCGGCCCAGGCCCCGATCACTGCCCAGGGCCACCGCACCACGAAATCGGCTAACCGTCGCATGTTGCCCTCACCTTCACCTCGAAGGCGGCGCAAAGCGGAAAGTCCATGACCATTTGTTTGCTCTCCGTTACGCGACCCGGCCCCAGTGCCCGCTGTCAGCAACGCGTGACGACACCGACTTCATCGCCTCCAGGTAGCGGGTGACCGACTTCTCGGCGACCGGGTTGTCGGGGTGCATGATCGCCATGACCGTGCCCTCCCCGTACCGGAAGATGTAGATCGTCAACTGGTAGGAGAACCGGTTGTCCGGATACATTCCGATGTTGTTCGCCAACCCCATGTCGCCCGCCGCGAGGATCGCGTTGAGCGGCGCCGCTCCGCCGTGCAGAAAGTTCGATACCGGGAAGTTCGGTTGTGGCCAGTTCAACCACGGCGCCAACTCCAACACGCGGTAATACGGAACTCTCGCCATGTCCAGGCCGGAATCGAAAGACTGCTGCGCCGCCCAGGCAGCGTCACTGAAAGAGGTGGCCGCAACCGGGACGGTGATCGGAATCAGACCGGTGAACCAGCCCTGTGTCATGAAATTGTCGCCGGCTGTACGCGAATCCCTCGGCGTGAGGCCGTAATACGTAAGCGCACCGGTGAACTCATGTTCCACCAGGCCCAGGCATGCGAACAGGCCACCGACGAAACGGGCGCCGGCCGCCGAGCAGGCCGCGTCGAAGCGTTCCGTCTGTGCCGGGCTCAACAGCACTTCCGAGGACCAGGCGCTGCTGGTCGACTCGTTCGGATTCCCCAGCGGCAGCGGGAATTCCGGAAATCCATCCTGGTTGTTCTCAGCGAAGTCGATCCAGGCGCGCACTCCAGGAGATTCCAAGGTCAGCGTGGACGTGTACTCACGCTCGCGGACGCAGAAGTCATCGAAGCTGCCGGCGTCAGGAAGTGTGAGGGCCTGACCACTGCCGCTCATCGCCGAATACATTCCGTTGGCTTCCATCATTGTGGTGCCGATCAAAGTCGCGTCGCCGTGAACGTGATCCATGGCAGCGAAGAAAGTGAAGTGACCGTCGTTCTGGATGATGCCGAACGTAAAGCAGCCCCATTCCAGGGGATTCGGTATGCCCACGACGTGGGCGTGAATTTCTTCGACCGTCAAGTTGCCCTGGTCGACCGGCACGAATTCGATATCATCCGGGTTTTCGATTGCATGCCTGACGAATTGGCCGTCGTCGCCTTCTTTGAACCAACTCCGGAATGTGTCGTGCCTGCGCAGGTAGGTATTCACGGCGTGGTCCATCGCCGAGATATCACATTGCCCAGCAACCTCACAGCTAGCGATGATCTGCCGTGAAAAATTCAAACCCGCGGATTTACGCTGGGTGTAATTACGCAGATGTTGGCCCTGCATGTAGCTAACCGGTACCGAGCTCACCGGTGCGTTTCTTGCGGTTTCCTGAGCTGCAGGCGTCGGGTGCCACGAGGTCACCGAGCCAGGACTCAGCGACCATTCATCAAGTGCGCCAACAGTTATCTTACCGATCCGCAAAGCTCAGGCCCTCCCAGTAGTGCTCAATGCTCGGCCGCTCTCCGGACCGGCAGGACCCCCCGGGGCATCAACATACCCGTCGTTCGGCCGAGACGGTTCAGGGAGCTTGACGAGGGAAGTTTGACCGGGCAAGGGGAGTAGCGCGCGCCACAGGTTCGCATGCAATAGTGGTTCGGGTTGATCTTCAAGCGCTTTCGGGGGGTGCGCGGAGGTGTAGTTTTGCACGCCGATGCGAGGAGGACAACGGGATGAAATCCGTTGAACGTCCAGATGAACAGTCCGCACGCTTTGCCATCGTCGGCTACGCTGCGCGCTTTCCAGGAGCTCAGGACGCCGATGGCTTCTGGGACCTGCTGAGAGCCGGTCGCGAAGCCATCTCGGAGGTACCCGAAGACCGCTGGGACGTCGAGGAATTCTTCGATCCGGAGCCAGGCACACCAGGCAAGGTGGTGACCCGCCGCGCCGGTTTCGTCGATGACGTAACCGGATTCGACGCCCCGTTCTTCGGTATGTCAACGCGCGAGGTCAGGCTGATGGATCCGCAGCATCGGATCCTGTTGGAAACAGCCTGGCGGGCCGTGGAACACTCGGGTACCGCGCCAACGGCATTGGCTGACACCAACACTGGCGTGTTCGTCGGACTGGCCACCCACGACTACCTCGGAATGGCCTCTGACGAGCTGACTTACCCCGAGATCGAGGCCTACATGGCCATCGGTACTTCGAATGCCGCGGCAGCCGGCCGGATCAGCTATCGATTAGGTCTGCAGGGCCCCTCGGTCGCGGTCGATACCGCGTGCAGCTCGTCGCTGGTGGCGATCCATCAAGCGTGCCAAGCACTTCGCTTAGGTGAGTGCGATCTGGCGCTGGCCGGCGGGGCGAACGTCCTGCTCACGCCCGCCACCATGATCACCTTCTCGAGTGCGCATATGCTGGCACCCGACGGCCGCTGCAAGACGTTCGACGCGGCCGCCGACGGCTATGTCCGCGGCGAGGGCTGCGGCGTCATCGTCATCAAGCGCCTCGAAGACGCCATCCGCGACGGTGACCACATCCGGGCCGTGATCCGCGGCAGCGCGATCAACCAGGACGGCGCGTCGGGCGGTCTGACGGTGCCCAACGGCGTCGCTCAGCAGCGCGTCATCGCCGATGCCCTACAGCGGGCCGGCCTCGAACCCAAGGACGTCGGCTACCTCGAAGCGCACGGCACCGGGACCTCCCTCGGCGACCCGATCGAGGCGCAGGCCGCAGGTGCGGTGCTCGGTGCCGGACGCGAACCCGACCGGCCGTTGTTGATGGGCTCGGCGAAGACGAACATCGGGCACCTCGAAGCCGCCGCAGGCATCGCCGGCGTCATCAAGGTGGTCCTGTCACTCGAGAACGAGCTGCTGCCCCAGCACCTGCACTTTCAGAACCCGTCGCCGCACATCCCGTGGGACCGGCTCGCCGTGGAAGTGGTCAAGGAGGCCACCCCGTGGGAACGCAACGGCGCGCCGCGCATCGCCGGTGTCAGTTCGTTCGGCTTCGCCGGAACCAACGCGCACGTCATCCTGGAGGAAGCGCCCGAACGGGCGGCGCCGCAGTTGGACGTCGCCGGGCAGGCTGAGCGATTCGGCATCCTCCCGCTCTCGGCACACACGCCCGCCGCATTGGTTCAGGTCGCCGAGCAGTATCGCGATTGGATGAGCGCTCACCCCGAGGCCACCCTGGCCGACGTCTGCTTCACCGCCGGGGTCGGCCGGGCACACCTTGAGCACCGCGCCGCGCTGGTGGTCGATTCGAGGGAATCCGCCATCGAACTGCTCGGCGCCCTCGCCGACGACCGTCCGGCACCGGGACTGATCCGGGGTGAATCCCACGACAAGCCCAAGACCGCGTGGCTGTTCACCGGCCAAGGCAGCCAGTACGCCGGGATGGCACGTGAGCTGTTCGACTCCGAGCCGGTGTTCGCCGAGACGCTGAATCGCTGCGCGGCGGCCGTCGCCGACCAGCTCGACAAGCCTCTGCTGGACGTGATCTTCGATCTGGACGGTCCAGATGCCGAGGAGACGCTGCGCCAGACCTCCTACGCGCAGCCCGCGCTGTTCGCGGTGGAGATGGGTCTGGCCCGGCTCTGGCAATCATGGGGATTCGAACCCGACGTGGTGCTCGGCCACAGCGTCGGCCAGTACGCGGCGGCCTGCGTCGCGGGCGTGTTCGGTCTGGAGGACGGCGCCCAGTTGATGGCCGAACGAGGACGCCTCTTCGGCAGCCTGCCCGCCGGTGGCCGCATGGTCGCGGTGTTCGCCTCCGCAGAGCGGGTGGAGAACCTCACCGACGAGTTCCCGGCCCTGTCGGTTGCCGCCTACAACGGCACCAACACCGTGCTGTCGGGGCCCGCGGAAGACCTGGAGCGGGCCGTCGCCGGACTCACCGCCGACGGTGTCCGGTGCGACTGGCTCGAAACCAGCCATGCGTTCCACTCGTCGCTGCTGGATCCGATCCTCGACGAATTCGAATCGTATGCAAACCGTTTCACCTTCAAGGCACCGCAACGAATTCTGATCGACAACCGCAGCGGCGCCGCGTTGGGCCGGAGCGTGAAGCTCGATGGCGCGTATTGGCGCCGGCACGCCCGCCAACCGGTGGAGTTCGCCAAGAGCGTGCGGACCCTGGCCGACATGAACTGCAAGCTGCTGGTCGAGATCGGACCTCGGCCGGTGCTCACCGCGACGGCACTGGGCGCCTGGCCCGACCCGGCCGGCGCACCGCGGGTGATCGCGTCGCTGCGCCGCAACACCGCCGACCAGCGGCAGATCACCGAAGCCGTCGCCGACGCGTACGTCCTGGGCCACCTGCCCGAGTTCGGCGCGTTCCGGCAGGCGCAGGCACGGAAGCTCGATCTGCCCACCTACCCGTTCGAGCATCGTCAGTACTGGTATCGGGACAATCGCGAACAACCCAACCAACAGCAGCACGTTGCCGGTCCGCGCACCCAGGCCGTTCGCCTTCTCGAAGACGGCCGTCTAGAGGAACTCGCGACCCTGCTCGGCGGCACGGACGGCGACGGTCAGACCCTGGACGTGCTGACCAAGCTTGCAGCACAACACAACCGCCAGCGGTCCACCCAGTCCATCGCCGACGACCGCTACGAGTTCCGCTGGGAGAAAGCGGTTACTCCGCTGTCGGGTGCCGACACCGCAGAGACGTCGACGTGGCTGCTCATCGGCGAGCAGTCCCCGGCGGTCCAGCCGCTGGTCGACGCGCTGACCTCGCGCGGGCAGCAGTACCGGTTCCTCGGGCTGCCGACGTCCGACGCCGACACCGCTCAACTCGCCGACGCGTTGCGCGCTGCGGCCGCCGACGGTTCGACACTGCGCCTCCTTCACGTGGCAGCGCTGGACGGGGAACCGGAAGCCAAGTCCGTGCCGTCGATGCGGTCGCTGCTCCGGATGCAACACCACGTCCTGGCCGGAACGCGGCGTCTCTTCCGCGCCGCGGCCGAGGCCGATCTGAGGGCTCCGATCTGGTTGGTCACCCGCGGCGCACAGCACGTCGCCGTAGCGGACACCGTGGCGCCCGAACAGACTGCCCTGTGGGGATTCGGTCGCGCGGCGGCGCTGGAACTCCCGCAGCTGTGGGGCGGACTGGCCGACCTGTCCGAAGGCAGCGCAGGCGAATGGACCACACTGCTCAACCGGATCGCGATATCGACCGACGCGAACCGGCGGGAAGACCAGATCGCGGTACGCGATCAAACGGTCCACGTCCCCCGGCTCGTCCGCCGAGAGGACCTGCCGAGCGGCACACCACTGGAACTGCGCAGCGACGCAACGTATCTGGTGACCGGCGGCCTGGGTTCGATCGGCCTGGAGATCGCCGGATACCTGGCCGCCCACGGCGCCAAGCACCTGGTGCTGACCAGCCGTCGCGCACCCGGCGAAGCCGCCGCACAACGCATCACCAAACTCGGCGACCAGCACGGCTGTGACATCCGTGCCGTGACCGCCGACGTCGCCGATGCGCACGACGTCGCACGCCTGTTCAAGACCATCGCCGCCGAGATGCCACCGCTGGCGGGCATCGTGCATGCTGCCGGTGAACTCGGAACCACTCCGCTGGGCGACCTGGACGACGCTGAGGTGGATCGCGTCTTCGCCGGGAAGGTCTGGGGTGCCTGGCATCTGAGCGAAGCCGCGGCAGACGCGAAGCTCGACTTCTTCATCAGCACCTCGTCGATCGCCTCGGTGTGGGGCGGATACGGTCAGACGGCCTACGGTGCGGCGAACGCCTTCCTCGACGGCCTGGCCTGGCGACTTCGCGAGCACAACATCCCCGGCACCAGCGTCAACTTCGGTCCCTGGGCAGCAGGCATGGCCGACGCGGAGTCTCGCGCCCGGCTGGATCAGCGTGGTGTCCGGACGCTGCCACCCGCCGATGCACTGGCCGGACTGGCCGACGCCGTCGCGATCGCCTCTGCTGGAGGTTCGGCACAAGGAGTCGTGGCCCGCATCGACTGGTCCCGCTTCCTGCCGCTGTACCAGCAGGCGGGCCGACGGGCCTTCCTGGCAGAGCTGGAACATGAAGTGCCGGCGCAACTTTCGGCACCCACCACCGCCTCGGGCAAGACACAGCTGGTCGAACGCCTGACCAATGCTCCGGTGCAGCAGCGCAAGAAGCTGCTGACCGATCACCTGCGCGACGCCGTCGCAGAGGTGACCCGGGTGGACTCCTCGGAGATCCGCGAGGACGCAGGGTTCTTCGACCTCGGCATGGATTCGCTGATGGCCGTCGAATTGCGCCGCCGCATCGAGCAGGGAGTGGGCGCGGAGATCCCCATCACGCTGGTGATGGATCACCCCCGGATCTCCGACGTTGCCGAATATCTGCTCGGCGATGTCCTCGGGCTCAACGAGCAGGCCAAACCGGCGTCGCAACCGGCAGCGGTGACCGCGCGGACCGATGAACCCATCGCGATCGTCGCCGTGTCGTGCCGCTTCCCCGGCGCGCCCGACCCGGAAGCGTTCTGGGAATTGCTGTCCGGCGGCGTCGACGCCATCCGGGAAGTTCCCGAAGACCGATTCGACATCGACGAGTTCTACGATCCGGATCCCGAGACAGCGGGCAAGACCTACACGCGTTTCGGCGGATTCCTCGACGGGATCGACGGATTCGACCCGGAGTTCTTCGGTATCTCCCCGCGTGAGGCCGTCTGGATCGAGCCGCAGCAGCGGCTGATGCTCGAAACGGTCTGGGAGGGCCTCGAGCGGGCCGGGTACGCACCGGCCACGTTGCGTGGCAGTCGGACCGGCATCTTCGCCGGCGTGGCCGCCAACGAGTACGCGCATCTGCTGTCGTCGGAGTCGATCGACAAGATCGAGCCGTACTTCATCACCGGAAATGCCCTCAACGCCATCTCCGGCCGGGTTGCCTTCGCGCTCGGATTCGAGGGCCCGGCAATGGCTGTCGATACCGCGTGCAGCTCGGCCCTGGTGGCGATCCATCAGGCCTGCCAGGCACTGCACTCCGGCGATTGCGACCTGGCGTTGGCCGGTGGCGTGAACGTCCTGCTCTCTCCGGTGACGGTGGTCGCCGCATCCCGGGCACGCATGCTCTCCCCCGTCGGGCGGTGCAAGACCTTCGACGCCTCCGCGGACGGCTACGTGCGCAGTGAGGGCTGCGGTATTCTCGTGCTGAAGCGGCTGAGCGACGCAGAGCGCGACGGCGACCGGATCTGCGCGGTCATCCCCAGCAGCGCGGTCAACCAGGACGGTGCGTCCAGCGGTTTGACCGTGCCCAATGGCGGTGCGCAGCAACGCCTCATCGGAACGGCGCTGGCCCGCGCCGGGTGGACCGGCGGCGACGTCGACTACCTCGAAGCGCACGGAACGGGTACGCCGCTCGGCGATCCGATCGAGGTCCAGGCGGCTGCCGCGGCCTACGGCGGCGCGCGTGACGCCGATCGGCCGTTGCTGATGGGATCGGTCAAGACCAACATCGGTCACACCGAATCCGCTTCGGGCGCAGCGGGTCTGATCAAGGTCGTGTTGTCGTTGCAGCACGAGGTCCTGCCGCAGAGCCTGCACTTCGACAACCCGTCGCCACACATCCCGTGGGATTCACTGCCGGTGCAGGTCGTCGACAAGGCGACCCCCTGGCAGACCAACGGCCGGCCGCGCCGTGCCGGGGTCAGCTCGTTCGGGTTCACCGGTACCAACGCGCACGTGCTGATCGAGGAGGCGCCGGCCCGACCCGCCGTCGCTCCCGAGGACCAGCCCGCTGACGAGGTGTCGCCGGAGACGCAGGCTCCCGACGAGCAGGTGAGCGTGCTGGCGTTGTCCGCGCGGTCACCTGAAGCGCTCCTGGCACTGGCACAGCGGTACGAGACGTGGCTCAGCGCCCACCCGGACGCCGATCTGGCCGGTGTGTGCCTGACCGCCGGAACCGGGCGGTCGCACTTCGAGCATCGGGCCGCGCTGGTCGTGGACTCGATCGAGGAGGCACGCCTGGCTCTTGCCGACCTGGCCGAGAACCGGACCCGCCCCGGTGTGGTGCGCGGTGAGCACACCAACCACCCGACCACCGCATGGCTGTTCACCGGGCAGGGCAGCCAGTACCCGGGCATGGCGCGTGAGTTGTTCGACACGGAGCCGGTTTTCGCCGAGACCGTGACGCGGTGCGCCGAGGCGGTCAAGGGCATGCTGCCGCTCCCGCTCCTGGATGTGATGTTCGCCCAGGATGCCGAGGCAGGACAGACGCTGCGGCACACGTCCTATGCGCAGCCGGCGCTCTTCGCCGTCGAGATGGGCCTGGCGCGGCTGTGGCAGTCATGGGGCATCGCACCCGACGTCGTACTGGGCCACAGCGTCGGCCAGTACGCCGCGGCATGCGTCGCCGGCGTCTTCAGCCTGGAGGACGGTGCTCGGCTGATGGCCGAGCGCGGCCGGTTGTTCGGCAGCCTACCCGAAGGTGGGCGCATGGTGGCGGTGTTCGCCGACCCCAAGCACGTCGAGGAGATCGCAAGCAAATTCCCGCGGGTGTCGGTCGGCGCCTACAACGGGCCCAACACCGTGCTCTCCGGCCCGGGCGACGATCTCGAGGAGATCGTCAACCAGTTCGGGAACGAAGGGACCCGCTGCACCTGGCTCCAGACCAGCCACGCGTTCCACTCGGAACTGCTGGACCCGGTGCTCGACGAATTCGAGGCGTACGCCGCGCAGGTGCAGTTCGCAGCGCCGACACTCCCCCTGGTCTGCAACCGCACCGGAGCCATCCTGACGGCCCAGACCCCGCTCGATGCCCAGTACTGGCGCCGCCATTCACGCCAGCCGGTGCAGTTCTCCGAAAGCGTGCGGACCGTCGCGGCGCTGGGCTGCTCGGTCCTGATGGAGATCGGTCCGCAACCGGTGCTCACCAGCGCAGCGGTTCAGGTATGGCCGGAACACCTGGCCGCACCGCGGGCAATCGTCTCGCTGCGCAAGGGCATCAACGATCGGCGTCAGATCGCCGACGCGCTGGCTGCGGCCTACGTCGGCGGGCACCGACCCGACTTCGCCGCGGTACAGCGGCAGCCCGGTCGCAAGGTCGAGTTGCCGACATATCCGTTCCAGCACCGCCGCTTCTGGCCCAAGACATCGGCGATCACGAGCTCCGGCTTCGACGGCAGCGCAGGTACTGGAATCCTCGGCGCGGCCAAGGACCTGGCTTCCGGCGACTCCATCTACACGAGCCGGATCTCGGTCAAGACGCAGCCGTGGTTGTCCGACCACGTCATCTACGGCACCGTCGTCGTCCCCGGCGCGACGTACGCCGCGATGGCGCTGGCCGCGGTCGGCACCCCGGCCCACGCCAAGGACGTCTTCTTCTTCGAGCCGATCATCCTGCCCGAGAAGAGCTCTCGCGAGGTGCAGCTGACATTGCACCCGTTGGAGACGGGCGGAGAGTGGAAGTTCCAGGTTCACAGCCGTCCCTACGGAGAACGCGACGTCGACTGGTCGCTGAACGCCGAAGGCACAGTGGTAAGCGGCCCCGGCGACTCGTCCGAGGAACCGAACGCCGAAACCGACCCGGTAGACGAAGCCATCGAACGGCTGGAACGCATGCGTCCGCAAGAGCTGTTCGAGACCTTCGCCGACCTGGAATTGGCCTGGGGCCCAAACTGGTCCGGTTCCCTGAAGTCCTTGTGGCTCGGTGAGGGCGAGGCGATCGGCGACATCCTGGTCGGCGAGGAACTCGCCGAACAACTGGGCACCGAGCCGATGCACCCGGTCCTGATGGACCTGTGCACGGGCGTCGCCTTCCCCGCGTTCCCGGCTCTTCTCGCCGCCGAGCAGGGCGTCAACGACCTGTTCCTGCCGCTGCGGTACGGGCAGGTGACGTTGAAGGAGAAGATGCCCCGGCGGTTCTACTGCCGCGCGAAGTGGCACGAGGCCGAGCTCAACAACGAAACCCAGGTGTTCGACCTCGAGTACATCGATCGGGACGGCCATTACCTCGGCGGCGTTCGCGAGTTCACGGTAAAGCGCGCACCCCGCGAAGCATTGCTTCGTGGCCTCGGCGGCGACGCCACCCGGCTGCTGTACACGCTGGGCTGGCACGAGGTGCCGGTGCCGCCGTCCGACGGTGCGGCCGAAAGCCCGAGCGGCACTTGGCTGGTCGCCGGATTCGACGACCTCGCTGCGAAGGTGCCGGGCTGCATCCCGCTCGATCGCCAGACCGGTCAGCAGCTGGGAGAGGTGCTGGCGGAAGCCAAGGAGCGCGGTCTGCCGTTCTCCGGTGTCATCTGGCGCGCCGCTACGGCGGGCACTGAAGAAACCGCTGCTGACAGTCAGACGCGACTCGAAGCCGAGATCACCAACCTGCTCGGCGCGGTGCACACCGTGCAGGGCGGTTCACAAAACGGCGGCGTGAAACTTCCACATGGTCTGTGGATCGTCACCGAGCGGGCCGTCGCCACCGAGTCCGGCGAGCCGGTCGATCCGGTGCAGGCCGCGCTGTGGGGCTTCGGGCGCACCACGATCAACGAGGAACCGGCGTTGCACGCCAAGCTCATCGATTGCGACGGGTCACCGGAAGCCGTGCAGGCACTGGCAGATCTGATCGTCACCCCGGTCGAAGAGCCGGAAATCGCTGTGCGGCAAGGCAAGCTGCTCGCATCGCGGTTGCTGCCATGGTCGCGCAGCGGGCACCTCACGGTGCCGCGCGGCAGCGACTACGTCCTGGCACCCACCGAACGCGGCGCGATCGACAACCTCCGCATCACCGAGAAGGAGGTGCCGGCGCCGGACGAAGGTTACGTGCAGGTCCGGGTCGAGGCCGCGGGTCTCAACTTCCGGGACGTGCTCAACGTGCTGGGCCTGTACCCGGGCGATCCGGGACCGATCGGCGGCGACTTCGCCGGCATCGTCACGCAATTGAGTGAGGGTGTCACCGGAGTCGAGGTGGGCCAGCGGGTGTACGGCTCCATGCAGGGGGCGTTCTCCAGCCGGTTCAACGTGCCTGCCCAGTTCCTGGCGCCGATCCCGGACGGGGTCAGCGCGGTCGAGGCCGCAACGATTCCGGCCGCTGCACTGACGGTCCGGCTGTCGTTCGACTGGGCAAAGCTCAAGCCCGGCGACAAGGTGCTGATCCACGCCGCCAGCGGTGGTGTGGGCCTGGCAGCCATCCAGATGGCGCAGCAGTTCGGTGCAGAGGTCTACGCCACGGCGAGCACCTTCAAGCGGGCCACGCTGCGCAAGCTGGGTGTCAAGCACGTCTACGACTCGCGGACAACGGACTTCGCCGATCAGATCCTGGCGGACACCGACGGTGCGGGCGTCGACGTGGTGCTCAACTCCCTGACGAGCGAAGGGTTCATCGAGGCGACACTGAAGGCCACCGCCAAGAATGGCCGTTTCGCCGAGATCGCCAAGCGCGACATCTGGTCAACCGAGCAGATGGCCGAGGCCCGTCCCGACATCGCGTACGAGATCGTGGCGTTGGACACGGTGA
The DNA here is from genome assembly GCF_058536225.1 of Mycolicibacterium arcueilense. Lineage (NCBI taxonomy): Bacteria > Bacillati > Actinomycetota > Actinomycetes > Mycobacteriales > Mycobacteriaceae > Mycobacterium > Mycolicibacterium arcueilense. Next base: position 89,216 of record NZ_JBZTYL010000002.1, read on the forward strand.
TGTTCACCGAGCCCGATCGCATTCGCGACCTGCTCACCGAGGTTTCGGAGGGTCTCGCCAAGGGTGAATGGACTCCGCTGCCCGCGGAGATCTACCCGCTGACCGAGGCCAGGACGGCGTTCCGGCGGATGCAGCAGGCCCGGCACATCGGCAAGATCGTGTGCCAGCTGCCGAATCCGCTTGCCCCTCGGCCGGACCGGACTTACCTGATCACAGGTGGGCTCGGTGCGATCGGTCTGCACACCGCGTCGTACCTGGCCCAGTTGGGCGCCGGCGACATCGTGCTGACCAGCCGCCGCGCACCGGATGCGGCCGCGCAGAAGCTGATCGAGGACATCACCGAGCGCTACAAGACCCGCATCCATGTGTTCACCGCCGATGTGGGCGAGGAGTCCGAGGTGGCGAACCTCCTGGAGCGGATCCGTGCGGAGCTCCCGCCACTTGCGGGCGTCGCCCACCTGGCGGGCGTGCTCGACGATGCGCTGCTGGGTCAGCAGAGCACGGAACGGTTCCATAAGGTATTGGCACCCAAGGCCTTCGGCGCCGAGTATCTGGACAGGTTGACCAAGGACGACGAGCTGGACTTCTTCATCGTGTCCTCCTCGGTGTCCAGCCTGTTCGGTTCACCGGGGCAGTCCAACTACGCGACGGCCAATGCGCTGCTCGACGGTCTGATCGCGCAGCGCAGGGCGCAGGGCCTGCCGGCCACCGGCATCAACTTCGGCCCGTGGGGTCAGGGTGGCATGGCCTCCTCGGAGGCGGCGACGGCCAATATCAGTGCGCAGGGCCTGATTCCGCTGGATCCCTCGGCGGCGCTCGCCGCGCTCGCCGAGGTCGTCGCCAACGGGACCGGCCAGGCGGCCGTCATCAAGGCCAACTGGCAGCGGGCCGCGAAGGTGCTGGGCAGCCAGCGGCCTCCGATCCTCGACCTGGTGTTGCCGAGTGCCGTCGGTGAGGTCGTCGGTGACAGTGAGGTTCTCAAGCAGCTGCTCGAGATCCCGGTACCGCAGCGGGCCGGGTTCGTGACCGAGTTCCTGCAGAAGGAGGTGCAGAACTTCCTGCGCCTCGCCTCACCGCCGGCCGCGACCAGCCGCTTCCTGGATCTCGGCACCGACTCGCTGATGGCGATCGAACTCCGCAACCGGCTGCACACTCAGTTCGGCGGCAAATTCACGCTCAACGCGACGGCGGTCTTCGACTACCCGACCATCGGTGGGCTGGCCGAGTATCTGGTGGCCCAGCTGCCCGATGCGGAGTCCGCGGAGTCGGCCGAGTCGTCGGAATCGTCGGAATCGTCGGAATCGTCGGAGTCTTCGGAGTCGGCCGAGTCGTCGCCACAGGAGCCGGAGGCACCTGTGGAGGCAGAACCCAAGGACTAACCCGTCGAGTGGCCAGTTGTGACACGCCTTTTCGTGTTTCGCGTGCACTAGCTGGCCACTCGGCCTTTTTGGGCGAAAAAGTCAGACCCAGCGGGTCGCTTCGATCTCGGCAGGCAGCGGTGGGTGCAACGGCACGTCGAGTCCGTCGTAGATACCGGGCTTCTGGGTAGCCAGCCAATCGATCGCGCCGAGCAGACGGTTGGCCGCGGTGGTGTTGCCGCCGTCGGCGCGGGTGCCACCCGGCACATCGGCGCGCACCACGATGCTCAACTGCGGATCGCCGTCGACGATCACCCGGTGATCGCCGACCCCTTCGTCGGGCTGCGGCCAGTCCGGAGCACAGGCCGGGTCGATGCGGGTGATGTGTTCGATGATGACCCGCTCGACCCCGTTGGCCCATCCGATGACCTGGAGGCGGAACGCGCCCTGGGTGCCGGCCTCGAACCGGCCCATGACGTTGTCGACGGCCTCGGTCAGCGGCAGCCGTTCGACCGTCTCGGTGATGTCGTCGATCTCCAGGCCGAGCCCGCGACCGATCAAGCGGACATTGCCGCCCCACACCATGGTGGGGATGGACGGCAGCAACATCATCGGCGTCTCGTCCATCGACCCGCCGAAACCGCACAGCACCCGGACCGAGTGCGGCTGGTTGTAGGTGGAGTAGTCGAAGATCTCCTGGCACCGGATGGTGCGGATCCGGGTGCACAACCCCGCCGCGATCACGGCCAGGGCGTCGTTACCCCAGCCCGGGTCCACGCCACTGACCAGAAGCGCGGAGTTGCCGGCCACCGCGGCGTCGGTGAGCCGCTCGACCCATTCGGCGGGAGCCGAGGCCGGGTCGTAGAGCGAGTACAGCGACGGCGTCACCACTTGCTTGCCTGCACGGAGGCACCGCTCGATCTCGGCAAGGGCCTCCTCCGGACGGATGTCGCCGGAAGACATATAGGCCACCGCATCGCACTGGGCGAGTGCCGCGTCCACATCGGTGGTGGCCGCGACGCCGGTAGGCGCGTCGAGCTTGGCGAACGTCGCCGCGTCGCGACCGGCCTTGTCGGGTGAGGATGTGATCACCGCTGCCAGTTCGAGGCCCGGAAATCCCGTGGCCGACCTGATCGCCGTCGCACCCATGTTGCCCGTACCCCACACCGCAATTCGACGCATCGGGCCACCTTAGTAGACCGTTCGTGACTATCCTCACATTATCCGAAAACAGCAGGTCAAGCCTGTTTACGGAAAGAGGTACAAGCCTCGATCAACCACTGGGTTGGTTAGCTTTCAGAAATTGCTCAGAGTCTCTTTGCGTTGAAGTTACTGAACGGTATAGTTAGCCGCAGTTACTGGTGGGTAACTTATCCAAAGTACCCAACCTCAGGTGGCATTCCACAAGGAGGAAAAGTGAGCCACTACAAGAGCAATGTCCGTGACCAGGTCTTTAACCTGTTCGACGTCTTCGGCATCGACAAGGTGCTCGGCACCGGCGCGTATGCGGATCTCGACCAGGATTCGGCTCGGGAGATGCTCGCGGAGATCGCCCGACTGGCCGAAGGCCCCATCGCCGAGTCGTTCGCCGATGGTGACCGCAATCCCCCGGTGTTCGATCCCAAGACTCACAGCGTCACGCTGCCCGAGCCCTTCAAGAAGTCGATGCGCGCACTGCTCGACGGCGGCTGGGACAAGGTCGGCCTTTCCGAAGAACTCGGCGGCATGCCGGTTCCTCGCGCCCTTCAGTGGGCGCTGATCGAGCACATCCTCGGCGCCAACCCCGCGGCCTACATGTACGCGATGGGCGCGGGCATGTGCGAGATCTTCTACAACAACGCCACTGACGAGCAGAAGAAGTGGGCGGTCCTGGGCGCCGAGCGCGGCTGGGGCGCCACCATGGTGCTCACCGAGCCCGACGCCGGTTCCGACGTGGGCGCCGGCCGCACCAAGGCCGTCCAGCAGGAAGACGGCTCCTGGCACATCGACGGTGTGAAGCGGTTCATCACCTCCGCCGACTCCGACGATCTGTTCGAGAACATCATGCACCTGGTGCTGGCCCGCCCCGAGGGCGCCGGCCCGGGCACCAAGGGTCTGTCGCTGTTCTTCGTACCCAAGTTCCTCTTCGACTTCGAGACCGGTGAGCTGGGTGAGCGCAACGGCGCCTTCGTCACCAACGTCGAGCACAAGATGGGCCTGAAGGTCTCCACCACCTGTGAGCTGACCTTCGGTCAGCACGGCGTTCCCGCCAAGGGCTGGCTCGTCGGCGAGGTGCACAACGGCATCGCGCAGATGTTCGACGTGATCGAGCAGGCCCGAATGATGGTGGGCACCAAGGCCATCGCGACCCTGTCGACCGGCTATCTCAACGCTCTCGAGTACGCCAAGGAGCGCGTGCAGGGTGCCGACCTGACCCAGATGATGGACAAGACCGCCCCGCGCGTCACCATCACCCATCACCCCGACGTGCGTCGCAGCCTGATGACCCAGAAGGCCTACGCCGAGGCACTGCGCGCGCTGTACATCTACACCGCGACGTTCCAGGACGTCGAGGTTGCCAAGGCCGTGCACGGCATCGAGGGCGAGTTGGCGCACAAGGTCAACGACCTGCTGCTCCCGATCGTCAAGGGTGTGGGCTCCGAGCGCGCCTACGAGAAGCTGACCGAGAGCCTGCAGACCTTCGGTGGTTCCGGCTTCCTGCAGGACTACCCGGTCGAGCAGTACATCCGCGACGCCAAGATCGACTCCCTCTACGAGGGCACCACCGCCATCCAGGCGCAGGACTTCTTCTTCCGCAAGATCGTCCGCGACAAGGGTCAGGCGCTGGCATTCGTGGCCGGTGAGATCGAGCAGTTCATCAAGAACGAGACCGGCAACGGACGCCTCAAGACCGAGCGTGCCCTCCTGGCCACCGCGCTGGAGGACGTGCAGGGCATGGCCGCCACCCTCACCGGGTACCTGATGGCCGCCCAGGAAGATGCCGCAAGCATCTACAAGGTGGGTCTGGGTTCGGTCCGCTTCCTGATGTCGGTCGGCGACCTGCTGCTCGGCTGGCTGCTGGCCCGCCAGGCCGCAGTGGCCATCGAGAAGCTCGACGCCGGCGCCACCGGCGAGGAGCGCACCTACCTGGACGGCAAGATCGCCGCCGCATCGTTCTTCGCCAAGAACATGCTGCCGCTGCTGACCAGCACCCGTCAGGTCATCGAGACCCTCGACAACGAGGTGATGGAGCTCGACGAGGCTGCGTTCTAAGAAGCTCGTACGAAATCGCCCCCGGGTCACCCCGGGGGCGATTTTGTTTCTCGGTCCAACGTCGGCTCGTGTGCGAGCTTCCGCCAAAATCTGGAACACAAGCCAACATTCGGCGGGCAACCGGCACCAGGCAAACTGGTCCCATGACCGAAGCCCGCGGCATCCTGCTCGTCATGTCGTTGATGGCGACGACCGCGCTCACCCTGGCCCTCGGGATCACCGATCCGGCCGCGCCGATGTCCTACCCCACCAAGTTCCTGGTGTGGAACCTGGTGCTGGCGTGGATCCCGATGGTTTTCGCGATCGCGTTCGATCTGGTCGAGCGCCGGCTGTGGCTGCTGCCCCTGGGGCTGGGCTGGTTGGCGTTCCTGCCTAACGCTCCCTATCTGGTGACCGATCTGGTCCACCTCGGCGAGGGTTACGAGCTGTGGCGTCACGTGCTGCAGTACGGATTCGCCGCGTGGACCGGGATGCTGCTGGGCGTGGTGTCGCTGTTGCTGGTGCATCAGCGCCTGGACGACGAATTCGGCTCGTTCTGGGGTTGGCTGGCCGTCGTGCTGTCCGTTGCCGGGTGCGCGGTCGGCGTGGTGATCGGCCGGTTCCAGCGCTGGAACTCCTGGGACCTGGTGACCCGGCCCGATGCGGTGGTCGCGGCGACGTTCGACTGGATGCGCGCACCGCTGTCCTATGTGCAGTCGACCGGCGTGGCCATAGCTGTTGCAGCGTTCTTCGGGTTGGCCTATCTGACGATCTGGGCACTCAACGGACTGAATGTGCGCAGATAGTGTCCTGATCGTTATCGCGGTTTATCCCATTTGCCACATGGGTAACTTCTGTATCAGCGGCGCGGGTCCGCGACCGCACTGAAACAGAAAGAGGCGAATGGATCACCACCATGAACACCGTCCTATATTTCAGCGTCTATGGCGCCGTCTATGAAACCCGGGCCTACACCACCGCCGATATCAACCAACTCGTCCATGACCACGGGCTGCACTGCCTGACCTCCGCCGATCGGCAGTTCGACTTCTGGTTCAGCCCGTCGACACACTCGTGCCAGCGTCACGTGAACCGTAAGGCAACCGAACTCCTCCTGGCCACAACAGCTTTCACCCCCAAGACGGTTCCTCTGCTGCGCGGATGCGTCGTCGTCGCCACTCACGACACCGACGGTGAACTCGACGGGCTGAGCTGGCAGCAACTGGAGCTGCTGGCCCGCCGCGATCGCTCGCTGACCAAGTCGCAACAGCGTGCGCTCGGCCGACATATCAACCGTGCCGACGCCCGTCGAATCGACCCGCTCATCCCCGCCGCGCACTGTGACGGGTCGCACCACGTCGCCGTCAGCCGCGTCCGCGCAACCAGCCGACGAGCCTGGTCCGAATGACGGGGCAGAATGACTCGGCCGGGTACAGCGTGGAAGACGTCGCGGTGGAACATATCCGCGTCGGAGACACCCTGGCGATGTCCGGTGACGACGACCCGCGGACTCACGTCTTCCGCGTTGCGAACGCCGAGCTGCGGAACGAACTCACCACGGGTGAACAACCGAGGGTGATCCTGACGTCTGAGCCGGTGGGCGACACCGGTGAGCCGATGGTGCTCACTTATCCGACCGGAACCCGACTACGGAAGATCGTCAGCCACCCGACCGGGTAGCCGGTCCGTCTCAGACCGGTGACTCTTGGGCGAGCGCCCGATAGCTCTTGGCCCCTGCCCGGTCGACGGCGGCGCGGACCAGGCCGAATACCAATCCCTGAATCGCTGCCGCCGTCAAGGCTTTGGCGCCGGACCGTTCGAGGTCCTTGGGGTCGGGCGGTTCGAGATTCGGCTGATCGATGCGCTTCCAGATCTGGGTGAACAACGCTCCGGCCAATAGGCCCCCGCCCACACTCGTCGCCATGGACAGCGGCATGTAGAGTATCTTCGAGAGTCGGCTCACGGCTCCTCCTCGCGTCGGCACCAGCCCGAAAGGACGGCTTTCGGGCTGACGTGCGGGTACCCCGAACCGCACAGTTCTAACGGCACAGATGCCCTTTCGAGGTTTCGCCCGGCCGCACGTCGGGCACAGCTGTGGAAGAAGTAGTACGCATGGGGAAGGCCCAACGATGACTACCGAATCAAAATCAATCAGCGAAGCGTCGACGGCTCAGCTCCTCGGCCAATTGCAGGAGCAGACGACACGACTGGTTCGCGACGAGTTGCGGTTGGCGCAGCGAGAGTTTCAGGAATCCGCGCGTCACGCCGGAATCGGCGCGGGGTTGATCAGTGCCGCCGGTCTGCTGACGGTGCTCGGCCTCATGACGGTCATTGCCGCCGCGGTTGCGGCGATCGCGCTGGCCCTGCCGGTCTGGGCCGCCGCGGCCATCGTCGCCGCGGTGCTGTTCATCGGTGCCGCAGTGGCCGCAGTCGTCAGCCGTAGCCAGGCGAAGCAAGTTCCGCCGCCGGCCGCCGAGTCAGTAGACAGCGTCAAGCAGGATCTCGATGAGCTCAAGGAGGCACGACATGGCCGACGCTGATCGCCTTCCGCCCGAACCGGGGCCGGACGCGGGAATCGATGAACTGCAGTCCGACATCGACAAGACGCGCAGTGAGTTGGGCGAGACAGTGGCCGCGCTGTCCGACAAACTAGACGTCAAGGGCCGCGCGCAGGACAAGGCCGCCGAGACGAAGGATGCCGTCGTCGACCGGGCTCACGCCGCAACCGAGGCCGCAAGGTCCAAGCCGGCGGTGCCGGCCGCCGCTGTGATCGCAGTTCTTGCGGCAATCGGCCTGCTGGTGTGGTGGCGCCGCCGCTGACCGCATCGGCCATCAATTACTTGCGCTGCAACACGAACTGGTTCTGCGGGGCCGCACCCAACTCCGGGGACTGTGCGCCACCTCGGACATGATCGCGCTGAGGTGCCCTGACAGCCAACGGGTTTACCTCGTTTGTCATGTGGGCACCCCGGTCGCGACGAGTAGTCCACCCATCGGTCGTCCTCCGTCGGCCGGCTTCGGGCCGGCTCTGGCACCTTGCGAGGAGAACCCGTGACAAATCCGCCGCACTCCGCCATCTCCTTGCATGTTCTGGTTACCGGCGCGACCGGATACATCGGCGGCCGCCTGGTTCCCCGGTTGATACAGGCCGGCCACCGGGTGCGGGCAATGGCCCGCAACCCCGACAAGATCAGCGACGTGCCCTGGGCATCGGACGTGGACGTCGTTCGCGGCGATCTCACTGACCCGGACACGCTCGACGAGGCCTGCCGCGACATCGATGTCGTCTACTACCTCGTGCACTCGATGAACGCCGGTGGAGAGTTCATCGAATCCGAGAGGCGCAGCGCCGAGAACCTCGTCAGTGCCGCCCGCCGCGCCGGAGTGCGACGCATCGTCTATCTCGGCGGCTTGCATCCGGAATCGGATCGACTTTCGATGCATTTGCGCTCACGCGGCCAGGTTGGGGAGATACTGCTGAACTCGGGCATCCCGACGCTGGTCCTGCAAGCAGGCGTGGTCATCGGTTCCGGGTCGGCGTCTTTCGAGATGATCCGGCATCTGACCAACAGGCTGCCTGTGATGACCACGCCGCGCTGGGTCAACAACCGCATACAGCCCATTGCGGTTCGCGATGTCATGTACTACCTGTTGGAAGCCGCCACCGCGGAACTTCCGCACAGCCGCGCCTACGACATCGGCGGCCCCGACGTCTTGCGGTACGGCGAAATGATGCAAATCTATGCCGATGTCGCAGGCCTGGCCCGACGACGGATTCTCGTACTCCCCGTTCTGACACCGAAACTCGCCGGGCTGTGGATCGGGCTGGTCACCCCTGTGCCCCCGAAAATCGGGCGCGCCCTGATCGAATCGCTCAGCACCGACGCCGTTGCCAATGAGCACGACATCGATTCGATCATCGCGCCACCACCGACAGGGGCGACCCGGTATCGGGACGCCGTTGCACTCGCACTCCGTCGCATCGAGACCGGTGAAGTTGAGACCACGTGGGCCAACGCGTCTCCCACCAGTGCACCCGCCGACCCACTGCCGTCTGATCCCAGTTGGGCCGGCGAAGCGATCTACACAGATGAGCGCAGCCTCGACTGCAACGCAACGATCGAGCATGTGTGGGAGGTTGTCGAGGGCGTCGGTGGCGAAAACGGTTGGTACTCATTTCCACTGGCCTGGACCATTCGCGGATGGCTGGATCGACTTGCCGGCGGCGTCGGTCTGTCTCGCGGTCGCCGCAACCCTCACTCCCTGCACACCGGTGATGCCCTGGACTTCTGGCGTGTCGAACGCATCGAGCGGCCGCACTTGTTGAGGTTGCGTGCAGAGATGCGCACGCCCGGCAATGCCTGGCTCGAATGGCGACTCGAACCCCGCGGCAAGCACGCCACCCGGCTGCACCAGCGGGCCATCTTTTTTCCGAAAGGTCTTGCTGGACGAGCCTATTGGTACTCGCTCCTGCCGTTCCACGGCATCATCTTCACAGGCATGATCAACAACATAGGCGTCGCCGCCCAGAACGGATCGATGATGGTCATTTCGAATCCGCCCCGGACGGCGTCAACGGAGTAACAGAGTTCAGAAGCGGGTCAGACTGGGCATCAACACATCGTCGACGAGTGCGCGAACCGTCGCCTCAGTCGGCGGGCGTCCCGGTATCAGGGACCGGAACACCAGATATCCCGGCATCACGTCCCACAACTCGTCGTGCACCGCCGCGGCGTCGATCTCACCTCGGTTGACCGCATCCGTCAGCACCTCGGTCATCAGCATCTTGCGCTGCAGAACGAACTGATTCTGCAGTGCCGCACTCAACTCCGGGCTGTGCGCTACCTCGGACATGATCGCGCTCATCGTGCTGCCGTGCTCGCGTGCCTGTGCGCACACCGACGAGCCGATGCTCAGCAGGTCGGTCCGCAGCGCGCCCGTGCGGGGCGGCACCAACTGGATCCGGGTGCCCTCGATGAACGCTGCCAGGACCAGCTCGGTCTTCGACGGCCAGCGGCGGTAGATGGTGGCCTTGCTCGACTTCGCTTCGGTCGCCACGGCTTCCACGGTCAGCCGGTCGTATCCGTGCTGCTGCAACAGACGCAGGGTGACCGCCAACAATTCCGATTCGCGCTCGGTCCACTGCGTTGCCGGGGCCGGCGGTGAAACGTCATGCGACGAGACGGTCGAAGCGGGTGACACTGAAAACCTTTCCATAGCGGGCAACCGCGGCCACTTGCCTGTAGGCCTTGCCCTCCATCCGACTGTACCGTACGGTACCGTTCAGGTGCTTGGAACGGCCGAGGAATCTCGCCTCACGGCGAGTTGTGCGCTTGTTCTCGAAAGGCTCTGAGATGCAGGGGATCTCGGTAGGAGGCCTGGTCCGGCGACGATGGACGGTGATCGTTGCCGTGCTCGTGGTGGCGGTGGTCGCCTTCACCGTCAGCCGACTACACGGCATATTCGGTTCCGACAACGAGGTGTCACGTCCCAGTGCCGACACCCTGGAGAACACCGGATACAACCCGAAACGGGTTCTCTTCGAAGTGTTCGGATCACCGGGCTCGGTGGCCACCATCAATTACCTGGACATCGACGCACAACCCCAGCGGGCCGAGGATGTGACGCTGCCCTGGTCGCAGACGCTGGTCACCGATGACCCGACCATGTTCGCCGACCTGCGGGCGCAAGGCGACGGCGCGTACATCGGCTGCCGCATCACCGTCAACGGTGTCGTCAAGGACGAAAGGTCCACCGATAACGTGAACGGCTACATCGCATGCTTGGACAAGTCGGCGTGAGCGGGCAGCACGCCGAAGGCGCAGACGTCCGCTCCAGGACGTCGCGGACCATCCGCATGCTCGCCGTGCCGATCGTGCTGGTGTGGGTGGCCATCGCCGCACTGACGAACATCCTTGTGCCACAACTGGAGGTCGTCGGCGCGGCACGTTCGGTGGGGCTCAACGCCCCCGACGCGCCGTCGACCATGGCGATGCGCCACATCGGCCAGGTCTTCGACGAGTTCAACTCCGACAGCGCAGCCATGATCGTGCTCGAAGGCGATCAGCCGCTCGGTGATGATGCCCACCGCTTCTACGACACCCTGGTGAAAAAGCTCGCCGAGGACACCACCCACGTCGAGCACATCCAGGACTTCTGGGGAGACCCGCTCACCGCAGGTGGCTCGCAGAGCAAGGACGGCAAGGCCGCTCTGGTGCAGGTGTACCTGGCCGGCAACCAGGGTGAGGCGTTGTCCAACCAATCCGTCGACGCCATCCGCGAGATCGTGGCGAGCGTCCCACCCCCGCCCGGGGTCAAGGCCTACGTCACCGGCGCCGCGCCGCTCATCACCGACAACTTCGAGGTGGGTAGCGAGGGCACCGAAAAGGTCACCGGCATAACCTTCTTGGTCATCGCGGTGATGCTGCTCGTGGTCTACCGATCGCTCGTCACGATGCTCCTCATGCTCGTCACCGTCCTCATCGAACTGTCGGCTGCGCGCGGTATCGTAGCCGCGCTCGCGCATTCCGGGGTCATCGGTCTGTCCACCTATTCGACGAACCTGCTGACGCTGTTGGCGATCGCCGCGGGAACGGACTACGGCATCTTCATCGTCGGCCGTTATCACGAAGCGCGTAGCCGTGGCATGGACCGAGAAGCCGCGTACTACGACATGTTTCGTGGCACCGTACACGTCATCGTCGGCTCCGGACTGACCATCGCCGGGGCCGTGGCCTGCCTGCACTTCACCCGGCTGCCCTACTTCCAGACCCTGGGCGTGCCCGCCGCCATCGGCGTGCTGGTGACGCTGGTGGCCGCGCTGACGCTCGGGCCGGCCGTACTGACCATCGGGAGCCGATTCGGACTCCTTGAGCCGAAACGCAACCCACGGGCGCCACGCTGGCGCCGCATCGGCACCGCGATCGTGCGGTGGCCCGGTCCCATCCTGGTGGTGTCGTGTCTGATCGCGCTCGTCGGCCTACTCGCCCTGCCGGGCTACAAGACGAGCTACGACGGCCGTCCCTACCTACCGGAATCGGCACCGGCCAACATCGGCTACACCGCCGCCACCCGCCACTTCTCGGAAGCCCGGCTGAACCCCGAACTGCTGATGATCGAAACCGATCACGACATGCGCAATCCCGCGGACATGCTGGTGCTCGAACGCGTTGCCAAGGCCGTTCTGCACACCCGCGGCATCGCCCTGGTCCAGTCGATCACCCGCCCCCTGGGCACACCGATCAAGCACAGCTCCATCCCATTTCAGATCAGCGCGCAAAGTGCCAGCCAGATCATGAATCTGGGTTACCAGCAAGACCGCGCCGCCGATCTGCTCAAGCAGGCCAACGAGCTGTCCAACACGATCAACATCCTCAAGCAACAGGTCACGTTGCAGCAGGCCAGTGCCGCCGCGACCCATGAGCAGACCCAGGCGTTCCACGACACCGTCGCGATCGTGAACGATCTGCGCGACAAGATCGCCAATTTCGACGACCAGTTCCGTCCCCTGCGCAACTACTTCTACTGGGAACCACACTGTTTCGACATCCCCATGTGCGCGGCGTTGAGGTCCGTCTTCGATGCGCTCGATGGGATCGACAAGCTCAGCGACCAGTTCGGTCAGATCACTGCGAGCCTGGACAAGCTCGATGCCCTCCAGCCGAAACTCGTGGCGCTGCTACCGCCGCAGATCGCCATCCAGGAGCGCAACCGTGATCTGACCCTGTCCAACTACGCCACCACGGCCGGGACCAACTCGCAGTCCCAGGAAGCGCTCGAGAATTCGACCGCGATGGGACAGGCCTTCGACTCCGCGAAGAATGACGACTCGTTCTATCTGCCGCCGGAAGCCTTCGACAACCCCGACTTCAAACGTGGCCTGAAACTGTTCATGTCACCCGATGGCAAGGCCGCCCGCATGATCATCACCCATGAGGGCACTCCCGCCACACCCGAGGGCATTTCGCACATCGATGCACTCAAGGACTCGGCGTTCGACGCGATCAAGGCGACGCCGCTGTCAGACGCCGAGATCTATGTGGCCGGAACCGCTTCTGCGTACAAGGACATTCAGGACGGCGCCAAGTACGACCTGCTCATCGCCGCATTGGCGGCCATCAGCCTCATCCTGCTCATCATGATGTTCATCACCCGCAGCCTGGTCGCCGCGCTGGTCATCGTCGGCACGGTCGTGCTGTCGTTGGGTGCATCGTTCGGTCTGTCAGTCCTGGTGTGGCAGTATATCTTCGGCATCCAGTTGTACTGGATCGTGTTGGCACTGGCCATCATCCTGCTGCTGGCGGTCGGAGCGGACTACAACCTGCTACTGATATCCCGCTTCCAGGAAGAGATCGGGGCCGGGCTCAAGACCGGCGTCATCCGCGCCATGGCCGGGACCGGCCGGGTGGTGACCGCGGCCGGCCTGGTGTTCGCCGCCACCATGTCCTCGTTCATCTTCAGCGACCTGATCGTGCTCGGGCAGATCGGTACCACCATCGGCCTCGGTCTGCTCTTCGACACCTTGATCGTGCGGTCGTTCATGACGCCGTCCATCGCGGCATTGCTCGGCCGGTGGTTCTGGTGGCCCCAGATCGTGCGGCCCCGGCCGGCCAGCCGCATGCTGCGCCCGTACGGATCCCGCACCTCGGTTCGCAAACTGCTCGAGCCGGAAACCGAGCCCACCACATCCACTTAACCGCCCGGTCTCAGGCCAGGTTCGCCTGCGCCCATTCCTCGGCCGTCGTGGTAGCGATGCCGCGAACGGCGTTGTACGACTGATCTTTCGGCCAGGCAACACCGTCGGTGCGGGCGAACACCGCCCGGTACCTGCTCATCGTGTCCTCGGGATGCTGCCGCAATTGCTCGGCCAGGAAGTCGTTGGTCCACAGCGTGCGGGTCACCGCGGTCCCACGGAGCCGGTCGACGATATCGGCGAGTTCGCGGTAGCTGATGGTGTCCCCGGCGAGGTAGACAACGGTGTCGCGAAGTCGCGGTTCGGCGAAGACGATGTCGGCGGTGAGTGCCCCGATGTCTTCGGGGGTGGTGAGGGTGACTTGGTTGTCCCAACTTCCCAGCGCATGCACGGTATTCGCAGGCAGATCCACGACGCCGAACTCGGGCTCGAACAGGAAGCTGGTGAACATGCCGGTGGAAACGATGGCCCACTCCGTGGCGTCCTGGTTGCGCAACAGGTCGCGCACATCGAGCTGCTCGTCGAACAGCGGCTGCGCGCTACCGCGGCCTATCTCGTCGTAATCGACGCCGAATTGCCATGGAAAGTAACGGTATACGCCGGCCGCGAGCGCCGATCGAGCGAGTTTGCGCTGTGTGCCCGGCCCGCCCGCGAAACCGACGCAGCTGATGACCGTGTGGTAGCGCCCCATCACGGCCGCAAGCTCTGCCACCGACGCCGTCGAGACGTCGGCATGTTCGATGGTGATACCCGCCTGAGTCAACTCCCTGCGGCGCGCATCGCTGTTCGCGTCGGCACCTGCCGCCGGCGGCCGCAGCAGTACCGCGAGGTTTGCGTCTGGATGGCGTGCGCCGTGACGGGCGAGGGCGAACAACACGCTGGCGCCGAGTTCTCCTGCCCCGATGACAAGAATGCTCAGATTCTCCGCCGCTGGTGAAGGCAATGCGGTCTCCGTTTCTGGCGATGCGTCAAGCTGTGCCTGGCGACCACATACACGTGCGGTCACCGGCACGGACTGCAACCGCCAGATCGGCGACAATCATCCCCGTCAGCTGTCGAGCGAGCGCAGCAGCGCCCTGGTGCGGGCCCGGGTTTCGGGGGATGCGTCGAACACCACCCCGACATATTCGTCGACGCCGATCGTTCCGAGTGCCCGAATGCGTTCCGCCACAGTGCTTTCGTCGCCGATGATGGCAGCGTCCTCGGGACCGGCGTAGCCCTCGCGGTCGAGCATGGCGCGGTACGACGGCAGGTGCCCGTACATCGCGAACTGTTTGGCGGCCTGGGCGCGGGCGCCGTCGACGTCGTCGGTGACGCTGACCGGCAGTGCCGCGACGACGCGGACCGGGCGGTCCCCGGCCGCCTCGCGCAGTGTCGGTGACACGTGTTCGGCCAGTGTGGTCGGCCCGGTCATCCAGGTGACGGTGCCTGCGGTGCGACGGCCCGCGAGCTTGAGCAGTTGTGGCCCCAACGCGGCGATGTACACATCGGGTGCCGTCGCCCCCGGGATCTGTAGCGCGCCGCGCGTGGTCACCGTCTCGCCCGGTGCGTCGGCGGGTTCGCCGGCCAACAGCGGCTGTAGCCCGTCCAGATACTCACGGAGTCGACGCACCGGCTTGTCCCACGGAATGCCCCACATCCCCTCCGTCACCGCGGCATGGGTCATGCCGAGGCCGAGCAGGAACCGGCCGCCGCTGATCAGGCTGAGAGTGAGCGCACGCTGCGCCAGCAGCATCGGGTGCTGATTCTGGATCGGGATGACGCCGGTGCCCACCTCGATCCCGTCGACCTCGCGGAAGGCCACAGCGAGCACGGTCAGCAAGTCCGGTTCGTAGGGCATCTGGGTCATCCAGACCCGCCGGAATCCCTCGTCGTGCAATTGCGCGAGATTCTCTACTGTGGCGTCGATCGGGGAGCGGCCACCGGTTTCACTGAGCGAGGCGATGAGGCTGGTCTGCATGGCACCACGCTATGCGGAGGACGGGCTGTATGGACCAGAAGAGGCGGGGCTCAAAACAAAAAGGGCGGGTTCGGGAGGACACCTGGGGGCGTTTCAATTCGTCTCACGCAGCCGGTCTTTCACCCCTGTACCGACTCTTTGGATCAGTCACTCCCGAACCCGTCGTAGGCTCGATCGTACGCCTCGGATACCCCTCAAACCAGAGAAAAGTACGGCCGAATTTGCCGAGAATTTGAAGCTAGGTCGCCCCGTGTTGCCGTCGGGTCGGGGGGTCAGACGGCAACACGGAGCTACCCATGTATCGACCTCTATGCCGCGGCCGTTACACATCCCCGAAAGAAACTTTTCGGATGTTTTCGGCCTGGGCGTTTCCGGAGGTCACGCCTCCAGGATGGCGGTGACGCCCTGTCCCCCGGCCGCGCAGACGGAGATCAGGCCGCGCACCGGCTTGCCCGTCTGCTTCTTCTTCTCGGCCAGTTGCTTGGCCAGTTGGGCCACGATGCGGCCACCGGTGGCCGCGAACGGGTGACCCGCTGCCAACGAGGAACCGTTGACGTTGAGCTTGGTGCGGTCGATGCTGCCCAGCGCCTTGTCCAGACCGAGGCGCTCCTTGCAGTACTCGTCGGAATCCCAGGCCGCCAGCGTGGCCAGCACCACCGAGGCGAACGCCTCGTGGATCTCGTAGAAATCGAAGTCCTGCAGGGTCAGCCCGTTGCGGGCGAGCAGCCGCGGCACTGCGTAGGTCGGTGCCATCAGCAGGCCGTCGGGTCCGTTGACGTAATCGACTGCTGCGGTCTCGCCGTCGACGAAGTAGGCCAGCGGTTCGTGTCCGTGGGTCTGGGCCCATTCCTCGCTGGCCAGCAGCGCCACCGAGGCCCCGTCGGTCAGTGGGGTCGAGTTGCCCGCGGTCATGGTCGCGTCACCGGCCTTGACGCCGAACACCGGCTTGAGCTTGGCCAACTTTTCTACAGAGGAATCGGCCCGCAGATTGTTGTCGCGGTACAGCCCGAGGAACGGGGTGACCAGGTCGTCGAAGAAGCCACGGTCGTAGGCGGCGGCCATGTTGCGGTGGCTGGCGGCGGCCAGTTCATCCTGGTCGACGCGCTTGATGCCCATCTTCTTGGCGGTGACCGCGGCGTGCTCGCCCATCGACATGCCGGTGCGGGGCTCGCTGTTGACCGGGATCTCGACGCCCAGTGCGGCCGGCAGCTTGCCGACCAGCTTGAGCCGGTCCACGTTGGACTTCGCCCGGCGCAGGCCCAGCAGGACCTGCCGCAGGTCGTTGCCAAACGCGATCGGGGCGTCCGACGCGGTGTCCACGCCACCGGTGGCCGCGGACTCGTATTGCCCAAGCGCAATGGCGTTGGCGGCAACGATCGCGGACTGCAGGCCGGTACCGCAGGCCTGCTGCAGGTCGAAGGCCGGCGTGTAGGGCGACAGGGCGCTGCCCAGCACGCATTCGCGCATCAGGTTGAAGTCACGGCTGTGCTTGAGCACCGCGCCGCCGATCACCGCACCGAGCCGCTCACCAGCCAGATCGAACCGCTCGATCAGCCCGTCCAGCGCGGCGATGAACATGTCCTGGTTGGAGGCGTTGGCATAGGCGCCGTCGGACCGCGCGAACGGAATCCTGTTGCCACCCAAAACGGCAACGCGTCGCCTGGTCGTGTTGTTGGCCATCTGTTTGCCCTCCACTGTCGGGTTGTCCGGGGCCATATTACCCACTGTTCTTACTCTGGAGTAAGTTCGGTATTGACAACGCAGTACTGCGAAGCGAAAGGCAGCTGAAGTGGCTTCCGACCTGTTCTCCCAAGTGGTCAACTCCGGACCGGGATCGTTCCTGGCCAAGCAGCTGGGCGTGCCGCAGCCCGAGACCCTGCGCCGCTACCGCCCCGGCCAGCCTCCCTTGAACGGGTCCCTGCTGATCGGCGGGGAAGGCCGCGTCGTCGAACCTCTGCGCGCCGCACTGGCCGGCGACTACGACGTCGTGTCCAACAACATCGGCGGCCGCTGGGCCGACTCGTTCGGCGGCGTAGTGCTCGACGCCACCGGCATCGCCGACGCCGCGGCGCTCAAGGAGCTCTACCAGTTCTTCACCCCGGTGCTGCGCAACCTCGCGTCGTGCGCCCGCGTGGTCGTCATCGGCACCACGCCGGACGAGGCGGGCAGCGTCCACGCCCAGATCGTCCAGCGCTCCCTGGAGGGCTTCACCCGCTCGCTGGGCAAGGAGCTGCAGCGCGGCGCCACCGCGTCGCTCGTCTATCTGGCCGCCGACGCCAAGCCCGCCGCGACCGGCCTGGAGTCCACCCTGCGCTTCATCCTGTCGGCCAAGTCGGCTTACGTCGACGGTCAGGTCTACCGGGTCGGCGCCGCCGACTCGACCGCGCCCGCCGATTGGGACAAGCCACTGGCCGGCAAGGTCGCCGTGGTGACCGGCGCGGCCCGCGGCATCGGCGCAACCATCGCCGAGGTGTTCGCGCGTGACGGCGCGACCGTCGTCGCAGTGGACGTTGCCCAGGCCGCCGAAGATCTGGGCAAGGTCGCCGAGAAGGTCGGCGGCAGCGCCCTGACGCTGGACGTCACCTCGGAAGACGCAGTCGAGGCCATCGTCGCCCACGTCACCGCGCAACACGGCGGCACGGTCGACGTCCTGGTCAACAACGCCGGCATCACCCGCGACAAGCTCCTGGCCAACATGGACGAAAGCCGCTGGGATTCCGTGATCGCGGTGAATCTCCTTGCCCCGCAGCGGCTCACCGAGGGTCTGGTGGAAGCCGGTGCACTCGGCGAGGGCGGCCGGGTGATCGGCCTGTCCTCCATGGCCGGCATCGCCGGCAACCGCGGCCAGACGAACTACGCCACCACCAAGGCCGGCATGATCGGGCTGACCGAGGCGCTGGCACCGGTGCTGGCCGAAAAGGGCATCACCATCAACGCCGTCGCCCCCGGGTTCATCGAGACCAAGATGACCGATGCCATCCCGCTGGCCACTCGTGAGGTGGGCCGCCGGCTGAACTCCCTGTTCCAGGGCGGCAAGCCCGTGGACGTGGCCGAATTGATCGCCTACTTCGCCAGCCCGGCGTCGAATGCGGTCACCGGCAACACGATCCGGGTCTGTGGCCAGGCCATGCTGGGAGCCTAGAAGTGAACAACATGCTGCGCGCCGTCGTCGGCGCCCTGCCGTTCATCCCCCGCTCCGAGAGCCTGCCGGCCCACACCATCACGGTCGAGAACCTGCCTATCGACCCGGCCAACGTGGCCGCCTATGCCCAGGTGACGGGACTGCGGTTCGGTGACACCCTGCCGCTGACCTACCCGTTCGCACTGACCTTCCCGACGGTGATGTCACTGGTCACCGGATTCGATTTCCCGTTCGCCGCAATGGGTTCGGTGCACATCGAGAACCACATCACGCAGTACAAGCCGATCAAGGTGACCGATACCGTCAGCGCGGCCGTGCACGCGGAGAACCTGCGTGAGCACCGCAAGGGCCTGCTCGTCGACATCGTCACCGAGCTCAAGGTCGGCAACGACACGGCGTGGCACCAGGTGACGACGTTCCTGCACCAGCAGAAGACCAGCCTGTCCGGGGAACCCAAACCGGAACCGCAGAAGCAGCCGAAGCTGCCGCCGCCCAACGCGGTTCTGAACATCACCGCGGGCCAGATCCGGAACTACGCGTCGATCGGCGGGGACCACAACCCCATCCACACCAACGCGATCGCCGCCAAGCTGTTCGGTTTCCCCACCGTCATCGCACACGGCATGTTCAGTGCGGCAGCGGTACTGGCGAACATCGAGGGGCAGCTACCCGATGCGGTCAAGTATTCGGTGCGGTTCGCCAAGCCCGTGGTGCTGCCGGCCAAGGCCGGGCTCTACGTCGAGCGCGACGCCGACGGCTGGGAGTTGACCCTGCGCAACCTGTCCAAGGGCTACCCGCACCTGAGTGCGACGGTGCAGCCCCTCTGACGGCGAAATAGCCAGAGGCTATTGCGATTCCAGCTCAGCCGTGACGTCGCCGCGGTCGAACGGATCCTTTGAGTGGTCATAGGTGTCCCGGCACTGACCGCGCAACTCCACACGACCGTGAGCAACCGGCGGCGGATCAGCTGGGTACAAAATCACGTCAGCCACCACTTCGTCCTTCTTCATAGCCACTGAGTGAGAATGAAAGTCCGGGTCGCTTTGCCATCCATGCTGCTGTAACAGGGTGTAGACGCCGGCCGGGTCCACCGGATGGGACCGATCGGCCCCCGGCATCCAGAACTGCATCATCAGCTTGCCCCGGAACGGGCCCTTGTTGTCATCGGTACACGATTCGTAGCTGAAGACCGTCTCCACCAGGTTGCCCCGCAGACCGAGATCGCGAACCATTTCCTTGGCGGCATCCATCACTTGCGCGCGAGCCTGCTCCGGCGACATCGGATCAGTCACCCCGTCACCACACCCGACCGTCACCCCGGCCAACACCAATGCTCCGATCGCGTGTCTCCAGCGTGTACCCAATCCTCATGCTCCTCCCTCGGTTCCTAATGCCGGTGATTGTCCTGAGCGCGTCGATCCGCCTCCGGGTCGAAGGCCTGGTCGACACCTGGAATGGTGATCGATGTGCCGGGCACCGGGATGGGGCCCAACGGGGTTGGTATCACCACCGGAACTTTGGCATACCAGTGATCCGAGCGATGTTCGGCGGTCATCCCATTCTGTTGCAGCCGATCAGCGTGACCCGAGGCAATGTCGGCCATGTTGTACAACGACTCCGAGCCCTGCTCAAAGTACCTGCTGTGATCGGTGCGGTAGTCACGCAACGACGATTCGGCGTCGAATCGGGTCGATCCGAACCCATCGATCGACGGATCAGCGCCCAGGCCCAAGCCGGGCCCGCTGAGGTGCTCACGACCGAGGTAGGTAACCGGATCGGTGCTGGCCGCCCCGACGTACAGATGCCCGTCAGGAGGCAAATGGAAATCGGCCGCCGATTTCGCCAGGTCGGTGCCGGGGCTGCCGATCAACACAATGTCGTCGGCGCGCATACCGTACCCGGCAGCCGCATCGGCCACCGTGGTCGAGCCGTAGGAATGACCGATCACAGTCAGGTGGCTGGAACCCAAGTGGGTGGCGTCCAGTGCATTGACGTCGGCAGCCAACAGTTCAGCACCGTGGCGGGCCATGTTCGGCACCGCGACCGCCTGGTCGTCCGGCGCGTCATAGCCCATCCACATCACCACCGCGTTCGACTTGCCCGGGTCGGCCATGCTGGTCTCGTTGTACAGGTTGACCGGATCCGGGTTGTCCAACGACCCTCCCCTCACCGAGGTGGTGAGACCGGAGACCTTCACGGTGGTGTTGTTGGCTGTGTCGGGGTTACCGATCGCGATCGCCGCCGCGCCCTTGCCGCCGAACGCCTCCGGGTCGTACTTCTTCAAAAAGATCTCCGGGGTCCGGCCGTTACTGTCCTTGGCGTCGCGGCCATAACGGTCCAGCGCCTTCTGCACCTCGACCGCATTGTGATACCGCGTGATGTCGGTGGCGGTCAGACCGTATTTCTCCGGGTGCGCGCGCACCTCGTCGACGCTGACATGGTGCGCCTCAGCCGCAGAGTTGACCCGGGCCAGATCCTGTTTCTGGATCGTCAGATTGGCCTGGCTCTGCACGCCGGTCGGGATGCCGTTGAGGTTCCCGATCTTGTCCGGGTGATCGCGGAGCATCTGCGCCTTCTGCTCCGGGGTCAGGGAAAGCCACCAATCATGGATCGCGTGGGGATCCTTGGTGTCGGGGATTTGGGGCTCGGCCTTGTCACCAGGGGTGGGCGTGCCGCCGCCGGGCCCACTGCCCGGGGTGTCGGTCAAGCCGGCCACCGCCTGCCGCACCGCCTCGTCGGTATGTTGATCGGCCGCGTCGAATTGGGCCAGCAACTTCTTCACCGCGGCAGTGTTGCGAACCGCCAGCATGCGGACCACCAAGGCATTGACCGGGCTGAACCGCGCATAGAAATCCAGCGCACTGCCCGGCCGCGCCGAGACCGTGCCGTCCGGAGCAACCTGCCAACCCTGACCCTCCAACTGCGCCACCGTCTGCAACACCGACGATCTGATCTGGGTCAACTGCGTGCCGCCGGCCTGCAGAGGAGCTTGCACCCGCACCATGGCGTCGTGCACGCGCTGCATCTGCTCAAGGGTCTTCTGCGCGTCGGCAATTGCCGCATCCGAAGCCGTGCCCTGCCATCCCGACTTCAGCTTGGCCAGATTGGCCTGCTGCCGTTCGATCTGGGTCTGGTAGGCCGCCGCGGCCGCCTCCATCTGAGCGGCAGCACGGGTCAGCGCATCCGGTTGCGAGGCCTCCACCTGCGGGACGGTGACCGTCATCGACTGAACTGCTGCAATCGACGACCGAATGTGGCGTCAGTGGCCTCATACTGCTGGGCCGCCGCCTCGAGCTTCTCCGAATGACCGTTCAGCGCCGTGCTCACCGACTGGTTGGCCGCATCCAACACCGTCTGGGCCGATTGGCAGCCGCCCGCGGTGCGCAATTCCGCCATACCGGCTGCCGCATCACCCAGCGCCCCGGCGGCTCCGGTGTTCGACGCGGCGGTGGCTACCGACTTCTCCTCCGCGGCAACGCCGCGCAAGATGGGCGCGTTCACTCGCAGAGTAGGCGTCATCCGTCAAGGATAAGGGCACCATTACGACGGTTCAGGCAGCAATTTCAGACCGGTCATGCTTCCGACAACTTCGTCCCATCGAACTCCGCTGGCAAAGGTATGGCGCCGTCTTGAACGCACGCTCAGCCGCTCGAGCTATGTGCTCGGTACCGCGTCCCCCGAAGTGCGCCGCAGATCGGCGAACTCGGAGATCGACGCCGACGTGACCGAAGCGACCGGCCGGGCATTGGGCGCCGACGCGTCCGACTTGGACACCATCACCACGTTGTCGATGTAGGGCTGAATGGTCGTGCTGTTCTGCACGGTCGACACGATCACCAACTGGAAGCCGAACTTGCGGAACGCCGACAGCGCCTGCTGCGCGAACTGCGGGTCCGACTTGGAGAACGCCTCGTCCAGCATGAGCTGGGCGAACAGCGGCCGGGTGTCGTCGCTGTCCGGGCTGGCCAGGTTGAAGCTCAGGGCCCCGGCCAGACAGAACGCCATGAGCTTCTCCTGCTCACCGCCGGAGTTGTCGCCGGAGTTGCTGTAGGTCCGGATGACCTCGCCGGTCTCGGCGTCGCGCTCCTCGCAGTACAGCACGAACCGGTTACGCACGTCGAGTGCATCGCGGGTCCACTGACGATCCTCGGGAGTGTTACCCGCCAACAACTTTCGCAGTTGCAGGATGTCGGTGTACTGCTCGAACATCGCGGTCTCGTCGCCGAAGCTCACCAGGGACACCCGCGAGGAGATGCGCTGGGCCTTCTCGTTGAGTTCGTCGACGGCGGCCAGATGTCGGGTACCGGCATGCAGCGTCAACCGGGTGCCACGGTTGAACTCCACCGCGCCCAGGCCGGTGTTGACGCGGGCGATCTGCTCGGTGATCCGCCGAGCCTCGTTGTCGGCGATCATGTGCAGGTTCAGGATCGCGCCCGGCGCCTGCTCGGTGATCAGCCGCTGCATGCGCTCGTAGGCGTCGGGCAGCTCACGCTCGTCGATACGACGGCACAACGCCACGTAGTCGTGCACCCGCTCGTCGAACACATCGCTGTCGTTGGGAATCGCATCGGGGAACGAGCTGTCGTAGGCGGCCATGATGCCGGCCAACTCGTCGTGAGACCGGTTGCGGTCCGCCCGCAAGCGGTCGCGTTCACGGCTGATGACGCGAACCAGTTCGTTCCGGTAGAGCTCGGGTTCGAGCAACTCCAGGCTCAGCGCGATGTCGGCGGCATAGCCGTCGATCGTGTCCCGGGCATGTGACGGGAATTCGCCGGCCCCGAGCCGCTCGGTCAAGACCTCGCTCAGCTCCAGCAGCGCGGTCCGCCTGCGGTCCAGGGTGGTCTCACGTTCGTTGAGTGAGCCGATCTGTTGGATGACCTTCTCGACGCGCTCCCAGCAATCGTCGGCCCGCTGTTGCAGCCGTTCGGCATCGGGATTGTCGGAGACCAGCAGATCGTGCTCACCCTGCAGTCGCTCCAGCATCTCGTCCACCGAATCGGTGTCGATGTCACTCCACTGCATGTACTGGTCGCACAGCGCCCGGCAGGCCCGTTCCCGGGACTGCAGCTGGCCGCGGTGCTCGTCCAGCCGCTCACGGGCCGTGCGCGCCACCTGGTACACATCCTGGGCGGCGGTCAGATCATCCTGCAACGCTTCGACTTTGGCCGCTGTTCCGCCGAGGAAGATGTAATCCGATGGGCGCAGCCGTGACCGGTCGTCCTTGATGGAGAGCCGGCCACTGTCCTTGCGCAGTCCCTGGTCGGTCACCGCGCGGGACTGCTCGGTGAACTCCCCGGGCCCGTCGACGCACACGTAATCACCCACCGCGGCGATCACGTTGAGCGCCTCCACGGCACTGTCGTGCGTCGGGTCGGCCAGTTGAAGCTTGGTGGCCAGCGTGCCCGGAGGCGGAGTCCGCAACTGCGAACCGTGCTGGACGTGCTGCAGCTGGATCCGGCCGCGCATGTCGTTCTCGTTGACGAAACGCAGTGCCCGTTCCATGTGGGCGTCGGGGACCAGCAAGCGCAATCCGGCCCCGCGCAACACCTTTTCGACCGCCAGCCGCCACCGCGACTCATCCGGCTTGAGCTCCATCAGCTCTGCCACGTACACCAGATCGCGTTCAGAGATGTCGAGCGCCCGGGCAATCCGGGCCCGCATCTCATACTCGGTCCTGGGCAGCGGGGAACCCAGCCGCTGCACCCGCTCCAGCTCGGCCTCCACGCTCTCGCGTGCCTCACGAGCCCGGACTTCCTTCGCCGAAGCCTCGACATAGGGCTGATTGCCGGTGAACAGCTCGCGATGCAGCCGGTCGGCTTCCTCCATCAAAGTCTCACGCAGCGACCAGAATTCCTCGCCGTTGTCCGGCGGGGTCAACCCCAGTGCGGTGACCTTGTCCTCGTAGCCGCTGCGCCGGCGCGACACCTCCTCGCTGACCCGCTCGGCCTCGGTCAGGCGCTGCTGCAGCGGCACCAGATCCACAGTGACGGTGTTGATCTGGGCCATCAGCGAGTTGTGCTCGTTCTTGAGCTGACGCTGCTGGGTACCGAACTCGTCGCGCTGGGCGCCGAGCTGGGTGATCTGATCGTCGAGGTTGGCGATCTCCGGGCCGGCCTGGGCCAGCCGCACATGGTCTACGTAATCGCGGATCATGGCGTTGTCGACGGTGTCGATCACCCCGAACTTGGCGGCCTCCTCGGCATAACGCGCTTGTACCGCAGCGATGTTGCCGAGCGTGTTGCGCTTTCGCCGCGCCACGTCGAGCAGACCACGGGCCTCGACCAGCGGGTTGATCTGCTCGAGCGCCTCCTCCACACCACTGAGACTGGCCGGCTCGTCGAGCATGAACTCGCGGACGAACTGTTCAAGGCCACCAACGCTTTTCAGCGATTTGGCCTTACCCAGAAGCTGTTGAGCCGCTTCGGAGGCCCGGATACCGATACTGGAGTACAACTGCGCCAGGTACTGACTCTCGCTGCGGCCACCGGTCCAGCCGTCGTCCCGAAACACCGCGGCGTCATAGCCGTTGGACGCCCAGCGGTTGCACAGGCCGAAGATGTCGCGGTCGGCGTCGATCAGGTAGTAGCGGCTGCCCGGATCCGAGGTCTTCTCGGCGGCCAGCCATTTAAGGACCAACCCGGTGACCGAACGCCCGGTGCGGTCGCTGTAGGTGACCGCGACCGCGGACCAGGCCGGCCCCGTCCCGCGTAGGTACATGATCTGTCGGCTGGTGCCTTCGCGCCGCTCTCCCCACGCGCCGCGGACGTACTTGTCGACCGTGCGCTTGCCGGTGCCCGAACCCGCGGCGGTGGTGTCGCCGGAGGCGTTGAAGTTGCGGCGGTGCGACGGCAGGAAGGCCAGCGAAATCGCATCCAGCAGTGAGGATTTACCGCTGCCCGAGGATCCGGTGATCAGGGTGCCGTGTCGGCTGAACGGGATCGAGTGATACCCGTCGAACACGCCCCAGTTGATGACCTGCAGGCGCGACAGGGAGAACTGGTTGGTCGGGTCAGCCATGGGCGTCCACTTCGTCTTCGAGCCGTTCGGATACGTCTGTGTCGCCGGAATCATCGACGGTGCCGTTCGCGGCCCGCTTGAGCTGCTCGAACTGCTGCTGCAACTCGGTGATCATCGAGGCCGTCATGATGGCGTTGACGACCGGGCTGATGGTGAAACTGTCCTCGTCCTCCCGGTTGCGCACGAGCATCTCGATGTCGGTGAGCCGCTCGATCGCGTTGTCGATCCGCTTGTCGAACGAGGCGGTGTCGCGGTCGGTGTCGTTGTTCACCCCGGCGAACAGTTCGTGGATCTCGTCGCGGCTGATCAGTACGTTCTCGTCGCGGGCCGCCGCGCGCATGAGCTTGGCCAGGTGCAGGGCCAGGATCGAATCATAGGTGTTGAGGGTCTCGCGGCGCAGCAGCCGGCGCCGCCACTGCGATTCGTAGTCGGCCTGCTCGACGTAGGCGATGTCGTGATCGTCCGAGATACACAGCCGCATATCGAGTTCCGACAGTCGCACGGTGAGTTCGGCACGGTACCGGGTCACCCACGCCCACAGCTCCGAGTGGTTGTCCTTGCTGACGTAACGGCGCGAGAGCAGGTGCTGAAGCGCCCAACAGGCGCGGTCGGGCAGTTCGCTGACATCCCCGTCGAAGCGGGGCGCGCGCCGCTGGTCGGTGGACCGTTCGACGGCGTCGATGCTCGGCAGGGCATCGAAATCGATGACGCCGTCTTTGACGGGCGACGTCTCCGGGGTGTCGGTCATAGCATGCTCTCGCTGGCAGTAGGGATCGGTTCGTTGAAAACCAGTCGGGGGATTTCGATTTCGCGGTCGGCGCCCTCTAGAGACCGGAACCGCACCCGGACGGTTTCGGCACTGTCGGAAGGGTTTTGCTTGAGTGCCCAGGACCACAGCACGATCACGTGTCCCAGGTACGCCGCGTCCAGCATGCCGATCGCGTCGGGCAGCGACAACGGGCCGTTCGCCACCGCACCGTTGATCAACTCGGCGAGCTCAGCGGCGTCCACCTGGGAGGCCAGCGCCGAGAAGGCCGACAAGTTCACCTCACCGTGCGATGGCTCGGCCTGCGACGGCGGGAGGGCGTCACGGATCTTGAACGCCACGGCGCCAATCGAATTGAAGTCCGTTCGGACCAGCGGGACCTCGACGCCGATGCGGCTGTCGGCGAGCGAAACGCTGAGCAGTTCCTGCGCGCTGGCCAGGGCGTCGTTGAGCTGACGGGTCACGCCGCGGCTGTGTTCCAACGTGCCGGACGCGACGAATCGTTTGATCCGGCGGGCGCAGCGCTGGCGGGTGCGGCCCACCTCGGCCGTCTGCGCCGACACCAGGCCGAAGAATCCTGTCATCACCTCACGCAGGTCCGGGTCCAGGTGCGGCAGCTCACGGGTCACCGCCTCGATGTCGGCCACCAGCGCAGCCCGCTGCTCGGGGTCCTGGATCATCCGGGTGAAGGCGCTGTAGGACGCACTCTCACGCGAGGCGAACAGCGACTCGTAATCGTCGAACAACTGGCGCTGACGCTCCCGGTAACCGAGATCGGTATCGGCGGAGGCATCCAGCAGTCGGGTGGTGATGCGGTTCAGCATGGCGCCGTACTGCCCGATGTCGGAGACGATCTGCTCCATCTGCAAGGCGATGGCGCGTGCCTCATCTTCGACGTCGACCAGATCGGGTTCAGGCCGCTGGCCCTGCTCGAGGGCATCCAATTCATCACGCAGCTTGGCGATTTCGGCTTCGATGTCGGCGCGGATGCGATCGGGGTCGTTGCTGACCTGGCCGGCAACGCGGCGCAGACCGGCAGCGATGCCGGTGATCGAACCGCCGGTGGCGACGGTGTCCTCGCGGCGCATGCGGCGGGCGAAATCCAGCACGGCCCGCGCCTCGTAGGTGAGGTAGCAGACATTGCGTTCGGTGTCGCCGGACTGTTCGGTGATCCGGTGCAGCCAGCCCTGGCTCGCCCAGTGCTTGATCAGCGCCAGACCCGACTGGTCCGTTTCGGAGCCGAGGTCGGCGAGGTCGCGTTCCAGCCGGACCACCAGGTCCGTCTCGGTGAGCTTGGCGCCCCGGTCGAGGTGGCGTTCCATCAGCGTCAGGTAGGTGGGCAGGTTGTTCGTCACCAGGAGCCGCAACGAGCGTGAATCGGCCACCTCGCGATGGAGCTGGTAGAGCTGGTCCAGCGACGAGCCGCCGGTGCCTGCGTCAGGCATTCCCGGGCTCCTCGGTCGCGATGAACATTCGCACCACTCTAGGCGGCCGACGCAACAGGTTCCGACGCCAGTTCGGTTTGCTGTTGACTATCAGACCGACCATAGTGACCGACACCTCAGCCCAGCTGACCTAGAGTCATCCGGTGACTCCCGCCAGGGTGCCGCCGGCCGGATTGGTCCGCGCGGTCGAACGCGTTCGCCACCACCTGCGTCGCGTGCATCAGCGCGCGGTCCCGCCACCCGCGGCGATGCTGGAGCTGATCCTGGGCGCCTGGGTCGCCCAGGGCGTCACCGCCGCTGCACAGCTGGGGGTTGCCGACGCGCTGGCCGGTGGACCGCTGCGCCCCGACGAGCTGGCGCGCCGCGTCGAGGCCAATCCCGACGCCCTGGACCGGCTGATGCGCGCGCTGGTGAGCGAGGGCGTCTTCCGGCGGACCCGCGACGGACGCTACGCACTGAATCCGCTGGGCGACACGCTGCGCACAGACGCGCCCGTCTCGATCGCCGGGATGGCGAAGTTCGTCGGCTCGCCGCAGCACCGGGAGCACTGGAGCCATCTCGCCGATGCGGTCCGCACCGGCGAGGCGGTCATTCCCAAGCTGCGCGGCAAAGGGGCGTTCGACTACATAGGCTCCGAGCCTGAACTGGGCGCGATCTTCAACGACGCCATGACCAGCATCTCCGAACTGGCCATCGCCCCCGTGGTGGCCGCCTATGACTTCTCCCGGTTCGGCACCATCGCCGATGTCGGCGGCGGGCACGGCCGGCTGCTGGCGGCCATCCTGCAGGCCACCCCGCAGAGCCGGGGCGTGCTCTACGACCTGCCGCAGGTGGTCGACGGAGCACCGGCGATGTTGGGCAAGTACGGAACCGCCGATCGAGTCCGCGTCATCCCCGGCTCGTTCTTCGACAGCGTCCCCGCAGGCGCCGACGCCTACGTCATGAAGAACATCATTCACGACTGGCCCGACGCCGAGGCACTGTCGATCCTGCGCAATGTGCGCGCCGCCTCCACACCGGGCACCACGCTGCTGCTGATCGAGGGAGTGATTCCCGACCACGACCGCGAGTTCCTCGGCAAATGGACCGACATGGAGATGCTGATCGGGATCGCCGCGAAGGAACGCACCGAGGACGACTACCGAAAGCTGTACCAGGAGGCCGGGTTCCGGCTCACCCGCGTGGTGGAGACGGCCTCGCCGTTCAGTGTGGTGGAGGGTACGGCGGTCTAGTCGTCATTCGCACACGGCGAGGTTGCGGACACGTTGAGTCCGTAGATACCGGCGGCAGTGGTTTCGGCCCTGGCCGAGACAGAGTATCCGCGGCTATCGCGGTAGGCCTTGTCGTTCGGAGGTTCCGGGTCTGGGCGGGTCCATGGGATAGGTTCGAAACCTTCGGCGACCAGAGTGTCGATGCGTTGGAGGGCCGACTCGACAAGTTCTGGGGCCGGGTCAACGATCCACGCGCTGCGTCGCACCTTCCAGGGCGGCCCGTCCGACATCAACCCGGCATTTGTGCGGCAGCCGATCTTTTCCGCATAGGCGGGATCAGGATCGATCGGCTTGCCGACGATCATCGAGACGTAGCCGGATACGGTCCGGGCGGCCTCGGTAACCCTCAATGAAGTTGATTCCATCATCGCCTCACCTTCGGCAGTAGGCCGATCCTTTCGGAGGAATCCACAGGCGCTTGTAAACACCAACAGAGCGGTCACGAAAAGCGTTGCAATCGGCTTCATTTGATCTGTATCCGTGGTCCGCGGTCGGGATTGTCCGTCACTCGCGGATTGTCCCACGGATCCTGTCGCCGTTCGTAAGATCCGTCGTCATCCCAAGGGAGTTCGGGAATGTACGGCGCACCGTTAGCGCGTGCTTGGTCAGAAGACTCGGCTCGGAAATTGCCGTCGTCGCCGATATCGATATCGACGTAGTTGGTCTCGATTCCGCGCTCGACATAACCGGTGGCCTCGCCACCGCTGATGACCGCGACCATGTTGTGGAACGCATCTGATTGATAGTCGTCCCAGTACTTTCCATGCGAATCCCGACCCACGATCACCTCGTTGGCATGCTCACCCTCCCTGCCGTAATACCCGGTGTCCAGACGGGTGACTCCGGGAATCTTGTCGGGGTCGGTGGCAGAGGGCAGGCCGCCCAACGGATGACCGACCTGTCCGTCGACGGTGTGTGGGATCCAGGGCAGCTTGTCGACCCATTGTTGATCGGTGGCGTCACGGGGCAGCGACTGCACCACCGAGATCAGGTCTCCCGGAGCGGTCATCGAATAGCGCTGCACGTCCGGATTCGGGTTGGTGTACTCGCCACTCAGGATGCCGGTGCCCGCCGACGAAGCGTGCAGGATGCGGTCGGCGCGCAACCCCATCTGCTCGGCGGTTCCGACGATCGCGCCACCGTAGGAATGACCGATGTAGGTAACCGGCGCGCCGGGCGCCCCCGCACCCACCTCCCGATCGATCTCATGGCCGAACGACACCAGCTTGGGAGCCATCGACGCGGCGTACGACGGGTCCGCCGCCTTGTCGAATCCCTGCGGGAAGTCGTCACCCAGGTACAGGAAGATCGGCGATCCGCTCTGTTTTGCCAGTTCCGCCGCCGATCGATGATTCGACTCGCTGCCATTCAGGTTGGTGTTCGTCCCGGGAACCACGACCCCGACGCCCTTGATACCGGGCTTGATGTCGCCGATCATCTCGATCATCCGCCCATTGCCCTCGGTCGAGAATCCGACGAACTTCCGTGGCACCTTCTGACCACTGCCGGGCGGAAATTCGATCGGGGTGAGCATGGCCTGCAACTGCTTGACCCGGGCTTCATCGGGTGACGGCTTTTTCAACTCCGCGTCGAGTGCGTTGCGGATGTTGATGTTGTTGGCTTCGATCCTGGTATTGAACGGCACACCGTCGGTGTTGCCCATCACCTGCGGATCGGCGAGCACCATCTCCTGCAGGGTTTCAGGGCTCAGCCCCGCCACGAATGCGGCGCGCTCGTCGGGTGTCATCCCGGCCATACGCTCGACCAGTGCCTTCGGGCTGTTCGGATCGGGCGCCTGCTTGGGATCGGGCGCGCCGAGCGCCGCTACGGCGTCCCTTACCTGTTGTCCGACCTTGGTGTCGGTGGTCTCGAACTGCGCCAACATCGTCTTCAGTTGCGCCGACGCCTTTGCGGCCATCGCCTGCAGCAGCATCCGGTTCACCGGACTCAGCTTCGCGTAGAAATCGAGCACGCTGCCGGGACGAACCGAGACGGTTCCGTCGTCAGCAACCTGCCAACCCTGCCCCTTCAGCTTGTCGACGGTGCCCACGATGCGGCTGCGTTGTTGCACCAGTTCGCCGCCGCCGTCCTGCAAGGCCGAGCGCAGTGCGGACAACGAGTCATAGAGCCGCTGCATACGTTGCAATGACGCGGTGGCGCCGGCGATGGCGGCATCGGCCGAGGTGCCCGTCCAAGAAGCGCGCAGTTGATCGATCGTGGCCCGCTGCTGGTCCATCTGGGCGGCCAGAGTGGCTGCCCGGGTACCGATGTCGGCGCCGCTCTGCACCAATGCCTCCGGGTGGGAGGCCACCACCTGAGAGATCGAAACCGCCATGTCAACCCGCTGGAAGCGCTGAATTCAGCCGACGGGCGTACTCCTCATCAGTGCGCTGATAGGCACTGGCGGCCTCAGTCAATTTGCCTGCATGCGCACTGATTTCGCCACCGACGGCCGTGGCGGCACTCTCCACGATCGAGGAAGCCTGACCACAGGCCGCGCCGCTCTGCAGGTTCGGCATCGCCGCTGCCGCCGTACTCAACGGTTGTCCGACCTGAAGGCCGGTGACGGCCCCACCGACCGCGGTCTCAGCGGCAGCAGCCGACCGCAACACGGCCGGAGCAACTTTCAGCTCGGAACCCATACCGGGAGCGTAATGCCCTCAGCAGGGGTGTCCGGACACCAGTTATGCAGACGCAGAGCGCGCGGGCAACGGCGACTAGCCTGCCGTGACCGACTGCGTTCCCGCGTCCGAGGGCGTGCCCTTCAGACCGCGCCAGAACAGGTTGATCATCAATTCGGCGGCTTCGTTGACGTCGGCATCCCCGGTGCTGACCCGGCTGGCGATCGCCTCGCCGGCACCCACCAGCGCCACCGCCATCATCTCGAAGTCGCTGTCGGGCTGAGGATTACGCGTGCCGGTGCTGAGCAGCCGGGCCACCAGATCGATGATCCGGTCACGGCCCTCCCGGACCGTGTGCGCGAATGCCTGTGAGCTGGTGGCCTGGGTATACAGCACCATCCAGGAGGCCCGGTTGGCGTCGATGTAGGTGAGGAACGCCAGCACGGCACTACGCAGCAGATCCTTGGGGCTCTGGGTGAAGTCGATCTCCCCGCGCACCACGTCCACGAACCGGGTCAGCTCCCGGTCGAGGCAGGCGCCGAACAGTTCCTCTTTGGAGCCGTAGTAGAGGTACAGCATCGGCTTGGAGATCTCGGCCTCGGCAGCGATCGCGTCCATCGACGTCTCGTGATAGCCGTTGACCGAGAAAATCTGCACCGCGGCGTCGAGCATCTGCTGTTCACGCACAGCCCGCGGCAGCCGCTTGGTTCCACCTGCCATCCGAACAGGATAAGCGTCCGGTTGAGGATCAGGGCAGCAGCTCAGCGAGCTGCTAGCAGTGCACCCCACCCTTGGCGTCAATATTGCGCTGCACCGCCACATCCACGGCGGCCTGGTTCAGTTGTCCGTCGGCCAACGCCTTCTCCAGGCCGTCGAGCACCGCGGGCACCTCGTCGGTGGTGATCCACAGCGCGTTGTCGGCGCCGGCCTGGAATGCCTTGAGCACCGCGGCAGCCACTCCGTAGCGCTGGTTGATCGCGGCCATGCTGGACAGGTCGTCCGTGTAGACCAGTCCGTTGAAGCCCGGGCCGCCGTATCCGCCCGAACGCAGCAGCTCATACGCGGCGGGGCTGAGGCTGGCCGGGTCGGTACCCGTCAGGCCCGGTACCTCCAGGTGTCCGACCATGACGGCCACCGGCGCCTGGGTGGTCAGGGTGGCGTAGGGCAGCAGATCGTTGGCCTTGAGCTCCTCGAGCGGCGGGGTGGTCACCGAGCCGGTGTGCGAGTCGCCCGAGCCGTGCCCGTGTCCCGGGAAGTGCTTGAGCACCGGGAGCACCCCGGCCTCCCGCAGCCCGCGGGCATAGGCACCGGCGTACTCGGTGACCTTGGCCGGGTCGTCCCCGAAGGACCGGTCGCCGATGACGGTGTCGTCGGGGTCGGAGGTGACATCGACGACGGGGGCGAAGTCGACGGTGATGCCGAGGCCGCGCATCTTCTGGCCGCGCTCCAGCGCGATGCCGTACACCTCGTCGACGGATTTGGTCTGGGCCAGCACCCGCGCCGACGGCTGCTCGCCGATCAGCGACGACAGCCGCGAAACCCGGCCGCCCTCCTCGTCCACGGTGACCGCCAACGGCAGCGGACCGGCGGCCGAGATGTCGCGCAGGGATCCTTCGTTGACCATCGACAGGTCGGTCCAGCTGCCGATCATGATGCCGCCGACGTGCTGGCTGCTCACCACCGAACGCGCGTCGTCCGCGTCCTTGACCCCGACGGTCAGCAGCTGGGCCAACTTGTCGCGGGGCGACAGGCTGGCCACATCGCAGACCGGCGCGGCGGGCATCGGTGCGTGGGTGGACATCGGCTTCGTGTCAGAAGACTGAGACTCCGGCGCCGGCGTGCTCGGGGAGCAGGCCAGCAACAGTCCGGACAACGCTGCGAAAGTTGCGACGAGACGCGGTGAAGCCATGGGGCCCGACCTTAGCCGCTGCGCAAGCTGTAATCGATTCTCTGCGTGTCGACCCACGTCCACCTGGCACTGATCGGCGGTGTTGCCATGCTAGGTTGGCCGGGTGAACCGGTTCGTCATACCCTCCGCGGCCAGCATTGTCGTCGGCCTGCTGTTGGGGGCGGCCGCCGTTTTCGGTGTGACGCTAATGGTGCAGCAGGACACGAAGCCTCCGCTGCAAGCGGGCGACCCGGCGTCATCGGTGCTCAACAGGGTCGAGTACGGCGACCGGTCGTAGCTTGGATGTGCCGCTAACGCGGCGGGCGCTCGACGCGCCACTGTCGCGGCGCTGGTTGTGGGTGGTCGCCGCGGCGACACTGCTCCTGACTTTCGCCCAGTCGCCCGGAGAGATTTCACCCGACACCAAGCTGGACCTCACCGCCAATCCCCTGAGGTTCCTGGCTCGCGCCTTCAATCTGTGGAACAGCGACCTGCCGTTCGGGCAGGCACAGAACCAGGCCTACGGCTACCTCTTCCCCCACGGCGCCTTCTTCCTGGCCGGCGATCTGCTGGGGATTCCCGGCTGGGTCACCCAACGACTGTGGTGGGCCCTGCTGCTGACCGTGGGTTTCTGGGGCATGCTGCGCCTGGCCGAACTTCTGGGCATCGGCAGCACCAGTTCGCGTGTCCTCGGTGCACTCGCCTTCACGCTGTCACCGCGCGTACTGACCACCCTCGGCGCGATCTCTTCCGAGACGCTGCCGATGATGCTGGCGCCGTGGGTGCTGGTGCCGATGATCCTGGCGTTTCGGGGGGATAGGAACCTGCGGCTGATGGCGGCCCGGTCCGCGGGCGCCGTGGCGCTGATGGGCGCGGTGAACGCCGTCGCCACCCTGACCGGCTGCCTGGCCGCGATCATCTGGTGGGCCTGCCACCGCCCGAACCGGTTGTGGTGGCGGTTCACCGCGTGGTGGTTCGGCTGCACCGCACTGGCCGTCGCCTGGTGGGTCGTGGCGCTGGTGATGCTCGGCCGGATCAGCCCGCCGTTCCTGGACTTCATCGAATCCTCGGGTGTCACCACACAGTGGATGTCGCTGACCGAGATGCTGCGCGGTACCCACACCTGGACCCCGTTCGTGGCGTCGACCGCCACTGCGGCGGCGTCACTGGTGACGAGCACGGTCGCGGTGCTGGCCACGACCTTGGTGGCGGCGGCCGGCCTGGCCGGGCTGGCGCTGCGCTCGATGCCCGCGCGGGGCCGGCTGATCACCATGCTTCTGGTCGGCGTCGTCCTGCTGGGCCTGGGCTACTCCGGAGGGCTGGGCTCCCCGGTGGCGACGGCCGTTCAGGATTTCCTGGACGGCACGGGCACACCGCTGCGCAACCTGGCCAAGCTCGATCCGGTGCTGCGGCTACCGCTGGCGCTGGGTCTGGCCCATCTGCTGGGCCGGATCCCGCTGCCGGGCAGTGCGGCCCTGCCGGTGTGGGTGCGGGCCTTCGCCCGGCCCGAACGCGACAAGCGCATCGCGGTGGCGATCGTGGTGCTCGCCGCCCTGGCAGCCGGAACCTCGCTCGCCTGGACGGGCCGGATCGCCCCCGCCGGCACCTTCACCGCGATCCCGCAGTACTGGCACGACACCGCGGACTGGCTCGACGAACACAACACCGACCGCGGCCGGGTCCTGGTCGCGCCCGGCGCCCCGTTCGCCACCCAGACCTGGGGCAACAGCCACGACGAGCCGTTGCAGGTCCTCGGATCGAGCCCGTGGGGGGTGCGGGATTCGATCCCGCTGACACCGCCGGAGACGATCCGCGCACTGGATTCGGTGCAGCGGTTGTTCGCCGCCGGCCGCCCTTCCGCGGGCCTGGCCGACACCCTTGCCCGGCAAGGCATTTCGTATGTCGTGCTGCGTAACGATCTGGATCCCGACGTGTCCCGGTCGGCCCGGCCGGTGCTGGTGCACCGGTCGATCGAAGGATCTCCTGGACTGTCCAAGGTGGCCGAGTTCGGCGACTCCTCGGGTCCAGGGACGCTGGAGGGCTTCGTCGCCGACAGCGGACTGCGACCGCGCTACCCCGCCGTCGAGATCTACCGGGTGGACACCGGCGGAACCAGCCCGGCCGCGCCCTATCTGGTCGACACCGACGCGATGACGCGGGTGGCCGGTGCACCCGAGGCGCTGCTGCGTCTCGACGAACGCCGACGCCTGGCCGGCCGACCCCCACTCGGTCCGATGCTGCTGACCGCCGACGCCGAACGGGCCGGCCTGCCGGTACAACCCGACGGGTCGGCGGGGGTGATCGTCACCGACACCCCGACCGCGCGTGAGATCGACTACGGCCGCGTCGACGACCACGCCTCGGCGATCCGCACCCCCGACGACGCCCGCCACACCCACAACCGGGTCCCGGACTACCCGGCCGACGGGGCCGCACCGGTGTACGGCAAGTGGAACGGCGGACGGGTATCGGTGTCCAGTTCGGCGGCGGACTCCACCGCACTGCCCAACGTTGCACCGGCCACCGGGCCCGCTGCGGCCATCGACAGCGACGGGTCGACGTCGTGGGTGTCCAACGCCCTTCAGGCCGCTGTCGGCCAGTGGTTGCAGGTCGATTTCGATCACCCGGTCACCAACGCCACCTTGACCATCACCCCCAGCGCGACGGCGGTCGGCGCCCAGGTGCGCCGCATCGAGGTGGCCACCGCGACCGGCACCAGCAGCCTGCGCTTCGACACCGCCGGCCAGCAGTTGACCATCCCGCTGCCGGTCGGTGAGACCCCGTGGGTGCGGGTCACCGCGGTCGCCACCAATGACGGTTCGCCCGGTGTGCAGTTCGGCATCACCGATCTGTCCGTCACCCAGTACGACGCGTCAGGATTCGCGCACCCCATCAACCTGCGGCACACCGTGGAAGTTCCCGGACCTCCAGCGGATTCGGTTGTCGCACAATGGGATCTGGGCACAGAGCTCCTGGGGCGGACCGGCTGTGCCGACAGTCCGGCCGGGGTCCGGTGCGCGGCTGCGCTGGCGCTGGCCTCCGAGGAGCCGGTGAACCTCAGCCGCACACTCACGGTGCCCGCCCCCACCGACGTCGAGCCGACGGTGTGGATCCGGTCCCGCCAGGGACCCAAACTCGCCGATCTGGTCGCGCAACCCGGAACCACCCGCGCCTCCGGTGACGCCGATCCGATCGACGTGCTCGGTTCGTCCTATGCCGCCACCGACGGCGACCCGCGGACATCGTGGACCGCGCCGCAACGCGTTGTGCAGTTCAAGGCGCCGCCCACGCTGACGCTGAAACTGCCTGCGCCGACCGAAGTCGGCGCGCTGCGAATCGATCCCGGCGCCAGCCAACCGCCGGCGCATCCGACGCTGGTGTCGATCGACCTGGGTGACGGTCCGCAGGTACACAAGCTCCCCGGCAACGGTGAGGCTCAGACCGCACAGCTCAAACCGCGGGTGACCGACACCATCACCGTGTCGCTGCTGGCCTGGAACGACATCATCGACCGCACCTCGCTGGGCTTCGACCAGCTCAAGCCGCCGGGGCTGGCCGAACTGACCGTCCTCGACGTCCACGGCAAGCCCGTCGCCCCCGCTGACTCCACCGCCAATCGCAAACGGACAGTGTCGCTTCCGTGCGGTCAGGGTCCCATCATCGGCGTGGCCGGCCAGTTCATCCAGACCTCGGTGCGCACCACCGTGGGGGCGCTGCTCGACGGTGATCCGATTGCGGCCCAACCGTGCCGGACCGGCCCGGTCACCCTGCCCGCCGGCCAACAGGAACTCCTGGTCAGCCCGGGCGCAGCGTTCGTCGTCGACGGAGTCGTCCTCAACACCCCGGAGGCCGCCCAACTCCGCGTGGCCACAACAACTCCCGTCGATGCACCGGTGTGGTCACCGGACCGCAGGCAGGTCGAGGTGGCAGCTTCGGAGAAAGCGCGGGCCCTGGTGGTGCCCGAAAGCGTGAACCCGGGGTGGATTGCGCGTACCGCGGATGGCACCGCACTGAAGCCGGTGAAGATCAACGGTTGGCAGCAGGGCTGGGTGATCCCGGCCGGCGAGAGTGGACCCGTCACGTTGTCCTTCCCCTCGAACCGGCCGTACCGCATCGGGTTGATCGGCGGACTCGCACTGCTGCCGGTGCTGGCCCTGTTGGCACTGTGGCCGGCGCGGCGCCGCGATCCGGATCTCGATCCCGTGCGGCCGTGGCAGCCGGCGCGGCCGCTGGCCTCGGCTGCCGTGCTCGCGGTGGGTACGGCGCTGTCAGGCCTGCCCGGACTCCTGGTCGCGGGTGCCACCTTGGGAGTGCGCTATCTGTTGCGTAATCGCGACGCCTGGCAGGAGAAGCTGACCGTGGCCGTGGCAGCGGGCGGGCTCACGCTGGCCGGCGCGGCGCTGAGTCAGTATCCGTGGCGGTCGGTCGACGGGTATGTCGGGCACTCGCCGTGGGTGCAATTGTCTGCGCTGCTGTCGGTCACGTTCGTCGCGGCCTCCACGATCACCTTCGAGCGGACACCCGAGCCGATCGTCGCAGAGTCGGCCCCGGAACCCACCGATCCGGAGTGAACCAGGCCTGAGCCGACGGATTCACAGCTTATCAGTAGTTAACTACACAATGTGGGCGCACAATGCGTGTTGAACTGCGTATTTATCGTC
>NZ_JBZTYL010000003.1:0-76535 GCF_058536225.1 Mycolicibacterium arcueilense
CCCACCCCACAAACCGCCGTCAGAATCACCGTCGAACCACACCACTCAAGTCAGTCCACGGATTGAGGCTTAGAGGGGTCTGTCAGTGCCTCTTCCCACTGCGCGAGGTCCTCGCCGTCGACGAACACCGTCTCCACACCCCAGCGGGGCAGGATCTCGTTGCACACCACGAAGCACGATCCGAAGAGGCTGCGGGCGGCCACGAGTCGGTCACCGGCACCCAACAGGGCACCGAGCGCGGTGAAGACCGCCGCCATGCCGGTGGCAGTCGCGAACGCAGCCGGAGCGTCCTCGATGAGCCGCAGCCGCTCCTCGAACATCGAGATGGTCGGGTTGCCGTAGCGGGAGTAGACGAAGCGGTCGATCTCGCCGGTGAACGCCTTCTCGGCCGCGGATGCGGACTCGTATACGTACCCCGAGGTCAGATACATCGCCTCGGCGGTTTCCTCGAACTCCGAGCGCAGCAGACCGCCGCGCACGCCGATGGTGGCCTGGCTGACGCCCTCGGGCAGGGCAGCCGGGATCCGGACAGATGGGATGTCAGTCATCGATCCTCAACTCTGCTTCAGCTCTGTTTCCAGGGCAGACCGACGGCTTTCCA
The DNA here is from genome assembly GCF_058536225.1 of Mycolicibacterium arcueilense. Lineage (NCBI taxonomy): Bacteria > Bacillati > Actinomycetota > Actinomycetes > Mycobacteriales > Mycobacteriaceae > Mycobacterium > Mycolicibacterium arcueilense. The sequence goes on from NZ_JBZTYL010000003.1 coordinate 602, forward strand.
ACCGGTACCGCCACGGTGGCGGAACTCGTCGAGATTGCCCTCGAATCCGTCGAGGATGTTGTACGACGGCGCGATGCCGGCCGCAGTGGCGGCCTCGGCCGCGCCGATCGAACGGTTGCCGGAGCGACACAGGAAGACCACCGGACGCTCACCCGGCGTCACTCCTGACGCCTTGAGATCGTCGACGAAGGCGTCGTTGTGCCCGCCGTCCGTCCGGTTCCATTCCACGTACACCACGTCACGCTCGAGGGTGGACAGATCCGGCACACCGACGAAGCGCCACTCAGCGTCGGTACGGCAGTCCACCAGCACGGCCTCGGAATTCTCGCTCAGAAGCTTCCAGGCCTCCTCAGGCGTGATGTCACCTGCATAGCTCACGGGCGTGAGTCTCCCATACTCGAGCAGACGCGCCATTGGCCGTCCTCACGCACGAACGCCGTCTCGGTGTTCACCTTGGCATCGGGGGCGTTGCCGAAGTGGTAGACCACCGTTGCGGTGGCCCGATCACCCTCAACGTGCACCCCGGTCACGTCGTCCACATACCTGGCGCCCTGCTTGGCTACCGAGTCACGCTGCCGGGCAATGAAATCGGCTTCGGTGCCGCGTTGCGCGACGCAGGTGTGGTCAGTGAACTCGCCGAAGTTCTCCCGCTGCAGGGCGTCGTTCTGGCCGACCGCGGCGAGGCTCACCTTCTGCTCCTCGCTGCGCCCGTCGCTACCGAACGTGTTGAGCAGAACGACCACGATCACCACGAGCACAATGATGGCCAGCGCGCCGAGGAACGGCGCCATCGTCGGCCGGTCCCCCGTGTCCTCCGTCTCCTCAGCCATCACGGCTCACCACAGCTTGCGCAGCGCGGAGCCGACCCGGCGGGCACGGTCACGGGCGATGATGACATCGGGCGCGGTGGCCAGGGCCACCCCGAGCCGCCGCGGGGCGTCGGATTCACCCGGTCGGCCGAACAACCGCACATCGCTTTCCGACGTGGCCAGCGCCTCGGCCAACACACCGCTGATGTCGCCCGACAGTTCACCGGTGTCGGCGCCGCCGTAGCTGACCTCGGCGGCTGCCGGGGAGATCATGATGGTGTCGACCGCCAGGCCCAGGATCGCCCTGGCATGCAGTTCGAACTCCGACAGCCGCTGCGACCGCAGCGTCACCAGCCCACTGTCGTGTGGCCGGATCCGGACATCGGAGAAGTACACATCGTCGCCCTGCACCAGCAGCTCGACCCCGAACACCCCGCGCCCGCCCAACGAGTTGACGATCCGGGCGGAGATGGACTTCGCGGCGTCCAGCGCAGCCGGCGACAGGGGCTGAGGCTGCCAGGACTCCAGCACATCCGTACCGACCTGACGGTGCCCGATCGGCTCGCAGAACTGCACTCCGGGACCGGACGGCCCGGCGGTGCGCACCGTCAGCATCGTGATCTCGTAATCGACCTCGACGACGGACTCGGCCAGCACGCGGTTCTGCGCGATGTGTCCGGCGGTGGTCGCCCGCTGCCAAGCCGGTTCGACGTCGTCGGACCGCAGCATCACCGATTCCCCGTCGCGCTGCGCGCCCACCACCGGCTTCACCACCAACGGGAAGCCGGCATGCTCGGCCACCGCAGTCAGCTCGTCGACGGACCCGGCGAACCAGAACGGCACCGTGGGCAGGCCCAGCTCGTCCGACGCCAGCCGGCGCAGGCCTTCGCGGTCCTGACTGAGCCGAATGCTGCGCGGGGCGGGCAGAACCTCGATGCCACCCCGCTCGGCCACCGCGACGAGGGCGTCCGCGGCGATGACGCCGGACTCGGCCACCACGTAACGCGGCTGCTCCCGCTCGATCAGCGCGGCGAGTTCCTCGGCGTCATTCATCTTGATCACCGCAGAGCGGTCCGCGACGCCGTGGGCAGGGGCGTAGTAGCGGTCCGCGGCGACGACGACGCCGCCCAGCCGCTGAAACGCCAGCGCGAGCTCCCGGCTCAACTCACCCGAACCCAGCAGCAGCACCGTCGCCGCGGGATCGGTGGGCTTGGGAGACTCGGCGGGCTCGGGGGACGGAGCCTCTTCGGCACCGTCGACCTGATCATCGGTCAGGTCATCAGTCTGCGCGTCCTCAATCGATTCACTCATCGCACGTACCAGCCTGCCAGATCGTCACCCAACCCGATGGTCGATATAGCACCAACGCCAACTCTCGCCGGGCTCCGCCGAACGCATCACGGGATGACCGCTTTGCTGAAAGTGCTTGGTGGCATGCTGATGCGGGCTTGAGTCACAGCAACCGACGTGACCGCACGTCACACACATCCGCAGATGTGCCCAGTTGTTCTCGCCGTCTTCCTCGCATTCCTGGCACTGTCCGGGAGTCAACGGTTGCGGCTCGGGGACCTCGGCTTCGAGATGTGCACAGGTACGAGGCATCGGACTGGACTCACGCCGACGTGATCTCCTCAACATGTTGATCAAGGATAGGCACGGCACACGAAGGAGGAACGACAACGTGGGTGCCTCACTCCTGGCGGCCCTGGTGGCCGCAATACTGCTGGCCGCCGTCGCCCGCCGGTTCGACGTCTCGGCGCCGTTGGCGCTGGTGGTGGCCGGACTCGCCGGCAGCGCACTGCCCGGCTTCGGCGATGTCCAGCTGGATCCCGAACTGGTGCTCTTCGTGATCCTGCCGCCACTGCTGTGGTCGGCGGGATTGGAGAGCAGCTACGTCGCGTTGCGCCGCAACATCAGGCCGATCGGGCTGCTCGCCGTCGGGCTGCCGCTGGCGACGACGTTTGCCGTCGGAATCGTCGCATTTCACACCGTGCCCGAACTCACCATCGCCGCGGCCCTGACCCTCGGCGCCATCGTCGCCCCGCCCGACGCGGTGTCGGCCACCGCCGTCGGCCGCCGCCTCGGTCTGCCGCGGCGCACGATGACCCTGCTCGGTGGCGAGAGCCTGCTCAACGACGCCACCGCACTGACCGCCTACAAGGTGGCGCTCGGGGCCGCCATCGGCACCGCCGCCAGCTGGGGCGACGGCCTGGCCACCTTCGGGTTGGCCGCGGTCGGCGGCATCGTGGTCGGCGGGGTGATCGGCATGGTGGTGCACTTCATCCGCACCCGCCTCGACGATCCACTGGTCGAGAGCGCCATCGGCCTGGTGGCGCCGTTCTTCACCTACCTGCTGGCTGAGGAGATCCACGGCTCCGGCGTGATCGCCGTGGTGGTGGCCGCGTTGATCCTGGGCCAGCGCGAGACGCAGGCCGGCTACGCCACCCGACTGCAGGACAAAGCGGTGTGGAAGGCGCTGCAGCTGATCCTCGAATCGTTCGCCTTCCTGCTGATCGGCCTGCAGCTGCCGAAAGTCATCAGCGAGCTGGCGGGCATCTCGGCGGCCACCCTGGCGATCTCGTCGGCGGCCGTGCTGACCACGGTGATCGGGGTGCGCATCGTGTGGGTGTACGCCTCGACCTATCTGCCCCGGTTGTTCTCCAAACGGCTCTGCGCCGAGGAACCAGCACCGTCGCGCGGACATTTGTTCGTCGTCGCCTGGGCGGGCATGCGCGGAGTGGTGTCGCTGGCCGCGGCATTCGGCGTTCCGGCCACCACGCTGGCCGGCGATCCGTTCCCCGGCCGGCCACAGCTGGTGTTCCTCACCTTCGTGGTCGTGGTCGGCACGCTGCTGCTGCACGGCCTGACGTTGCCCTGGTTCATCCGGGTACTCGGGGTCCAGGGCGACGAGGCGCACAGCGACGCCGTCGCCACGGCGGCGGCCCAGGACAAGGCCGCGCGGGCCGCAGCCGAACGGCTCGACACCTTGATGTCCGAACAATCCGCCACCGATGTGCCCGAACGCGCCGCCGACGTGCTGCGGGCGTGGAACACTCGGCGCCGTAATGCCGCCTGGGAGCGTCTGGGCCGCGACGACGCCGACATCGGTGAGAGCCCGACATCCGCGTTCCGCCGGCTGCGCCTGGAAATGCTTGCCGCCGAACGGGACACGTTCATCGCCGAGCGCGATGCCGGGCACATCGACGACGAGGTCCTGCGTACTGTGCTCCATGGGCTCGACTTGGAAGAGGCGACACTGAACCGTGATTAGGCGTCTGGCGTGGCTGGCTGTGTTGGTCGTGATCGTCTCCGGCGCGCTCCTGGGCCTGCTCAGCGGCGGCGACGCCGCCTCGCAGTCACCGGTCGCCGTCCCGGCTGATGCAGAGTCGGCGCGGGCCGACGCGCTGCGGGCCGATTTTCCCGGTGGAGATCAGGTTCCGGCGATTCTGGTGGTGACCCGCGCCGACGGCGCCGAACTCACCATGGGCGACGTCGACGCCACCGCCGATGCCCGCCACCGGATGACCGATGCTCCCGGCCCGCCGTTGACGGTCTCCGACGACGGCAAGGCCGCGGTGGTCACCGTGCCGCTCAAGGCCGACCTGTCCGGCTTCGGATTGAACGACGCCGTCAAGGATCTGCGCACCACCGCGAATGATGGTCTGCCTGCCGAGCTTCGGGCCCAGATCACCGGCGGCCCGGCATTCGGCGCCGACATCGCCAATTCATTTGCCGGAGCGAACATCACACTGCTCGCGGTGACTGCAGCTGTGGTGGCCCTCCTGCTGATCGTCACCTACCGCTCACCGGTTCTGTGGCTGGTGCCGCTGCTGGTCATCGCCTTCGCCGACCGCGTCGGCGCCGTCGTCGGCACCGCGGTGGCCTCCGGACTCGGGCTGAGCCCGGACGGTTCCACCTCGGGAATCACCAGCGTCCTGGTGTTCGGTGCGGGCACCAACTATGCGCTGCTGTTGATTTCGCGGTACCGCGAGGAACTTGGGCGGTGCGAGCAGCATCGCGAAGCCCTGGTGACAGCGGTACGGGCCGCCGCCCCTGCCATCGTGGCCAGTAACGCGACCGTGGTCCTGGCCCTGCTGACCCTGCTGTTCGCCTCGGCACCCAGTAATCGCAGCCTCGGCGTGCAGGCCGCGTCGGGTCTGGTGGTCGCCGCGATCTTCGTCCTGGTCGTGCTGCCACCGCTGCTGGCCCTGTGCGGCAAACGACTGTTCTGGCCGTTCATTCCCCAGGTCGGCGCCACACCGCTGACCGAAACCGGTATCTGGCACCGGATTGCGGACTCGGTGGCCCGCAAGCCCGCCCGCGTGGCTCTGGTCTCGCTGGCCGGCCTCGCCGTCCTGTGCACCGCCCTGTTGTCCACCCCGATCGGGCTGACGCAGACCGAGCAGTTCCGGGTACAGGCCGAATCGGTGACCGGCTATCAGACACTGGCCGCGCATTTCCCGAGCGGCCTGACCGACCCCACCCGCGTCATCGCCTCCACCGCCAAGGGCGGTGCGGTGCAGCGGGCGATCACCGATACTCCCGGCGTCGTATCCGCCTCACCTGCCGGTCAGTCCCCCACGGGCCTGAGCCAGTGGTCGGTGGTACTCAAGGGCGAACCCGCCTCCGATGAGGCCTTCGAAACCATTGACGCCCTTCGGGATTCGGTACACGCGGCGGACCCCAGTGCGCTCGTGGGCGGGTCCGATGCCCAGGCCAGGGACACCGCCGCGGCCGCCCAGCGCGACCGGCTCGTGGTGATCCCGGCGATCCTCGCGGTGGTGCTGGCGGTGCTCTACCTCCTGTTGCGGTCCGTGTTCGCGCCGCTGGTGCTTGTCGGGGTGACGGTGCTCAGTGCACTCGCCGCGCTCGGCCTTGGCGGCTGGGCCAGCGTCCACCTGTTCGGATTCCCCGCGCTGGACAACAGCACCCCGCTGTTCGCCTTCCTGTTCCTGGTGGCCCTCGGCGTGGACTACACGATCTTCCTGGTGACCCGGGCCCGTGAGGAGACCCCCGAGTTCGGAACACGACTGGGCATCGTGCGGGCCGTGTCGGCCACCGGTGCAGTCATCACCAGTGCCGGCGTGGTGCTGGCGGCAGTGTTCTGCGTGCTGGGTGTGCTGCCGCTGATCGTGCTGACGCAGCTGGGCATCATCGTCGGGCTGGGCATCCTGCTGGACACCTTCGTCGTCCGCACCGTGATCATCCCCGCGCTGTTCACCTTGATCGGTCCCCGCATCTGGTGGCCGGGCCTGCACGCCGAGCGCTAACTTGGCAGATGTGCAGGAGCTGCGAGTCCCGACGAAACTCGGCCGTCTCCGCGTCCAGGTCCGCGGCGAGGGCGACGCGGTCCTGTTCTGGCCCAGCCTGCTGATGACCGGCGACATGTGGGCCGGCCAGGTGCGGGAGTTCGAACCCGACCACCGGGTCATCGTCGTCGACCCACCCGGCCACGGCGGCAGCGAAAAGCTGGCGGCCCCTTTCAGTTTCACAGACTGCGCAGCTACCGTCGCCGACATCCTCGACGGTGTCGGCGTCGAGCGCACCCACTTCGTGGGCAACTCCTGGGGCGGGATGATCGGCGGGACGTTCGCCGCGTTGTACCCGAACCGCATCGGGCGCGCCGTGTTGATGAACTGCACGGCGTCGCCCGCCGGGCGCGGGCAGAAGCTCGAGTACGGCCTGCTGCTGCGGATGGCCAAAGCGCTCAGGGGAATCCGCGGTCCCCTCACCCGTCCGGTGCTCGCGGCGTTCCTGGGCCCGACGACGTTTGACACACGTCCCGAGGTGGTCGCCTTCGTGCGGAATGCCGTACACCTGGTCGACGTCGATTCCGCCGCCTGGGCGGTGACGAGCGTGGTGCCGCGCCGGCCGGATCAGCGGGCCTTGCTCTCCCGCGTGAAGACACCCGTCCTCGTGGTCGCCGGTGCGGAAGATGCCACGTTCCCGCTCGCGGAGACCATCGCGATGGCCGACGCCATTCCGGGGGCGGACGTGACGGTGCTCGACGGCGTCGCGCACCTGGCCGCGCTGGAGAATCCCCGCCTCGTCAACACGTTGATCAGGGATTTCCTGGCGCGCGGGTAGCGTCGTGGCATGACTGGGCCGATCACGCTGCCGCCAGTGCACATGCGGCGCAATGCCTTCGACCCGACGCCAGACCTGCGCGAGATCCGTGAGACCGACGGGGTACGCAAGGTCATCAGTGCGCTCGGCAATCCCGTGTACCTGATCACCCGCCACGAAGACGTCAAGGCGGTGTTGAGCGACCACGAACGGTTCTCCAACAGCAGACCAACCGGTTTTGCCCTACCCGGTGCGCCCCAGATGTCCGAGGAGGAGCTGGCCAGCGCCCGCGCCGGCAACCTCTTGGGGCTTGACCCGCCCGACCACCAGCGGCTGCGCCGCATGCTCACCGCGGAGTTCACCATCCGCCGGATGAAACGTCTCGAACCTCGGATCGTCGAGATCGTCGACGCCCGACTCGATGCGATGGCAGCGGCGGGGCCACCCTCGGATCTGGTGGCCGACTTTGCGCTGCCCATCCCCTCGCTGGTCATCTGCGAGCTGCTCGGGGTGCCCTACGAGGACCGCGACGACTTTCAGGAACGCTCCACGCACCAGCTCGACCTGTCTCTGTCCATCGCGGAACGTCTTGCGCTGCAACAGCAGAGCCGTGACTACATGCGTGGCCTCGTCCTGCGGGCCCGCCAGGATCCGGGTGAGGACATCCTCGGCATGCTGGTCCGCGACCATGGTGGCGAGCTGTCCGACGACGAGCTCGTCGGCATCGCCGGGCTGCTGCTGCTCGCCGGGCATGAGACCACGTCGAACATGCTTGGCCTCGGCGTCCTGGCATTGCTGCGTCACCCCGATCAACTGGCTGCCGTGCGGGACGACCCGGATGCCGTCGGCCCCGCCGTCGAGGAACTGCTGCGCTGGCTGTCCATCGTCCAGAACGCCATCCCGCGCTTCACGAACACCGAGGTCGATGTTGCCGGCGTGCGGATACCCGCAGGCGAATTGGTCTTCGCCTCCCTGCCCGCGGGCAACCGGGACCCCGACTTCATCGACACCCCCGACATGCTCGACATCCGCCGCGGTGCGCCCGGGCATCTGGCCTTCGGCCACGGCGTGCACCACTGTCTCGGTGCTCCGCTGGCCCGCATGGAGATGCGGATCGCCTTCCCGGCCCTGCTGCAAAGGTTCCCGGACCTCGGGCTGGCCGAGCCGTTCGAGGACGTCGCCTACCGGTCTTTCCACTTCATCTACGGCCTCAAATCGTTGGCGGTAACGTGGTGAGCGCCATGAAAGTAGAAGCAGATCGGGATGCCTGCATCGCCTCGGGCAACTGCGTGATGGTCTCCGACGTCGTCTTCGATCAGGACGATGACGGCGTGGTCGAAGTCCTCGTCGATGAGGTGCCCGACGATGAGATCGCGCATGCGCGCGAGGCCGTCAAGCTGTGCCCGGCAAGCGCATTGAAGCTCACCGGCGACTGACGCCGAGCCGTTCAGAACGGTGGTGGTGGTCCGTATTCCTCGGCGAGCCAGGCTTGGTAGTCGCGTTCGGTGGCGAGGTCGTTGTTGAGTTCGGCGCGTAGGCGTCGTTCCTCGGCGATGCGGTCTTGGCGGTCTTGTTCGCGGGTGCGGCTGCGTTTGGGCACCTTCGCGGCCCGGTTCGGATTTGAGTTCGGGTTCGGGGCCGGCGGTTCGGGTTCGGGGAGGTTGAGGTCCCCGGTGGGTTGACCCAGGGTGGGGAACATGCCGGCGCCGTGGGGTTCGGTGGCGTAGGTGTGGCCGGTGGGTGTGGTGACTTCTACTGTGCCATCGGGTAATTGACGGTCTGACCAGCCGGGGCAGAACGTTTTGATCAAGTGATGCGCCCGGCAGTAAAGCTTGGTGTTGGACGGATGCGTCGGCCCGATCGGGTACGGGACGGTGTGGTCGATGTCGCAGCGGTCCACGGGTGCGTCACAGCCCGGGAACCGGCACGTCAAATCCCGCCAGCGGATGAACTCGGAGAGCGCCACCGACGGGCGATACCCCGGCTCGGAACCGTCAGGGGCGCTGGACTCGCTGGGTTGGGCGGGCTCAGGCAGCCCCGTCGACTCGCCGAGCTCGGGTGGCGCGCTGGATTCGCTGGGCGACGTAGAGGTGTCAGCGGGTACCCGCACCGGCTTGAGCTTGGCGTTACTCGCGAGGTCGCGCACACGGTCGGCGGGCAGGATCCCGTACCCGGGTAGATATCCCGGATCCGGCGACATCCCATCCAGGGTGGCTTGGCTGGCCAGCACATGAACCACCGCCGCATCAGCGGCCGCGCGCTTCTGGGCCGCCGGGCAGTCCTCACGACCACACCGGCACACCAACTGAGCTTCCAGCCGCGCCAGCGGCCCGACCGCATCAGAACGGCGCCGCTCCCAACTGCGCGGATCATGCTCACACACCGTGTCGGCCAACGCATCCAACCGTTGATCGAACGCCGCCGCGTCCTCAGCATCGACATTCGCCCAGATCGTGGCCGCACCCGGGCTGCCCGGCTCCACCTGCACGAACCGGTCCTGCGCCAGATCCGGAGGCACCCGCACCCCGTTCGGATCCAGTTTGGCGATCCAATGATCGATCCGATCCCGCAACTGCCGCTCGGAGAACCGCATCCACCGATGCGCCCGGCCCGCGAGTTCGGCATCCAGTTCGGCCCACACCGACCGGTCCGCGGTCTCGGTGCGGGCGATGATCATCGACACCACCCGATAATCAATATCCCCCACGGCGAATCGGGCCGCCACCAACGGCAGTTTGTCGCGCAGTATCCGGGCGTGATGCACCTGGGTACCCGCCCGACCCCGGGAGATGCGCATCGCCGCCGACACCTCGGCGCACACCTCCGCATACGGGTCGGTGCGCCACAAAATGCTGTCGACCAGTTCTCGTTCGCGCAGGGTGTCCAACGCCCCGATCGCGGCCAACCGCCCCGCGATCGCCGCTGATTCCGCACGGGCCGACGCGGACATCGCGTCGATCAGTGTCACATCGGAATCGTCTTCGAACATATGTTCGATACTACTCCAACTCCACGACACGCGCAGGCGAACTACCGCCGACTAGCCGGAATGCTCGTGCTCACCGGGTAGATCGATCACCCCGGCTCGGACTAGGAACAACAGGCTGACCGCCAGCACCCAGGTCGGGAACGCCAGCGTCAGCCACATGCTCAGATCGCCGGCAACCAGAAGCGTCACCGCGAGAAGGTATGTCGCGAACGCCAACGGACGCGGCATCAAGCCGGTCTTCAACCAGATCGTGGCCAGCGAGATCATGAACACGGCAGCCATACGGATCCCGTAGGTCTTGCTCAGCGCCAGCAGCAGCATCTGCCCGAACGTGGCGACGTCGGAATGCGCCGCAGCGTCGACCATCCCGGCCTTGCTGGCGATCAATGCGGCACCGACGGCCGAGGATACGAACATCATGGCCAGGAACAAGATGCCGCTGCCGAGGAACACGGACGAGAAGAACCGGTCCTCAAACCGGCCGAACCCGTCACGCACCACGCCGATGAACCACAGGAACGCGATACCCGCGAACGGCATCAGGACCGACGCCACCCGCAGCCGGGTGCTCGCTCCGTCGATCCATTGGGAGCCCGGCTCGGCGCCCTCGGGCAGCGCGGTGCGAATCAGGATCAGCGATGCCCCGAACAACAGGGCGAACAACACTCCCGCGATCGCCGCGGCGCGCGGCGTCGACAAACGGTGCAAAGGTCGTTGATCCACGGCGCCATAGTGACACCCCGAGTCCCGAACTGCGATCACATTCGCCCCCTTACGATGTCCCGGTGTCATTGAGTGGAAGAACCGCACTGGTCACCGGAGCCACGAGCGGGATCGGCTATGCCACCGCAGTACATCTCGCGCAACAGGGTGCGCACGTTCTGGCAAGCGGTCGAGACGCCGACCGCGGAGCGCAGGTGGTGACCGAGATCCGCAATGCCGGCGGCAACGCCGACTTTCTGCCCGCCACATTGACCGACGCCGCCAGCGCCCATGGCTTGGTAGAACAGGCACTGACGGTCGCCGGCCAGATCGACATCCTGATCAACAACGCCGCCATCGCGGTCTTCGGGCCCACCGCGGCCATCGCCGAAGACGACTTCGACGACTGCTTCGACCTCAACGTGAAGATCCCGTTCTTCCTCGTCGGAGCAACCGCACCAGCCATGGCCAAGCGCGGAGACGGCGCGATCGTGAACGTCAGCACCATGGTCTCCATGTTCGGCACAGCGGGTTCGGCGGTGTACGCGTCGTCAAAGGCCGCGCTGAATCTGCTCACCAAATCATGGGCCGCCGAATACGGGCCCAAGGGTGTCCGGATCAACGCCGTCGCTCCGGGACCGACGCTTACCGAAGGCACCACGGCTCAGTACGGCACCGACCGACTGACTGCCCTCGCGGCACAGGCCCCGGCGCGACGTGTCGCCGATCCCACCGAAATCGCAAGAACCATCGGCTTTCTGGTGAGCGAGGACGCCAGTTTCATTCACGGCGCGGTGCTGCCGGCCGACGGCGGCCGCACCGCGATCTAGATCTAGGGCTGGCCCGGCAGCAATCTGAGCATTAGGCCATTGGCCTCGGCGAGCAGGTTCTCGTCGGGGTCACGCAGTTCGGCGTTCACAAATGCCTTGCGCCCCTCCGACTCACGCACCCAACCGCGGGCGGTCAGCACCGTGTCGATCGGGGTCACCTTGCGGTAGTCCACATGCAGGAACGCGGTACGGCTGATCGGCCGGCCCGCCGCGTGGATCACCATGCCGAACACCGAATCGAACAGCAGCGGCAGCACACCGCCGTGCACCGCATAGTTGCCGCCGACGTGGAATCGGCTGAACTCGACCTTCAATTCGACGCCCTCGGGCTCGAACTTCGACACGGTGAACGGCGGCATCAGCAGGCTGCCGACACCCGGCAGGGACGGCACCCGGTTGGCCGGGCCCACACCCTCGGCGGCCTCGTACGGAGCGAGCAGCTTGACCAGCTCTTCGACCCGATCGGCCGCGTCGTCCCAGGTGTCGCTGTCCGGATCGGCCGACACGGCGAGATCCTGCGCTCGGCGCATCGCGGTCAGGAAACGCGCGAAACCCGGTCCTGGATCGGCTGATTCGAATACCGGAAATCCGCCGTGCTGCTCAAAGACCGATGGCCGCTCGTCGGTCACTTGGCAGCCAGGATGTCACGGCGCACGATCGTCTGCTCGCGACCCGGCCCCACACCGATGCACGAAACATGCGCGCCGGCAAGCTCTTCGAGCCGCAGCACGTAGTCCTGGGCCTTGGCGGGCAGATCGGAGAACTCACGGGCGGTGGAGATGTCCTCCCACCAACCGGGCAGCTCCTCGTAGATCGGCTCGGCGCGGTGGATGTCGGACTGCGTCATGGGCATCTCGTTGGTGCGCTTGCCGTCGACCTTGTAGCCGACGCACACCGGCACCGTCTCCAGGCTGGACAGCACGTCGAGCTTGGTCAGGAAGTAGTCGGTGATGCCGTTGACCCGGGTCGCGTACCGCGCGATCACCGCGTCGAACCAGCCACAGCGCCGGGCCCGGCCGGTGGTCACACCGACCTCGCCGCCGGTCTTGGCCAGGTACGCGCCGTGCTCGTCGAACAGCTCGGTCGGGAACGGACCCGATCCGACGCGGGTGGTGTAGGCCTTGAGGATTCCCAGCACGGTGGTGATCTGCGTCGGCCCGATCCCGGAACCGACCGCGGCACCGCCGGCGGTCGGGTTCGACGAGGTGACGAACGGGTAGGTGCCGTGGTCGACGTCGAGCAGGGTGCCCTGCGAGCCCTCCAGCAGCACGGTCTCGCCCTTTTCCAGCGCCTGGTTCAGCAGCAGCCGGGAATCGGCGATGCGGTGCTTGAAGCCTTCGGCCTGGGTGAGCAGGTTCTCGAGTACCTCGGCGGGCTCGAGCGCCTTGCGGTTGTAGATCTTGACCAACACCTGGTTCTTGAATTCCAGTGCCGCCTCGATCTTTTCGGCCAGCAACTGCTCGTCGAGCACGTCGGCGACCCGGATGCCGATGCGGGCGATCTTGTCCTGGTAGCAGGGACCGATGCCGCGGCCGGTGGTGCCGATCTTCTTGCTGCCCGCGTAGCGCTCCACCACCTTGTCGATGGCGACGTGATACGGCATCAGCAGATGCGCGTCGGCCGAGATCAGCAGGCCCGAGGTGTCGACACCTCGCTCTTCCAGCCCGTGGAGCTCGGTGAGCAGCACACCCGGGTCGACCACCACGCCGTTACCGATGACGTTGGTGACCCCTGGCGTCAGGATGCCCGAAGGGATCAGGTGCAGTGCGAAGTTCTCCCCCGTGGGAAGCACGACGGTATGCCCGGCGTTGTTGCCCCCCTGGTAGCGAACCACCCACTGCACGCGGCCACCGAGCAGATCGGTGGCTTTACCTTTGCCCTCGTCGCCCCATTGGGCGCCGATGAGGACGATTGCCGGCATGGCGTAATCTCCCGCCTAATCTTCCGCACTAGTGTGATGCAGCCGGTAGGCCACCTTATCCCAGCTCACGCCAGGAACACATTTGTCTGACCACAAGGAGCAGTTTTGACCACCTCAGACGGGGTCGCGGTGGTCGGCACAGGGCCCGTTCCGCGCCCGCTCCGCAACCTGCCGAGAGTCGATGTCGACGACCTCGGCGCGCACCGCAGACTGGTCGTGACCGGCGGCGACGGCGAGCTGGCCGCCGTGCTCACCGCGTTGCTGCGCGCCGATCGGCTCGACGTCGAGGTCGCTGCGGCCACTGGCAGCTGGTCCGCGCGGCGTGCACTCCGCGGGTCTGCCCGGCGTGTCCCGCTGATCCGCGACGAGACGGGAACTGTGCTGGTCGGTGCGGCACAGTGGCACGGGCCCGACGGTGCGGCGCTGCAGGGCGAGGCCATCGTCGACGACATCGTGCTGTTCGACGGCGAGGCTCCAGGTGTCCGGGTCGAGCCCACGACGAGCATGCCGGGACTGCGCGCGAGCGTGCTGTCAGACCGTGGCCGCCCGCGCCGGTGGGTCGTCGGCCGCGCCGCACAGCTGGGTACCCCGGGTGCGCAGGTGATCCGGGACGGAGTGGCCGGGGCGCGGACGGTACGACGCTCGACGTTCTATCGGCACACTGAGGGCTGGCTGCGGGTCGGCTGAACTGCGGCCACAGCCGGTAGCGTCGAATCGTGAACATCCGCCCGCTGCATCAGTCGGTACGGCCCAGCCCGGTCTTCCTGGCCGTCGTCGCGATCACGGTCGCGGGCGGGGTGGTGGCCTGGTTGGCCGCCGACACCGTGAAGCCGCTGTCCTACGTGGGCGTCTTCATCCTGGTGATCGCGGGCTGGCTGGTGTCGTTGTGCCTTCACGAGTTCGGCCATGCGTTCACGGCGTGGCGGTTCGGTGATCACGACGTGGCGGTGCGCGGGTATCTGACGCTCAACCCGCTCAAGTACTCCCATCCCCTGCTGTCGCTGGGATTGCCGGTGCTGTTCATTGCGCTCGGCGGGATCGGCCTGCCCGGCGGGGCCGTCTATGTCCGTACCTCGTGGATGACGGCCAGGCAGAAGACACTGGTCAGCCTGGCCGGGCCGGCCGCCAACGTGGTGCTCGCCGTCCTGCTGCTGACCGTCACCGCGGTCTTCTTCGACCCGGCCCACCTGGTGTTCTGGTCGGGGCTGGCCTTCCTGGGATTCCTACAGGTCACCGCCGTCCTACTGAACCTGCTGCCGGTTCCCGGGCTGGACGGGTACGGCGCCCTGGAACCGCATCTGAGCCCCGACACCCAGCGGGCGCTGGAGCCGGCCAAACAGTGGGGCTTCTTCATCCTGCTGATCCTGCTGATCACGCCCACGCTCAACCGGTGGTTCTTCTCGGTGGTCTTCTGGTTCGTCGACCTGTCCGGGGTGCCGAGCCAGCTGGTGTCCATCGGCAGCCAGCTGACCCGTTTCTGGTCCGCCTGGCTTTAACCCGCCCCCCGGCAGCCACGCTGGCGTGACACTCGGCGCCGACAGCCACTCTGGCGTGACACTCGACCCAACGCTTGCCACATATGCGTACTTCCGCATATATTTCGAGGCATGGGTGCCGGCCACGATCACAGTCACAGCAGCGATACCCGCGTCAGCAGAATGCTCATCGCCGCGGCGATCCTCAGTGCGTTTTTCGTCCTTGAGCTGGTCACCGCGCTGCTGATCAACTCGATCGCGCTGCTCGCCGACGCCGGCCACATGCTCACCGACCTGGTCGCCATGTTCATGGGATTGACCGCGGTGTTGCTGGCCCGGCGCGGAAGTACCTCCCCGGCCCGCACCTACGGCTGGCACCGGGCCGAGGTCTTCACCGCCGTCGCCAACGCCGCCCTGCTCCTCGGCGTGGCGGGCTTCATCCTGTACGAGGCCTTCGAACGCCTCGGCAACGCGCCCGACGTCCCCGGCGTACCGATGATCGTCGTGGCGCTGGCCGGGCTGGCCGCCAACGCCGTCGTCGTGATGATGCTGCGGTCGCACTCCAAGGACAGCCTCGCCGTCAAGGGCGCCTACATGGAGGTCGTGGCCGACACCGTCGGCAGCATCGGCGTCCTGGTCGCCGGCATCGTCACCGTCACCACCGGCTGGCCCTACGCCGACGTCGTCGTCGCCGTCCTGGTCGCGCTCTGGGTCCTGCCCCGCGCCATCGCGTTGGCCCGGGCAGCGCTGCGGATCCTGAGCGAGTCCTCGCCACAGCACATCGACGTCGAAGAGCTGCGTACCGCGCTCGGCGCGGTGGACGGCGTGACGGGCGTGCACGATCTGCACGTGTGGACGCTGGTCCCCGGCAAGGACATGGTCACCGCGCACCTGACCAGCAACGCCGACACCGCCCGGGTGCTCGACGACGCCCGCGCGGTACTGAACGCCCGGGGCCTCGCCCACGCCACCGTGCAGGTGGAGCCGCCCGAATCAGCGAACGACTGCTCCTGCGAGGCGAAGGACTGAACGTCAGGCCAGGCCGAGGTCGGCCCGCGCCGACGGATCACAGTCGTCGAGCAGATCGATGCACCGCTGGAACTCGTCGGTCTCGCCGATGTCGTCGGCGGCGCGGGCCAGCGCGGCCACACACCGCAGGAACCCCTGGTTCGGCTCATGGGCGAACGGCACCGGGCCGAAACCCTTCCAGCCGTTGCGCCGCAACTGATCCAGCCCACGGTGATAGCCCGTGCGGGCATACGCGTACGCCGTGACAGCCTTGTCGTCGGCGAGGGCCTTCTCCGCCAGCACCGCCCACGCGATCGACGCCGACGGGTGGGCGGCGGCCACCACGGCAGCCTTTTCACCCGCAGCCAATTCGTCCTCGGCCTCAGGGTCCCCGGGAAGGAGGACCGGATCCGGCCCCAACAAATCACCCATCCGTGTCATGGGCCTATTGTGCACCGACCGATAAGCTCCACCGGTAGCGACGTACGGGAGGACCGCAGCAGGGATGTCGAACCCAACGGGACCTGGCGAAGACCGCACCGACCAGAGCGACACACCGACCGAGAAGGTCGAGCTACCTTCCACGGCCGAACTGTCCGCCCTGTCCGAACCGGCCACCGAGATCTTCAGCTCGGCCGACGAAGTCACCGGGGAGGTACACCTCGGAGAGGAACGACGCTTCACCGCGCCGTCCGGCTTCGACAGTTCCACCCAGAAGATCGACACCCCGCCCGACCCGGAGACCGAGGTGTTCGCACCGGCCGATGGTGACACCGTCGCGGCCGAGGTGCCGAAAGGTGCTGCCCCGAAGGTCATCCCGCCGCGCGAAGAGCAGGAGCAAGCTCCGCAGACCACGACCCGCCGCAGCTGGGGATGGGTGGTGGCGGTCGTCCTGGTGATCGCGGCCCTGGTGGCGATCGCCGTGCTCGGCACCGTCCTGCTGACCCGCAAATCGTCGTCGGCGGCCTCCCAGGAAGACGACGTCCGCACCACGATCCAGGACTTCGACTCGGCCATCCAGCGGGGCGACCTGGCCGCCCTGCGATCGATGACCTGCGGCACCACCAGCGACAACTACGTCAAATACGACCAGAAAGCCTGGGACGAAACACACTCCCGGGTGGCGGCCGCCAAGCAGTACCCCGTCGTGGCCAGCATCGACCAGGTGGTCGTCAACGGCGACCACGCCGAGGCCAACGTCACGAGCTTCATGGCATTTGCCCCGCAAACCCGGTCCACGCGCAGCTTCGACCTCCAGTTCCGCGACAATCAGTGGAAGATCTGCCAGGCGCCTACCGGTTAATCTGGTCCGGTGACCCTGCGCGGACCCAAGCTCTGGTTGACCCTGTGCGCGTTCGGCGCGGTCATCGTGGTCGGCCTGGCCACGCTACTGGTCCGCCATCCCGGAGCGATCGACCTGCTGCCGGGCAAACCCGTCGCCTTTCCTCAGATCGACCGCACCGCACTCGATCCGGGCCAGGCACGCATCGTCGACGTGCTGCAGGCGCAGTACGAAGCCCAACCCGGCGGCAGCCACTTCTCCGAAGGTGTCGAGGAGCCGTGGTGCGCGGACTTCGTCAGCTGGGTGCTCAACGAGGCGGGCCGGCCGCTGTCCAATCCCAACTCGGGGAGCTGGCGGATCCCGGGCGTGTACACGCTGCAGGAGTATTTCCAGGCCGCAGGCCGGTTCGCCGAACCGCGCGGATACCGGCCCCAGACCGGCGACGTGGTGATGTACGCCGACGGTAGCCCGCTCGGGTTGCACACCAATTTTGTTGTGACCGTGGACGGCAACGCGATCACCACGGTCGGCGGCAACGAGGAGGGCGGTATCCGTGTGCACACCCTCGATGACGCCGAGATCGCGGGGATCCTCGGGTACGGCCGACCGGCCGCCTAACCGGCGGTGACGCTGCGCCCGGCGCTGTGCAGGTCGTTGCAGGCCTCGATGACACGCTCGCTCATCGACGCCTCGGCCTTCTTCAGGTAGCTGCGCGGGTCGTAGACCTTCTTGTTCCCCACCTCGCCGTCGATCTTGAGCACCCCGTCGTAATTGGTGAACATGTGCGCGGCGAGCGGACGGGTGAAGGCGTACTGCGTGTCGGTGTCGACGTTCATCTTCACCACGCCGTACTTGAGGGAATCTTCGATCTCGGACTTCAGCGAACCCGACCCGCCGTGGAAGACGAAGTCGAAAGGCTTTGCGTCACCTGACAATCCGAGCTTGGCGGCGGCCACCCGCTGCCCCTCGGCAAGCACCTCGGGCTTGAGCACCACATTGCCGGGCTTGTAGACGCCGTGCACGTTTCCGAACGTGGCCGCCAACAGGTAGGCACCGTGCTCGCCGGCGCCCAGCGCGTCGATGGTCTTCTCGAAGTCCTCCGAGGAGGTGTAGAGCTTCTCGTTGATCTCGGCCTCGACACCGTCTTCTTCGCCGCCGACCACACCGATCTCGACCTCGAGGACGATCTTGGCCGCCGCGGCGAGCTTCAAGAGCTCCTGCGCGATGGTCAGGTTCTCGTCGATGGGGACGGCCGAGCCGTCCCACATGTGCGACTGGAACAACGGATTGCGGCCGGCGGCGACCCGCTCGGCGGAGATGGCCAGCAGCGGCCGCACATAGGTGTCGAGCTTGTCCTTCGGACAGTGGTCGGTGTGCAGGGCGACGGTGATCGGGTACTTCTCGGCGATCACATGGACGAACTCGGCCAGTGCGACGGCCCCGGTCACCATGTCCTTGACGCCGAGCCCCGAAGCGAACTCCGCGCCTCCGGTCGAGAACTGGATGATGCCGTCACTGCCCGCATCGGCGAAACCCTTGATGGCGGCGTTGATCGTCTCCGACGATGTGCAGTTGATGGCCGGGAAGGCGAAGGAATGCTCCTTGGCCCGAGCCAGCATCTCGGCGTAGACCTCAGGCGTGGCGATCGGCATTGACTTGTCCTTCCATCTGGACGCGGGTTATCGCAGGTGAAGACCGGTGGTGGGGCCCAGGTACCCTAGGGAGTCGTGATCGACATCGCCCTCCCTGAGGCTACGACCAATCTGGCGCTCATGCCGGATTTCATGGATCCACTGCACCTCATCGGATCCTTCGGCACCTGGGCCCTGGTGGGCATCCTCGTCGTCGTCTTCGTCGAGTCCGGGGTGCTGTTCCCGGTCCTTCCCGGCGACTCGTTGTTGTTCGTCGCGGGCATGCTCGCCGCGGGCACCGCCGCCCAGGGAACGGCAGTGGACGCCAACTTCGCACTCTGGCAGCTACTGGTGTTCATCCCGCTGGCAGCCATCCTCGGCGGCCAGGCGGGCTACCTGATCGGCCGGTTCATCGGCGTCGAGATGTTCAAACCCGACGCCCGGATCCTCAAGCAGAAGTACCTCGACGAGGCCCACGCGTTCTTCGAGCAGCGCGGCCCGTTCGCAATCGTCATCGCCCGGTTCGTGCCGATCGTGCGCACCCTGGCGCCGATCGTCGCCGGCGCCGCCAAGATGCGTTATTCGGTGTTCACCACGTTCAACGTGCTGGGCGCAATCGTGTGGGGTGTCGGCCTCGTCCTGCTCGGCTACTGGCTGGGCCAGTTCGAGATCATCCAGAAGCTGCTCGAGCCGATCTTCATCCTGATCGTCGTGGCCTCGGTGGCGCCGATGTTCTACGAGTGGTTCAAGCGCCGCCGGGCCGCCAAGAAGGGCACCGAGCAGGTTCAGCCGAACCCCTAACCGAAGCCCAACGCGGCGGCCAGTTCACGAAGGGCCGGACGCGGATCGGCCGTCGGGTTCTCCCCCAGTGCCTGAACGACGACGTGGTCGGCGCCGGCATCCAGGTGGGCCGTGATCACCGCCGCCGCCTGATCCGCCGAACCCATGCCGACGAGTCCGCGCGCCAGCCGGTCCGAGCCGCCCCGCACCAGGTCGGATTCGTCGAAACCCTGCCGCAGCCACGAGTTTCGGTAGTTGGGCAGCCCGCTGTAGACCTCAAGGTGCTTGTGCGCCCGAGCCAGCTGGTCGGCGTCGTCACCCCCGATCGCGACGGCCTGCTCGGACACCACCCAGCGGTCCGGACCGAGGAGCTCGCGCGTCGTCGCGGTGTGATCGGGCGTGACCAGGTAGGGATGTGCGCCGTCGGCGTGGGTGCCGGACAGCTCGATCATCTTCGGGCCGAGTGCGGCCAGCAGTCGGGGCGGGCGCCCGACGCCCGGTTCGATCTGCTCGGGCACCGCGGCCATCCGCTCCAGGTAGGTGCGCATGGTGGCCAGGGGCTTGGCGTAAGTGCCACCCAGTCCGTGCTCGACGAGAGGTCCGTGGCTGACGCCCAGGCCGAGCACGAACCGGCCCGGGTAGAGCGCTGTGAGGGTGCGTGCCCCCGATTCGGCGGCTGACGGCACCCGGACGTGAATGTTCGCGATGCCGGTGCCCACCACGAGTCGTTCGGTGGCAGCCAGGAACGCCGCCGACTGGGTGAGAGCTTCCTTGCCGACCACCTCCGGAAGGAACAACGAGCCGAAGCCGAGAGCTTCGATGTCCCGCGCAACCTGCTGCGCGTCCGGCATCGACCAGGTGTCGCTGGCCCACCACACACCGATCCGGCTCGGGAAATCGATCTTGGCTCGTGTCACTGACCACTCCTCAATTCACTCGGTTCGTTGTGTTCGTGATGAATACGGCCACCAGTGTCCGCCAGTGGTGTGCCGGTGCCGCCCCAGCGTTGGGCGATGATCTCGGCCGCGATCGACACCGCGGTCTCTTCGGGCGTCCTGGCGCCCAGGTCCAGTCCGATAGGACTCGACAATCTCGCGAGCTCTTCGCCGGTCAGGCCGACTTCGCGCAGTCGGGCCATCCGGTCGTCGTGGGTGCGCCGCGAGCCCATCGCACCGATGTAGCCGATCTCAGGCAGTCGCAACGCCACTTCGAGCAGCGGCACGTCGAACTTCGGATCGTGCGTGAGCAGGCAGATGACCGTGCGGCCGTCGATCGCGCCGGCGGCGGCCTGCGCGGCCAGGTACCGGTTGGGCCAGTCGACGACGACCTCGTCTGCGGTCGGGAACCGGGCCGCGGTGGCGAAGACGGGGCGCGCGTCGCACACCGTGACGTGGTAGCCCAGCAGTGACCCCTGGCAGGCCACGGCCGCCGCGAAGTCGATGGCACCGAAAACCAGCATTCTCGGCGGCGGCGCGAAGCTCGCGACGAACACCTCCATGCCCTCGCCGCGGCGCTCGCCGTCGGGGCCGAACGTCAGCACCGCGCTGCGGCCGGTGTCGAGCAGACCGCGCGCATCGTCGGTGATCGCGCTGTCCGCACGGGTCGAGCCGAGTGTGCCGGTGACCTCGCCGGTGCGGATGACCAGTCGGCGGCCCAGCCATGCCGGATCGGGATGTGCGATGACCGTCGCGGTCGCGACAGGTCGATGGGCCTCGATGTCGTCGACCAGCGCTTCCAGTTCTGGGAATGTCCGCTTCGACACCGGCTCGACGAACACGTCGAGGATGCCGCCGCAGGTCAGTCCCACGGCGAAGGCGTCATCGTCACTGACTCCGTAACGCTGCAGCACCGGGATGCCCTCGGCAACGACCTCACCGGCGAGTTCGTACACCGCACCTTCGACGCAGCCACCGGATACCGAGCCGGTCACCGTGCCGTCGGGGGCCACCACCATCGACGCCCCGGCAGGCCGCGGTGCGGAACGGAACGTGCGCACCACCGTCGCGAGGCCCACGGTGCCACCGGCACGCCAGACCGACAGTGCATCGGCGAGCACGTCTCTCACGATGACAAACGTAGCCCGGGCTGGGCACATGCTCAGTTTCGGGGCACTGGTCCCGATGGCAAGTCAGCTACCGACTGCATGCAGATGGCGTTCGTGCACGTCGAGGCCGTAGATCGCAGCGCGGGTCGCCGCACTGTGGTCGCCTCGTTGGATCGCCTGAAACAGATCGTTGTGGAAATCCCGGTACGTGTCCTCAGGAGTGCTCATGCAGAACGCGCCGTGGGCCGGGTCGCGCATGGCATTTTCGAAAGAGCTGTAGAAATCGAGCAGCAGCGTGTTGTGCGACGCGCGGGCCACCCCGATGTGGAAGGCGACGTCGTGGTCGATGAATGCGTCCAGGTCGGCGGCGGCCTTCGCAGACCGACGTCCCTGAAGGGCGACGCGCAGCGCATCGATATCGGCCGCCGAGCGGTTGGTCGCCGCTTCACGCGCGGCCAGTACTTCGAGCGTATGACGCACCAACTGCACCTCGTCGCGATCCCCGGTATCGACCAGGCGCTGCAGCGCAACTGTCGTCTCGTCCTCGGCGACCACGTAGGTGCCGTCGCCCTGTCGCGATTCGAGCAAGCCGAGCTGGACGAGCGACCGCACCGCCTCGCGGACCGATGGGCGGCTCACCCCCAGTGCCTCAACAAGTTTCGCCTCGGTAGGGATCTTGCTCCCGACCGGCCAACTGCCCTTGCGAATCTCGTCGCGCAATCTGTCGACGACGACGTCGACTATGGAGGTCCGTGCGACCCGTTCCATCTACAACTCACCTACTTCACTGTGCGCACACCATTGTTGTCTGACAAATTGCCCGATGGCGCGCAGATCTCGATGAGCGAGACTACTCGGACAGGGTGTGCGCTGCTTCCATCAACATCCACCCCGAAACCTGAACTGACAGATCACGTTCCGGGATCGCCGACGCGTTCACCGCGCCGTCGACAAACTGCGCTTCCTGACCTTCGGCCCCGGGCACCTCAGCGGTGCGGTCCCAGAACGGTCCGAACAACGGGAGCCCGTCGACGTTCTGGCGATTGTCCCATGCCGCCTGTGCGGACTTGAGCACGAGCGACCGGGACGTATCGCGCGCGGACTGATCTTGCGCATCGTCCCCCGGCAACATGGTGGCCACCAGCGCCAGGTACCGCGCCAGGATGCTGTTGAACAACCCACCGTCGCCCCCGCCGGCGCCTTTGATGACACCGTCGGTGGCCATTTCCTTGTCCACCGCCGTCACCAGACGACGGACCCGCTCGGCGTGCCGGGTGTCGCCGGTCCGCACCGCCAGTTCGACCTCCAGGCCGAGCACCACGCCCTGGCAGTAGGTGTACTGCGCGCGCACCATCGAGCCGGCCTTGATGCCGTCGAACACCAGGTGGGTCTCCGGATCGATCAGGGTGTCGTCGATCCAGTCCGCCATCTGCTGGGCCCGGCGCAGGCGGTCGTCATAACGCGCCAGGAAGATACCCGCCGGGCCATTGGCCGGGGCGTTGAAGAACTGGTCCTGCTTGCGCCATGGGATGCCGCCGCCGTCCTCGGGCACCCAGGCATCGACGAACTGCGCGCACAGCTTCCTGAGCGCATGGGCTTTTTCCACCCCGACCAGGCGACCGGCCCGCTCCAGGGCCAATGCCAGCCAGGCCATGTCGTCGTAGTAACTGTTGGTCCAGGACAGGTTGTTGCGCATCCAGTGTCCCCGGATCTGCCGCTCGATACGGGTTTTCCGCTCGGGCTGCGGATCCCGCACCTGCGCGTCGACCAGGGTGTCCAGCAGATGCGCCTGCCACCAGTAGTGCCAGGTTCCGAACTTTCGGTACTTCTTGGTCGCCGGCCAGGCCACCACTCCGAGTTGGGTACCCGGCAGACCCCAGAGCTTCGTCAGGTGTCGCTGGGTGATCGCAGCTTCGGCGCTGGCCGCACGGTTAGCCCATAGCTGATCCATGTTGACGATCCTGCCTTACCCGGCCTTCGAATTGTCGGCATGTCGAGCAGTTTCCGGGCCTGCGTCAGGTCAGGATGGGTGGTCCGCCGAGCGCACCACCCGGCCATCGTGCAGGACCAGCAGCCGCTCGGGATGACCGGCCACCGCCTCGGCCGGGTTTGCCGCGGCGATCACGACCAGGTCAGCTCGGCTGCCGGCTTGTACGCCGTAATCAGCGAGCCCGAGTGCGCCGGCCGCCGAGTCGGTGACCAGTGACGCCGCGTACTCGAGTTCGCCGTCGGTCATCAGGCCGCCTTCCAGACCGATAATCGTGGCTCGTTCGAGCATGTCGCCGGTGCCGTACGACCACCACGCGTCACGGATGTTGTCCGACCCGGCGAATACCACTACGCCGTGGTCACGCAGCCGTAGGACTGGTGGCATGGTCCCGGCCGGACCGTTCGTCATCAGCGATACCCCGGCGGTGGCCAGCGCCGTCGCGGTCCGGTCGACGGCGGCCTCGTCGACCTGGCCCAGGCAATATGCGTGACTGACCGTCACTATGCCGCCGAGCCCAAGGGTTTTCGTCCGCTCGGCAATCGCGTGGAGTTGTCGGGTGCCGAGTTCGCCGCCATCGTGGAGGTGGATGTCGATACCTGCCCCGTGCCGTTCGGCCAAACCGAACACCACGTCGAGTTGGCCGTCGACATCGCCGTCGAACCCGGCGGGATCGAGACCGCCGATCAGATCGGCCCCCTCGGACAAGGCCGCGTCGAGCAGGTCGGGCACACCGGGGGCGGTGACGACACCGCTCTGCGGAAACGCCACCAGTTGGATACTCAGCTTGTCTCGCAACGATTCACGGACTTCGAGCAGCTGATGCAGCCCGTCGAGCTTCGCATCGGGATCGATGTCGACGTGCGATCGGACGTGCCCGGTACCCAGCGACACCATGTGCTCGGCCAACGCGGTCGCGCGGGCGGTCACGGGCACCCCGATCCGGGCGCGCAGTTCACGTTCGTTGGCAATGCGTTCCCGCAACGACCCCGATGCGACGTGCGGCTGCCACGGCGCTCCCCAGAAGGTCTTGTCCAGATGGCAGTGCCCGTCGACGAATGCGGGCATCACCAGGGCGCCGCCGCAGTCGACGACGTGCCGACCGGATCGCGCCGGTGTCGAATCGGGTTGTCCTCGATCGACGATCGCCTCGATTCGTCCGTCTCGCAGCGTGATATCGACCCGACGGCCGTCGGGCAGTGTGACGTCGACGAGCGCGTCGAGCGCCGGGCCGGTCATGACGGCTCCGAAGTGAGCGGTTGCGGGTTCGCGAAAATGCCTCGGTTCCACGGCAATCGGGTACCGAGCAGGCCGTCGACACTGAATCGGCCGGCACCGGTGACGATTAGCAGCAGCATCGGGGCTGCCAGGGCGAGCACCAGCTCGAATCCGCCCTTGGCGACGAACAGCCCGTGGCCCGTGTGTGCGATCAGGAACGCGCCGACCATGGTGGCGAACAGCAGGGCCGCCCAGACCGGTGTGGCCAGGCCGATGATCAACCCGATGCCACCCGCCAATTCGATGGTGGCGGCAACCACTGCCGACAGCTCAGGGGCCGGGGCGCCCATGGCCGCGAAACCCTGCTGGGTCGCGGCGATCCCGTTGGTGACGAACTTCTGCCACCCGTGGGCCACGAAGATGGCACCGAGCCCCACGCGGGCCAACAAGATCAGTACATTGCGGACGGTCATTCTGAAAGTGCTCCGTTTCTTGGGTTTTCATCGTGAGCGCAGGATGGCGGCGACCTGAAGCTGGCCGAGTCGCTCGGCGTTGTCAAGCGCGGTGCCCAGAGCCGTCTCGAATCGACTGATCGGCCCCGGCGTCCAGCAGCGCGCGGACCACCTGCTGGTACTTGACGGACCCGTCGCCGTACACGATGGCCTCGTGCATCGCTGTCCATTGCGGCTTGTTGACATGGTTCACGTCGACACCGGCGGCGATCAGTCGTTGCACCGTGCTCACATGGCCGTGTTCACTCGCGGGAATCAGCGCGGTCCCGCCGTAGCGGTTGACGCTGCGCACGTCGGCACCGTGAGACAACGTCAGGTCGAGGATGTCGTCGAGACCTTCGGCTCCGGCGTACAGATACGCCGAATCCTGTAGATCGTCTTTCGCGTTCACGTCGGCGCCGGCCTCGATCAGTGCCCGCGCAGCATCAGTGGCGCCATTCTTGGTGGCCGCGACGAGCGGGGTGCGTCCGCGTTCGTCGCGCACCTCGAGGTCGGCACCGCGCCCGATCAGCTCGTGCACCCGAGCTGCGTCGTTGTTCGTTGCCGCAGTGAGCAGGTCGCTGCCGGGCACGGGCGCCACCGTGGTGGCGACGGTCGCGATGTCAGGAGTGGCGCAGCCTGCGGCGGTCGCGGCGATCACGGCAAGCGCGGCCGCGGCACCGCTGAAGATGCGAGGGGAATCAGGCATGGTTCCAACCTGCCTCGTGGGAGCCATAGTGTCCAAGACGCATTTCTCATCGCGGCAATAGACGTCACCTATACATTGGGCCGATGGAGTTGCGTCACCTCCGGTACCTACTGGCCGTCGCCGACCACGGCAACTTCACCCGCGCCGCCGAGGCCCTGCACGTGTCGCAACCCACCTTGTCGCAGCAGATCAAGCAGCTCGAACGGGAAGTGGGAGTCCCCCTGCTCGACCGCTCGGGACGCACCGTCCGGCTCACCGATGCCGGCGAGGCCTACGCCCAGCACGGACGACTGGCCCTGCAGGATCTGGACGCCGCCGAGCGGGCGGTCCACGATGTCCACGACCTGAGCAGGGGCCACCTGCGGATCGCGATGACACCGACCATCACCGCTTATCTCATCGGTCCGCTCGTGCGCCAGTTCCATGCCGAGCATCCCGGCGTCACCCTCACCGTCATCGAGACCACTCAGGACCTGATCGAAGCCGACCTGATCGCCGACCGTATCGACCTGGGCATCGCCTTCGCCGGCAACCACGCCGCGGGTGTGGCCACATCGGCGCTCTTCACCGAGACCCTCAGCCTGGTCGTGGGCGCCGCTCATCCCCTCCACCCGCGCGCCACGACGTTCGCGATCGCGGACCTGCCCACCCAACCGTTGGCGTTGCTCAGCCGAGACTTTGCGACACGCAACTACATCGACGAGTTCTTCGCCGCCCAGAACGTGAAGCCCCACATCGCGATCGAGGCGAACTCCATCAGCGCGCTGATCGAGTTCGTGCGCCTCGGCACGCTCGCCACGGTATTGCCGGACGCGATCACGCAGGCGCAGGCCGACCTTCACCCGATCCGGCCCGATCCACCGCTACCGTCACGCGAGGTCGTGCTCCTACACCGGTCAGCGGGATATCAGTCGGCCGCCGCGCGGGCGTTCAGCGCGATCGCGGTGCACTACTCCAACCAGTACAAGTCATAGATGCCAACTATCACTCCAATGGAAACTAAGTATTGGACGCTATAGCAATTCGCGCGCAGGGTGGTTGATACACCGCCGGTCACCCACGGCCGGCTCCCATCGAAGGGATGAACCCATGCACGCGCAGTTCGACCCGACCGCCCGACAGGCCCTGGCCATCGCAGCGGTCGAGGCCAAGACCCGCAAGGATCTCACCTGGCAGCAGATCGCCGACGCTGCCGAGCTCTCAACGGCATTCGTGACCGCTGCCGTCCTAGGTCAGCACGCGCTGCCTGCCGAGTCGGCCGTCGCGGTTGCCGCATTACTGGGTCTCGACGACGACGCGGCAATGCTGCTGCAGACCATCCCGACCCGCGGTTCGATCCCCGGCGGCGTCCCCACCGATCCGACGATCTACCGCTTCTACGAGATGCTTCAGGTCTACGGCACGACGCTCAAGGCGTTGGTTCACGAACAGTTCGGCGACGGCATCATCAGCGCCATCAACTTCAAGCTCGATGTGCGTAAGGTCGCCGATCCGGAGGGCGGAGAACGCGCTGTGATCACGCTCGACGGCAAATACCTTCCCACCAAACCTTTTTGATCGAGTCCGATATCGAGGAGGTCTCATGGACTTCGCACAACACACCATCGACATCGCGCGCCGGAACGTCGCCGAGGGCGGCCGTCCGTTCGCAACCGTCATCGTCAGAGACGGTGAGATCCTGGCAGAGAGCCCGAACCTGGTTGCCCAGACCCATGATCCCACCGCCCACGCGGAGATCCTCGCGATCCGCAAGGCGTGCACGAAGCTCGGCACCGAGCACCTGACAGGTGCCACGATCTATGTCCTGGCCCAGCCCTGCCCGATGTGCCTGGGATCGCTCTACTACTGCTCGCCGGACGAAGTCGTGTTCCTGACCACCCGGGACGCGTACGAACCACATTACGTCGACGATCGAAAGTACTTCGAGCTGAACACGTTCTACGACGAGTTCGCCAAGCCGTGGAATGAGCGGCGCCTGCCGATGCGCTACGAACCGCGCGATGCCGCGGTCGATGTCTACAAGCTCTGGCAGGAGCGCAACGGTGGCGAACGCCGGGTGGCCGGAGCTCCCACCCCTACCAGGCCTGCGTAAAATCCGCGTGGCGAGTGATCCACGCGTGCATGGCAATTCCCGCAGCGACACCGGCATTGATGCTGCGGGTCGAGCCGAACTGGGCGATCGAGACCGTGACGGCCGCCCCGCCCTGCGCCTCCGGCGTGATGCCCGGGCCTTCCTGACCGAAGATCAGCAGGCAGTCGCGGGGTAATTCGGTCTGCTCAAGGCGTACGGCGCCGGGGACGTTGTCCACTGCGACGACGGTCAGCCCGGCGTCGGCGGCGAACGCCAGCAGTTCGGCGGTGCTGTCGTGGTGACACAACCGCTGATAGCGGTCGGTGACCATGGCTCCCCGTCGGTTCCAACGGCGCTTGCCCACGATATGCACGGTGTCGACCGCGAAGGCGTTGGCGGTGCGCACCACCGCACCGATGTTGGCGTCGTTACCGAAGTTCTCGATCGCGATGTGCAGCCGATGCCGCCGCCGGTCGATGTCGGCGATGATCGCCTCCCGGGTCCAATACCGGTAGGCATCAACGACATTGCGGGTATCGCCGTCGCGCAGCAGGTCCGGATCGTAACGCGCGACCTCATCCCCGGCGGGCAGAGCGCCCGTCCAGGGGCCCACGCCCGGGCTCACGCCCCACTCGGTCGGGCCGACGGCGTCAGCCACCGGTGGTCCACAGGGCCGCGTGCGTGCCGATCACCGAAACCGACGCGTAGAGCAGCGCCGCCGTCATCTCCCCCTGGGTGCACAGCGAAGCCCGGACGTTGACCGCCTCACGGCTGGCTTCCGGCAGGAGCAGCACCGACGAGCCGTACACCGAGCAGAGATGACTGAGTCCCGGCGGCGGCAGCGTAGGGCCGGCCACCACCATCAACGGCCCGCCACGTCCCGCCGAATCCTCCGCGTAACGCTTTGCCGCACCGGCGATTTCAAGGCCGAGCAGCATGTAGCCCTTGCCGCTGAAAGCCGTGGGGTCACCGATCGCCGTCGGTGCCAATTGCCCGCCGTCGGCACTGAACCCGTCCACGCTGGAGGTCTTGACGGTGATGCCGGTGTCGTTGACATCAGTAGGCAGCATTCCCACCGGGAAGGCCGCCGGGTAGGCCACGGTGGTCTTGGGGATGCGCTCGCGCGGCGAGTACACGTAGACCCCGCGTACCTGGCTCTGGTCGCGTTGCGGCCCCAGACAGACTGTGCCGCTGAGCTTGTCAGGAGCGGAAGCGGACAGCGGCCGGATGCCCAGGTTGGTCATCGCGTCGCAGCCGTGGAGTGCGTCGGCCTCGATCGGATGCGCCAGGGCACCGTACAGACCGAACCGGATGTCCTCGGGTTTGGCGTGGGCGTCGCCGGCAGCCGAACCCTCGACGTCGACCAGCACGTGGTCAGAGTCGAATCGAAGATTCGACACCGTCAGGTTCCAGCCGAGGATGTCGAGCGACTTGCCGAGCGCGGCAGTCGAAGCCTCGTACGTGCGTCCCGGTTCATCGGATGTGCAGCCCGCGGTGACGACGAGAAGTACCGCCATCACCGCCGCGATCAGCGCCCGCACTGCCACGTCAGTTCTGTCCTAAGTTCTCCCACGACCTTTTCCCACTGCTTTTGTCATGGCGCGCACCAGGTTTCGCGGAGCCATCCGGCCCCCGGTGGTGAGCACCTTGTACTGCAGGCCGGGCACGATGACCACTTTGCCTGCGGCCACGTCGGCCAGGCATTCGCGCACCACGTCCTCGACCTGCAGCCACAGGAACGACGGTGTGCCCCCCATGTCGATGCCCGCACGGGCATGAAACTCGGTGTGGACGAACCCCGGGCACAGGGCATGCACCCCGACCCCGGTACCGCCGAGCCCGTTGGCCAGCCCCTCCGTGAACGAGACGACCCAGGCCTTCGACGCCGAGTAGGTCGACCCGCGCCCCGGCACCAGACCGGCGACGCTGGCCACATTGATGACGGTGCCGCGCCCGGCCTCGATCATCGACGGCAGCGCGGCATGCGTCAATTCCATCACCGCGGTGACGTTGACATCCAATTGAGCCTGGAGCTTGGCGAGGTCGGCGGTCCAGAATTCACCCGAGGTGCCGAAGCCGGCGTTGTTGACCAAGACCTGCACCCCGGCACGCAGCCAGTCGGCGACCTTGGCCCGGTCCGCGGCGGACGCCAGGTCCGCGGGGAGTACTTCGACGTCTACGCCGACCTCGTCGCGCAGTTCGGCGGCGAGTTGTTCCAGCCGTGCCGCGTCACGGGCCACGAGGACGAGGTCATAACCGTCGCGCGCGTAGCGGCGGGCGAATCCGGCGCCGAGCCCGGAGGTCGGTCCGGTGATCAGCGCGAGGGGACGAGGCACGACCTAGAGGGTACTTATCTGCTCTGTTACGCCGGCTAGCGCTGGTAGTGCGGTGCGTGGCGCCCGTTGCGGGCCGGCGGCGGGGTGCGACGGATCGCATCCGGGCGGCCCGGCTCCTGCCGCGGCTGGGTGTAGCGGCTCACGTCGCCACGTCCGGGTGCCGCATCGGCCCGGCCCGGCGGCAGTTCGCGACGTCCGGCCGGGGTCGGCGCCAACGGGCGGCTGGGCGAGCTGGCGCGACGGGCCAGTGCAGCCTGGCTGCCCTGACCGGACTGTGGTGCCACGCCGTTCTGCGGAACCGGGGGCAGTACCCGCAGCAGGTCGTTGAACTGACGCACTGTGCGCAGACCCTCGTCCCACTGGGCACGGGTGCTCGTGACCGGCATGCTGACGAGCGTCCAGTTCTGCTCGTTCCACATGATCTCGGCACAGTCGGGAGCCGTGTGGGCGAACGTGACCATCCGGCGGTCGCACGCGCGACGGGCGGCATCGAGGTTGGTGGAGTACACCATCCGCGGACCGATCGCACCGAGCAGCCAGATGTCGCTCTCCCGGGGCTCCTTGATGCCCTTGAGCCGCAGATCGACGACGACGTTCGTGCCGACCTTGCGGTGCAGCGCTATCACTGTCGCGACTTCTTCGATGTCAAAGATGAACACCGCCTCGCCACGAATCTGGCCGAGGACGACGTTCTTGGCCGTGACGTCACCGACGGTCGACATCACCCCGCGCTTCCAGCGCTTGAGGATCTCGTGCGACTCGTGCTCGTAGTCGAAGCCATGCGACTTCGCCCACGACTTGCGGCGCCGTCCCAACCCACGCCGACGGTCGATGTCGACGTACAGCAATACGGCCGCACCCACGAAACAGAGTGCGGACAGCGTGAACCAGAGCGGGACCATCGGGCCTAGCCTACTTGTTGACGGCGGAAATGCCCCCACCTTGTGAGGTCACAACCCGGTTACTGGTGATCAGAGCGCTGTGACCGGGACTCTTCGAGGTAGGTCACGATGGCGTTCGTGAGCCCCCGCCGGGCCACATCGAGGTCGGTATAGGTGCCGAGTTGACGCTCGGAGGTGATGCCGCGCATTGCGCCGGGAATGAAGGATGCCACTTCACGGACCCGCTCGGGGTCCACGTCGAGGTCGGCGAAGGCCTGCTGACAGGTCTGCAACCAGCTCTGCCCCCACGACGAGAGTTCGCCGGCAGTCTTCGGGTAGAGCCGCTCGAGTTCGGCGTGGTCCCGCGGTAGGGCCGCGCGCAGGTTCTCGATCGCCCGCGAATCGCTGGCCGTCAGACCGTCATAGAGCAGGTCGATGATGCCGGCGACGCGCTGCCGCAGCGGCGCACCGTCGTCGCGCTGGCTCAGCATGCCTGCCCGGCGTTCAGCGGTGCGCTGCAGGACGGCCGCCCAGAAGCCGTCGATGTCGCCGAACTGGTACTTCACCGCGCCCCAGGTGGCACCGATCTCTTTGGCGATCCGGTTGGCCGACACCGCTCCCGGGTCGCCGGTGGCCAGCGCCTTGCGCGCGGCTTCCAGCATGTTCTCCCGCGTGGCCAGGCCGCGTCGGTTGGTCCGCCGCGCACCCGCCTCGGTCTCGGTCATCTCCGAGAGATTACCCCGTTTTCACAGAACCCTCTTCCAAAGTTTCACAGATCCTCCTACGATTCCCGTCATGGCTAAACCACCGTTGTCGATGAAACCGACGGGATGGTTCCAGGTCGCCTGGTCCGACCAGGTCGAAGTGGGTGCCGTGCATGCCATGAAGTACTTCGGCGAGGAGATGGTCGCCTGGCGCTCGGAAGCCGGGCAGGTGACCGTGATGAACGCCTACTGCGAGCACCTCGGGGCCCATCTCGGATTCGGCGGCCAGGTCGTCGGCGAGGTCATCCAATGCCCGTTCCACGGCTGGCAGTGGAATGCCGAGGGCCGTAACGTCTGCATCCCCTACCAGGACCGGCCCAACCGTGGCCGCCGGATGCGCACCTACCCCGTCACCGAGCGCAACGAGGCCATCTATATCTGGCACGACATCGAAGGGCGTGAGCCGTTCTTCGAGGCGCCCGACGTGTTCGCGTCGTTCGCCGACGGCAGCAGCGCCGCCGACTACTACCCCCAGCAGCGACTCGTTCGTGCCGGGCTCGAACTGCATCCGCAGTACGTGCTGGAGAACGGCGTCGACTTCGCCCACTTCAAGTACGTCCACCAGACCCCGATCGTGCCGGTGTTCACCCGACACGACTTCGCCGCGCCGATCTCCTACGTCGACTTCACGATCACGTTCGAGGGCGATGACCAACAGTCGATCGACGATGTGCGCAGCGGTGTCGAGGCCATCAACGGCGGTCTGGGCATCGCGGTGACCAAGAGCTGGGGCATGATCGACAACCGCACCATTTCGGCGGTCACCCCTGTCGACGAGTCCACCTCCGACGTGCGGTTCATGGTCTACATCGGCCGAACCCCCGGGAAAGATTCGGATCGTGCAGCCGAGCGCGCCGCCGAGTTCGGCGACGAGGTGATCCGCCAGTTCACCCAGGACATCCACATCTGGTCGCACCAGCGCTACTCCGATCCCCCGGCGCTGGCCACCGCCGAGTACGAGGGCTTCACCGCAATCCGCAAGTGGGCCATGCAGTTCTATCCGGACGGTCTGGGCGGATCCGCCGCAGACCTGGCAATTGTGAGGAAAAAGGACACCCTATGACTGAGAAGATCCGGGTTTTCCAGGTGGCGACCGGCAATGTCGGCACGGAGATGATCAAGCGCATCGGCAAGCGGCCCGATCTCGAACTGATCGGATTGCATTGCTACACACCGGAAAAGGTCGGACGCGATGCCGGCGAGATCGCCGGCATCGGTCCGATCGGGGTGACGGCCACCGGCTCGATCGACGAGATCATCGCCGCGCGTCCGGACGTGTTGACCTTTCACGGTGTCTTTCCCGACGAGGACCTCTACGTGAAAGTCCTTGAGGCCGGGATCGACATCGTCACCACCGCCGACTGGATCACCGGCTGGCACCGCGACACCAATCACCCGCACCCCTCCGGCAAGCCGGTGTCGCGGTTGCTCGCCGAAGCGTGCGAAAAGGGTGGGGCGACGTTCTACGGCACCGGCATGAACCCGGGTCTCAACCAGATCCTGGGCGTGGTGTGCTCCGCCGATGTCGCCGAGATCGAGAATGTCACCACCATCGAATCCGTCGACGTGTCATGCCATCACAGCAAGGACACCTGGATCGAGGTCGGCTACGGTCTGCCCGTCGACGACCCGTCGATCCCGGGCAAACTGCGCAAGTACACCGAGGTGTTCGCCGACAGCGTGTTGATGATGGCCGACTGCTTCGGATTGGAACTCGACGAGGTCAAGTTCACCTACGAGCTCGGCGCCTGCACCAAGGACGTCGACCTCGGCTGGTACACGCTGCCCAAGGGATCCCTCGGCGGCAACTACATCAAGTACCAGGGCATGGTCGACGGTGTCCCGCGCGTCGAGACCCATCTGGAATGGCAGATGACCCCGCACACCGATCCGAGCTGGGACATCAAGGGCTGCTACATCACTCAGATCAAGGGCGATCCCTGCGTCTACAACAAGCACATGATCTTCCCGAAACCCGGTGTGGACCTGTCCGATCCGGCCTCATTCGCGTCGATCGGCATGACCGTGACCGGGCTCCCCGCGCTCAACGCGATCGCGTCGGTGGTCAAGGCGCCGCCGGGGTTGTTGACGAGTGTCGACGTGCCGTTGCGCGGCTTCGCCGGCCGGTTCAACATCTAACTGCCGGGAACATCGCGGCGGCGAGCTCAAGGATCTCGGCGCGATCGGCGGACACGATAACGCCGGCCTCGATGGCCCGATCCAGGGCCGCGATGAATTGGTCCAGATACTCGGCGCTGCCTCCCGGGTAGAGCTCACCCAGCTTGGTGGCGTCGAACGGCTCACCTGATCCGAAGAGAAACGACATGGGGCTCTCGTCAGGGGCAAGACCCGACGTCCGGGCAATCGGGACATCGACCCATGGGGTGCGGACTCCGCCCACGGCAATACCGTTCGCGTCCAGCACGAAACGAGCCGGTTCGGCGTCGGTCAGCTCCAGTGGAGGCATTGGCGCGGGCGCCTCGCCCGCACGGACCCAGCGGGCGAGGCTCGCGACCGCGCCCTGCAGCACGTAGTGGTGTTGCGGGGCGAAATTTGTGAAGTACGACAACTCGACGCCCATCAACTCACTCGTGGGTGCATACGCCGCGACGATGTCTTCCAGCGCGGCTGACCCGTCATCGATGAAACCGACGCGCACGGTGTAATTGTCGGCGTGGGACGTTCCGGGAATCTCCCAGGCCCGAAAGTGCGCAGCGTCCGGACGGCGGGCACGGTGATAACCGGACAGATGGCCGTCCACCACGTCGGTTTCGGTGAGCACGGTGAGGACCGGGACCCGCGGATCGTTTCGGAACGGGGCCGGACGAGACGCATTGAGCGCAGTCGCTCCGCCGAGGGCGGCGGCAGGACCAAACCTTGAGTGCACCAGGAAACCGTCGAAGACCTCCGCGACGGGATCGACGTCATTCACGTACGTGGTCAGGAACATCGCCGATTGCGACTCCCCGACGGCCAGGGAGGTTTCGGGCCCAAGACCGTCGATGGCGCCGTCGCGCACGAGGAGGCCGACCTCGGTGAAGATGTCGTAAGCGAAGGCGTCGCCCGGATGATGCAGATCCGAATACCTTTCGGGTTCCTGCGTTTTCAGCGACATTTTGGCGCCGACGAGGCTGTCCCCGCCTTCGACACCCACGTATTGGGCCGACACCGCCACATATGCGTAGCCCGCCCGGACGATTTCGCGGTGTGCCATGAACCACACTGCAGGAGCGTCGATCCCACCACTGACGTTGAGCCACTCGACGAGTGCAACACCGTTGAAATGGGCGGCATCGGTCGGGCGCAGGACCACGATGCGTGTCGTGTAGTTCGCCGAGCCGGGTGGTTCATACGAGTGCGCTGTCCCGGAGACGAAGAACTCCTCGGCTCCGTATCCCAGGTTCGCCAAGTCGTAGGCTCCGAGTAGCAGATTGGGCTTGCCGGGGACCTTGGTGACAGAAGGGATCACCCGTTCATCTTTACGCCTACAGATACGAAACTGCCCATGCTCCGGGGGGAGCATGGGCAGTTTCAATGCCATTCAGCAGGTCGGGTCAGCCCAGGATCAGGCCTTCGCCGTCCGCGCTGACGTTTACGGGCACCACGTCGCCGTCGTGCACCTCTCCGGCCAACAACATCTTGGCCAGCTGGTCGCCGATGGCCTGCTGCACCAGGCGGCGCAGTGGGCGGGCACCGTAGAGCGGGTCGAAACCACGCTCGGCCAGCCACGTCTTGGCAGGCAGCGACACCTCGAGGGTGAGCCGGCGCTGTCCCAGCCGCTTCTGCAGCTGCTGCAACTGGATGTCGACGATCGACACCAGCTGCTCGGGATTCAGTGCGTCGAACAAGATCACGTCGTCGAGCCGGTTGATGAACTCCGGCTTGAACGCCGCCCGCACCGCCGCCATCACCTGCTCCTCGGTGCCACCGGCACCCAGGTTGGAGGTCAGGATCAGGATCGTGTTGCGGAAGTCGACCGTACGGCCCTGGCCGTCGGTCAACCGGCCCTCGTCGAGCACCTGCAGCAGCACGTCGAACACGTCCGGGTGGGCCTTTTCGATCTCGTCGAACAGCACCACCGTGTACGGACGCCGCCGCACCGCTTCGGTCAGCTGACCACCCTGGTCGTAGCCG
Organism: Mycolicibacterium arcueilense; assembly: GCF_058536225.1. Lineage (NCBI taxonomy): Bacteria > Bacillati > Actinomycetota > Actinomycetes > Mycobacteriales > Mycobacteriaceae > Mycobacterium > Mycolicibacterium arcueilense. The sequence goes on from NZ_JBZTYL010000003.1 coordinate 36,730, forward strand.
ATGTATCCCGGGGGCGCACCGACCAGCCGAGCCACCGAGTGCTTCTCGCCGTACTCACTCATGTCGATGCGGACCATGGCGCGCTCGTCGTCGAAGAGGAATTCCGCCAACGCTTTTGCCAGCTCGGTCTTACCGACACCGGTCGGGCCCAGGAACATGAACGAACCCGTCGGCCGGTTGGGATCGGCCACCCCGGCCCGGGTGCGGCGCACCGCATCCGACACCGCGGTCACCGCGGCCTTCTGACCGATGACGCGCTTGCCCAGCTCCTCCTCCATGCGCAGCAGCTTGGCACTCTCGCCTTCGAGCATCCGGCCGGCCGGAATACCGGTCCACGCCTCGACCACCTCGGCGATGTCGTCGGGACCGACTTCTTCCTTGAGCATCACGTTCTCGCGTGCCTCGGCCACGGGAAGTGCGGCGTCGAGCTTCTTCTCGACCTCCGGGATACGCCCGTAGCGCAGCTCGGCGGCCTTGGCCAGATCGCCGTCGCGCTCGGCCCGGTCGGCCTCACCGCGCAGGCTGTCCAACTGCTCCTTGAGCTCGCGGACGATGTCGATGGCGCCCTTCTCGTTCTGCCAACGGGTGGTCAACTCGGCCAGCTTCTCTTTGTAATCGGCCAGCTCACCGCGCAGCTTCTCCAGGCGTTCCTTGGAAGCGTCGTCCTCTTCCTTCTCCAGCGCCATCTCCTCGATCTCGAGGCGACGGACGAGCCGCTCGACCTCGTCGATCTCGACGGGACGGGAGTCGATCTCCATGCGCAGCCGGGATCCGGCCTCGTCGACCAGGTCGATGGCCTTGTCCGGCAGGAACCGCGAGGTGATGTAGCGATCGGAAAGCGTTGCCGCAGCCACCAATGCGGAGTCGGTGATGCGCACACCGTGGTGCACCTCGTAGCGGTCCTTGAGGCCGCGCAGGATGCCGACGGTGTCCTCGACCGACGGCTCGCCGACCAGTACCTGCTGGAACCGGCGCTCCAGGGCGGCGTCTTTCTCGATGTACTTGCGGTACTCGTCGAGCGTGGTCGCACCGACCAGCCGCAGCTCACCACGGGCCAGCATGGGCTTGATCATGTTGCCCGCGTCCATCGCGGATTCGCCGGTGGCACCGGCGCCGACGATGGTATGCAGCTCGTCGATGAACGTGATGACCTGCCCGGCAGACTCTTTGATGTCGTCGAGCACAGCCTTGAGCCGTTCCTCGAACTCACCGCGGTACTTCGCACCGGCCACCATGGACCCGAGGTCCAGGGAGATGACGGTCTTGTCCCGCAGGCTTTCCGGAACGTCGCCGGCGACGATGCGCTGGGCCAGGCCCTCGACGATGGCGGTCTTGCCGACGCCGGGCTCACCGATGAGCACCGGGTTGTTCTTCGTGCGCCTCGAGAGCACCTGCACGACGCGACGGATCTCGTTGTCGCGCCCGATGACCGGGTCGAGCTTGCCTTCCCGGGCGCGGGCGGTCAGATCGGTGGAGTACTTCTCCAACGCCTGGTAGCTACCCTCGGGATCGGGGCTGGTGACCCTGGCGCTACCGCGCACCTTGGTGAAGGCCTCGCGAAGCGCTTCGGGTGAGGCACCCTGCCCGGTCAGCAGTTTGGCGACCTCCGAGTCACCAGTGGCCAGGCCGACCATCAGATGTTCGGTGGAGACATACTCGTCGTCCATCTCGGTGGCCAGGCCCTGGGCCGTGGTGATCGCGGCGAGCGATTCCCGGCTCAGTTGGGGTTGACTGCTTGCGCCGCTGGCGCTGGGCAACTGGTCGAGCAGTCGTTGCGCCCCCGCACGAATCGTCGCGGGGTCCACGCCGACGGCCTCGAGCAGGGGTGCGGCAATGCCCTCATTCTGAGTGAGCAGTGCCATCAAAAGATGGGCGGGACGGATCTCCGGATTGCCTGCGGAACTGGCCGCCTGCAACGCCGAGGTCAGCGCCGCCTGAGTCTTGGTCGTCGGGTTGAACGAGTCCACGACACCTCCCTTTTTCGATAGAGAAAATGCTTGTCGTGATCTACAACGTAGTCAAGGTTGAGTCTGTTCCGCTCAACTTTGAAAATTTTCGATGGGCAGACTCGGTGACGTGCACATCGCCGTCGTCGCCGCATCCGCCCCCAGCCATATGTACCCGCATTTGGCGGTGGTTCACGAGCTGGCGCGCCGCGGCCATCGGGTGAGCTACCTGGTCGGCGGCCATCTGGCCGGCCTGGTGACCCCGACCGGGGCGGACGTCATCTCCTGCACCTCGGTGCTACCGGGCGCGCTCGGAGCACCGACGAGCTTCGACGATGCCGACCCCGTGGCCGGCATGCAGATGTTCCTCGACGAGGCCATCCACGTGCTGCCCCAGCTTCACGCCGCGCTGGATGACGATCGGCCCAACGTCGTGCTCTACGACATCGGCGGCATGGCCGGTCCGGTGGCTGCCGAGCAGTGGGGTGTACCGGCCGCACAGTTGTCGCCCAGCGAAGTGGCATGGGAGGGCTACCACGAGGACATGGCCGAGATCCTCGGTCCGATCCTCGGCAGTCCCAGCGGCCTGGCCTACCGCCAGACGTTCGACGACTGGCTGACCGATTCGCGATCAGGTTTGACGTTCGACGAGGTGACCGGGGTACCGCGACGTTGCCTGGCACTGCTCCCCCGCGTGATGCAGCGCAACGCCGACCGGGTCGGTGATCGCTACCGGTTCGTGGGACCGTGCATCGATCCGCGCCGCGAGGATCCGGGCGACTGGAGCCCGCCGGACGGCGACGGTCCACTGGCCCTGCTGGCCTTCGGCACGGCCTACACCGACCGAGCCGACGTCTACCGCAACGTGATCGGGGCGCTGGACGGGCAGGGCTGGCGCCTGGTGCTGGCCGCCGGCCGCGCCGACGTCGGTCCAGTCCCGCCATGGGTTCAGGTGCACGAGTCCGTTCCACAGCCGGCGGTGTTGCAACAGGCGGACTGCTTCATCACCCACGCCGGAATGGGCTCGTGCACCGAAGGTTTGTGGTTCGGGGTACCGATGGTGGCGATGCCCCAGGCCGTCGATCAGCCGGCCAACGCCGCCCACTTGGAGGCGATCGGCGTCGGCCGTCACCTTCCGGATGATCTACCCGGCACGACGGAGATCCGCGACGCAGTACTCGGCGTCGCGAACGACCAGCAAATCCGGGTGAACCTCGACGCGATTCGCGACGAGATCCGTTCCCATGGCGGGCCCGGACACGCCGCCGATGCCGTAGAGGACGTTGCGACCGGACGTTGGTGAGCACTCAACTCCGAGGCGAGTCGATGCTTGCTAGGTTTTGCTCGGGGACTGCATCGAGAGGGCAGCAATGACAGAAAGCTGGGGTTCGGTGCTTACCGAACTCATCCCGCTGGCACTGGTGGTGGCGCTCTCACCGCTGTCGATCATTCCCGCAGTGCTGGTGCTGCACACCCCTCACCCCCGGCCAGCCGGCCTGGCGTTCCTCACCGGTTGGCTCGTCGGACTGGCCGCGCTGACCACGATCTTCGTCGGCGTCTCCAGCATGCTCGGCGGGCTCAACGCAGCCCCGACCTGGGCCTCGTGGTTACGCATCGTGGTGGGCGCTGCCCTCATCGTCTTCGGCGTCTACCGCTTCCTCACCCGGGCCAAATCCGAACACATGCCGGGCTGGATGACCAAGCTCAGCACGCTCACGCCGGTCAAGGCAGGAGCTGCCGGAGCGGTGCTCACCGTGGTGAATCCCAAGGTGCTGTTCATCTGCGCGGCAGCAGGATTGGCCATCGGTAGCGCCGGCCTGGGGCAACCCGGAGTGTGGGCAGCAGGGCTCTATTACGTGCTGGTGGCCGGATCGACCGTCGCGCTGCCGATCCTCGCGTATGCGGTGTCGGGAGAGCGCTTGGATCCCGCGCTGGTCCGGCTCAAAGACTGGATGGAACGCAACCACGCCGTGTTGGTTGCCGCCATTCTCGTGGTGATCGGCCTGCTCGTGCTCTACAAGGGAATTCACGCACTATAGGCGACGTATTCGGCGCAGGAGACGCTACGGTGTGCGCATGTCCGAATCCGGTTTCGGTGATTTCGAATTCGAGCGGAAGTTCTTTGTCCGCGAATTGCCCGCAGTGGCAGCATCGGATCCCGCACCTGCACTGATCGTCCAGGCATATCTGTTCGCTTCCGACGGATATGCCGTCCGCGTTCGCGTCCAGGGCCCCGCGCCCGCAGAATTGGGCGGCGCTCCCGCCGAACTCGTCGCGACGTTGGGGGACGAATCGCTCGGGACGATGACGGCGAAAGGTCCCGCCGTCGGCGGCACCCGATACGAGGCCGAACGCGAACTCGATCCATTGATCGCGGCGCAGATCGTCGGTCGATCCGAACATGTGATTGCCAAGGTTCGCTATTCGATGTGGCTCGGCGAGGACGGCTGGATCATCGACCAGTTCCTGGGCCGGAACGCACCCCTATTGCTCTCCGAAGTCGAGCGCGGCGGGCCGGTTGTCGATCTGGCCATTCCATCATTCTGCGTTTCCGAGGTTTCCGAGGACGACCGGTTCCGCAATGAATACCTGGCGCACAAGCCATTCGGCACCTGGGCCGACGAATACCGAGATGAACTCGACCGCCGCGGCCCTACCTTCGTGGATACCTTGGGCCAGAATCAGTTCGAGGGCAGCTGAGCAACGAGCCTTCTACCTTCCGCGGCAAGTGAATCCACACCACGGATAGCATCGGCGAAACTGGTGCGGCCGATCTTGGCAGATGCGAAGGAGTCGAATCATCGACAACAGCATTCCACCGGCCGGGCCGCCTGGTTGGTTCGACGATCCATGGAAGCCACGGCAGCGCCGCTACTTTGACGGCCAACAGTGGTCTCCCCACACCGCACCCGCCCCGGTGCCGCCCCCGGACTACGCCGGGGATACCGGCTACCCGTTCGGGGAGCAGGTTCTGGTCCTTCGCACCATCGCGACCGAATACGACGCCAGCATCACCTGCGGGGTAGAGAACGTACGCGGCGAGCAGATCGGGCTAATTCAACCCCGAGCGAGAATTCCGTGGACTACCCGCGCGACCGCCGACCTGCATTTCGTCATGGCTCGCCCTGACGGAACACCGTTGCTGTACTTGACGCGTTACGGAGGGTACAGCGGACATGTCATCCAGGTGAATGATGCCACTGGACACGACTTCGGCTGTTTGCGGCAAGCCGGCTCACGCTGGCGGGTTCTCCGCTTGACAATGGCGTTGGAGTTCAACGGACAGCGTCTCGGGCAGTCCAACATCGCCACCAGCGTGTTGCAGATGAACAAGAAGGTCAGCGAACCCATCTACGGTGCGGCTGACGCGGTGCTCGGCCACGTCGAACGTCGATGGCTGCCGAACTTTGGCTCACGCAACCCGCACTACGACTACACCCTGGACTGCTCGGCGCCAACACCACATCCACTCCCTGCGCTGATGCTGGCTACCGCATTCGCGCACTACATGTATGACCGAATCCAGATGGGCGGCCCACTCGGCGCCGGGGGCCGCACCGGCCGCAAGCAAACAACCAAGCGGCAAACGACTACACGGTGACCGTGTACCGAAATTGGTGCGACGAAGTGCCTCAGCGCGCTGTTAGGGTCTCCTCCAAGACCTGAGTGAATGCCTGCAGATGTGGCACTGGGACCGCGGTCGCCACCAACTGCGAACACGCACAAGGAGAAAAGCATGTCCGGCGAACTGCGAGTGATTACCTCACACGTGCTCGAACTTGCGCAAATGCAGGCTACCGCCGCGGAACAGATTCTCGCGGCTGCCTCTGCATCTCACGGTGTCAGCACGTCAATGGTGGTCAATCACGGTGTGGTCTGCTCAGCGGCCAACGCGGCTGTCGCGGCGGCAGAAGCAGCACGCGCTGCCGCCTGCGCCGGTTTGAACTCCGTCTCGACCAGCCTGTCGAGCAGGCTGGGGGTGGCAGCGTCACGTTACGACCAGTCCGATGCACAAGGGGCTGGCAAACTCGGTAAAGAGATGCATCCACGCTGAGACCACTACCAGCCGGCAACTTCGTCAGCGGTAACGTACGGATCAAAGCCATTTGTCTCGGCTCGCGCCGGCCGTCGATCAGAATCGGGACTTCAGATACGTGACCACACACGATCCGGACGATGAGTTCTTCCACTCCGACGACACGGGTTTGGATGCACTCGACTTCGACACACCACCCCAACCCGACGATGGTGGGTCGGGAATTGACGCACTGCCGGACTACTCCGTAGGTGAAATCGACCAGGGAACCCGCCTCGATGGTGTCGACGACTTCACCAGCGCTGACGTCGAAGACGATGAGGACGACATTTTCGGCGCGGTCGAGACCGACGCGGCTACCGCAGATGAGGCACAGGGCCCCGTGGTCCAGGCGATCAACCCGCCGGGCACCGTCTCGGTGACGGCCTATCTCGGCGGGTCGGTCGCCCAGGTCGATCTGGATCCAAAGGTAACCACCTTGACCGAATCCCAACTGGCTGAAGAGATCCGGTTCGTGGCAAGCGTGGCGGCCACAAAAGCTACGGCTGCCGTGCATGTCGGCGTGGTGAACATGCTCGTCGAGCAGGGCATGGATCTGCGCGACGCGCGGGATTTCGTGGAGACCAACATGCCGTTCGCCACACCGGAACAGGCCCACGAGGCCGACATCGCGCTCATCGCACGCCACACCGAGCGCGAAGACTGACCGAGGGGCGACCATCAACGAAAGCGTGCCACCACCGCCGCAGGCGGGATGGTTTACCGACCCGTGGAACATTCAGCAGATCCGGTACTTCGACGGCCGACAATGGACACCCCACGTGGCAGCTGGTTCGCCGACACGGCCGGCGACCGCGACCCAGGCCCCTGCCCCGCCGCTGATTTCGGGAGGGTACCCATTCGGGGAGCCCACCCTGTTTCTGCAGCCAATCCGCGGTGGATCGGGCTCCGATATCCGTTGCTCGATTACGAACCCGCGCGGGCAACTACTCGCGTTGATCCAACCACTTAAAGCACCCCCCCTGGCGGCTGAGGCAATAAGCGAACTCGTATTCGAGGTCGTTCGGCCCGATGGAACCCAACTGCTGCAGTTCATCCGATCCGTTGGATTCGCGGGTCGTGGCAAACATCGTCTGCACGTTCACGACCCCGACGGCCGTGAACTCGGTTGCCTTCGGCAGACCAGCTCGTATTGGCAATACTTCCGAACCCCCAAAATTTCGTTCGAGCTCGAGTATCAGGACCAATCGCTAGGCGCCACCAAAGTACGTTCCTATATCCCCAAGTTCACCAAGTTGGAACTCGACGAACCGATCTACGACACCAGTGCAGAGATCGGGCGGGTACATAGTCAACGGAACCAATCCAAGCTCGAAGCCATGTTCATGTACGCGACCTTCGATTACCGGCTCGACTGTGCGCATCCCACGTCCCCACCAATTCCTACGCTGCTGCTGGCGACCACTTTTGCACATTTTCTGTATGACCAGCTCGATTCGCTAGCGCCGTTCTCGCGGTGGGCCCGATGAGTGTGCCGTCAGCCTGGGCACCAGCCGTCAGTGCATCCAGTGTTGCCCCAGAGAACGCCAAAGGCGCGTTCGGAACACCCAAAATTGGTGCATAGCAACATGTTGAGACGCTGTTAGGCTCACCTCAACGAAGGAAGGACCAGCCAAGAATGAGCTTTTGGGATGCCGCGGAGAAGGTCAGCAAAACTCTCGGCAAGAGCGACGAGTTGGGCGATCTCGGGGATGCCAACACTCTGTGGTCCACGAAGTCTCATGCCGATGCCGGGGACAAGCTCGGGCTAGGTTCCGACGCAATTGGGCTCGTGCAGATGCTCATCGGGAAATCTGTCGCAACTCCCATCATCAATGTCGGCCTGTTGGGCATCCAAGGTATGACTCTCACTTGCGGAATCGGCAATCCGGATACTGGCGACAGGTTCGGGCAGGGCGCAGAGCAGTTGGGCCAAGTCCATGACACCCTGGAATCGGCGAAGCCGACCTCCGGATGGCAAGGCGACGCCTCGCAGGCCTACACAGGCCAAGACGCGAAACAACAGGAACGTGCGCGCACGATCGCAGAAGCGGACAAGGCCTTGGAAGCAATCGTGAGCAAACAGGCGAGTCAAATCAATCAGACCCGCTCGTTCCTCGGTACCTGCGCGACCGTGCTCGGCTATGCGATCCTGCCCGCAATGATTGCGAAGGTCTCCGGTCCGCAGGGTCCTGCTGTCGCAATGGCGATCGAGATAGGCGCGGTGGCCGGCTCAGTGCCTCTCGCTGCCGGCCGGACGTCCATGATGAACGCCAACTCGATGGCGAACGCCGTGGAGATCGGCCAGGCCATGGGGAAATACGCCAAGGTGGCCGCAAGCGCGACATTCGGCAAGTAGCACTACAGCTCCGGCAACCCCAGCTCGTCCGCATCCGCGGTGAGGTAGCGGGTCACCGTCGGCGCGAGTAGCCGCACGATCTCTTCGCCGGGCAGTGTCGCCATCGGTGGCACGGCCATCACATACCGCAGCATCGCGGTTCCGACAAGATTCGATGCGGCGAGCATGGCCCGCAATCGAGCCTGCTCGCCGCCACCCAGCACCCCCGACACCGCGGCGAGCACATAGTCCTGCATGAACGTTCGAAATGCCACGTGCGCATCGGAATTCGATGTCGCGGACTGCAGCATGACCCGCATGCTGGCTGCGGTGTCGGGTGATTCCCACATCTTCAGGTAGGTGCGGACCATCCGTTCGCCGATCTCCGCCTCGGGCCCTTCCAGGGCGGCCACCAGCACGTCGGGATCGAGGATCAGCCGCAGCGACTCCCGGAACAGATCGGCCTTCGAGCCGAACAGATAAAGCACCATCGACGCGTCGACGTGGGCGTCCGAAGCGATGGCGCGGAGCGTCGTCTTCTCGTACCCCTCGGCCGCGAAGCGCTGCTTGGCCGCCGCGAGCACCGCGTCGCGGGACACCGGGTCGCCCTGACGGCGCCCCCGACGCGTGACAGTTTTCCCTGGTGAAGCCATACATCGACACTATCATTTCAATGACTGTTGAAAACATTCGAACCGAGCGTTACCCTCACATCAACCGATTAATTCAACGTCGGATGAAAAGAGGGAATGATGCTCTCGACCCAGGCCACGGCACCCGTCCACCACGCAGCGCCCGAACACGACCCGCCCGCCGCGCTGCGCGCCATGGGTATCGTCGCCGCCCTGACCGTCGCGATCGCCATCGTGGCCATCGCGTTCGCCCTGCCCGCCTCACGCTCCAAGCCCCAAGAGATCCCGATCGGTGCGGCGGGCCCCCAGGCCGCCACCAGCCAGATCGCCGAAAAACTCGAACAGCAGGCCCCCGGTGCGTTCAAGGTCACCTACTACCCCGGCGAGAACACGTTGCGGGAGGCGATCCTCAACCGAAACGTCTACGGCGGCATCGCCTTCGGCCCCGATGGCCCGACCATGCTGACCGCGACCGGAGGCAGCCCGGCCGTCGCACAGCTGCTCACCCAGATCGGTGGCGGTATCGCGGCCCACTCGGGACTGACCCTGCACACCGAAGACCTGGCCCCGCCGACCGCCCAGGATCCGCGCGGGACCGGGCTGGCCGCCTCTGCCCTGCCGATCACACTGGCCGGGATGCTGCCTGCTGTCGCATTGACCCTGGCACTGCGCCGTGAGGTGTGGACCCGCCTGACGGCGACCATCGTGTTCTCCGCACTCGCCGGCGTCACGGTGGCAGCCCTGCTGCGTTACGTGTTCGGCTCCATCGACTCGAACTTGTGGGGGGTGGCCGCCGGCCTGACCTTGGGAATCGCTGCCGCCGGATTGTTCATGCTTGGCTTGGGATCGATGTTCGGCAAAGTCGGTTTGGGCGTGGGTGCGGCGCTGGCCCTGCTGCTCGGCAACCCGCTGTCCGGGCTGACCGCGGCGCCGGAGATGCTGCCGTCCGGCTGGGGCCAACTCGGCCAGCTGCTGCCACAGGGAGCCACCGCGACGCTACTGCGGTCCACCGCCTACTTCGACGGAGCCGGGGCCGACTCGGCGATCATCGTGCTCGGTTGCTGGGTCATCGTCGGCCTGTCATTGGTGATCATGGCCGCTTTACGGCGCCCGAGCCGCTCCGCGCCTATGATGCAGCTCCGTGGGCCTCGATGACCGTGCAGCACTGGAGACACTCCAGAACGCCGTCGACCTCGCGCAGGGCTCAGAGCCGCTGATCCGCGATTTCTACACCCGTTGGTTCGCCACCGACCTCTCGGCCCGCGATCTGTTTCCCCCCGACATGGACAGCCAGCGCAAGGTCTTCGCCCGCGCCCTGACCTGGCTGTTCGGGGAGTTGATCGCTCAGCGCGCCGAGGAGCCGGTGGCGTTCCTGGCTCAGCTCGGCAGGGACCACCGCAAATACGGTGTGACGCAGAGTCATTACGACTCGATGCAGGAAGCACTGTTCAACGCGCTGCACGACCACCTCGAGGCCGATTGGGACGACGCCCTGGCCGAGACCACCCGCGACGCGGTGGCCCTGATCATCGGGGTGATGCGCGGGGCTGCCGACGCCGAGGACTCCCCGGCCTACTGCGACGGAACGGTTATCGAGCACCATCGGGTCACCCGCGACGTCTCGGTGATCCGGCTACAGCTCGACCAGGCGCTCTTCTACCACCCCGGCCAATACGTCACGGTCCAGGTGCCCCAGTGGCCGCGGCGCTGGCGCTACCTGAGCCCCGCCATACCCTCGGACCGCTCGGGGGCCATCGAGTTCCACGTCCGGTCCGTCCCCGGCGGCATGGTGAGCACCGCCGTCGTCGCCGAAACCAAGGTCGGCGACCGCTGGCGCCTGTCCAGCCCGCACGGCGGCCTGCAGGTCGACCGCGATGGCGAAGATGTGCTGATGGTGGCGGGCAGCACGGGCCTGGCCCCGCTCCGCACCATCATCATGGACATGACGCTGCACGGCGAAAACCCCCGCGTGCACCTGTTCTTCGGTGGCCGCTATCCGTGCGACCTGTACGACCTGAAGACGCTGTGGCACATCGCCTCGACCAATCCGTGGCTGTCGGTGACCCCGGTGTCGGAGTACAGCACCGATCCCCCGTGGGCCGGCCAGTATCCCGACGTCCGGCCGCCGCGCGGGCTGCACGTGCGCCAGACCGGCACGCTGGCCGAGGTGGTGACGAAATTCGGCAACTGGGGTGACCGGCAGATCCTCATCTGCGGTGGACCGGACATGGTGACCGCGACGAAAACCGCGCTGGTTGAGCGAGGCGCACCGGCCGAGCGCATCCAGCACGACCCGCTGACGCGCTGACGCGTGCCAGACTGGCGGCATGGCCGAGGTTCAACCAGTCACCTTGTCTGACCCGTCGTCGTCACTGACGGCCACCTATGTGCCGGGCGCGGGGATGATCTGCACGTCGTTGGCCGACGGCACCACCGAGTATCTGGGCCAGCGGCGCGGGCTGCAGGCCTACCTCGACGACGGCAAGACGATGGGCATCCCGATCCTCTATCCGTGGGCAAATCGACTGAGCGCCAACGAGTACCGCGTCGACGGCACCACTGTGAACGTGACACCGGGGGTCAACGGTGTGCGCGCCGACGCACACGGGGCGCCGATGCACGGTGTGCTGGCCGCCAATCCGGACTGGCAGGTGATCGAAAAAACCAAGAACGTACTGGTGGCGGCATTGGACTGGAGTGCCCGGCCAGGCTTACTGGCGACGTTCCCGTTCCCCCACCGCCTCACGATGTCGGTGACGCTGGCCGACCGGACCCTCACGGTGGCCACCACCGTGACACCAACCGCCGAGCAACACGTCCCGCTGTGCTACGGCTATCACCCGTATGTGACGATTCCCGGTGTGCCGCGCGAGGATTGGCAGTTGCAGTCCCCCGCCATGCGGCACCTGCTCGTGGATGAGCGGGGTCTACCCACCGGCGAATCACGGCCGTGGCCGGGTGGGACGCAACGCCTCGGTACCACCGAACTAGACGACGGATTCGACGACGTCGGGCCGGGTGCCGTGTTCACACTGTCCGGTGGTGATCGCCGCGTGAAGGTCACCTTCGACGCGGGCTACTCCGCAGCGCAGCTGTTCGCGCCGGGCAGCGACGGCGTGGTGGGCATCGAGCCGATGACCGCACCGACCGACGCACTACACCGCGGAAATTACAAAATGGCCGCCCCCGGAAGTCCGGAGACGGCCACCTTTTCGATCAATATCGGCTAGCGTGCGCCCCTGCGCGGTTGCCACAGGACCACCGCTTTCGACGCCACCGAAACGTCGCGCCGCTGGTCGGTGAGTTGGTCGACCTGTTGGGTCAACTCGGCAACCCGCGTGCGCAGCGCGTCAACCTGATTGGTCAGTTCGATGATGCGCTTGATCCCGGCGAGGTTGACGCCCTCGTCCTGCGACAGCCGCTGCACCTCACGGAGCAGGTCGACGTCACGTTCGGAGTAGCGACGCCCGCCGCCGGAACTGCGCTGCGGGCTGACCAGGCCGAGCCGGTCGTATGTGCGCAGGGTCTGCGCGTGCATACCGGCCAGCTCGGCGGCCACCGAGATCAGGAACGTACGGGCTTCCTCTTTCCGCTGGCTCATATGTTGCCTGCCCATCCGGCCCGCGGGTCGAAACCACTGGCCCGTTCGGCTTTCGCATATGCCTCCAACGCCTCTGCCGCTTCACCTTCCAGGTTCGGCGGCACTGCGACCTTCACCGTGACCAGCAGGTCACCGTGGCCGCCGGAGCGCTTGGGCACCCCGCGCCCGCGCACCCGCAGGATCCGGCCGTCGGAGGTGCCCTTGGGCACCCGCACACCGACCTTGCCTTCCAGGGTGGGAACGGAAAGCGTTGTCCCTAGAGCCAATTCGTGGAAACTGACCGGAACGCTCACCGTCAGGTCGTCGCCGTCACGCCCGAACACCTTGTCGGGACGCACGTGCACGGTGACGTAGAGGTCACCCGAGGGAGCACCCCGTAGCCCGGCCTCACCCTGGCCGGCCAGCCGAATCCGCTGACCGTCCTCGACACCCGGTGGGATCCGCACGTTGATCGTGCGGGTCCGGGTGGTGACGCCGGTGCCCTGACATTCGGCACACGGGTGCTCGATGATCGAACCGCTGCCCCGGCATTCGGTGCACGGCTCGGAGAACCCGAACGCCCCCTGGTTGCGGTTGACCACACCGGAGCCGTTGCAGTTGGGGCATACCTTGGGGCTGGTTCCCGGCCGCGCACCGCTGCCGTGGCAGTTGGTGCACGGTGCCGGGCTGGTCAGCCGCAGCGGCATGGCCACGCCCTTGGTGGCTTCCAGGAAGGACAGCTCGGTTTCGGTTTCCAGGTCATTGCCCCGGCGGGGCCGGCTCGGCCGCGGTTGTGCACCGCGCCCGAACAGCCCGCCGAAGAGGTCCCCGATGTTGGCGCCGCCGCTCTGGCCGGCCGCGTCGAACAGGTCGCCCAGGTTGAATTCGGCTCCGTCGGAACCGAATCCGCCACTGAAGTTCCCGCCCTGGTTGAACCGACGCCCACCCCCGGCGAACAGCCGGCGAGTCTCGTCATACTCCTTGCGCTTCGCGGGGTCCGACAGAACACTGTTCGCCTCGGAAACCGCCTTGAACCGCTCTGCCGCTCCCGCATCGGGATTGCGGTCAGGATGCAGTTCGGAGGCCAGTTTCCGGTAGGCCTTCTTGATCTCGTCGGCGCTGGCGTCAGAGGAGACGCCGAGTTCTTTATAGAAGTCCTTCTCGACCCACTCGCGTTGGGCCATGCGCCACCTCCTTACCTCTTCTCTCTAGTTGGATGGACTAATTGTCTGATTCTGCGGCCTGACCGCCTGCGGCGTCAGCGTTATCCGCTGTCCCCGACGGGGAATCACCGCTGGAGTCGGCCTCGGGCACCGTGTCGACCACGCCGACGAGGGCGTGCCTGACCACCTGGTCACCGATCTTGTAGCCGCGGCGCATCACAGTTCCGACGACGGGGTGGGTGCCCTCGCCCTCGTGCTGCACGGCTTCGTGCAGCGACGGGTCGAACTCGTCACCCTCCGCGCCGAACGCGGAAAGACCCTGCCCCTCAAGGGCACCGACGAGCTTGTCGGCAACCGACTTGAGCGGCCCGGATTCCAGGTCACCGTGGCTACGGGCCCGGTCCAGGTCGTCGAGCACACCCAGCAGCTGGCTGATGACGGTGGCCTTGGCCCGGTCGGCGGTGACCTGCTGATCACGCAGTGACCGCTTGCGGTAGTTGTCGTATTCGGCCTTGACGCGTTGCAGCGTGGACTTGAGCTCGGCAACCTCGTCGCTGTCGCTCGCCGGCGCACCGGCATCGGAGGCGGCGGACGCCGGCCCACCAGGGGCCGGCGCCTGCTCACGAACCTCACCGGTGTCGGGATCGATGCGCCGTTTGTCGGTGATGGTCACCGGCTCGTGCGAATCGTTCTCGCTCACTTGGTCTCCTGATCATCGTCGACAACCTCGGCGTCCACCACGTTGTCATCCGCGGCGCCGGCCGAATCTGCTCCGCCGGCGCTCTGCTCGGCCTGGGTGGCCTCGTAGATCGCCTGGCCCAGACCCTGTGACTCGACGCCGAGCTTCTCCATCGCCGCCTTGATCGCGGAGATGTCGGTGCCTTCCAGCGCCGACTTGGCCTCGGCGATCGCACCATCGACCTTGGTCAAGGTGTCCTCGGGAACCTTGGACCCGCCTTCGGCCTCACGCTGCTCCTTGACGAACTTCTCCGTCTGGTAGACCAGCGACTCGGCCTGGTTGCGGACATCGGCCTCTTCGCGACGCTTCTTGTCCTCGTCCGCGTGCGCCTCGGCGTCCTTGATCATCCGGTCGATCTCTTCCTTGGAAAGGCCGGAGCCTTCCTGGATCTTGATCGTGTTTTCCTTGCCGGTGCCCTTGTCCTTGGCGGTGACGTGCACGATGCCGTTGGCGTCGATGTCGAAGGTGACCTCGATCTGCGGCACGCCGCGGGGGGCCGGCGGGATACCGGTCAGCTCGAAGGAGCCGAGCAGCTTGTTGTGCGAAGCGATTTCGCGCTCACCCTGGAAGACCTGGATCTGCACCGACGGCTGGTTGTCGTCAGCGGTGGTGAAGGTCTCCGACCGCTTGGTCGGGATGGTGGTGTTGCGCTCGATCAACTTGGTCATCACGCCACCCTTGGTTTCGATACCGAGGGACAGCGGGGTGACGTCAAGCAGCAGAACGTCTTTCACCTCGCCCTTGAGCACGCCGGCCTGCAGCGCAGCGCCCACCGCGACAACCTCGTCGGGGTTGACGCCCTTGTTGGGCTCCTTGCCGCCGGTCAGTTCCTTGACTAGGTCGGTGACCGCGGGCATACGCGTCGAGCCACCCACCAGGACCACGTGATCGATCTCGCCGACCGAGATGCCGGCGTCCTTGATCACCGACTGGAACGGCTGACGGGTGCGGTCCAGCAGATCCTGAGTGATCTTCTGGAACTCGGCGCGGGTCAGCTGCTCGTCGAGGAACAGCGGGTTCTTGTCGGCGTCGACGGTGATGTAGGGCAGGTTGATCGAGGTGCTCTGCGAGGAGCTCAGTTCAATTTTTGCCTTCTCGGCGGCTTCACGCAGCCGCTGCATCGCCATCTTGTCCTTGGTCAGGTCGATGCCGCTGGTGGCCTTGAATTTGTCGACCAGCCACTCGACGATCCGGTCGTCCCAGTCGTCGCCACCCAGGTGGTTGTCGCCGGAGGTGGCACGCACCTCGACGACGCCGTCGCCGATTTCCAGCAGCGAGACGTCGAACGTGCCGCCACCGAGGTCGAAGACCAGGATGGTCTGTTCCTTGCTGCCCTTGTCCAGGCCGTAGGCCAGGGCGGCCGCGGTGGGCTCGTTGACGATGCGCAGGACGTTCATGCCGGCGATCTGGCCGGCTTCCTTGGTGGCCTGACGCTGGGCGTCGTTGAAGTACGCGGGCACGGTGATGACGGCGTCGGTGATGTCCTCAC
Organism: Mycolicibacterium arcueilense; assembly: GCF_058536225.1. Taxonomy (NCBI): domain Bacteria; kingdom Bacillati; phylum Actinomycetota; class Actinomycetes; order Mycobacteriales; family Mycobacteriaceae; genus Mycobacterium; species Mycolicibacterium arcueilense. The sequence continues at coordinate 52,692 of NZ_JBZTYL010000003.1, forward strand.
CGAGGTACGCCTCGGCGTCGCGCTTCAGCTTCTGCAGCGTGCGCGCGCTGATCTCCTGCGCCGTGTAGTTCTTGCCGTCGATCTCGACGGTCCAATCGGTGCCCATGTGACGCTTGACCGAACGGATGGTCCGGTCGACGTTGGTCACTGCCTGGTTCTTGGCGGGCTGGCCGACCAGCACCTCACCGTTGCGCGCGAACGCGACGACGGACGGGGTGGTCCGGGAGCCTTCAGAGTTTGCGACGACGACGGGGTCGCCGCCTTCCAGGACCGCCACGCATGAGTTGGTGGTCCCGAGGTCGATACCGACCGCACGAGCCATGGTGTTGCCTCCTGATAGAGATAGGGGTCTGAGCGGACTGCGCTCAAGCTTGCTCCGGGCGACCCTTGCTTGTCAACCCAGACTTGAGTCTGTCGCACTCAACTTGCTGTCGATGTGGTCAACGGGGGTTTTGGCGGTTTTGTTCCCGGGATTCCGGGAAATTTTTCTCGACCGGGCTCAGCATTCGACGACGTTGACGGCAACGTTGACCGCCAGACCACCCATGGATGTCTCCTTGTACTTCGCGCTCATGTCCAGTCCGGTGGCACGCATCGTCTCGATCACCTGATCCAGGCTCACCCGGTGGGTGCCGTCGCCGCGCAGTGCCATGCGGGCCGCGTTGATCGCCTTACCCGCCGAGATGGCGTTGCGTTCGATGCACGGGATCTGCACCAAGCCGCCGATCGGATCACAGGTCAGTCCGAGGCTGTGTTCCATCGCGATCTCGGCGGCGTTCTCGACCTGCCGCGGTGTGCCGCCCAGGATCTCGGCCAGCCCTCCGGCAGCCATGGACGCCGCGGAGCCGACCTCCCCCTGGCACCCGACCTCGGCACCCGAGATCGAGGCCCGCTCCTTGTACAGCGACCCGATGGCGCCGGCCGTGAGCAGGAAGCGGACGGTCACGTCGTCCGGATCGGCAATTCCGGCCGGGGTGTAGCGCAACGCATAGTGCAGCACCGCCGGGATGATCCCGGCGGCACCGTTGGTGGGCGCGGTCACGATTCGGCCGCCCGAGGCATTCTCCTCGTTGACCGCGAGTGCCACCAGGTTCACCCAGTCCTCGGCGAAGGCCGGATCACGCTGTGGGTCTTCGGCATTGAGCCTGACGTACCAGTCCTTGGCTCGACGCCGGACCATCAGGTTGCCGGGCAGGTAGCCGTCCCGGGACATGCCGTTGACCTGACACGAGACCATGACGTCACGGATCCGCAGGAGACGGTCGCGCACTTCGGCTTCGCTTCGGGCCAGACATTCGTGGCGCATCATCACCTGGCTCACCGACAGTCCGTCGCGTTCGGTCAGGGCGACCAATTCGGCAGCGGTGCGGAAGGAGCCGTCGGCGTCTGGTCCAGCGGTCTCACGCCGGACCGGTTCGGATTCGGCGACGACGAAGCCGCCGCCCACCGAGAAGTAGGTCTCCGCGTAGACCGTGTCACCGCCGGATGAGAATGCCGTCAATGCCATGGCATTCGGATGCTGGGCGAGGCGGCGGCCCGGCTGCAGATGCATGTCGGATTCGGTCAGTCCGATGATGATTCGGCCGGCCAACAGGATCTTGCCCTCGGCGCGAATGGTCGCAAGGCGCCGTTCCATCTCGTCGGTCTCGATCGTCTCGGGCCGGCACCCCTCGAGACCCAGCAGGATGGCCGGCATCGTGCCGTGGCCGGCGCCGGTCGCCGCCAGCGAGCCGAACAGGTCCACCCTGACCGAGGCGACCTGGTCAACCACATTGCGACCGACGAGTTCGTCGACGAACATGCCCGCCGCCCGCATCGGGCCGACAGTGTGCGAGCTCGACGGACCGATCCCGATCGAGAACAGGTCGAAGACACTGACCGCCATGAGATGACTCCAATCCCGGGCATCGCAGCTACGTGATGCATCGTGTGGTGACACCTCCCCGCTCTGTCCTGAAACCTGAGAGTTTTCAGCGCTTGGCGCCTGTTCCCCTTCGGTACGCGCACGGTACGTACGCAGTTCTCCAGAGTTGCCTCGGCACTGCGGTATTGGGGCCTGAGAGTTTCCGGAGAGGATTTGCACCTACGGCACTCCGATATCGGAGGTTCTCCCACAATGCGTCATCGACGTCTTGAGTTGTGTAACGGATGCTACTCCGACCACATGCGGCTAACGTCGAACCAAATCCACCGATCGACGGAGGTTCCGATGCGCCTGTCCACTCGCAACCAGCTCACCGGGACCGTGACGGAGGTGTCCATCGGCGCGGTCATGGCCACCGTCAAGGTAAAGCTCGACGGCGGTGAGCAGATCGTCACGGCGTCGATCACCAAGGAAGCGGTGGAGGAGCTCGGGCTGACGCCGGGTACCCCGACGACGGTCCTCGTCAAGTCCACCGAAGTGATGTTGGGCGTCGACTGACGGCGCTTTTCTCTGCAATCTGAGCGCTGTGGAATACCCGCGCCCATCGCGCAGTTACACCGACCGTCCCACAAAACTAAACTGGCCGTACAGTTCAGTTCCCCTCCAGAATAGGTGGTCAAAGACATGAGCGTTTGGTTCATCACCGGAGCTTCCCGCGGATTCGGCTTGCAGATCGCCCGCGACGCACTGGGCCGCGGCCATCAGGTGGTCGCGACTGCGCGTGACGCGTCCGCCGTCACCGCCGCCCTCGGCGAGAACGACAACGTGCTGGCGGTGGCGCTGGACGTCACCAACGAAGAGCAGGCACAACAGGCCGCGCAGGCGGCCGTGGATCGCTTCGGCCGCATCGATGTCCTGATCAACAACGCCGGACGTGGGCTGCTGGGAGCTGTCGAGGAGGCCACCGACGCCGAAGTGCGGGCCGTGTACGACACCAACGTATTCGGGCTGCTGACCGTCACCCGCGCGGTCACCCCGGTGCTGCGGGCACAACGGTCGGGCACCATCGTCAACATCTCCTCGGTCGGCGGATTCGTCGGCTCACCCGGCTGGGGTGTCTACGCATCGACCAAGTTCGCAGTCGAGGCGATCTCCGAGGCCCTCAACGCCGAACTGAAACCGCTCGGCGTGCACGTCATGGTGGTCGAGCCCGGCTACTTCCGCACCGACTTCCTCGATTCATCGAGCCTGCAGACTCAGCGCAATATCATCGACGACTACGCCGACGGGCCCGCCGGACAGATGCGCGTCGCCGCCGGTGAGCGCAACCACGACCAGCCCGGCGATCCGGTGAAGGCTTCCGGCGCCATCATCGATGTCGTCGAATCCTCGCAGCCACCGCTGCGCCTGCTGCTGGGCAACGACACCATCGCGGCCGTCGAGGCCAAGATCGCCCACGTCCAGGCCGAGCTGGCCCAGTGGCGAAGTGTCTCGGAATCAACGGATTTCGACGATGTCAGCCAGGACTGACGTACCGGCCAGTGGGGCGGGCGAGTTCGTCCGCCCCACCGGCGCACGCAGCGACCGAATCCACCAGGCCATCCGGGTCGCCACGGCCGAGCTGCTCGACGAGGGTGGATTCCCGGCAGCCACCATGGACGCGATCGCGGCGCGATCCGGCGCCAGCAAGGCCACCCTCTACAAACACTGGCCATCACGGACCGCCGTCGCGGCCGAGGCGTTCGGCACCACGATGGCCGAAGCGCTGCCCTTGCCCGATACGGGCAGCACGGCAGGCGATCTCACCGAACAGGTGGTCCGGGTCTCGTCGTTCTACGCCAGCCCCCGAGGCGAGGTGTTCGCCCAACTGCTCGCCGCCTGCGTCGAAGATGCAATGGGCGCAGCGTATTTCCGGGAGTACTTCCTGAGCGGTCGGCGCGCGGCCATCACCGAGCTGTGGCAGCGCGGAGTGGATCGCGGCGACGCCGACGCCGGCACAGCCATCGACGATGTGATCGACATACTGTTCGGTCCGCTCATCTTCCGCCGGATGACGGGCCACTACGCGCTGACCGAGGAGCATGCCCGCCAACTGGCGACGACGGCGTTGCGCGGATTACTCCCCAACACCACCTCCTAGCTCACAAACCCCACCAACCACCTGCGACTTCGGCACCTCACAAGGCGACCAGGTACGGTGCCCACAGCTCGGGGACAGCGGTAGGTGGGGAGGCGATCGATCAGTCATGTCAGAAGAACTGTCGAAGAGGGGTCCGGACGACACGGCGTCCGATGACGCTCCGGCACGCCGCAAGAATATGCAGCGGCGGGCGTTCAAGTTCGCCACACCCGTCGGCGAGATCGCCATCGCGATCCGCACCCCACGCAACGAACGCCCACTTCTGCCGAAGCGCTACGACCCGTTCGGGATCGCCGATCGTGCGCTCGACGCCGCCAAGACCAGCATGAAGCTGGCGGCCTGGGGTGAAGAGCAACTGGCCACACTGGTGAAGAACCGGCTGGAGGCCATCGATTCGGCGGCGCCCCGACCGGTGACCATCGCCACGCCGGAGGAGCCGACGCCCGAATCGCTCAACACCAAGATGGACCGCCTGCTGGACCGGGCCCTGGATCAGAGCACGTCGGGCAGTCAGGTGGAGCTGTACCACCGGCTGCTCGACCAGCTGGTGGCCGACGAGGCGCGGATCCTCGGCGCGCTCTCCGAAGGTGACGCCTCGCCGCTGGTCAACATCCACACCTGGACCCGATCACGCACCCCAGGTCAGGCAGTGCTGGAGAACGCCTGCCTGATCGGCCGCACCGCCAATGTGGCGTTGCCCGCCATGGTCCCGCAGTACGTCGGTCATCTGCTGTCACTGGGTCTGGTCGAGACCGGTCCCGAGGACCCGTCGCAGAAGGCCGAGTACGAGGTGCTCCTGGCGGAGCCGATGGTGTTGCAGGCGATCAAGAACGGATCCCGCGGTCCCCTGGCCGCGCGGGTGGAGAAGCTGACCCTGTCGCTGTCGGGGCTCGGGCGCGGTTTGTGGGAGTCCGCGGTGCAACGGAACGGTTTGTGACGCCCAGCGAGAAGCCGAAGGCGGATCGCGCATGAGCACAACGGAGACAATCCTCGCCGTCCAGACCTGGCAGGAGATCAAGGCCGATTTCAGCGTCAACTGGCTGATCTACCTGTCCATGCCGTTCGTCGCTGCGTTCGTCGGCTGGAGCACCAAGATCGTCGCGCTGGAGATGATCTACCGGCCGATGGAGTTCAAGGGCGTCGGCCCGTTCGGCTGGCAGGGCATCGTGCCACGCCGGGCAGGCAAGGTGGGCTCGAAGACCATCGAGCTACTCACCCAGAACCTCCTCAAGCCGGAGGAACTGCTCGAAAGGGTCGACGCGAAGGAAGCTGTCAACGCGCTGCGCGAGCCGCTGACCCAGGTGGTCGACGAGATCTCCCGCGACCTCGCCGAGCAGATCCGCCCCGGGCTGTGGGACTCACTGCCCGATGCGGCGCGCAACGCGATCCAGGCCCGCATCCACGACCAGACCCCCAAGGTCGTGGAGAAGATGCTCAACGAGATGAGGGCGGACCTCAACAGGTTCGTCGACATCCAGTTCCTGGCCGTGACGACGCTGGTCCGCAACAAGGACAAGCTGAACAAGCTGATGCGCGGACTCGGTGACAACGCCATGGCGTTTGTCCGGCGCAGCGGCATCTACTTCGGCCTGGTGATCGGCGTGGTCCAGATGGTGGCCTGGGCGCTGTTCCAAAACCCGTGGATCATGCCGGCATTCGGTTTCGGCGTCGGCTTCATCAGCGACTACATCGCACTCAACATGTTGTTCCGGCCCGTCCACCCGACGAAGTATCTCGGCTTCATCCCCTTCCAGGGGTTGCTGCACGCTCAGCGCGACATCATCACCAAGGACTATGCGCGAATCCTGGCCGAGGACCTGTTCTCCCCCGAGATCCTGTTCGACGGCGTGCTGCGCGGTCCGGGTGCCGACAAACTGTTCTCACTCGTCGGCAAGGAGGTCGAGGCGGCCATCGACGCGCAGACCGGCATCGCCACCCCGCTGGTGAAGTTCGCGGTCGGCACGCAGCGCTACAACGCGTTCAAGGACAACCTGGTGCAGATGGTGCTGGAACGTCTCCCCACCACATTGGTCGATGCGCAGGACTACGCCATGGGCGCCCTCGATCTCGAACAGACCATCATCGACAAGATGGGCCAGCTCACCAATGAGGAGTACGAGTCGATTTTGCGGCCCGTGTTCAAGGACGACGAGCCGACCATGATCGCCGTCGGCGCCGTCCTGGGCGGTGTGGTCGGCGAGATCCAGGTGCAGGTCATCGAGCACTTCGGGCACGACCCCGAGTCGGCCAACGCGCTTCCTGATCTCGTCCGTACCGTCTTGCACCACTAGGCACAACCGCAGGTCTCCCCCACCTTCAGCATCGGCGCGAAACCATCGTCGGGGAGCGGGGAATCGCCCAGTAACCGGCCGAGAGCCTCATGGGCCAGGGCGTCCACCGGTTGCTGCACGGTGGTGAGCCGCAGCCGTCCGTAGTCGGCGGCGCTGCCGTCGAACCCGACAACCCGGATGTCGTCGGGGATCCGCAGGCCCGCATCGGCGACCGCGCGGATCGTGGCGGCGGTCTGGCCGTAAGTTCCGACGACGAGCGCCCGGGGCGCCCGTGCACCACCACTCAGAAACGCGCTGACCGCACCGTAGGCGCCGGACGGGGTGAGATCCGTGCGGATGATCGGTAGATCCTGGTCGACGACGGAGGCGACACCTTCGAATCGCTGCTGCACGGTCTCCCGGTCGCCGTGGCACACATCGGCTTCGGTGAAACCGCCGACGAAAGCGAGGTCGCGGCAACGGTGAACGTCGAGCAGGTGCCGGGCGATGAGTTCGCCGGCATGGACGTGATCGATTCCCACGATGTCCGCCTCGACCGCACCCCGGATGTTGTGCATCCACACGACCGGAATGTGTTCTCGCCGACAGAGATTCGCTGTGCGCGGGGCGTTTGCCGCCCCGACCACCAGCAGCCCGTCGACACCGACCTCGGCGAACGCGGTGGCGAACTCGAGCTCACGCTCGGGGTCGTATCCGGTGTTGCCGATCAGGGTCAGGTGATCGCGCGCCCGGGCTTCCACTTCGATGCGCCCCACGAACTCACCGAACAGGGGCAACGTGAGGTCGGGAACCAGCAGTCCGATCTGCCGCCAGCGCCGGGGCCGACGCAACGCGCGGGCACGCCCATCCGGCCGGTAGTTCAGATCGTCGATCGCACGAAGCACCTTGGCCCGTAACAACTCTGATACTGGACGTGGCCCGTTGTTGAGGACATAGCTCACCACCGCCGTCGAGGTGCCGGCGCGGTTGGCCACGTCGGCCAGGGTCGGACGTTTACCACTCACAACGGCTGGAGCCTCCGCTCGTCGGTGACCGCTCGAAAGAGTTCGAATCACCACGATTGTGACGGTTCCATCCAGGTTTCGCCTGCCTCACGCTAATCGATTAGAACCGTAACGAGGAGGACCCGTGGTTGTAACCGGACGTTGGTGGAGTAACTGACATGGCATTCGTACGACTCACCGGAGTCACCTATCTCGACCCCGAACTCGCCTACGACAGCTACGTCCTGTTCACCGGTGCCGACGGGGTCACCCGACTGATCGACCTCAACGGCACCGTGGTGCACGAGTGGCCGTATGCCGGTGTGCCGCCCCGCATCCTGGATCCGGCTCTCAACGGCGGGCGCCTGGGCGACGTCGGGGTGCAACTGTCCGACAGCGACGACGCCCGCGGCGGCATCTACGCGAACGGCACCATCGGCCAACTCGACTGGGAGGGTGAGACCGTCTGGGAGTGGGGCACCCAGGCCCCCGGCGGCGCGGCCCGCCAGAACCACGACTGGGAGTTGCTAGCCAACGGCAACCGCCTGATCCTGACGACCGTTCCCCGGGTGGTACCCGGTCTCGGTGACCACACCGTCGGAGATCAGGGGCTCTACGAGGTGACGCCCGAGGGCGACGTCGTCTGGCAGTGGCTGGCCGGCAATCACCTCGACGAGTTCGGATTCTCCGAGGCAGGTTGGGATGCGTTGCGCCAGGCCGTGGCTCGCGATCCCGACGATCCATGGGGCTATCTGGAGATGAACAGCGCCAAGACGCTCGGACCCAACCGGTGGCATGTCGACGATCCGTCGTCCGTGTTCCACCCCGACAACATCCTGATCAGCTTCCGCAAGGCCAACATCATCGCGCTGATCGACAAAGCCTCCGGGGCGATCGCCTGGAAGCTCGGGCCCTACCACGACACCGAGTTCGGCGCTCAGCATCAGCGCATCAACGTGCACAAGGTGCCACGCCCGGTCGATCAGACGTCCGGCCAGCACAACCCGCACATGATCGCCGCGGGCCTGCCCGGGGCGGGCAACGTCCTGGTGTTCGACAACCAGGGCGGCGCCGGATACCCGGCCGCTCCGCTGGGTATCTACGCCGGGTCCCGGGTACTCGAAATCGACCCGGCCACCAGGGAAATCGTGTGGCAGTACACCGCTGAGGACTCGGGTCTGCCGTCGTGGACCTTCTTCAGTTCGTTCGTGAGCAACGCGCAGCGTCTGCCCAACGGCAACACCTTGATCACCGAGGGGATGCAGGGACGGTTGTTCCAGGTCACCCCGGATGGTGACGTGGCGTGGGAGTACCACAGCCCTTATCAGGGCTACGGGGTGGCCGGTGAGCCCGAGGTCAAGCAGACCAGGGTGCCCGGGGTCGACCGCCTGACCCGCACGGCGCTGGTGTACCGGTCGCAGGCCGTGCCGTTCGACTGGGTGCCGGCGGGCACCCCGCGCGAACCGCTGCGGACCGTCCGGCCGGATCCGGAACTCCTTCCGTGACAGCCGGTTTAGCGGTCCGCACGCCCGCGGTAGGCCGCGCTCACCGAACACGTCCGGCCCGACTGCGGTCGGCGTTCGCTCGACTGGGAGTTCTCGGCTGGACGCTCGCCGGGTTGGGGATCGCCGCGGCTCTGTGGTCGTTGATCGTGGCGACCGGGCGGTTCCCGCGACAGCTGTTCCCGAGCGTGCCCGAGATCCTCGCCGCCGGTCACACCCTGTGGACCGAGGGTCTGCTGGCCGCCGACATTCTCGCCAGCCTGCAAAGGGCAGCAGTCGGTTTCGCCCTCGGCGCCGGTATCGGCATCATCGTCGCGATACTCACCGCGACGACAACTGCCGGCCGCAACCTGCTGCAACCGGTGCTGCGGGTGTTCTCGCCGATCCCCACGATCGGTCTCGTCCCGCTGGCGATCCTGTGGTTCGGGCTGGGCGAGAACAGCAAGCTCCTGGTCATCGCGCTCGGAGTGTTCGTCCCGGTGTGGATCAACAGCCACTCCGGGTTGGCGAGCACCCCGGTCGACTATCTGAAGGCCGCTCGCTGCCTGGGGGCCGGCCGTTGGCAGACCCTGTCGCGGGTGGTGCTGCCCGAGGCGGCTCCCGACATCGCGTCGGGACTGCGAGTGGGTGCAGCGATGGCATTCGTGCTCATCGTGGTGGCCGAGATGACGGGCACCACATCGGGTATCGGGTACCGGATCTCTCAGGCGCAGTTGTTCTCGCAGGCCGATCGGCTGATCTTCTGCCTGATCATCCTGGGCATCGTCGGTGCCCTGTGTGACCTGCTGGTCGCCTCGGCCACGTCCCCGTTCACCCGTTGGGCCCGAGAGGAGCGCTGAGATGGCCATCCAGACCCATGACCTCGTGGTGCGGTTCCCCGGCAAGCAGGAGCCGACCCTCAAGGGCATTTCGCTGACCGTCCCGGACGGCTCTTTCTCGGTTCTCGTCGGCGCCTCCGGCAGCGGCAAATCGACTCTGCTGCACTGTCTTGCCGGCCTCATCACCGCGACCTCGGGTTCGGTGACCGACAACGGTGAGACAGTCAGCGCACCGCATCCTCGTCGGGGCGTCGCCTTCCAGCGCGACGTGCTGTTCCCGTGGATGACCGTCGCGGACAACATCGACTTCGCCCTGACGGCCCGACGATTGCCGAAATCGCAGCGCCGGGACACCATTCACGAGTTGCTCGAGTTGGTGGGCCTGCGTGACGAGGTGGCCGCACAACGTCCCGGTGAGCTGTCCGGCGGCATGCGGCAGCGGGTCAGCATCGCCCGCGTGCTGGCCGGGGAGCCGACCGTCATGTTGATGGACGAACCGTTCGCGGCGCTCGACGCACTGACCCGGCTGCGCATGCAGGATCTGCTGATCGATCTGTGGACGCGGCTGAACCGCACGATCGTGTTCGTCACGCACGACATCGACGAGGCGATCCGGCTCGGAGACACCGTCAGTGTGCTGCGCGACGGGCAGATCGCCGATCAGATCACCAACCCGCTCAGCCGCCCCCGGCCGGCCGATGCGCTGGCAGACCAGGCCGGCTACAGCGAGATCCGCAAGACCCTGCACCACCAGCTCGGCATCGACCACGCCGTGCGCTGACGTCCACCCACGAAGGAACCCATAACGTGAAGATCCCTTTCCGGCGCATCGTCGCCGCTGCAGTCGCCGCTGCCGCCCTCGCTGTGACAAGCACCGCCTGCACCGACCCGGGCACCGCGAACGCCGATCAACTCACCGTCGGGTTCGTCGTCGACCCGTCCTGGGCGCAGGTCCCTGTCGCCGCCGACACCGGCCTGTTCGGCAAGCACAACGTCAACGTCAAAGTGGTGAACTTCCAATCCGGTGTCGAGGCGCTGCAGGCCGCGGCCGCCGGACAGGTCGACATCACCACCGCGGCCGACGTACCCACCTCGGCCGCGCTGACCCGCACACCCACGCTGCGGGTGATCGCCGACGGATCCCGTTGGGAAGGCTCACGGATCGTCGCCCGGCGCAGCGCGGGCATCAACACCGTCGCGGATCTGGCCGGCAAGTCTATCGGCACTCCGCTGGGCACCAGTGCCGCCTACTACGTGTCGAATGCCCTGGCGCAGAACAACATCAACGCTGAGCTGGTGCAGGTCGCACCGTCGGCGATCGTCACTGCCGCCACCCAGCGCAATGTCGACGCGGTGTCGATCTTCCAGCCCTACCAGGCGCAGACCATCAAGGCTCTCGGCGACGACGCGGTGGCACTGAGCGGTGGAACCTACAACCAGCACAGCCTGTTCGTCGCGACCGAATCCGCCGTCGCAACCAAGGGCAAAGCGATCACCGCGTTCCTCACCGCCCTCGGTGACGCCGGCGCCGCCCTGTCCCGGCACGACAAGGCCGCCACCGACGCCGTAGCCAAAGCCACCCAGCTGGACCCTGAGCTGCTCGGCACCGTACTCGGCGAGTTCGACTTCACCCTGCAGCTGAATCCGGACCTGGCCGACAAGCTGGCCGAACTCGGGGCGTGGGCCAAAACCCAGAAGTCCATCGACCCCGGCACGCAACTGCCCGACTACGCGAAGTTCCTCGACAACCAGTTCCTGCCGCAGCTGAGCAAGTCCTGACAGCTAGGTGGCCCGAGCCCGCACGTCGCGTCGTCGCAACAGCGCCGTTCCGAATGCGCCGATCACCACCAGGTCAGCAGCCACCCCGCTGCTGACCGCGGCCAGCAGCCAGCCTGCGACACCGGTGGCCAGCACGAACGGCGGCAGCCACTCGAACACCCGCGACCATGACGGCACCGGATGCAGCGCATGTGCTGCATCCTTCGCGCGGGCGTAGTCGGGATAGAACTCGGTGACGGCCACCGCGAAGAACAGTGCCGCCAGCTGCAGAATCCAGCCGGTCCAGAAATTGTCGGTGCTGCCGAAGAACACATCCCCGAAGAAACCGACCGACGCCGAGAAGCCGAACGCGGCCGCCCACACCGCGGTCACCACCATGTTGGTGCGCTTGAACAGCGGCGTGTCCCAGCGGTCCGGCGGGGTGATGTCGCGTGCGTAAGCCGTCGTGTACGGCCGGCCGATCATCAGGCTGGACAGGGCGAAAATCGCCAACGAGGCGTTCGTGATCTCCCCCGACCACATCTCCAGCCACGTCTTCTGCCCACGGGAGGCCACCAGGCCGACGGCGGCCAGCACCACGAAGAAGGAGACGCCGAGCACCTCCAGCACGTGTACCGGAATGTTGCGGCGACGGTCCAGCGCCAGCACCAGCAGCGAGAAACCGAGCGCACCCCACACTGCGATCTCGTAGCGGCCCGGCCCGGCCAGAATCGCCATCAACGCCCACGGCACGATCCCGGACAACGGGGAGTCCAGAAACGCATCGAGGGCCTTGCCGAGCACGCGACGACGGTAGGTGACCCAGCTGGGAAAATCCCAAGACGTCGGGTTCCCGGGGGCGGACCATGGAGTTATGGCCTCCGACCTGGGAACCCGCGTCGACGAGATCGCCCCGGACATCTACCGGCTGTCCACCTGGATACCGGGGATCACCGAGCACGGCTTCACCTTCAACCAGTTCCTGCTGACCGGGGACGAGCCGTTTCTGTTCCACACCGGCCATCGGTTCCTGTTTCCGCAGGTGTCGGCGGCCATCGAGCGGGTCCTGCCGCTGACCCGACTGCGCTGGATCTCCTTTGGCCACCTGGAGGCCGACGAGTGCGGCGCGGTCAACCAGTTCCTGGCGGCCGCACCGCACGCCGAGGTGATCCACGGTCCGCTCGCGATCATGCTGTCGCTGAACGACATGTGCGACCGTCCGCCGGTCGCCGCACCTGCCGAGGCCGCGCACGACATCGGTGGACATCGGCTGCACTTCATCGCCACCCCGCATGTGCCGCACAACTGGGAAGCGGGACTGTGGTTCGACGAGACCACGTCCACGCTGCTGGCCGGCGACCTGTTCACGCACACCGGCCAATGCCCGGCGCTTACTGAATCTGATTGTGTGGCACCGGCGTTGGAGGCCGAATCGCTGTTTCACGCCACCGGCCTGACCACCAACCTGCTTCCCGCCCTGGCCCAACTCGCCGAGCTGAACCCCACCACCTTGGCCCTGATGCACGGCGCGTCGTTCCGCGGTGACAGCGCCGGGCAGTTGCGGGCGCTCTCCGACGGTTACGCGGGGTTGTTCGGCGCGTCATAGCCGGCCGTGGCCATGCGCGATGCGTAGCCTTGGCGCCGTGAAGGCGTGGCAAATCGTGAGCGCCCTACTGGCCGCCGGCGTCCTGCTGTCCGGCTGCCAATCGAGCATCGAAGGCACCCCGGCCACCAGTCCCCAGTCACCGACCGAGCCGAGCTTCCCGACCGCGCGGCCCACCCGGTCCAGCCCGGCACCCCCGCCGAGCACCACGGCTGCGGCTCCACCCAGCACCTCCCGCGCGCCGTCCGGCGCCACCCCACTGGAGCCCGAGAACGGGTACGTGTTCATCGAGACCAAATCGGGGAAAACGCGTTGCCAGCTGTCCAAGCAGGACGTCGGGTGCGAATCCGACTTCGCCGACGCCCCGGTGGTCGACGGTGAGCACGCCAACGGCGTCAGACTCACCGCCGACGGCCAGCTCAAGTGGGTGCTGGGGAACCTCGGCGACATTCCGGTGGTCACCCTCGACTATCGCAAGTACAGCGCGGTGGGCTGGACCATCGATGCGAGTGAAGACGGCACCCGGATCAGCAACGACGGCACCGGTCACGGGATGACCATCGCTGTCGAAGGCGTGAAAACCTTCTAGAGTCGAACTTATGACTGTCGCTCGGCGCGAACGTGCCGCACTGGTCGAGTCCATGCGTGCCGCGGGTCCTGATGCGCCAACCCTCTGCGAGGGCTGGACTGCCCGCGATCTGGCCGCCCATCTGGTGGTGCGCGAGCGGCGCCTCGATGCCGCTCCCGGCATCCTGGTACCTCAGCTCGCCGGCTACACCGAGCGCGTGCAGCAGAAGGTCACCGAGAGCACCGAATGGGACGACCTGGTCGATCAGATCGAGGCCGGTCCGCCGCTGTACTCACCGTTCAAGCTGCTGGACCCGCTGGTCAATGTGGCCGAGATGTTCATCCACAACGAGGATGTGCGCCGGGCTCAACCCGGCTGGGAGCCAAGAGATCTCGATGACGCCACGGTGTCCGCACTGTCCCGCGGCATCGGTGCGATGGCCCGCATGACGATGGGCAAATCCCCCGCCCGGGTGACCTTGACGACGCCGCAGGGCAAGACGCTGGCCACCGTCGGCTCCGGCCCGGAGGTCACGGTGACCGGCGATCCGGGCGAGTTGCTGATGTTCGCCGCCGGGCGCGAGCAGGCCCGGGTGACGTTCTCCGGCGACGACGACGCCGTCGCCGCACTGCGTGCCGCCGGCCGCGGACTGTAGAAACGCAGGTCATCCGCAGCTTTACCCGTTCTTGACCGTGCGTTGAATCGCCACCCTGACGATCAGCGCGTGAGTACGCTTTTATCGGTGGAGCTGGGGGTTTTGGGACCTCTTCAGGTCCGATTGGACGGTGCGCCCGTCGCAGTGCCGGGCGCGAAGCCGCGCGCCATCCTCACGATGCTGGGTCTGCACGGCGGTTCGGTGGTGCCGGCCGATGTGCTCATGGAGTTGCTCTGGGGCGACGATCCACCACGCACTGCCGCCAAGGCGCTACAGACTCACATCTCCTCACTTCGTCACACCCTCGGCGACGGCTTCGTGCTGACCGAAGGGACCGGCTGGCGCCTGAACACGGCCGAGACCGATGCCGCGCGGTTTCAGTCGCTCACGAAAGCGGGCCGGGACGCCCTGGCCGCGGGAGACACCAGCGCTGCGCTCATCCGGTTCGATGAGGCGGCGAGTTTGTGGCGAGGCGTCCCGGAACTTCCCGACGGACGGCGGGGTGTGTCCGAGAAGACCCGGTGGATCGAGGCCCATGCGGCACTGGTCGAGGACCGGGCCGACGCGCTCCTCGCGACCGGCCGTGCCGCGGAGGTCGTCGGCGACCTCGAGGCAGCGGTGGCGGATGCGCCGTTGCGCGAGCGACGTTGGGGTCAGCTGATGCTCGCGCTCTATCGGGCAGGCAGGCAGGGTGAGGCGCTCGGTGCGTACCGACGGGCCCGGTCGCTGCTGGCTGATGAGCTCGGTGTCGACCCGGGACCGGAGCTCCGGCGGCTGGAGGCCGCCATCGTCGCACAGGATACCGAACTCGATATCCCTGCGATCCAACATGTTCCGTCAGTGACGCGTGCCGTGACGTTCCTGTTGACCGACATCGAGGGGTCCACTGCCGCGTGGGAGGCCGACGCCGACGCCATGGCTGTGGCACTCGCCCGCCACGACGAACTCGTCGAACAGATCGTCACCTCTCGCGGAGGTCGGCTGATCAAGACGCGCGGGGAGGGCGACGCCACCTTCTCGGTCTTCGACCGCCCGTCCGCCGCCGCGGCTGCCGCGATCGAGTTGCAGGATGCCATCTTTCACGAGCCGTGGGCGCCGGCCGACCCCATGCGTATCCGGGTCGCATTGCACACCGGGGAAGCCGAGCTTCGCGACGGCGACTATTTCGGTCGGGCCGTCAACCGCGCCGCCCGACTGCGCTCGCTCGCTTCCGGTGGCCAGACCTTGTGCTCGGGCGGGACGGCCGAGCTGGTGATCGACTCCCTGCCCGACGACGTCGCGCTCGCCGACCTCGGCATGCGGCAGCTGAAGAACCTGACGCGCCCTGAGCATGTTTTCGAACTCCGTCTACAGACCGACGAAAATCCGCCGCCGGCAGGCGATACCACGATCGATCGGCCGATGATGCCCACAGTGCTCGGCGGACCCGGTCCTTTCGTCGGACGTAATCACGAGCTCGCAGAGCTTGTCGCCGCATGGCAATCGGCGCTTACCGGCGGCACCCGCGCGGTCCTGATCGCGGGCGAACCCGGGGTGGGCAAAACCCGTCTAGCCGGCGAATGGGGCCGGCAGGCCTACGAGCAGGGTGCGGTAGTGCTGTACGGACGTTCTGACGAGGACCTCGGCGCTCCGTATCAACCCTTCGCGGAAGCCCTGCGCACGCTCGTGCCCTGCATCGGTACCGCCCGCCTGCGCGGGCTGCGCGGCGTCGAGGCATTACTACCGCTGGTTCCGGGTTTGTCCGACGTTCTCCCCGATCTCGCGGCACCGCCGCGCGGCGATCCCGACACCGAACGCTATGCGCTGTTCGACGCGGTCGTCGCACTGTTGGGTCTCGCCTCGGTAGACGTGCCCATCGTCCTGGTACTCGACGACCTTCACTGGGCGGCCAAACCCACGCTCCTGCTCCTACGCCATCTTCTGCGCTTCGGCGAGCACGCCCGCGTCCAGATCATCGGGACGTATCGAAGTACCGACCTCGACCGGTCGCACCCCTTGGCGGCGATGCTGGCCGACCTTCACCGCGACGGCAGTGCTAATCGCATTGCCCTGGGCGGCCTCGACGAGGACGACGTCAGCGCGTTCGTCGCCGAGGCCGGATACGACGACGAAGAGTTGGCCCGCGCGTTGGCATCAGTCACGGGTGGCAACCCGTTCTTCCTCATCGAGGCATTGCGCCACGTGGAGGAAAGCGGTGGACACTGGGACCCGAGCACGCTGCCGCAGGGGGTCCGGGAAGCCGTGAGCCGCAGACTTTCTCGGCTCCCTGCGGAGACCAACAAGGCACTGGCCGCGGCTGCGGTGGTCGGAAGTCAGTTCTCCCTCGACCTGGTTGAGCACGTGATCGGCCAGGATCTCGTCGATGCGTTCGACGAGGCTTGCCAGGCTGGCATCGTCATCGAGGAACCCGGTGGTCTCTACCGCTTCAACCACGCCATCGTCCGGCAATCTCTGCTCGCTGAACTCGCCTCCGTACGTCGCATGCGGCTACACCAGCGGATCGCCACGACGTTGGAGACGATGCCGGGCGCCGACGCCGAGCTCTTGTCTGAGCTGGCTCACCACTACTTCGAATGTGCCTGGGCGGGAAACGCACTCAAGGCCGTCGAATACTGCCGCCGTGCCGCGGACCAGGCTATGGCACGACTGGCGTACGAAGGCGCCGCCGACCTCTACGACCATGCCCTGCACGCGCTGGACGAACTGGACGACGAGCTGCCCGACCGCGACGACCAGCGCGTCGAACTCCTGGTGGCGCGGTGCGAGGCGCTGCTGGCCGCGGGCGATGTGTCCTCGGCGACTAGTGCGGTATCGCAACTGAAAGAGGGCACACGCCATTCAGCGCGTCTCGCTGCATGGGCGACGTGCTTCGAGGGTCAGCTCTCGATGCTCGTCGACCCCGAACGCCTGGACGAAATCGAATGCGCGGTGGCTGAGGCTGCCGTCAGGCTGGCCGAATTACATGACGCCGCAGGGGAAGCGAAGGCGCACACCGTGCGGGCGGGATGCCTGGCGCGCCTCGGACATGTCGCCGACTGCGAGCTGGCTTTGGACAACGCGCTCACGGCGGCGCGCCAGGCACGTGAACACCGGCTGGTGAACGCGGTGCTGGCGGGTGCCCCTCTGGCGGCACTGTGGGGACCCAATCCCGTTCCGCGTGCAGGCGGACGATGTCTTGACGTAGTACGACTGCTACGGATTACAACCGATTCTCCTGCGGTCGAAGCAACGTCGACACGCTGCCAGGCTGTGTTGGAGGCGTTCCGTGGCCGGGCCGCAGCAGCTCGACGGATGATCGACTCCGCGGCGCGCACCGTGACCGACCTAGGCTTGCGCCACGCTCTCCTTGAAGTCGACCACTTCGCCGGCATCGTAGAACTGGTGCTCGGCGATCCCGCTGCAGCCGAGCTGCATCTTCGCCTGGCCTACAACGGCTTCCGCCGGATGGGCCTGGACGCCGACACGGCGGAGTCGGCCGCTCTGTTGGCACGCGCCTGCCTCTGGCTGGACCGGGACGTCGAGGCCGACGAATTGTGTTCGGAGAGTGAGCGACTTGCCGGGCACGCACTGAAGGCGTCGATCGCGTGGCGGACTGTACGGGCACAGCTGCTTTCCCGCGCGGGCGCCCATGCAGAGGCCCGACGAGTAGCCGAAGAGGCCGTGGCCATTGCCGAACGCACCGACGCCTTGGTCGATCACGGTGACGCATGCCTGGCTTTGGCGACGGTGCTGGGCGACGCCGGCGACGTTGCGGGAGCACGGGCTGCAGCGGAGCGGGCGGCGGATCTGTACGGACGCAAAGGCGCTGTGGCGCTTGTGGAGAAGGCATGCCGTATTTTCGGGCACCAGGTTTCGCCGGCTTGGGACACTGCAGTTGAAGCTCCTGTCGCCGAACGGGACAACCAATGTTTGCGAGTGATCAGTCGGTTGCACGATGCTGTTGCACGCGGAGCCTGGGCAGAGGTCGAGCCGATGCTCGCACCCAACGTCACCGTTGAGAACCGGCGGCGGATAGTCGGGTTTGAGCGCGTCGACTGTCCACCCGGTGTGTGGGTACGGTCGGCACAAGGTTACCTTGACGCGGGTGTGGCTCGTATCGATCGCGTGGTGCTCGCTGTCCGAGGAGAACGGCTGGCACTCTTTCGATTGACGTTGGGCACGGTAGACGGCAGCCCCGGAGCACCGCAAGACGAGCTGCTTCGGCTGATGGGGATCGATGAGGACGACCGAGTATGTCTGCACATTTCGTTTGACCTCGACGACATCGATGCCGCAATGGCCGAACTCGACGCCCAGCACGCGCGATTCGAGGCGCTGCAACTAAACGCTAAGTCGCAAGTGCCCCAACGGTATTTGGATACTTCCTGCACACAGGCAAGCGGACGAGCGGTGGCCGCTATCGATGCCGAGGCGTGGGACGAATTTGAGGAGATGTTCGCCCCCGAAGGCTACATCGAGAGTAGGCGCAAGCTCGTCGGCTTCAAGCGGACCGAGTTCGCACCGCGCGACGTGGTGCACCAGACGAGGTGCGATCTCGAGAACGGGGTCATGCGCGCGAGCCATGTCATTATCGCCGTACGAGGAGAACGCCTGGCTCTCGCACGGCTCACCTTGGGCACTGTCGATGAAAGCCCCGGCGCACCACGGGACGAACTGCTCCAGGTGTACAGCATCGATGAGGGCGGCCGAATCGCCGCGCAAACATGGTTCGACGTCGACGACATGGACGCGGCGCTCGCCGAACTCGATGCTCGATATCTTGCAGGTGATGCGGCGCCGTATTCCGAAACATGGTCCGTCATCTCGCGCGCGTTCGCCACACTGAACAGGCGCGAGGTTCCACCGATATCGCCGGATTGGGTCAACATCGATCACCGGCGCGGAACAGGTTTCGCAACCGGTGACCGGATTGCCTACATCCAAGCCTCCTGGCAAGACACACCCGATATCCGTATCCACCCCACCGTCGTGCATCGGCTGACAAAATCGGGAGCGGTCGTGGCGAGCATCGCGCGGGGCACATCAGACGACGGGTTCGACGCTGAGTGGAAGGGCGTGGAGCTTTTGATGGTCGACGGCGAGCTCATCACCCGCTGCGAAATCTTCGACGAGTCGGACCTCGACGCTGCATTGGCCAGGTTCGACGAACTCGGCCGGCGACCGGAGAACACAGCAAGTCGCGTGTACCGGAACATCTTGGCGAACTTCGCCGTTCGAAATTGGAACGCTATTCGGGAGATCCTGGCGGAGGACATTTCAACCGAGGATCGTCGTCGAGTGGTGAACGCCGGCCGCCAACAGGGACGTGACGCGGTGATCGCCGAGATTTCGAGCATTGCCGATGTCGGGGTCACGAAACTCCAGTTAGAAATCATCGCAACCCGTGGCGGACACCTCGCGTTGAGTCGGTGCCGTGCATCGGCGACAGACCAGCGATCCGAGTCCTTCCGCAGCGACCTTCTAGACATCATCGAGGTGAACGCCGACAACCAAGTTCTGGCACGTATTGTTTTTGATCCCGACGACTTCGACGCCGCGTTCGAAGAACTCGACGCGCGGTACCTCGCCGGTGAGGCGGCGGTGTGCGCACAAATGTGGTCGGTCATCGCCCGGAATGTGGCGGCTTTCAACCGGCGTGAGCCGTTGATGACGACACAGAGCTTGGTAACTATCGATCACCGGCGCGCGACAGCATTCGAACCCGGTGACATCACCCCGTACATCCATGCGACATGGGATGTCGCGCCGGACATCAACCTCTATATCGAGGCTGTACATCGGCACAGTGATTCCGGAGCGCTCTTTACCCAAGTGTTGAAAGGCACCTCGCAAGAGGGCTTCGACGCCGAGTGGCGGGACGTCATCATCCTCACCGTCGATGGCGAGCAGCTCAGCAGCTTGGAGGTCTTCGACGAGGCAGACCTCGACTCTGCGCTCGCACGGTTCAACGAACTCAGTCGCCCGGCACAGCCAAGCAACGCGGCGAGCCGCACGTACGAGCGCTTGCAGAAGTGTTTTATTGAACCGGATCTGGATGCGATGGAGGCCATGCTGGCCGACAACATGGTCAGTGAGGACCGCCGACACATCGTAAGCACCGGAATCCGTCGCGGTCGGGATGCCGCCCTCGAAGATGCCCGCGCGGTCGCTGGGCTCGGCGTCAGGAACACAGCGGCAACCGTCATTGCGACGCGCGGTGAGCGCCTCGCACTCAGGCGCTCCCGATATGCAAACCGCGATGAGCAGGTCGACGGGTTCCATGTGGAAATTCTCGAGATCATTGCGTTGGACGACCACGGGCTCATCGCCGCCGTCGTCACCTTCGACTCCGACGACTTCGACGCCGCACTCAAAGAACTCGATGCCCGCTACCTCGCAGGTGAGGCCGCGACCCATGCGCAGACGTGGTCGACGACCATAAGCACATACGCTGCGCTGAATCGGCATCAGCTTCCCGCGGCCACACCAAATTGGACGGATGTCGACCACCGGCGAACAGTCGCTATCGCGGCCGGTGGTCTGGGAGCGTCACTCCGCGCGATCTGGGACATCACGACACAAGCCACCATCTACGTCGAGGCGGTTCATCGGCTCAGTGACGTCGGAGTGGTCGTCACTCATATGGCGACAGCAACCTCTCAAGAGGGTTTCGATGCCGAGTGGCGGGACGTTTGCATTTTGACCGTGGAAGGCGACCGAATCAGGCTCGGCGAAGTGTTCGACGAGGCAGACCTCGACGCTGCACTCGCGAGGTTTGATGAACTTATCCAGCCAGTGCCACGGCTGTGCAACTCGGCATCCCGCATATTCGAACGTATCCACAACAATTACGCCGCAGGTGACTGGGAGGCTGTGTCCGAAGCGCTGTACCGTGATGCCGCGATCGACGATCGCCGCCGGTTTGTGGGTGACGGTTCGCGGCACGGCCGTGACGCCGTGATCGCACACGGCCATGCCGTCGTCGACGTCGGACTGAAAACCGACGACGTCACAACCATCGCGATCCGTGGAGATCACCTCGCTCTCACTCGTGTTCAGGTGAGTAAGTCCGGAAGCGAGCCGGATCGATTCAGCATCGACGACTTGCAGGTGGTCGAGATCGACGCGAATGAGCGAATTTTGGCGATCGTCGTGTTCGACCTAGACGACATCGACTCTGCCCTCGCCGAGTTGGATGCCCGCTACCTCGCTGGCGAGGCTTCGGCCTATGCGCATACCTGGTCAGTGATCACACGAACCATCGCCGCGGCCAACCGTCACGAACTACCCTCGACCACGCCCGACTGGGTGAATATCGACCACCACCGAGCGACCTCCTTCGAGCCCGGTGGCCTGAACGCATACATCCGTTCTTCGTGGGACGACATGCCCGAAGGTCGCATCTACGTCGAATCCGTACATCGGTTGAGCGGCTGCGGCGCGGTCATCACTCATGCGGCGGAAGGGGCCACGCCCGAGGGCTTCGAGGCCGATTGGCGGGGGATCGACATCATGATGGTCGAAGGCGATCTGATCAGTCGCAGCGAGCTATTCGAAGAGTCGGACCGCGATGCGGCGCTCGCGAGGTTTGACGAACTCAGTCAGCAGCCGCCCACTTGAGATCGCCGATAGGCTGGCATCCGTGGATTTCCGTGTGTTCGTCGAACCCCAGCAAGGCGCTACCTACTCCGATCAGCTCGCGGTGGCCCGCGCCGCCGAAGCGCTCGGCTACTCGGCGTTCTTCAGGTCTGACCACTACCTGGCGATGAGTGGCGACGGGCTGCCCGGGCCGACCGACTCCTGGGTGACGCTGGCCGGCATCGCCCGCGAGACCTCGACGATCCGGCTTGGCACCATGGTCACCTCGGCCACCTTCCGCCACCCTGGACCATTGGCCATCTCGGTGGCACAGGTCGACGAAATGAGTGGTGGCCGTGTCGAACTGGGCCTCGGTGCCGGCTGGTTCGAGGCCGAGCACCAGGCCTACGCCATCCCGTTCCCGCCCCTGGGCGAGCGATTCGACCGGCTCGAAGAACAGCTGCGCATCCTGACCGGCCTGTGGGGAACGCCCGTCGGCGAGACGTTCGACTTCACCGGCAAGCACTACACAGTCGTCGACTCACCGGCCCTGCCCAAGCCCACGCAGTCGTCCGTTCCGATCATCATCGGCGGCATGGGCGCCAAGCGCACACCGGCGCTGGCTGCCGAGTTCGCGGCGGAATTCAACATCCCGTTCGTGCCGCTGGACACCCTCAAGACGCAGTTCGCACGAGTGGCCGACGCGGTGGTCGCGGCCGGACGAGCCGCGGACTCCCTGACCTACTCGGCGGCGTTCGTGCTGTGCGCGGGCCGCGACGAGGCGCAGATTGCCGAACGCGCCGCGGCGATCAACCGCGAGGTCGACGAGCTGCGCAGCAATTCACCGCTGGTCGGTACGCCCGCCGAGATCGTCGACAAGCTGGGCCCCTTCCTGGAGGCCGGTGTGCAGCGGGTTTACCTGCAAATGCTCGACCAGTCGGATCTGGATCATCTCGAGCTCTTCGCCGGTGATGTCATCCGTCAGTTGAGCTGACCGAAGCCCGCTTCAGGGCCGGGCATAGTATCGGTGCCCGTGGCCGGTGACGAGGACGATCAGGGGCAGCCTCCCGAGGCGCCCTGGCATCACTCGACGCCGGCAGTCGCGGGGGCCAGCGCTGCAGCCCTCGCCGTGATCGGCTTGGTGCTGTGGGCGGTGATCTCGCTGACCAGCTCCGGAGGACCCGAGGACGCTCCCATCGATTTCGTCCCGCCCACCTATACGTCGACCTCGAAGACCACGAAGTCCACCACGACCCGGACCACCACCTCCCGCCTGCCGGTGACCACCGAGTTCGTCGTGCCGTCCGATACCACGACCACCACGCCGTCGGAGACGACCGAGACCTCGCCCACCACGTCGTCCGAGACCACCACTACGACGACAACGACGACCACCACGACAACGACCTCGCCGTCGTACACGCAGCCGGGCGCCGACTACGGCGAGTACCCCACGACGCACTACCGGCCGCGCACCAACGTGACACGCACGCTGTATCCCCCGCCGGGCGGCTGACCGCGCCTACCATCGGCGCGTGTCGAACTATTACGACGACGACGAGCCCACCCAGTACGCGCCCAGCTACGGCGAGTATTCCGAAGCGCCCGCGCCGCCCACTCCCGAGCCCGTCCCGTGGTACCGCAAGCCCGCCGCGCTGATCGGCATGGGCGCTGGGGGTGCAGTCATCGCCGCGCTGGTCATCTATGCCCTGGTGCAGCTGTTCTCGTCCGATTCCCCGTCGACGACTACCACTACCACCACGTCGACCACGGCAACCACCACGACATCGGTCGCCACCTCGGCCCCGGTGGTTCCGGCGCCGACTCACACCGTCACCGAGACGGTCGTACCGACCACCACTGTCGAGGAAACCACCGCCACGACCACGACTACTGAGCCCGTCACGACGACCGAGACCACGACCACGACGACGGCCCCGCCGACGACAACCACGACTGCGCCGGTGACGACGACAACGGCGCCGCCCGCAGGCAACCCCTAGCTGGCTCGGCACTCAGTGCGGCGGATTGCAGTCACTATGTGGCTGTTGCAGAATCGCCTGCCCGGGTGCGTGACTAGGCGGTCTGTTCTCGAGACACTCGGG
>NZ_JBZTYL010000004.1:0-630 GCF_058536225.1 Mycolicibacterium arcueilense
AAACACCTTGGCAGGCCTGTCGCTTCAGATCACAGCAGCCGGAGGGCAGCTGCACGACCTTCCCGGTCCCGACATGGCGGAGCTGCCAGATCTCGGAGGGCCGTTCAACATCGCGACCGCCTGGCGACACGAGCTCGCCCGGCTGAGCGTCAGCCCATGAAGCCGGCCAGCGCGGCAGTGCCGACAGTCCCGCCGACGCTGGGTACGATACAAGGCATGCGATCGACAGAGACAGAAGACGGATCCAAATACGGTCCGCCGCCGCAATACCCCCCCCGCAGGTCGTGGCCGCCGACTTGGCAGGGCTCGCTATCCGGCCGATCGTCGGGGCGTTCGACATCCCGGGCACCCGCCTGGCGGCAGACGGAATACCCGTCTACCCCAGAGGAGTGCTCGTGCGAAACCGCGAGCTCGCAGCGGAAATGCTCGACGCCATGGGCGATCGGCCCGTGGTGCTGCTGCGCGGACACGGCCTCACCAGCGCGGCGCCGACGATGGAGCAGGCGGTCCTCCAAGCCATCAGCGTAAACACCTTGGCAGGCCTGTCGCTTCAGATCACAGCAGCCGGAGGGCAGCTGCACGACCTTCCCGGTCCCGACATGGCGGAGCTGCCAGATCTCGGAGGGCCGT
>NZ_JBZTYL010000005.1:0-403476 GCF_058536225.1 Mycolicibacterium arcueilense
CCGGCATCTACGCCGAGGTGTTGGGGTTGGAGCGGGTCGGGGTGGATGACTCCTTCTTCGACCTGGGCGGAGATTCGTTGTCGGCGATGCGACTGCTCGCCGCAGTCGATGCCCGCCTGGATGCTGAAGTGGCCGTCCGAACCCTGTTCGATGCACCCGCCATCGCCCAACTCGCGCTCCTCATCAAGGTGGGCTCGGGTGGTCGTGAGCCGCTGACCCCGCGGCAGCGTCCGGCGGTCATTCCGTTGTCATATGCCCAACAGCGGCTGTGGTTCCTGGATCAGTTCGAGGGCGGGGCGGCAACGTACAACATGCCGATCGCCTTCAAGATCAACGGTGTGCTGGACCGTCAGGCGCTTGAATCGGCGCTTGACGATGTGATTGCGCGCCACGAGTCGCTGCGTACGGTGTTCGTCGACGTCGACGGAGTGCCCTCGCAGACGATATTGCCGGCGCGGGCGGGAATGTGGAGGCCTTCGGACGCGGAGAACATGTCGGCGTCGGCAGGCGACGTCGCAGGCGGTTTGGTGGCGTTGGCCGGGCATCGATTTGTCTTGTCGGCAGAGGTGCCGGTCCGAGCCCAGATCTTCGAGGTCGGCCCTGAACAGCACGTCCTCGGGATCGTGTTGCACCACATCGCGTTTGATGGCTGGTCGATGGCTCCGATCGTGCGTGACGTCGGAGTCGCCTACGCCGCCAGGTGTGGCGGGCAGGTTCCTGACTGGACGCCGTTGCCGGTGCAATATGCCGATTACGCCCTTTGGCAGCGCGATCATCTGGGAGATCTGGCGGACCCTGACAGCCGGATCGCCGGGCAGTTGGCGTACTGGCGGAACGAGTTGGCGGACCTGCCCGAGGTGGTTTCGCTACCGGCCGACCGGCCTCGGCCGCCGGTGCCGAGTTATCACGGTGACGTGGTCGACCTGCGCATCGAGCCTGAGTTGTGGGCTGGGCTCAAGGCAGTCGCGGTGGACCACCACGCCACTGTGTCGATGGTGTTGCAAGCCGCTGCGGCGGTGGTGATGCATCTGGCCGGAGCCGGCGAAGACGTGGCGCTGGGTACGCCGATCGCCGGCCGGGTGGATACCGCGTTGGAAGACCTGGTGGGCTTCTTCGTGAACACCTGGGTGCTGCGCTCCGAGGTCAATTCCCAAGAGCGGTTCAGCGATGTCGTCGATCGAGTTCGGCAGAAGGCACTGGGGGCTTATGCGAATCAGGACGTGCCCTTCGAGTTGCTGGTGGAGCAACTCAACCCGACGCGGTCGACGTCGCATCATCCGTTGTTCCAGGTAGCCCTTGCCTTCCAGAACAATGCGCTCCCCGAGGTGTCTCTCGACGGAGTGGTCATCGAACCGGTGACGGTGCTGACCCACACCGCCAAGTTTGATCTGGATTTCGACATCAGGGAGGTTCCTGACCAGGATTCGGGTGCGCCGATGGCCACCGGGATCGTGACCTATGCCACCGATCTGTATGACCGCTCCAGTATCGAACGGTTGGTGGGGTGGTTCGGCCGGGTGGTCGAGGCGGTGGCGGCTGATTCGTCGGTGGTGGTGGGCGATGTGGCACTGCTTGAATGCGATGAGCGGAATCTGCTGCTGCACAGCTGGTCTGGTGCCGAGACGGGTGCTCCGGTGGGATTGGGGCCTGAGTTGTTGGCCGCGGCGGTGGCCGCAGATCCGGATGCGACGGCGCTCGTGGATGAGCGGCAGCAGCTGTCGTATCGCGAGTTGGATCAGGTGTCCAACCGGTTGGCGCGGGCATTGATCGCAGCGGGTGTCGGGCCGGAGTGTGCGGTCGTCGTGGCGATGGGTAGGTCGGCTGAACTGGTGACGGCATGGTGGGCGGTACTCAAGGCCGGAGGTGTGTACGTTCCCGTCGATCCCGGTCATCCGGCTGAACGGATCGCCATGGTTCTCGACACTGTCACGGCCGTATGCGTGCTGACGCGTGGCGCGGACGCCGTCGCCGGGACCGGTGAGTGCCCCGTGCTCCGTCTCGATACCCTCGATCTCTCGTCCCGGTCCGAAGACCCGATTACGGACATGGAGCGCCTGGCGCCGTCGCGGACCGACGATGCCGCATACGTGATCTTCACGTCAGGATCCACGGGAACGCCGAAGGGCGTGGCGGTCACCCACGCCGGTCTGCTGGGTGTGGCGGCCGCGCAGCGGACCGCGTTCGGCTTGCGGCCGAATGCTCGGGTGTTGATGGTGGCCGCGCCGACCTTCGATGCCTCGGTCTTCGAGGTGCTGTTGGCGGTGGGCTCCAGGGCAGCGTTGGTGGTGGCGCCGTCGAATTCCTATGCGGGAGCTGCGCTGACAGCGCTGGTGAAGGATGCTCACGTCGATGCGGCCGTGATCACCCCGACAGTCCTGGCCACCCTCGACCAGACCAACCTGGATGGACGACTCACGACGTTGATCACCGCGGGTGAGGCCTGCCCTGCGGAGTTGGTGGCCGCCTGGGCGCCCGGCCGGGCGATGTTCAACGCGTACGGCCCCACCGAGGGCACCATCTGGTCGACCTGCACCCCGCCGTTGTCTTCGGGAGGGCCTGTGGACATCGGTGCGCCGATTGCCGGTGTCTGCGCGTTGGTGCTCGACGCGCGGCTGAAGCCGGTGCCGATCGGCGTGGTCGGGGAGTTGTATCTGGCCGGGCCGGCATTGGCGCGTGGGTACGTGGGCCGGGCCGATCTGACCGCAGACCGCTTCGTGGCCAACCCCTTCGGAGGTTCCACGGTTCCGGGCACGCGCATGTATCGCACCGGTGACGTCGTGCGCTGGGCTCAGCGGGGGACGTTGGAGTACCTGGGCCGGGCCGATGCGCAGGTCAAACTGCGTGGACAGCGGTTGGAACTCGCCGAGATCGAGAACGCGATGCTGGTGTGCCCGCAGGTCAGGCGTGCCGCCGCGGCGGTGTATCACCGTGATACCGCCGACCATCTGGTTGCCTACGTGGCATTGGAGCAAAACAGCACCTCCGATCACGATGCCGAAGTCATCGATCAGTGGCAGCAGATGTACGACGAGTTGTATGACGCCGAGCTCGAGGATCCGAAGATCGGCGGTGATTTCCGAGGATGGAACAGCAGCTACACCGGCGAGGCGATTCCGCTGGCGGAGATGCAGGAGTGGCAGTCGGCTACGGTGGACCGAATTCTGGCCCTGAAACCGCAGCGGGTGCTCGAAATCGGTGCCGGTTCGGGCCTTGTGCTCTCCCAAGTCGCCCCCCACTGCGAGCTCTATGTGGGCACCGACATGTCGGCCGTGGCCATCGACAAGCTGGCGCACTCTTTGGAGGAGCAGAAAGTTCCGTGGCGGTACCGGGTTCGGCTGCTGGCCCGGCCCGCGCATGTCACCGATTCACTCCCGGTGGACTATTTCGACACGATCATCCTGAACTCCGTGATCCAGTACTTCCCTAATTCCGGCTACCTGGACGAGGTGATAGACCGGGCATTCGGGTTGCTGGCCGCCGGCGGAAAACTCTTCCTCGGAGATGTGCGCAATCACAGCCTGCAGGGGGCATTCCAGACCGCCGTAGCGATGGCACGTAACGGCAGTGACGATATCGAGGATATTCGCCGCCGGGTGCAGCGGTCCGTCCTGGGCGACCCCGAATTGCTCTTGGCGCCAGAGTTTTTCACTACGTGGGCGACCAGGCATTCGTCGGTGGCCGGGTTGGATATCCAGGTCAAGCGCGGTGAATACGACAATGAGTTGTCCCGCTACCGCTACGACGTCGTCATCCACAAGGCTCCGACGCCGGTGCGTTCGTTGGCCGCAGTACCCACCTGGCCATGGACGGACTGCGCCAGCCTGAGCGGGTTGGATGCCAAACTGCGGGCTCAGCGTCCGGCGATGATGCGAGTCAGCGCAATTCCACGCGCCGGGGTGATCGCCGACGTGGCTGCCGAACGTGCATTGGCGGCCGGTGAGTCCTTCGCCGACATCGCCGACATCGATGGGGCAGTTCTGCCTGAGCAGTTGTATCGGCTCGGTGAGGCACTCGGATATCGGACCGTGGTCACATGGGGTGCTCAGCCGGGCACGGTCGACGCGATCTACACGGCAACCACCGATGACGTATCCGTTCCGGTACAGACCGATCTGTATCTGCCGGCCGTCCGAAACCAGCAGCGCACCTCGTACTCCAACGATCCCGACGCCAACGGCAAGGTCAACGAAGTCCGGCAGTGGCTGGCTGACCGCTTGCCCGAATACATGGTGCCGACCCAGATCATCGTTGTCGAGGAGTTTCCTCTGACCACATCAGGCAAGATCGACCGTAAGTCGTTGCCAGAACCGTTGTTCGCCAATGCAGTCTTCCGGGCGCCGCAGACCGTGGTCGAGAAGGCGATCGGCGAGGCATTCGCTGATGTGCTGGGACTCGGGCAGGTCGGCCTCGATGACGACTTCTTCGCCCTCGGTGGAGATTCGTTGACAGCCACTCAAGTGTGTGCGCGACTGCAGCCGGAACTCGGCCGCGACGTACCGGTACGGTATCTGTTCGGCGCGCCCACAGTCGGTCGGTTGGCTGAGTGCCTTGACCATGAGGTGTCCGCGGTCGACGATAATGCAGAGCAAGTGGCCCCTGTTGAGGTTCTCAAAGAGGGCTCCGGAATTCCGTTGATTTGTATCCACGACGGGTTCGGGATGAGCCGGCAGTATCGTGCTCTAGGTGATTACGCGGATGGTCCTATCGTCGGAATCAATCAAATACCGGAAGACCTGGGCGTTGAATTCTCCTCGATCCGAAGCATGGCGGCCAGTTATGCAAACCGCGTACAACATCTTTATCCGAATGGTCCCTATCGGATTCTCGGATGGTCTTTCGGTGGCGTAGCCGCTCAGGCGCTCGCGGTAGAGCTTCAGCATCGGGGATGTGACGTCCGGAACCTTGTGTTGATAGATGCTGTATTGAGCAGGAACTGGTTTACGAAGCGCGTTGGGCGAGTCGTCGGAAGAAATCGCCGAGTGGCCGAGGGGCGGGTTTTGGGATTCATCTTGCAGACCAACAATATGGCGGTCCCTGCTCCTTGGAAACTTCTCGCGTATCGACAGGCTGAGATGCTCATTCGGCGTCGAGGGGCGAAGCTTACTTCTCCGGCTCAGGCGCTGCTCGAGTTCATGATCCAAAGCGTCGGTATAAATCAGCAGTGTCTCGCAGAACACACGCCCGATGTGTTCGATGGCGATATGGTGATGTTTTCTGCTGCGCCTAATCTGAAAGACGGCGGCGTGGGTATCGGACCTTGGTCTAGGCGATGGCGAGCGCGACGGACCGCTAAGTCCCGTCTTGAGAACTGGCGACCTTACATTTCTGGTGAGATTTCTGCTCATACGGTTGACAGTGCGCACTACGAGATGTTGACCGCTAAGTCGCTGAGTCAATACGGTAACAAGCTCAAGAGCTTGTTGACCTCGTGATGGGTGGACAGTTCGTCAAAACCGCGGGGTGAACGGCCTTTTCGAAGCATTCCGCGAGGCCTCCAGGGTATCGGCGGTTCTGGTCACCAAATGCCCGGCACCAGGCGGTGCGGAACTTTCTGCATGTAGTCGTGGTAACCGAACAACTCTTCTTTGAGCAACTTTTCTTCGTCGCGGATTCGCAGCGCGAAGATTATAAGGGCGGGAACTGTGAAAATCAGACCCCAATAGGATCCGAGCGCAAGTGGAGTGCCTAAATACAGGCAGGTGGTAAACGTGTACATGGGGTGCCGTACTCGACCGTATATTCCGGTAGAGACGAGTGGTTGGTCTTCTTCCACTCGGATGGTCGTGGCTGCATGAGTATTCTGCGCGAAAACCAGTGTTATGCCGACAATCGCAATCAAAATCAGAATAAATCCCATTATGGAGATATGGGTCGGGACCGACGACCATCCAAATCGGTGGTCGAGCGCGCTGACGACGACCAGCGCAAGCCAGAAAAAATAATTCGTACCGGCCAGGAGCTTCTGCACCGGCCGCGTTTCGGTGGCAAGCATGCGGCGTTCGAGCACCGCGGGTGACCTGCGTAGGAGATAGAGACTCGAGACCCACGAGGAGATAATTATCACTGCGAAAAAGAGCCATGCTTTCCAATGGTCCAGTGTGCCCGCCGGGGCAAACAGGAGCAACCAAAGGCCCAGCATCAGAAGAAAGCCTGACGTCAGCATTTTGAGGATTGATTTCATGGACCCTCCCCGGGATCCCGTAATGATTTGTCTGAGCTTCAGAATACAGGTGAATTCTTACGGGCTCTATTGGTTTTACGGCTTTCTTCACGGCCCGAGCCGCATTGTGTGCGGGTGCAAATATCGAACGGAGGCAATCGTGGCGCATTGCCGCCCACTCGGGCCCTCGGCCTTTCGGGTTTGTGCTCCGGCGGCGGAGTCGGAACGGGCCGATGTATCTTGCCGGCGCACCAAAATGTGGCAGAACCCGTTGCCGCACAACTGGTTTCGCCATTCTGCAGGAAAGGTGACCGACCGGGCTCGACGACGACTGTCGGGGGTGCCGAATACCTCCGCCGGCGAAGTCGCTGAGAGTCACCGACGGGCTGCTGAGGTCTGTGAGGAAGACGTATCGCTCAATTCGTCCCGATCACAGATACGTGCCGGCGAGCGAGTACTCGCTCAAGGCAGTGGAAAGCTGCCGACGTAGTTCATCTTTGGAGTTGAGGCGGCCTGGGAGGTAAGAAATCAGCGAGACGAAAACCCGCCCCTGCACCGTTCCCGACAGCATGGTCTGTAATCCCCCGTACTGCTGCATCGCCGGCCTGTCTACACCCAAGTGGTGCAGTCTGAGGGCAAAGGACTCGGCTGGTGTGCCGTCTGGCCGGCCGGCGTCGGCGTCGACCTCTCCGACGTTCGATGCGCCGACGAGGTTGAACGCGGCACCTCGTGTCGCACTGCGGGCAGCCATGAGGAGGCGCTTGGACAACAGCGGGACCAGCGCGTTCAGTGCCTCGTCGGAGTCGGGCACCTCCCGGTGACGAATCAGCGCTTGTTTCACCGTGGCCCGGATGTCGCTCAGGTCGGTTGTCGCGGATGCGGGGTCAATGGTGACCCGGACGCCGCTGATGGCGTTGGCGCGGGTGTCGTCTGGGGTGCGCTCGTTCACCGGAAGTGTCACGACCACGGAACCGTCGGTGGCCACTCGTCCGGCGCGCTGGGCGAGGAGAGAAGCCAGGCCTACGAGCAGGGTGTTGCGCGTTCCGCCGAGTGCTCGGGCGCGGGCGTCCCACTCGTCGGCGTCGACGAATACCGTTGCCACCGGGAGGTTGTACGAATCTTCGGTTCCGACTGGTGGAGCAGGTGACTTGGCCTTCGGAGCTGTGCCGGCCTTGGCGCCGTTGCGACTCTTCCGGCTGAAACGAATTGCCGAACCAATGGCACGGCTGATGGCGGGGATGTCTCTCAGGGTTTGGCCGGTGTCTTGGCAGATGGCTTGCCACCGCCCGCGTGATGTGGGGTCCGGCCAGGTGATCGGGTCGTCGCGGCCGAGTGCGGCATCTGCCATCGCCTGCCACAGCCCGACGCCGTCGGCGAGGCAGTGTGAGATGACCAGGCTCACTCCGGCGCCGCCGTCGGTGAACGGCGCGGTGGCGAGATGCCATGCGGGTCCGTGCTGGGAGTCCAGTGGAAAGTTGACCTGCTCGTCGAGCCAGTCATCGAATGCCTCACGCGGACGGGCCGACTCGACGAGCTCGAGGTCGGACGAACACGCGGTTGCCACCCAGCGGCTGCGGCCGAACGGCAACGGAGACTTTGCTATACAGCGAGATAACCGTCCCCGCTCAAGATGGCCGTGGAACAGCCGCAGACCGTCGATGTCAATAGGATGGTCATACACCCAGACACACTGCAGAAGCGTGGTCGATTCTGAAGCTTGCCCGAAGTCGAACATCGTCTGATCGAGCAGGTCGAGGACGTTGCGCATCAGATGACGCCGGTCGCCCGGACTATCAGCGAGACGCCAACCAATGCCAGGATGGCTGCCATGAACTTTCGGTGGTGAGCAAGTGCCAGCTCATGCAAACGCCGCAGCACCACTTCGGTCTTCTCCGGCGCAACCAGATTGCTGACCAGGATGACTTCTTCAACGCTGAGCGCGACGATCAGGAACACGATGGCGGCACCGATTTGCATCGCGATTCCGGCACCTGAGGCAACGATGAGGGCCAGGGCAAATACAACTCCGTCGGCGGGCAACACCATGAGGCCAATGATGAGCGAGATCCACGGCGAGCCGCTCTGCCACGCGTCGCGCGCGCTGGCTAGCATCCGTTGAATCCGAGAGTTCTTTTCTGGCACCGTATCCTGCGCGGGACGTACCAGCCGAGAGATGGCCGGCAGCGTAGCCAGATCGAACTTCCCGCCCGGCTCGTCCGCGTCCTGCCCCCGATCCCGCGTGTACGCGGCACGACTGCTCGGTGTCCGCTCGAACGAGCGGGTCACCAGCACGATGGCGATCAGCAACAGCAGCGCACCTGTGGTGATCACAATGAGCTGGACGGTGGGGCTCTCAGTCGGCTGCCCGAAACTCCTCGTCAGTGCAGCTGACGTCGGTGTGGAGTGGAGTAAGACCAACGGGATGAGCAGATAGGCAAGGCCGACCACGAGGATGCCGATCCAGTAAACGAGCAGATTCTGCATGGGCCGTGGTCGAGAGAGCACCAGAAGGATGATCCCGAGGCGCACGGGATTGACTGTGAACAACACCGCCAGCAGCAGTAATGGCCCCCACATGGCTTACACCGCTTCCGCCGGTGCGAGCTTTTCGTACAGCAGGTCCGCCAAGCCGTGCACCGTCGTGATTCCCGTTGCCGAGATCCGTATTCCGGTTTCGTTCTCGATGCGGGTGCGTAGTTCGAGTGCTCCCAGTGAATCCATGCCGTACTCGGAGAGCGGGCGGTCCGGGTCGACACTGCGGCGCAGGATCACGCTGACCTGATCTGAGATGACATGCCGCAACTTGCCGGCCCATTCTTCCGGGGGCAGCTCGTGGAGTTCGGCGTGCAGCTTGCTGGTGCCCGTCGAACTTTGACCGGTTGACCGGAATGCCTCGGCGAACGGGCTGCGTTCGGCGAACACGCTCAACCATGGCGTGCCCATGATCGGCGCGTAGCCGGTGTACGCCCGATCGTGACGCAGCAATGCTTCGAACGCATACGCACCTTCGTCAGGCGCGATGGCGATTCCGGCGCTCTCGGCGAGGTCGGTACCGCGGCCGATCTGCCCCCACGCGCCCCAAGCGATGGCGGTGCCCGGAAGGCCCTTGGACCGGCGCCACAAGCTGAAGGCGTCCAGCCAGCTGTTGGCCGCGGCGTAGGCTCCCTGCCCTGGGGACCCCACCAGTGCTGCCGCCGACGAGAACGAACAGAACCAGTCCAAAGGCTGGTCGGCGGTCGCGGTGTGAAGATTCCACGCGCCGTAGACCTTTGGTGCCCAGTCCCGTTCGATGAGCTCGTCGGTGATGTTGGTCAGCGCGGCATCCTCGATCACGCCCGCGGCGTGCAACACGCCCCGCACCGGGAGCCCGCCGGCGGTTGCGACTGCCACCAATCGTTCGGCGGTGCTCGGTTCGGCGATGTCGCCGCACTCGACCAGTACGTCGACGCCGGTCGCGCGAATGCGATCGATGATCTTCGATGCCGGTTCGCTCGGTTGCGATCGAGAGGACAGCACGATACGTCCGCATCCGTTGGCCGCCATTCTCTCGGCCATGAACAATCCGAGGCCTCCGAGACCACCGGTGACGATGTATGCGCCGTCCGGCCGGTACACCCGCACCTGTGACGGCGGAACCACAAGCCGGGTGGAACCGGTATGCGGGATGTCGAGCACCAGCTTGCCGGTGTGCTGCGCACCGCTGATCATCCGGATGGCGGTGGCCGCATCGGCCAGCGGATACCGGGTGAACTCGGGCCTCGGCAGGTCGCCCTCGGCGGTCAGCAGATACACGGTGGACAGCAGCTCGCGCAGCTGATCCGGATGGCTGACGGACATCAGCGCCAGGTCGACGGCGTAGAACGACAGGTTGCGCCGGAACGGGAACAGCCCCAACCGGGTGTCACCGTAGATGTCCCGCTTGCCGATCTCCACGAATCGCCCACCGAACGCCAGCAATTCGAGACCGGCTCGCTGCGCGGCACCGGTCACCGAATTGAGCACAATGTCCACCCCGTATCCCTGGGTGTCCTGGCGAATCCGATCGGCGAACTCCAGGGTGCGCGAGTCGTAGACATGATCGACGCCCATGTCCCGCAGCAACTGCCGGCGCTCCTCACTGCCGGCCGTGGCGAAGATCTCCGCGCCGGCGGCACGGGCGATGGCCATGGCGGCCTGGCCGACCCCGCCGGTCGCCGAGTGGATCAGCACCTTGTCGCCCGCCTTGATACGGGCCATGTCGTTGAGGCCGTAGTAGGCGGTCGCGGTCGCGATGGTCAGCGCCGCTGCCTCGGCATCGGACAACCCGGCCGGCAAGGTGGTGGCCAGCCGTGCGTCGCAGGTGACGAACGTACCCCAACAGCCCTCGGCACACAGACCGCCCACATGGTCACCGACCTTGTGGTCGGTGACGTCGGGTCCGACCGCGGTCACCACCCCGGCGAAGTCGATGCCGAGCTGGGGAAGCCGGCCGTCGAAGGCGGGGTAGCGGCCGAAAGCGACCAGTACATCGGCGAAGTTGATGCTGGAGGCGGTGACTGCGACCTCGATCTGTCCCGCACCCGGCGGAACATGTTCGCAGGCTACGAGTTCCATCGACTCCAGGTCCCCGGGCGTGCGGATCTGCAGCCGCATCCGGTCGCGTTCGTGATGGGCGATGGTGGTCTGGCGCTCCTCGGGACGCAGCGGGGCGAGGCACAGCCGGGCGGTGTACCACCGCCCGTTGCGCCATGCGGTCTCGTCTTCCTCGGATCCGCTGAGCAGTTGTGCGCCCAACTGCTCCACGTCGACGGTCTGGTCCACATCGATCTGCGTGGCCGCCAGATGCGGGTGTTCGGTGCCGATGACCCGGATCAGGCCGCGCAGTTCGGCTTGATCCAGATTGGCCACATCGCCGGCCACCACCGTCTGTGCGTTACGGGTCACGACGTACAGGCGGGGCAGTTCGCCGCTTATTTCCGGCAATTCGCGGGTCATGTGGACCAGATGACGAACGTATTCACGCCCCAACAACGGTGACTGCTCGGCGTGCTCACCGTCATTCGGCGCGGTCACGATGACCACCCCGGTGAAGCGGCCCGCCCGTAGATGACTGCCGAGCTGCTCGCAGGTGAGTGAGTCATCGGCCTGGTTGGGCCAACTCATGCTGGTGCACAGTGCGCCACGGTCTTTCAGGATCTCGCACAGCTTGTCGGCAACCACGTCCGGGCCTACGGCGGCGCTGATCACCAGCCATGAACCGGCATCGGCGTACTGGACGTCCGGCAGTTCCCGCTGACGCCATTCGACGGCGAGCAGTCTCTCGCTGAGAACCTGGTCGTCGTGCGCGCCGGCGGATGCGCCGGTGCCCAGGCGCAAACCCTGCACGCTCAGCAGCACATTGCCGTCGGTATCGAGAACGTCGATGTCGGCCTCGATGCCCGTGGTGTCAGCAGCGGTCAACCGCGTATAGCAGTAGCGCGCGTTGCGGGCCGGGCCGTACGTGCGCAACCGTCGGACCCCCAGCGGCAGGCCGAGCACGTCTCCGCCGAGTGCCTGGACATCGGGGTGAGCCTCGACCGATTGGAAGCAAGCATCGAGCAGTGCCGGATGTACGCCGTAGGCGTCCTGCTGTGAACGGATCGAACGGGGGAGCGCCACCTCAGCGAGCACCGTGCGCGCCTCTGCCTCGCCGGTGTGCACGGTGACGAGACCGGTGAATGCCGGGCCGTACTGAATGCCATGCTGACCCACCCGATTACGCACCTCGGAGCCATCCTCTTCGCAGGGATGGGCGGTCAGGATCGCGGAAATGTCATAGCTGGGCGGAATCTCATCCGCCGCGGCCCGCAGGACAGCCGCTGCATGCCGAGTCTGCTGGCCCTCCTCGTCGGTTTCGACGGTGAGGTCGGCGACACCGGGAGCAGATACCGTTGCCGAGGTACCGATCATGGTCTGCTCGTCCAGCAGCAACGCCTGCTCGAACCGGATGTCGCGGACTTCGGAGACCTCACCGATCACGGTCCGTGCGGCAGCCAGCGCCATCTCGCAGTACGCGGCACCAGGGAGCACGGCTACCGAGCGGACCTGATGATCCCCGAGCCACGGTTGGGCCCCGGTACCGACATCGGATTGCCACACATAGCGTTCCGGTTCCTCGTGCAACCGGACGTTGGCGCCCAACAGCGGATGCACCGCGATGGTGCACCCGCCATGGGTCGGGGCTTCCTGGCCACCACCGCTGAGCCACAGCCGGCGGTGCGTCCAGGTCGGCAGCGGCGCATCCACCAGCTGACCACTCGGGCACAGCACCGAGAAGTCGACCTCCGCGCCGGCACTGTGAAGGTCGACCAGGAGCCCGCGCAGTCCGTTCGGCATCGATTGTTGACGACGCATTGCGGCCAAGGCAGCCATCGGTGTCTCGCGGCCGGCGGCGGTCTGTTCCAGGGCCCGGGTGAGCAGCGGATGCGGCGAAAGCTCGGCGAAGACCCGGTGGCCGTCCTCCAGCGCGGCTTGTACCGCGGTGGCGAAGCGCACCATCTTGCGCATGTTGGTCACCCAGTACTGGGCATCGCACACCGGCTGCTCGCGTGGGTCGAACAGGGTCGCGGAGTAGAACGGGATATCCGGTGTCATGGGTTCGAGATCAGCGAGCGCCTCGGTGAGATCGCCGACGATCGGTTCCACCTGCGGTGAATGGAAGGCGACGTCGACGGGGACTTCGCGGGCCATGATCCCACGTTGTTCCCAGTCTGCCACCAGGTCTCGCACGGTCTGCGTGGTGCCGGCGACAACAGTGGACTTGGGCGAAGCCACCACTGCCACCACAACGTCAGTGATGCCGCGGCCCGTCAACTCCGAAAGTACTTGTTTGGCAGGCAGTTCCACGGCAGCAGTGGCGCCTTTGCCGGCGATTCGGGACATCAGCCGAGACCGGCGGCAGATGAGTCGCAGGCCGTCCTCCAGGGAGAGCGCCCCGGCGACGACAGCGGCTGCGCCTTCACCCAGGGAGTGGCCGATGACCGCGCCGGGATGCACGCCATGTGCCCTCATGGTGGCGGCCATGGCGACCTGCATGGTGAACAATGTCGGCTGTAACCGGTCCTGACCGGTCACGGTTTCCGGCGACGACATCGCCTCGGTCACAGAGAATCCCGACTCTGTGGCAATGATCGGTTCGGCTTGCGCCACGGTGGCGGCGAACACGGGTTCGGTCGCCAGCAGGTCGGCGCCCATTCCGGCCCATTGCGAACCCTGACCGGAGAACACCCACACCGGCCCTCGGTCGTCGCGCCCCACTGCGGCTTGATAGGGGGTGTCACCCTCGGCGACCTCGCGCAAGGCGGCAGCAAGTTCCGGTCGGTTGCCGGCACTGACGGCGGTGCGTACCGGTCGGTGTACGCGGCGGGAGGCCAAGGTATAGGCCAGGTCGGTCAGGTCGACATCTTCGTGTGCTTCGACCCAGTCGGCCAGCCGGCCCGCCGTGCGACGCAGTTCTTCGGCCGAGGTGGATGACAGCGGGAACAGCAAGGACACCGCCGGCCGGGTCGCCCCGCGTTCTGAGGCACCGGGCGGCGCTTGCTCCACGATCGCGTGAACGTTGGTACCCGAGAGCCCGTAGGAGGACACCGCTGCGCGCCGGGGGTGGTGTCCGTTGGTGCACCACGGTGTTGTCTCCTGTGGCACGAAGAGGTTGGTCGGAATCTCTGCGAGCTTGTCGGGCAGGCGGGTGAAATGCAGGTTCTGCGGAACCTCACCGTGCTGCACGGCGAGGACCGCCTTCATCAGTCCGACAGCACCCGAGGCCGCCTGGGCATGCCCGAGGTTGGTCTTCACCGAGGCGAGCGCACATGGGCCGTCGATGCCGTAAACCTTGGCCAAACTGGCGTATTCGATGGGGTCGCCCACGGGTGTCCCGGTGCCGTGCGCCTCGACCATTCCGACGGTGCCGGGATCCACCCCGGCGGCGGCGAGGGCTGCCCGATAGACCGCGGTCTGGGCGGCATCCGACGGCGTTGCGATGTTCACGGTGTGGCCGTCTTGATTGGCGGCTGTGCCCCGTACGACCGCCAGGATACGGTCGCCGTCCCGCACGGCGTCGGCGAGTCGCTTGAGCAACACCACGACACAGCCTTCACCGCTTACGAATCCGTCGGCCGCGACATCGAAGGCGTGGCAGTGCCCGGTCGCCGACAGCATGCCCTCGGCTGAACCGGACGCGAACTTGCGCGGGTCCAATGCCAATGTGGCGCCGCCCGCCAGGGCGAAATCGCTCTCACCCTCGTGCAGGCTGCGACACGCCAGGTGCACCGCCGTCAGGCCGGAGGAGCATGCCGTGTCGACGGTGAGCGCCGGGCCGTGTACCCCGAGCGCATAGGCGATCCGGCCCGATGCCAGGCTGAAGTTGTTGCCGCTGAAGCCATATGCGGCTTCGAGGACCTGAGCGTCAGCTGCCAGCATCTGGTAGTCGGCGTGCGTCATCCCGACGAACACACCTGTCAGTGAATCGGCAAGCGAATCCCGCGTGAGTCCGGCGTGCTCCATCGCCTCCCATGCAGTCTCCAGCAACAGCCGCTGCTGCGGATCGAGTGCGGCACTTTCACGTTCGTTGATTCCGAAGAACTCAGCGTCGAAGCCGGCAACGTCGTCGAGGAATGCGCCCCACTTCGAGACCGACCGGCCGGGCACGCCTGGCTCCGGATCGTAGTATTCGTCGGCGTCCCAGCGGTCTGGCGGAACCTCGGTGACCAGGTCGTCGCCTCGGATCAATGCCTCCCACAGGCGCTCGGGGGAGTCGATGCCACCCGGAAGCCGGCAGGACATGCCGATGATGGCAACCGGGGTGACCGGTGCGGCGGGCACGGGGGCCGTACCGGTCCCGGAATCTGCTCCCGGAAGCCCCCCGCGCACGATTTCGGATGCATTCAATTGCCACTCCTCCCGGCAGGCCTTTCCGCGGTTCATCCGCGACAAGGCCAGAAGCCTGCATTCGAACGCCGAGCCGCAGAATTTGATCGCCGGTAGCGAGCGTCCATTAGCGGCTCAACGCCCGTCGCGGGCGCTCACAAACGTTAACAGTATGTTCGCTGCGCAAAGTTGTCTCGCGATCCGATCAATCCACAGGCGAGATGCAGGCGATTTCAACTACTTCGGGGTCTTTCTCCTGCTCAAGCCTCAACAGTCAAGATCAGAGGCGTTTCGCGGCTTTCGTTGCACTGTTTCGCTCACTTCGGCACGTTGGCGCGGAATGACGTGGATGTGATTCATAAGGCTACTCAAATTTAGTTTGCTGGCTGATCCGGATATCTCGGCACGCTTACCGCGATACCCTGACTCCCGTGGGCGAGGCATCCATTTTGACGTTGTTGCAGGAGCGGGCGGGTCTGCAGGGTGACGACACGGCGATGACGTTTGTTGACTATGAACATAATTCCGACGGGTCGGCAGAGAGCCTGACGTACTCCCAGCTGTATCGACGTGCGTGCAACGTGGCGCGGGAGCTGAGTAGATTCGGCTCACCCGGTGACCGCGCGCTCATCCTGGCGCCTCAGGGGTTGGACTACATCGTCGCTTTCTTCGGTGCGCTGCAGGCGGGCCGGATCGCGGTTCCGTTGGCGGTTCCCATGGGCGGTGTCAGCGACGAGCGGGTGAGTTCGGTACTCCAGGATGCGGAGCCCTCGGTCATCCTGACGACGTCTGCGGTCGTTGATGCGGTCACCGACTACCTCAAGGCGAATTCCCTGTCGGCACCGGCGATCGTCCAAGTCGACACTCTAGACCTCGATGCTGTCGGCGGGCCGGGATCACACAGCGAGAATCCCACGGATACCGCGTATTTGCAGTACACATCCGGCTCGACCCGTCAGCCGGCGGGGGTCATGATGTCGCACCGAAACCTCTTGGCCAACTTTGAACAGCTGATGTCCGGTTACTTCGCGGACTTCGGAAATGTCGTACCGGAGGGTTCGGCCATCGTGTCGTGGCTGCCCTTCTATCACGACATGGGTTTGTACCTCGGAGTCTGCGGGCCGGTGCTGGCAGGAGTACCCGCCGTGCTGATGAGCCCGGTGGCGTTCCTGCAACGGCCCGCACGGTGGATGCAGATGCTCGCGACCAACGGCCGTACCTACACGGCCGCACCGAACTTCGCGTTCGAACTGGCGGTGCGCAAGACATCGGACGCGGACATGACCGGGCTTGATCTCTCTCAGATTCTCGTCATCATCACCGGTAGTGAGCGGGTGCACCCCGCCACGCTCGAGCGTTTCACCCAGCGGTTCGCCAGGCTCAACCTTGACCCGGCGGTGATCCGGCCTTCCTACGGGATGGCTGAGGCCACGGTGTACATCGCAACCCGCGAAGCGGGTGAGCCGCCGGCGATCGTGCGCTTCGAATCCGAACCGCTGACCGCCGGCACCGCGCAGCGCTGCGACAACGGAACAGGCACCCCGCTGGTCAGTTACGGCATCCCGGTCTCGCCGACGATCAGGATCGTCGAACCCGAGACCCACACCGAGTGTCCGCCCGGAACCGTCGGGGAGATCTGGGTATATGGCGACAACGTCGCAAGTGGCTACTGGAACAGGGCGGATGCAACCGAGTCGACCTTCGGCGCGCGGATTGCTGCTGCGGCAGTGGGCACGCCAGAAGGCCCCTGGCTGCGCACCGGGGATTCGGGGTTCATGTTCGATGACGAGCTATACGTCATCGGCCGGATCAAGGATCTGCTGATCGTGTACGGGCGTAATCACTCTCCCGACGACATCGAGGCCACCATCCAGGAGATCAGCCGGGGCCGGTGTGCAGCCATCGCGGTCCCGGACGGCGCTACCGAAAAACTGGTTGTCATCGTCGAATTCAGAAGGCGGTCGGAATCGGCCGACGGCCCCGCCGAGCAAATTTCTGCGGTCAAGCGCGATGTCACCTCGGCCATCTTCAACACCCACAGCCTGGGAGTGGCCGATCTTGTTCTGGTACCTCCAGGTTCGATCCCGATCACCACGAGCGGCAAGGTCCGGCGTGCGGCCTGCGTCGACCAGTACCGGCAGGGCGAATTCGCCAGGCTGGAAGCGTGAGTGTCTGTCGGGGAACGGAACGTGAACCTTGCCTATGCCGATCACGGCGGCGACGGGGAGCCCGTGTTGTTCATCGCCGGTCAAGGCGGGGTAGGGCGGACCTGGGATCTCCATCAGGTACCCGCGTTCCGCGCAGCGGGATATCGGGTGATCACCTTCGACAACAGAGGCGTGGGTGCGACGTCGGACGCCAACGGCTTCAGTTCGGCCACGATGGTTGCTGACACAGCCGAGCTGATCGAAGGACTCGATCTCGGACCCGTCCGGGTGGTGGCGGTCTCGATGGGCTCATATATCGCACAAGAATTGATGCTTTCCCGCCCCGAATTGGTACGGCAGGCCGCATTGATGGCAACGCGGGCCCGTCACGACCGCACGCGGGAATTCTTCCGCACGGCTGAAGAGGATCTGGCCGGTGCGGGGGTGCGGTTGCCCGCCACATACGATGCGAAACTACGCTTGCTTGAAAGCTTTTCACCGAGGACGTTGAATGATGAGGAAGCCGTACGTGACTGGATCGACATGTTCACGAGGTGGCCGGCGAAGGTGACACCAGGTATTCGCGCCCAATACGGCGTCGCGCCGCAGAGCGATCGGCGACCCGCCTACCGGACAATCGCCACCGACGTTCTCGTCATCGGATTTGCCGACGATCTCGTGATGCCGCCGCACCTGGGAGCGGAGGTGGCAGATGCGTTGCCCAACGGGCGATATCTTGAAATCGCCAATACCGGTCACCTCGGTTTTCTGGAACGGCCAGATGCCGTGAACGCTGCAATTCTGGACTTCTTCCTCGTCGAAGCCTGCGGCCGTGCGTAGAAACCGCGAAATGACCCAGACCCACAGCCGTCCCGCAGCGATTGCCCAGGGATGCCAGACTATTAGCTGCGTTAAATTCCGTTCCCGCTTCGACGGTGCGCGATATGGATTACGATCCCGTATCACCTTGGGAATGGACCGATATGGAGGTGGCCTGAATGATCTACTTGTCAGGTTCGAACTGTCCTGCCCGAGTTACCGTGTGTCTGCCGTGACCACAGCGCCCGGCTGGGTTCGAATGCCAACCGCATCAGTGTTGCCGATGCCTCGCCGAGGATCGCGGTCGATGTACTTCGCCGGCTCCTGTGGCGTGGATGGTCCGGACTAGACCGCGGATTCAGGGGGTACTTGAACGTGGGGGTTCTGAAGCGGGTTTGGATTCCGCTGTTGATATTGGTGGTCCTGGGTGCCGGAGGATTTACCGTCCTTCGGCTGCATAAAGTTTTCGGCTCCGAGACGCGCCCTGCTTATGCCGACACCGAGCTCGAGGAGCGCAAGCCCTACGACCCCAAGCAATTGGTGTACGAGGTATTCGGTCCGCCTGGGACTGTCGCCAACATCAGCTATTTCGACGTCGACGCCGAGCCACAGTTCGTCGAAGGCGCAAGCCTGCCATGGTCATTGAAGTTCCCGATGAGCGAGGCCACCTCGATGGTCAACGTCATCGCGCAGGGCGACAGCGACAGAATCGGCTGCCGCATCATCATCGATGACAA
This sequence comes from Mycolicibacterium arcueilense, assembly GCF_058536225.1. NCBI lineage: Bacteria > Bacillati > Actinomycetota > Actinomycetes > Mycobacteriales > Mycobacteriaceae > Mycobacterium > Mycolicibacterium arcueilense. Next base: position 18,747 of record NZ_JBZTYL010000005.1, read on the forward strand.
GGTGAAGTCGGAAAGAGTCGAGAACGGCGAAAGTGCCTTCACCTACTGTCTTTTGAAGGCCGCATGAGCAGCCCCACCACGAGCCCGCCCCCGAACCCGACGCCGGGTGCGACCCCAGGGGCCAAACCGCCGTTCATCGCGAGGATGATCCGCACGCTCGCGGTGCCGATCATCCTCGGCTGGGTGGTGATCGCATATGTCCTGAGTGCCGTAGTACCTCCGTTGGAGCAAGTGGAGAAGGAGCACTCCGTATCGCTGATCCCCAGCGACGCGCCGTCGTTCGAGGCGGTCCAACGTATGGGGAGGAACTTTCACGAGGCCACCTCCAACAGCGCGGCGATCATCGTGCTCGAGGGCGAGCAGCCCCTCGGTGACGAGGCGCACCGGTACTACAACGATCTGATCCGCCAGCTGGAAGCCGACCCGGCCCACGTGCAGCATGTGCAGGATTTCTGGGGCGACCCGCTCATGGCAGGCGCGGCCCAGAGCGCCGACAACAAGGCCGTTTACGTCCAGATGGGGCTCGCCGGCGACCTCGGCCAGCCACTGTCGAACGAGTCCCTGGAAGCGGTCCGGGGCATCGTCGAACGCAGTTCACCCCCGCCGGGGGTAAAGGCCTATGTCACCGGGCCAGCGGCGATGGTCGCCGACCTGAGCGCGAGCGGCAACAAGACCGTTCTGCTGGTGACGGGCCTGAGCCTGGCAGTGATCCTGACGATGCTGCTGTTCTTCTTCCGCTCGATCTTCACGGCCGTGATCCTGCTGTTCCTGGTGGGCATCCAATTGCAGGTGGCCCGCGGCGTGGTGGCACTTCTCGGCGATCAGGGCCTCATCGGCCTGTCCACGTATGCGGTCAACCTTCTGGTGACTCTGGGTATTGCAGCCGGAACTGACTACGGCATCTTCTTCGTCGGCCGCTACCAAGAGGCGCGTCAGGCCGGTGAGGACAAGGAATTGTCCTTCTACACCACGTATCGCAGCGTCGGCAAGGTGGTGTTGGCATCCGGTCTGACCATCGCCGGCGCGGTTTTCTGCCTCAGCTTTACTCGGTTGCCCTACTTCCGGACACTCGGTATCCCATGTGCCCTCGGCATGGTGGTGGCGGTGGCGGTGGCGTTGACGCTGATCCCGGCGGTTCTGGCGCTGGGCAGCCGATTCGGGTTGTTCGAGCCCAAGCGCAAGATCATCGCCCGTCGATGGCGACGCATCGGCACGGCGATCGTCCGTTGGCCAGCGCCCATCCTCGTCGCCGCATGCGCGGTGTCACTGATCGGCTTGCTGGCGCTGCCCGCCTATCAGGCCGGCTACAACGACCAGAAATATCTGCCCAAGGACATTCCCGCCAACGCCGGATATGAGGCCGCGGGCCGGCATTTTCAGCAGTCGCTGATGGCCTCGCCCGACGTGTTGCTGGTCGAGGCCGACCATGACATGCGGAACCCGGCAGATTTTCTGGTGCTGAACAAGCTGACCAAGGGCGTGCTGGCCGTTCCCGGGGTGGCCCGCGTGCAGGCCGCGACCCGGCCGGAGGGTACTCCCCTCAAGCACACGACGATTCCGTTCATCATCAGCTCCTCGAATGCCGGCCAGCTGCAGCTCTTGCCGTTCCAGAAGGCCCGTATGAACGACTTGCTCACCCAGGCCGACGAGATCTCGAAGACCATCGCCACGATGCAACGCATGTACGGCCTGATGCAGCAACTCGCCGTCACGACCAACAGTCTGGTCGGCAAGACACACGAACTCGAAGACACCACGCTCGAGTTGCGGGACCACATGGCGGATTTCGACGACTTCTGGCGACCCCTCCGCAACTACCTGTACTGGGAACCGCACTGCTTCAACATCCCGCTGTGCTGGTCCATCAAATCGTTGTTCGAGGCGCTGGACGGTGTCGACAAGCTGACTGTCTCCATGCACCAGCTGATCGGCAACCTCGATCAACTCAACCTGCTCATGCCGCAGATGATCGCCCAGTTCCCAGCGATGATCGCCACGATGGAGAGCACCAGGACCATGATGCTGTCGATGCGCAGCACGATGGCGGGGATCCTGGCACAGATGGACGAGATGTCCGATGGTGCAACGGCTATGGGCCGAGCCTTCGACGACGCCCAGAACGACGATTCCTTCTACATCCCGCCTGACGTGTTCAAGAACGCAGACTTCAAGCGAGTGATGGACGTGTTCCTGTCGCCGGACGGGAAGACGGCGCGTCTGCTCATCTCGCAACGAGGGGATCCGGCGACACCCGAAGGCATTTCGCGGGTCGAACCGATCCGGACTGCCGCCGAGGAGGCACTCAAGGGAACACCGTTGGAGAACGCCAGGCTCTATCTGACCGGCAGCTCGGCGATGGCCAAAGATCAGGTGGACGGGTCTACCTATGACCTCCTGATCGCCGGAATCGCCGCACTGTGTCTGATCTTCATCATCATGCTGATCATGATCCGGAGTCTGGTGGCCGCAATGGTGATCGTGGGAACGGTCGCCCTGTCACTCGGAGCGGCATTCGGCATGTCTGTCCTGATCTGGCAGCACATTCTCGGCATTCAGTTGAACTGGATCGTGCTCGCGATCGCGCTCATCATCCTGTTGGCGGTCGGCTCCGACTACAACCTGCTGTTGGTGTCCCGGATGAAAGAGGAGATCCAGGCGGGCATCAATACGGGCATCATCCGCGCCATGGCGGGCAGCGGCAAGGTCGTGACGATCGCCGGTCTGGTGTTCGCCTCAACCATGCTGGCGATGTTGGCCAGCGATGTGCGCACCATCGGCCAGGTCGGTTCGACCATCGGTATCGGTCTCCTCTTCGACACGTTGATCGTCCGTGCGTTCATGACGCCGTCCATCGCAGCCCTGCTGGGCCGGTGGTTCTGGTGGCCGTTGCACGTCCGACAGCGACCGGCCAGTGCGCTGCTGCGGCCCATCGGGCCTCGACCGCTGGTCCGTTCCCTGTTGCTGAACCCCGACGAACGCTGACCCGTGGGACGCAACGAGCCACCGCGTATCGCGAGGATCATTCACCGGTTGGCGGTGCCGATCATCCTCGGCTGGTTGGTGTTTGTCGCGATTGCGACCTTCGCCATCCCGTCGCTCGAACAGGTCGGCCGGCAGTATTCGGTGTCGCTGGTCCCCAAGGACGCCCCGTCGTTCCATGCGATGCAGCGCATCGGCAAGAACTTCGGCGAATCGGATTCCGACAGTGTGGCGATGATCGTCGTGGAGAGTCAACAACCTCTCGACGACGAGGCACACGCCTACTACGACGACCTCATACGGCAGTTGAAGGCCGACACCCGACACGTGCAGCACGTGCAGGATTACTGGGGCGATCCGCTCACCGCACCGGCGGTCCAGAGCGCAGACGACAAGGCGGTTTATGTCCAGCTGAATCTGGCTGGTAACCAAGGCGAATCCCTGGCGAACGAGTCCGTGGAATCAATCCGCGACATCGTGGCGCGCACACCGTCTCCGCCGGGAGTGAAGGCCTACGTCACCGGCCCCGCACCGTTGGTCGCAGACATGAACCATGCCGGCGACAAGTCCATCATCAAGATCACCATCGTCACCCTCGTGGTGATCCTTGCCATGCTCCTGCTGGTCTACCGTTCTTTGGTCACCGCGGTCCTTCTCCTCCTCATGGTGGGTATCCAGGTCCAGGCCGCTCGTGGGGTGGTCGCGTTCCTGGGCCTGCACCAGGTCATCGGGCTGTCGACGTTCGCGGTCAACCTGCTGGTGTCGCTGGGCATCGCCGTGGGAACCGACTACGGCATATTCTTCCTCGGCCGATATCAGGAGGCGCGGCAGGCCGGCGAAGACCGGGAAACCGCCTTCTACACCACGTATCGAAGTGTGGCCAAGGTCGTCCTCGGCTCCGGGCTGACCATCGCCGGAGCCATCTTCTGTCTGAGTTTCGCCCGGCTGCCCTACTTCCAGACCATGGGTGTCCCGACCGCGGTCGCCATGGTGGTCGCGGTCGCGGTCGCACTGACGCTGGTTCCCGCCGTGCTCGCGGTGGGAGGTCGGTTCGGGCTCTTCGAACCGAAACGCAAGATCATCGTCCGGCGCTGGCGGCGGTTGGCGACGGCGATCGTCCGCTGGCCGGCACCCATTCTCGTCACCGCGTGTGCCATCGCGCTGACCGGGTTGTTGGCGTTACCGGCCTACCAGACCAGCTACAACGACCGTCTGTATGTGCCCGGCGACATCCCTGCCAACGTCGGCTATGCGGCTGCGGAGAGACACTTCCCGCAGTCCCGGATGACCCCCGACATCTTGATGCTCGAAGCAGATCACGATATGCGCAATCCGTCGGATCTGCTGATCTTGAACAAGGTGGCGAAGGGGATCTTCGCTGTCCCGGGCATATCGCGTGTGCAGGGGATAACCCGGCCTGAGGGCAATCCGATCGACCGGACTTCGATACCGTTCCTGCTCAGCCTGCAGAGCGCCAATCAGAAACAGGTCGTGCCGTTCCAGAAGGACCGCATGAAGGACCTGCTGAAGCAGGCAGACGACATCACCACGATGATCAACATCACGCAGCGGCTCTACGGTGTGGGTCAGCAAATGGCCACCACGACACATCGGATGACGGAGGACACGCGCGAATTGGAAGCTGTCACGGATGAGCTGCGGGACCACGTCGCGGATTTCGACGACTTCTTCCGGCCGATCCGCAACTACTTCTATTGGGAACCGCATTGCTTCGACATCCCGTTCTGTTGGTCGACGAGATCCTTGTTCGACTCGATCGACGGGGTCGATTCGGTCTCTGACAAATTGCGTGAGCTCAGTCAGGAGACCGACAAGCTCGATGTGCTGATGCCCCAGCTGATGGCGCAGTTCCCGAAGATGATCGCGAGCATGAAGGCGATGAGGGCCGGGATTCTGACCATGCACAGCACGATGGCCGGCACCCTCGCGTTGATGGACGAGATGAGCGCGAACGCCACCGCGATGGGTCAGGCATTCGACGCCGCCCGAAACGACGACTCCTTCTACCTGCCGCCGGAAGTCCTCGAAAACGAGGACTTCAAGCGCGCGATGACCCTGTTCTTCTCACCGGACGGTAAGTCGGCCCGATTCATCATTTCGCACCGGGGGGACCCGGCGACAGCTGAAGGCATCTCGCGGGTCGACGCGGTGGTCAAAGCGGCCGAAGAAGCACTGAAGGTCACTCCGTTGGAGAGCGCCAAGATCTATTTGGCCGGTACCGCACCGACTTTCAAGGACATGCGGGATGGCTCGACCTACGACCTCCTCATCGCGGGAGTCGCTGCTCTGTGTCTGATCTTCGTCATCATGCTGCTGGTGACGCGCAGCCTGATCGCAGCGCTGGTCATCGTTGGCACGGTGGCACTTTCGCTGGGTGCGGCGTTCGGGCTCTCGGTGCTGATCTGGCAGCACATTCTCGGGATAGACCTGCACTGGCTCGTGCTCGCGATGTCGGTGATCATCCTTTTGGCCGTCGGTTCCGATTACAACCTGCTGTTGGTGTCGCGGATGAGAGAAGAAATCGGCGCGGGAATCAACACCGGCATCATCCGAGCCATGGGCGGTAGTGGCAAAGTGGTGACCGCCGCGGGTCTGGTCTTCGCATTCACCATGATGTCGATGGTGGTGAGTGATCTGCGGATCATCGGCCAGGTGGGTTCCACGATCGGCATAGGCCTGCTGTTGGACACCTTGGTGGTGCGGGCGCTCATGACGCCGTCCATCGCCGCGCTGCTGGGACGTTGGTTCTGGTGGCCGCAGCAGGTGCGTCAGCGGCCCGCGAGCGCGTTGTTGAGAGACACGGCGCCCCGGCCGGTGGCGCGCTCGCTAATGCTTCCGCCCGACGAACGCTGATTTGTCTGCGCCTGTTCTGAGCCGCACCGACACATCGCCGAATTGGGCAAATGACCTAATTTGTGGCCCGCGCAGCAAATTGCCAAAACCCCAAGAGTATTCACTTTGGGCGGGTAGAGTCCGGGCATCGGGGGGAGGAGGTCTTCACGCATGATTGAACTATCGCCGATCAAAGTGGCAGTCGCCGTCGGTGCTTTGGCAACATCCCTTTCTGCCGGCGCGGGTGTCGCGTCTGCAGATCCCAGGCTTGATTCCGCTGTGAACACCACCTGTAGCTATTCACAGGTGATGGGCGCGCTCAATGCGCAGAGTCCCATGGCCGGCGCATCGCCGGCAGTGCAATCGGTTCTGGGACAGTTCCTGGAGGCGCCGCGGGATCAGCGCCAGCGAATGGCCGAGGGCATCGCCGCTCAGCCGGCCAACCAGCCTTATCTGGGCTTGTTGCAGACGGTCTTCGACACCTGCAACAACTTCTGAGCTCGTCAGTACGTCGGTTTTGTTCCGCCGAGCTGATGGGTCAATGCGTCGGCCGTTGCCACGAGAGCGCGGGCGCGGTCGCCGATCTCATTGTCGGTCAAGGCCGTTCCGATGTGCAGTGACGCCGCCATGACCTGACGCTGATAGTGGTCGAACACCGGCGCGGAGATGACGCTGATGTCATGCGGCGCTCGGCCGCCGGGTCCCTCGTCGAGCAGATACACCCGCTCGCCGATGTCGGAAACCAACTCGCTCAGCAGCGCGCGCAGTTCGTCGGGCAGATTGGTCGACATCCCTGCCATGAGCGCGTAGAGCCGGCGACCCCCCGGGGTCAGTCGTTCCACCAGATATCCGTCGGTGCGGCAGCTTTCGATCACCCGCTGCAGTCGGGTGGATTCTGTGCGCAGTGGAATGGTCGGCACCTTGGCCAGCCAGGCGCGCAGGGCGTCGTCGTCCCACAGCACGAACATCAGGCCGACGGGCGGTGCGAACGGATAGCTCTGACCCACCCGCACTCCGGGGTCCCGGCCCGGTGGGCCGACCAGCTCCAGGACGGTGATCCGGTCATCGACCACGGCGGTCAGGCCTGCGGAGGTGTCGAAGGCGGCTGACAGCGCACGTAACTCGGCGCGGGCCGCCGGGTTGATGCGCATCGACTCCTGGGCCATCTGGCCGAGTGAGATCAGGCTCGGGCCGAGGCGGTATGTCTTGTCTGCGTCGTCCCGGATCAGGTAGCCCGATTCGGTCAGGGTGCTGAGGATGCCCAGGCAGGTCGGCTTGCTCAGTTGCACTCTTCGGGTGAGCTCGGAGAGCCCGAACCGCTCCTGCGGATGACGGGACAGGAAATCCAGGATGGCCACCACCCGGGCGGTAGGTGGTGAAGCGCGGCCGGCCGACTCGGCGTCTGACATCGGTCCTCCTGGCGGCAATCGGGCGTTGACTCGAATTGGAACGCGTTCTAGTGTCGGGTAGGAAACTCTACCACTGCGGTCCAATATTGGACCGAGAGAGCAGATGCTGGATGTACTCACAACCGCTGGCCGATGCCATTGCCGAGGCAGAACACCTGGTGACCACCGCGCCCTTCATCGAAACCGAGGCCGATCTCCTCGAGGGTCTGCAGTACCTGGCCGGATGCATCGCTGCGTGCACGCACGTCGCATTCGACTACGACCGCGAACACCCGTTCCTGCACAGCGGAACCGGGCCGTTCACCAAGATGGGGCTGGACAATCCCGACACCATGTACTTCGGCACCCGGGTTCAGCCCGGCCACGAGTACGTCGTCACCGGGCGGCGGGGCACCACCACCGACGTCAGCTTCCAGCTGCTGGGCGGGGAGTACACCGACGAGAACGTGCCGGACAGTGAGACCGCGTTCGACGATCGCAAGCTCGACATCGCCGCCGACGGTACCTTCGAGTGGCGGTTCACCCCGGCCACGCCCTCGCAGCTGGTGATCCGGGAGGTCTACAACGACTGGTCGGCGCAGCGCGGCACCTTCGCGATCTCGCGTACCGACACCGCCGGCACCGCGCCGGCGCCGCTGACCCGCGAGCTCATCGAGAAGCGTTACGCCACTGCGGGTAAGCAGCTCGTGCAGCGCGTCAAGACGTGGCTGCAGTTCCCGAAGTGGTTCTACGACAACCTGCCCGTCAATACAGTTACCGCGCCCCGCCTGACTCCAGGTGGGCTCGCCACCCAGTACTCGTCGGTCGGGCACTACGACATGACACCGGATCAGGCGATGATCCTCACGCTGCCGGTGTCGGATGCGCCCTACCTGGGCTTCCAGCTGGGTAGCCTCTGGTACATCTCGCTCGACTACATCAACCACCAGACCTCGCTGAACGGCACCCAGGCGCAAGCCGACCCGGATGGCAAGATCCGGATCGTGGTGTCCGAGAACAATCCCGGGGTAACCAACTGGTGCGAGACGCTGGGCCACGGCAAGGGATATCTGCAGTTCCGCTGGCAGCGGGTGTCACGCGAGTTGAGCGCCGAGGACGGGCCGACCGCAGAGTTGGTGGACATCGGTTCCGTGGCCGAGAAGCTGCCGTACTTTGAGAGCAACAAGATTTCCGACGACGATTGGCGGGCGCGGATTGCGCTGCGTCAGAAGCTTATTGGCGAAAGGATGGTGGGCTGACCGATGGCCGGACTGCTCGATGGCAAGGTAGTGGTGATCAGTGGGGTCGGGCCCGGGCTCGGCACGACGCTGGCCCGCCGCTGTGCGGAGAACGGTGCCGACCTCGTGTTGGCCGCCCGCACGGTGGAGCGGCTCGAGGACGTGGCCAAGGAAGTGACGGCACTGGGCCGTCGCGCGCTCGCGGTGGGCACCGACATCACCAACGATGAACAGGTCGCCAACGTGGTGGCCCGCACGATGGAGGAGTACGGCAAGGCCGACGTGTTGATCAACAACGCATTCCGGGTGCCGTCCATGAAGCCGTTCGCGAAAACCACCTTCGAGCACATGCGGGACGCGATCGAGTTGACCGTCTTCGGCGCACTGCGCATGACCCAGGGCTTCACTCCTGCCCTGGAAGCTGCCAAAGGCTCAGTGGTGAACGTCAATTCGATGGTCGTGCGGCACTCGCAGGCCAAGTACGGCGCCTACAAGATGGCCAAGTCGGCCCTGCTGTCCATGTCGCAGACTCTCGCAACCGAGCTGGGAGAGAACGGTATTCGGGTCAACTCGGTGCTGCCCGGCTACATATGGGGCGAAACCCTGGAGGGGTATTTCAACCATCAGGCGCAGAAGTACGGCACCACCGTGGAACAGATCTACAACGCGTCGGCCGCCGGGTCCGACCTCAAGCGGCTGCCGACCGAGGACGAGGTGGCCTCCGCGATCCTGTTCATGGCCAGCGATCTGTCCAGCGGCATCACCGGCCAGGCTCTTGACGTGAACTGCGGAGAATACAAGGCATGAGTAACCCGCGCACCAACGTGGGCACCATCGAGGATCTGCACGCCTCGGCGGTAAAGGCCTGCGGGCTGGAGGATTTCGGCACCGACGACGACAACTACATCGAAGCGCTCGGGGTGCTGCTGGAGTCCTACCAGCGTGACGCTGATCTGACCGAACTCGGCAGCAAGATGCAGCGCTTCTTCACGCGCAATGCTCTGGTGGCCCGGCTGGTGTCGAACGCGGCGTTCACGCAGTACCCGCAGCACGCCGAAGTGCCGATCGAGCGGCCCATCTTCGTCACCGGCCTGCCGCGCACGGGGACCACGGTGATCCACCGCCTGCTCACTGCCGATCCCGCGCATCAGGGGCTGGAGATGTGGCTGGCGGAGTTCCCGCAGCCGCGGCCACCGCGGGAAACCTGGCCGGACAACCCGGTTTTCAGTGCACTCGATGCCCGGTTCAAGCAGGCGCACGAGGAGAATCCCGACTACACCGGTCTGCATTTCATGACCGCCGACGAGGTCGAGGAATGCTGGCAGTTGCTGCGGCAGTCGTTGCACTCGGTGTCCTACGAGACGCTCGCGCATGTGCCGACCTACTCACAGTGGCTGGCGCGCCAGGACTGGACCAAGTCGTATCAGCGGCACCGCAAGAACCTGCAGCTGATCGGTCTCAACGAACCCGAAAAGCGTTGGGTGCTCAAGAACCCCAGCCATCTGTTCGCCCTCGACGCGCTGTTCGCGACGTATCCGGACGCGCTGGTCGTGCAATGCCACCGGCCGGCGGAGACCATCATGGCCTCGATGTGTTCGCTGTCGCAGCACACCACCGCCGGCTGGTCGAACACCTTCACCGGCAACGTGATCGGCGAAGATGCCATGGAAACCTGGTCGCGCGGTCTGGAGCTGTTCAACACCGAACGGGCCAAGCACGATCCGGCCCAGTTCTGCGATGTGGACTACTTCGAGTTCGTCAAGGACCCGGTGGGCGCTGTGGAAGGCATCTACCGCACCTTCGGGCTGGATTTCACCGATGCCGCCCGCCAGGCGATGGTCGACAGTCACACCGCCAGCCAGCAGGGGCCGCGGGCGCCGAAGCACAGCTACTCACTGGCCGACTACGGGTTGACCGACGAGGCGGTCAAGGAGCGGTTCCAGGGCCTGTAATCTCTCCCGCGAGCAGACACAAAGCTGCCCCTTTTCCTCGGAAAAGGGGCAGCTTTACGTCTGCTCGCGCAAGGGAAACCGGCCGTCAGCCGTCGCCGGGGGAGGGCGCCGAGGACACCTCTTCGAGGCACCCTTCGGCCACAGCATGCTTGATACTGTCGGCAAGCCGCGGGCATGACCGGGCCCGGGCCGGATCCCCACCGGCGGAGCGGATCTCCTCGAATGTCGCACAACGTCGCACCGCCTCGGAATTCCACTGCACCGAGGTGTGTTCTGCGCTGAGCTTCTTCACCTGCACCGCCACGTGGCAGAACCGGCAGTCCACCGAGACCAGGCCCGAAGTCAGATAGCGCTCGCGGTCGCGTGCGCTGGATTCGCGGACCGCGGCGGCGCGCTGTGGATCGGAGGCGAAATCCGGTGCCTTCGCCCACGTCCCTGCCCATGATTCGCTTTCGTTGCCGCCGCTGCCGGCGTGATGATCGTCGTCGTCATGCGCGCCGTGCAACAGCAGCATCGAGCGGGCCAGGTCGTCGACATCCGGCGCCTGGCTCCGCTCGTTGCGTGTCGTCATCAGGACTGCGCTGTTTCTTTCTCGGCCGCTTTCTGCTCGGCCTGGACCTTCAGGTTCTCTTCAACCTCCACATGCCACTTCTCGTTGGCCGCGGTGGTGTCGATCTCCATCTCGAAGCGGTCGGTCATGTCGGGCGTGATGTCCGCGACATCGACGTAGAACTGCTGGTACCAGCGGCGCATCTGGTAGACGGCGCCGTCCTCTTCGACCAACAGCGGGTTGTCGATGCGGGTCTTGTGCTTCCAGATCTCGACGTCCTGCATGAAGCCCTGGCTGACGCCGTCCGTCATCGCGTTGGCCAGCTTCTGGGTGGTCTTCTCGTCCATGCCCTTGGGCTTTTCGACGATGACGCCCCACTGCAGCATGAAGGCATCCTGGCTCACCGGGTAGTGGCAGTTGATCAGGATCGACTCGGCCTTGTAGCCGCTGTAGTTGTTGTGCAACCAGTTGATCATGAACGACGGACCGAAGTAGGACGCCTCGGAATCCAGGTGGGACTCCCCGTACTGGGTGCCCATGCCGCCGATGTCCTGACGGCCCACGTTGTGCAGGTACTGCGAGGCGATGTGCCCTTCGAAGACGTTCTTGAAGTACGTCGGCAGTCCGTAGTGAATGTAGAAGAAGTGCGCCATGTCGGTGACGTTGTCGATGATCTCGCGGCAGTTACTGCCTTCGATCAACATCGAGTTCCACTGCCACTCGGTCCACTCGTCGCTGGCGGCCTCGGGGATCTCGGGGATCTGCACCTCGGGCTGCGGGTCGTTGCCCTCGTGGTCGTGCCAGACGAACAGCAGACCGCCGCGCACGTCGGTGTGCCAGGCCCGGGTGCGGGCCAGACGAGGGGTGCGCTTGGCGTAGGGGACGAGCTTGCACTTGCCGTCGCCGCCCCAGCGCCAGTCGTGGAACGGGCAGGCCACGGTGTCGCCCTTGATGGTTCCCTGCGACAGGTCACCGCCCATGTGCCGGCAGTAGCCGTCGAGGATCTTCAGATCGCCTTGGGAATCGGCGAACACGACCAGCTTGGTGCCGAAAATCTCGACAGAGTGCGGCTGACCATCAAGGAAGTCCTTGACCGGTCCCAGGCAGTGCCAACCCCGCGCGTAGCGGTCTGGCAGGGCGCCGGTGTCGATCTCTCTGATGCCGGCATGTTCGGTAGTCACGGTGGGCCTCCCGTATCGGTGCTCTTAACTAGAACACGTTACAGTTTTTGGCACCCTCCTGGCAATAATTCAGGCGTGACCTGGGGCATACCCGTCGTGAACGGCTTCTACTCTCGCTCCGGAAGTCCGATTCGCAGAGCGATCTGCTGCATGCGTCCCACGCTGGCCACCGTCTGCGGCGGCACCGGGTCGTCCGGGTTGCTGTCGAACTCCAGGCGTACCACCGCGCGGCCCTGGGTGTACATCAACAGCGTCACCGCCTTGGAGCCGTCCGGTGCGGTCCCCGAGATGACGGTGCCGTTCGAACCCACCGGCACCGGTTGCGGCTGCCCGCCGGTGACCATCGTGCTGACGGCCGCAGAGGCCTGCTTGAGCGTTGCCGACGCGGTGGCGGCATCCGGGTAGATCAGGATTGTGTCGGCGATCGCCCTGGTGTCGTCGGCGTTGACGAACAACGCACTGGCTCCGGACTGACCGTCGGGATTGACGTTGCTGGACCGCGCGGTGAACGATTCCGGCGGAATACTGACATCCTCGGCCTGCAGCAGCAGGTGGCTGTAGTCGGATGCCTCGGATTTCGACGACTTCGGCGCCGCCGTCGAGGACGGTGAGGACGGCGTGGCCACCCACGGCGTACTCGGTGAATCAGCGACCGGAGTGCACGCTGCGGCCGTGCCGACGATGGCCGTGGCAAGACCGATGGTGAGCAGGAACTTGGGGCGGGTAATTGTCGTGAGCGACATAGTTACTGTTCAGGGTACGCGTCGTCGCGCCGGAGCCGGTGTCCTGCGGTATATGTGGACGATGCCGCTGTATTCGTTCGAGGGCCGTTCGCCCGTGGTTGACCCGAGTGCGTTCGTGGCCCCTACGGCGACGTTGATCGGCAATGTGACCGTCGAGGCGGGCGCCTCGGTGTGGTTCAACACGGTGCTGCGCGGCGACTTCGCCCCGATTGTCGTCCGTGAGGGCGCCAACGTTCAGGACGGGTCGGTGCTGCACGCCCCGCCGGGGATCCCGGTCGACATCGGTCCCGGCGCGACGGTTGCCCACATGTGTGTCGTGCACGGCGCACACGTGGGCGAGGAGGCGCTGATCGCCAACCACTGCACGGTGCTCGACGGGGCGGTGATCGGGCGACGCAGCCTCATCGCGGCACATTCGCTGGTGGTCGGCGGCACCAAGATCCCCGACGAGGTGTTGGTCACCGGTGCGCCCGCGAAGATCCGGGGACCGATCGCGGGCACCGGCGCACATACCTGGGTTCAGAGCAACCCGGCGGCGTACCGGGAACTGGCGCAGCGTTACCTGTCGGGCCTCGCCGAGGCTTAACTTTCCCACCGCCGAAACGGCATTCCAGCAGGTCGCTACTCGCACTTCTTCTGCTGGAATGCCGTTTCGGCGAGGTGTCAGATCTTCTCGGCGCTCGCGCGGTCCACTTCCCAGAATGCGCGCAGCGCGACCATCTGCCCCTCGTCGTTCACCCGGTAGGTGAACACACCCGGGGTGGTGATCCGGTGCCCGCCCATGGTGGTGACGATGCTGCCGACGTTGGCTTCCTCGTCGCCGCACTGGAACGTGTCGAGAAACTTGAACTCGAGGTTGTCGGTCGGGGCGATGGCCTTGTCCCAGAACGCCGCGATGGCTTCCTTGCCCTGGTGCCCCTTGCCTTCGGGATCGAAGAACGAGGGCCCGATGGGATCCTGCACGATCGCGTCGTCGGCGAAGTTGTCCAGCCAGGCCTGCTTGTCCCGAGCGGCAACTGCGTCCCGGGATCGCTTGCCTGCCAGGTGTGCCGGGTGCTCGGGGTTGGTGACGGCCATGTCAGTCCTGCCAGCCGGAGTGGATGTAGGTATCGGCGAACCGCTTGAGTGAGTCCTGCTTCTTCTCCAACGGGGCATCGAAGCCCAGACCCTCGAGCATCCACGGGATCACGATGTTGTCGGTGATCCCGGCCGCGGCGAGCTCGCGGTGCCCGTCGAGATCGAACTTGTCGATGCACACCGCCTGGAACTCGAAAGGCTCATCGGCCCGGCCGTATTCGGCCCGCAACTTGTTGAGCGCCGTCACGGTCTCACCCAGCTGTGCACACGTCATCATCGCGCTGGTCCAGCCGTCACCGACCCGCGCCGCCCGTTTCAGGGCGACCGGGGTGTGCCCGCCGACGTAGAACGGGACGGGCTCGGACGGGGCCGGGCTCATCTGCAGACGCTCGAAATCGTAGAACTCACCGTGAAACTCGACCATGCCGCCGCCGAGTACGAGCTTGAGCACCTCGATCATCTCGTCGACCCGCGCGCCCCGCTTGGCGAACGGAACCCCGCACCACTCGAACTCCTCCGGTGCCCAGCCGATTCCGACGCCGAACCCGAACCGGTTGTTGGTCAGGTTGGCCACGGAACCGACCTGGCGGGCCAGCAGCAGCGGATTACGCGAGCCGAGCTTCATGACGTTGGTGTAGAACCGCAACGTCGAGGTCGCCGCGCCCATCGAGGCGGCCGCGATCAGCGGATCCACCCAGGGGGTCTCGGCATTCCACATCCGCGACCCGTCCGGGGTGTACGGATAGTCCGCGGCCTGCTTCTCCATGTAGAACAGCGAGTCCGGCAACGCGATCGAATCGAACCCGACTTCTTCAGCGGTGCGGGCCAATCCGGTCAGGTGCTCGAGCGGGCCCATGGCCACGCTGAGCGTGTACTTCATGCGGGTCATGAGGCCGGCTTGTCCGCAGGCTTATCGCTCGAGACCACCCACATCGAGTAGTACTGCGCGCCACCGCCATAGGCGTGACCCAACGCCTTGCGGGCGCCCTCGACCTGATGGTCGCCGGCCTTGCCCATCACCTGGATCGCCGACTCGGCGAAGCGGATCATGCCGGATGCACCGATCGGGTTCGAGCTCAGCACGCCGCCGGACGCGTTGAACGGGATCCTGCCGCCGATCGCCGTCTCGCCGGCCTCGGTGAGCTTCCAGCCGTCGCCCTCGGCGGCAAAACCGAGGTTCTCCAACCACATCGGCTCGTACCAGGAGAACGGCACGTACACCTCAGCCGCATCGATCTCGTCGATGGGGCTGGTGATACCGGCATCGCGCCACAACGCGGCGGCCGCGTCGCGACCGGCCTGCGGGTTCACCTGGTCGCGACCGGAGTAGGCCAACGGTTCGGTGCGCAACGCGGTGGCGTGGATCCATGCGACGGGATGCCCGTTGGACAGGTGTGCGTCCGCTGCGTCTTCGTTGCCGATCACCATGGCCGCGGCACCATCCGAGGACGGACAGGTCTCGTCGTAGCGGATCGGATCCCACAGCATCGGGGAGGACATCACCTTCTCGACGGTGATGTCGGGCTGGTGCAGATGGGCCAGCGGATTCTTGGCGCCGTTGAGCCGGTCCTTGACCGCCACCATGGCCCCGATGTGGTTCGGCGCGCCCGAGCGTCGGATGTAGGCGCGCACATGTGGGGCGAAGTAGCCACCCGCGCCCGCGCCGACCGGTTTGGTGAAGGGCACCGGAATGCTCAACGCCCACATGGCATTCGATTCCGACTGCTTCTCCCAAGCCATGGTCAGCACTCGCTTGTACTTGCCCGACTGCACCAGGCTGGCCGCCACGATCGCGGTCGAGCCGCCCACCGAACCGGCGGTGTGCACGCGGATCAGCGGCTTGTTGGTCGCGCCGGTGGCGTCGGCCATGAACAACTCGGGCATCATCACGCCCTCGAAGAAGTCGGGCGCCTTGCCGACCACCACGGCATCGATGTCGTCCATCGTTGAGCCCGAATCGGCGAGCGCCTTGTCGATGGCCTCACGCACCAGGCCGTTCATCGACACGTCGTGGCGCTTGGCGACGTACTTCGTCTGCCCGGTACCCAGGACCGCGGCCAAGTTTTTCTTTGAAGTGCCAGCCACCTCGTTACTTCCCTTCCAGAACGGCGACGAGATTCTGTTGCAGCGCAGGGCCGCTGGTGGCGTGCGCCAGGACGCGCCCGGCAGAGCCGGAGAAGATGTGCTGAGCGGCGAAGCCGATGCGCTCCAGGCCGGCCGAGAACATCGGATTGGCGGCCAGGGCCCCACCCGACGGGTTCACCTTCGTGGAGGCTCCCAGCCCGATAGCCTCGGTGAGGATCAGTTGCTGATGCGAGAACGGGGCGTAGATCTCGGCCACTTCGATCGAGCTCGCATCACCACCCGTGGCCGCCTTGGCCGACGCCGCCGTCGAGGGAGAGGTGGTCAGGTCACGCGCACCCAGGATCGGCGTCTCGATGCGATGCTCGAAACCGGTGATCCAGGCTGGGTTTTCGCGCAGTTCGCGCGCCCGGTCGCCCACGGCGAGCACGATTGCTGACGCGCCGTCGGTGATCGGGGCGATGTCGTGGCGGCGCAGCGGGTCGGCGAAGAAGGGCCGCGAGAGCAGGTCGTCGATACTCCCGGTGACCTCTTCCTGGTCGGTGCGGCCGCCGGCGGCGTAGGAATCCAGTGCCACCTGGGCCATCTGCTCGGCCGTCCACTTTCCGGCGTCCAGGCCTGCGCGCGCCTGCAGTCCGGCCATCGACACCGAGTCCGGCCACAGTGGCGCGACGGTGTAGGGATCGGTCTGCATGGCCAGCACCCGGCGCAGCATGCCCGCCGAGGATTTCCCGAAGCCATACACCAGCGCGGTCTCGACCTGCCCGGTCAGCAGCTTGATGTAGGCCTCGTAGAGCGCCCAGGCTGCGTCCATTTCGACGTGCGACTCGTTGATGGGCGGGATCGCGCCGATCGAGTCGATCGCCGAGATGAACGAGAAGGCCCGGCCGGCAAGGTAATCGGACGATCCGGAGCACCAGAAGCCGATATCGGTCTGCTTCAGACCGAGCTCCTCGTACAGCTTGTGGAAACACGGCATCAGCATCTCGACGCCGTTCGTGGTGCCGTCGGTCCGGCGGACGTGGGGCGCATGTGCGAAGCCCACCACTGCTACATCAGTCATCAGGTGCTCTCTCAGAGGTGGTGCTTGTAGGAGTCGTAGTCGGCGTCGGGCTCGCCGGTGGGCTTGAAGTAATCGATGTTGTCGATGCCCAGGCCCCATTCCTCACTGGGCTTCCATACCGCCTGCACCCGCATACCCATCCGCACGTCCGCCGGATCGATCTCGGTGACCAGATGCAGGAACGGGATGTCAGCGCCGTCGAGCAAGACATACGCCGCGACATAGGGCGGCTTGATGCGCTGTCCCGGGAACGGGATGTTGATGACCGCGTACGTGGTGACAGTGCCCTTGTCCGGCAGCTCGATGAACTCGTCGAGCGCCAGACCGGTCGCGGGATCTGCCTCCTTGGGAGGGAAGTACACCTTGCCCGGCTGTCCGTCGCGACCGCTGCGCGTCCGGCCTCCCAGCAGCTTGCCCTCTTGGAGAGCCTTGAGGAAGGTGGTCTCGGGTAGGGACGCGGTGTGCTGGATCTCGATGAAGCTGGGAGTCACCTGCACCTTGACGGGTTCGCGGTCATCCGGACTGGAGGACGATTCTGCCGACTCTTCGGCGTCCCCGGGCAGGAAGTACGCGATGTCGGTGATCGCACCGACCGGTTCGTCGATCCAGTGCGCATGCACCCGGTCGCCGGTCTTGATGTCGGGCGTGCCTCCGCTGTCAACGGCGTGCAGTAGTGGCGTGTCGGCACCGTCGAGTTTGATCAGCGCCCAGGCGAACGGCCGGTCCAGTGGCTGGCCCTCCAGCGGAGTCGACTGCCAGGTCCAGGACTGCACCGTGCCGACGGCGCTGACCGGCACCACCTCGGTCAGGGCCGCGTAGGTGACGGGGTCATACTCAGCGGGTGGAACGTGCACCCGGCCGTCCGATCCGCGTACGCCGACGATGCGTCGATCGCGTAGCGCGGTGAAGAACTGGGACAGGAGCGGTCCGACTGAACGGGTGTAGTCGAATGAGAGCTTCAGCGGCGCCGAGAGGGGCCGCTCATGCTTGTCGATCTGCACCGGGCTGCTTTGGCCTGTGGTCACAGCATCGAGTAGAACAGGTTCTAAGAATGGTTTCAACCGTGTGTGGAAAGGCGAGCTAATGAAGTTGGGTCTTCAACTCGGATACTGGGGCGCCCAGCCGCCGACCAATCACGCCGAACTCGTCGCCGCTGCCGAGGCGGAGGGCTTCGACACGGTCTTCACCGCGGAGGCCTGGGGCTCGGACGCCTACACGCCGCTGGCCTGGTGGGGCCGGGAAACCACCCGCATGCGGCTGGGTACCTCGGTGATCCAGATGTCCGCCCGGACGCCGACCGCGTGTGCGATGGCCGCGCTGACGCTGGATCACCTCTCCGGCGGCCGCCACATCCTCGGCCTCGGTGTGTCCGGACCGCAGGTGGTCGAGGGTTGGTACGGCGCGAAGTTCCCGAAGCCGCTGGCCCGCACCCGCGAATACGTCGACATCCTGCGTCAGGTCTGGGCGCGCGAGGCCCCGGTACACAGCGACGGCCCGCACTACCCGCTGCCGTTGACCGGCGAGGGCACCACCGGCCTGGGCAAGAACCTCAAGCCCATCACTCATCCGCTGCGCGCCGACATCCCGGTGATGCTGGGTGCCGAGGGGCCCAAGAACGTCGCCATGGCCGCCGAGATCGCCGACGGCTGGCTGCCGATCTTCTACTCGCCGCGCATCGCCGGCATGTACAACGAGTGGCTCGATGAGGGATTCGCCCGGCCCGGCGCCCGGCGCACCCGGGAGACCTTCGAGATCTGTGCCACCGCGCAGGTCGTGGTCACCGACGACCGGCCGGCGATCATGGAGCTGATGAAGCCGCACCTGGCGCTGTACATGGGTGGGATGGGCTCTGAGGACACCAACTTCCACGCCGAGGTCTACCGCCGGATGGGATACGCAGAGGTGGTCGACGACGTCACCAAGCTGTTCCGCAGTGACCGGAAAGATGAGGCCGCCAAGATCATTCCCGACGAATTGGTCGATGATTCGGCGATCGTCGGTAACCTCGACTACGTCAAGGAGCAGATCAAGGCCTGGGAGGCCTCTGGCGTGACGATGATGGTCGTCGGTGCCCGCTCTGTCGAGCAGATCAAGGACCTCGCCGCCCTGGTGTAGACCGCTCTGTAGACACTTCTTGAAATCTGTTCACCGCTGGGTCTAGATTCAGTGGTGTGAGTGACACCACTCCTGCCTCGCAGCACACTGTGCTCGGCACCGTGTTGACGATGCCGGTGCAGATCCGGACCGCCGAACAGCACATGGCCATGTTCTCGGTCGATGCCGACGCCGCGCAGCGGATGATCGACTACAGCGGCCTGCGCGTGTACCGGCACCGGCCGCACCGCGCGATCGTCGTGCTGATGCTGATGCACTACATCGACGGTGACCTGGGCCCGTACCTGGAGTACGGCACCAACGTCATGGTGAACCGCCCCGGATCGGAGGCGTCGGGCCTGCGTGGCCTGGGTTCGGCCGGCGCCTTCGTGCATCACCTCCCGGTCGACGGCGAGTTCACGCTGCAGGCCGGCAGGCAGATCTGGGGATATCCGAAGGTCCTGGCGGACTTCACCATCCGTGGTGCGGACAATCAGGCTGGGGTCCGTGGTGATAAGCCGTTCAGCTTTGACGTGAACATCGACGGCAAGCCGGCCGTGGGCATGGACTTCAAACCCGGCCTCCCGGTCCCGTCCCGGTTCACCGCCAAACCGCAGGTGCAATCCACCTTCTCCCATCTCGACGGCGTACTGCGCGAAACGGAAGGCGAGATGCGGCTTTCGGGCGTGCGGTACCGCCCGGGTGGGGTCACGGTGCGGCTGGGGGAGCACCCCTATGCCAAAGAACTCGCGGCCCTGGGCCTGCCCAAACGGGCGATGTTGTCCAGTTCGGTACGCAATGTGCAGATGACGTTTGCTGACGCCAAGGAGATTCCGTGACCCAGGTACTGCTCAAGCCCGATGTCGACCTCACCAACGGCAATTTCTATGCCGACGGTGGCGCGCGGGAGGCCTACAGATGGATGCGGGCCAACGAGCCCGTGTTCCGCGATCGCAACGGGTTGGCTGCGGCCGCCACGTACGCGGCGGTGATCGACGCCGAACGCAACCCCGAGCTGTTCTCCAACGCCGGCGGAATTCGGCCCGATCAGCCGGGCATGCCCTACATGATCGACATGGACGATCCGGCACATGTGTTGCGCCGCAAGCTGGTCAACTCCGGCTTCACCCGCAAGCGCGTCATGGACAAGGTGCCCTCGATCGTGAACCTGTGCGACACCCTGATCGATGCGGTGTGTGAACGCGGGGAATGCGATTTCGTCCGCGACATCGCGGCGCCTCTGCCGATGGCGGTGATCGGTGACATGCTCGGGGTGTTGCCCACCGAGCGCGAGATGCTGCTGAAGTGGTCGGATGACCTGGTCTGCGGGCTGAGTTCGCATCTCGACGAGACGGCCATCAACATGCTGATGGAGACGTTTGCCGCCTACACCGCGTTCACCATGGAGGTGATCGCCAAGCGCCGCGCCGAGCCGACCGACGACCTGTTCTCGATCCTGGTGAACGCCGAGGTCGAGGGGCAGAAGATGAGCGATGACGAGATCGTCATGGAGACGCTCCTGATCCTCATCGGCGGCGACGAGACCACGCGCCACACTCTCTCGGGCGGGACCGATCAGCTGTTGCGTAGTCGCGATCAGTGGGAGCGTCTGGTCGCCGATCAGTCGCTGTTGCCCGGCGCCATCGAGGAGACTCTGCGCTGGACCTCGCCGGTGAAGAACATGTGCCGGACCCTCACTGCCGACACGACCTTCCACGGGACCGATCTGAAGGCCGGCGAGAAGATCATGCTGATGTTCGAGTCGGCGAACTTCGACGAAGCGGTGTTCGAGAATCCTGAGGAGTTCCGCATCGACCGGAACCCCAACAGCCACTTGGCTTTCGGTTTTGGCACCCACTTCTGTCTGGGTAACCAGCTGGCCCGCCTGGAGCTGCGGCTGATGCTCGAACGACTGCTCGAACGGCTGCCGGACCTGCGGTTGGCCGACGCCAACCAGTTGCCGTTGCGCCCGGCGAACTTCGTCAGCGGCCCGGAATCGATGCCGGTGGTGTTCACCCCGACTGCTCCGGTCGGGGCCTAGCGGCAGATCGCGCGAGCGTGGACTCCCCGTGACTGTGTACTCCTATGCGTTGGTTAAGCATCAGCTGTGTAAGGCGCTCATAGGTTTCGCATAGGCAGTCTAATTAGATAGTCTCGCGATTTCGGGGGATATGACACTACGACTAGAGGAGTGCACGAGATGGCACGACATTTACCTGGGCGAAGTGTGTTGAGCGGAATGGTGCTGGGTGGGACGCTCCTGGCCGGAGCCATCGGGTTGGCCGGGCAGGCCAATGCGGCACCGGCACAAGGGATCACGCCGGCACCGGCGAGTGTGATGTCGGTGGTCCCGGCACCGCAGTTCCCGCCGCCACCACCTCCGCCGCCGCCCCCACCGTTCTGGGGTCCGCCTCCGCCACCGCCGCCGTTCTGGGGGCCGCCGCCCCCGCCGCCACCACCTTTCTGGGGACCACCGCCACCGCCGAGGTGGGGCCCGCCGCCACCGCCGCCGCCCGGCCATTGGGGACCACCTCCACCCGGACACTGGCGCTAGACGTCCCGAAACTGAAGGCCCTGCTCGAAACGTCGAGCAGGGCCTCAGTTTTGCGGCGACCTACTTCATCTGGACGTGGGGCGGCCGCTTCGCCGCGACTGTTCCGGTAGCGTCGGCGGTGCCTTTCGCGGGAACCGAGATCGACACGGTGGTCCCGGGTGTGCCCGTCACCACGAATGTGCCGCCTGCGGCCAGAACCTTGGCACAAATCGAGGCGAACCCGATGTGGCCCTCCTCGATGCTCTGAGCAAGACGCTCGGGTGGAATGCCGACGCCGTCATCTGCGATGCACATTGCGGCTTGAATGCCGTTGTAGCCCAGGGTGAACCGCAGATTCTGGGCCTGTGCGTGCTTGATGACGTTTGTGGAGAATTCCCGAGCCGCGCTGTAGATCAGATGATCGGCGTTGGTACGTAGGTCGTCGGGCCAGCTGTCAGCGTCCAACTGGACTGTGAGGTTGGTGCGCGTCGCGATGCCGTCGGCCAGCGAGGTCATCGCCGCCTTGAGGCCGGCCCGGGCCAGAACCTCTGGATGCAGTTCGCGAACCACGTCGCGCAGCAGGCGGGAGGACTCCGCCAACGCGAAGTCGACGCGGTCCATCCCGTCGACCGATCCGTCCCTGACCTCTTCCATGTCGCGTCGCGCCACCAGCACGTACTGGAGCGCACCATCGTGCAGGCGTTCGGAGAGCGATTGGCGTTCACGCTTCTCTAGGTTGATCACTTCTTCGAGCAGGCGGGTCCGCTCGAGGGCCAGGGCGGTGATGGTCCTGGTCCTGGATTGCTGGATCCACGACAAGGCGACCGATCCGGCAGCCAGACCGAACAGCACGGCGGTCCGCGCCAGGATCGACCCCCAGGGCTCATTGCCGTTGGCGGCCTTGTCAACCCAGCTCACCACGAAGAACGTGACCACCGTAGGGACCGCGATCGTGGCGCTGACGACGGGATCGAGTTGCGCTGCCGCGATCAGCGGGATCAGGAACAGCCCGTGCTGTACCACGTCGGAGGTCCAGGTCTCTGCCGAACTGATCCCGGTTTCCGTCGAAATGATCGCGACCGCAAGGAGATCCACGCACAGCATGAGCAGTGCCACCGATCGCCGGGTTCCGCCGCCCGACCGGTCGGCGGAGCGCAGCGTCCACCAGCTCCACACCGAGACCGCCGCGGCGTAGCCGACGAAGATCGCGCGGTGTAGCCACAGGTTCGAGTGTGGGGGCTGAGACACCAGGGCGACGCCGATGAACATCGCCATGAGCATCCGCAGGGCGAGTTGCAGTAACAGGCCACGGCGTACCGAGTTATCGGTGGTTGGCGCAGACGCCTCATCGCGTTCAGGCATGCCCGGCTCCCGTCCCGGCAAAAGTTGGCACGAGTATAGGGCTGCTCAGTGCCGCAATGAGGACAGTTGGCGGGCGAAATCAGCGATGAGGGCGGTCTGCGCCGGCAGCGGGGATCAGCGCATCTGGAACTTGGGCGCGCGCTTCTCCTTGAAGGCCAGCGGGCCTTCCTTGGCGTCGGCGGACAGAAACACCGGGATGCCGTTGGCGGTGTCGGGCTTGAACGCCTCGTTCTCGTGCATGCCCTCGGTCTCGCGGATGGTCTTGAGGATCGCCTGCACGGCCAGCGGGCCGTTGTTGTTGATCACCTCGGCGATCTCCAGTGCCTTGTCCAGCGCGGTGCCATCCGGAACGACATGACCGATCAGGCCGTACTCCAGGGCCTGAGCAGCGGTGATGTGCCGTCCGGTCAGCAGCATGTCGCACGCGATGGTGTAGGGAATCTGGCGCACCAGCCGTACTGCCGAGCCACCCATCGGGTACAGGCTCCACTTGGCCTCGGAGATGCCGAACTTGGCGCTCTCGCCGGCCACGCGGATGTCGGTGCCCTGCAGGATCTCGGTGCCGCCGGCGATGGCCGGGCCCTCTACCGCGGCGATCAGCGGCTTCGTGAGCCGACGGCCCTTGAGCAGGCCGTCGATGCGCGACGGGTCGTAGCTACCGTCCTTGAACGAGTCGCCAGGCGGTTTTTTGGTGGCGCCCTTGAGGTCCATGCCCGCGCAGAAGTACCCGCCCGCGCCGGTCAGGATGCAGGTACGGATCTCCGGATCGTTGTCGACGCGGTCCCAGGCCTCGACCATGATCGAGAGCATCTCGGTCGAAAGCGCATTGCGCGCCTCGGGCCGGTTCAGCGTCAGGATCAGGGTGTGTCCGCGCTGCTCAATGAGGGCGTCGGGTCCTTTTTCGGTATCGCTCACAGGTGCCAGCTCCTATACATTTTCAACCCAGACTTGTCTCGAAATGTAACACGTTCTAGTTTAGGTTCTGTGGCTCTGAATATTGCCGATCTTGCCGAGCACGCCATCGATGCTGTGCCTGACCGTGTCGCCCTGATTTGTGGCGACGAACAGCTGACCTATGCGCAGTTGGAGGAGAAGGCCAACCGTCTGGCCCATTACCTGATCGCCCAAGGCGTCAAGAAGGACGACAAGGTCGGCCTTTACTGTCGCAACCGCATCGAGATCGTGATCGGGATGCTGGGCATCGTGAAGGCCGGCGCGATCCTGGTCAACGTCAACTTCCGCTACGTCGAGGGCGAGCTGAAGTACCTGTTCGAGAACTCGGACATGGTCGCGTTGATCCACGAGCGCCGCTACGCCGACCGCGTGGCCAACGTGTTGCCGGAGACCCCGCTGGTCAAGACGGTCCTCGTGGTTGAAGACGGGTCCGACGACGACTACCAGCGCTACGGCGGCGTCGAGTTCTACTCGGCCATCGCCGAGCACTCACCCGAGCGCGACTTCGGCCCGCGCAGCGAAGACGACATCTACCTGCTCTACACGGGCGGCACCACCGGATTCCCCAAGGGCGTCATGTGGCGTCACGAGGACATCTACCGAGTGCTGTTCGGCGGCACCGACTTCGCCACCGGCGAGCCGGTGGCCGATGAATACGACCTGTCCAAGCAGGCCGTCGCCAACCCGCCGATGATCCGGCTGCCCATCCCGCCGATGATCCACGGTGCGACCCAGTCGGCCACCTGGATGGCCTTGTTCACCGGCCACACCGTGGTGCTGATGCCGGAGTTCGACGCCGACGCGGCGTGGCGGATGATCCACGAGCACAAGGTGAACCTGCTGTTCTTCACCGGTGACGCGATGGCGCGCCCACTGCTCGATGCGCTGCTCGCACATCAGGACGCGGGGAACGAGTACGACCTGTCGTCGCTGTTCCTGCTCGCCAGCACCGCGGCCCTGTTCTCCACCAGCCTCAAGGAGAAGTTCCTCGAGCTGCTGCCCAACCGGATCATCACCGACTCGATCGGCTCCTCGGAGACCGGTTTCGGTGGTACCTCCGTGGTGGCCAAGGGGCAGAGCCACACCGGCGGACCGCGGGTGACCATCGACAAGAACACCAAGGTGCTCGACGAGGACGGCAACGAGGTCGTTCCGGGTTCGGGTGTGCGCGGCATCATCGCCAAGTGCGGTCACATCCCGGTCGGTTACTTCAAGGACGAGAAGAAGACCGCCGAGACCTTCCGGACCTTCAACGGTGTCCGGTACGCCATCCCGGGTGACTACGCCGAGGTCGAGGCCGACGGCAGCGTGACCATGCTGGGCCGCGGCTCGGTGTCGATCAACTCCGGTGGCGAGAAGATCTACCCCGAAGAGGTCGAGGCCGCACTGAAGGGGCACCCCGACGTGTTCGACGCGCTCGTGGTCGGCGTACCCGACGAGCGCTTCGGTCAGCATGTCGCCGCGGTCGTGCAGGCTCGCGAAGGGTCGCGCCCGACCCTGGCCGAACTCGACACGTTCGTGCGCAGCGAGATCGCCGGCTACAAGGTGCCGCGCAGCCTGTGGCTGGTCGATGAGGTCAAGCGTTCGCCCGCGGGCAAGCCCGATTACCGCTGGGCCAAGGACACCACCGAGGAGCGTGCGGCCGACGAGGTGCACGCGAATCATGTTGGAGCGAAGTAGATGAGGACTCGACTGTGAAGACAGAATTGAGCGAAAGATTCGGGGTCGAATACCCGATCTTCGTCTTCACCCCGTCGGAGAAGGTGGCCGCGGCGGTCACCCGGGCCGGCGGTCTGGGTGTGCTGGGCTGCGTGCGGTTCAACGATCCCGACGAGTTGGACAATGTGCTGTCCTGGATGGACGCCAACACCGACGGTAAGCCGTACGGCGTCGACGTGGTGATGCCCAGCAAGATCCCCACCGAGGGCAGCGCCGTCGACATCGACAAGCTGATTCCGCAGGCGCATCGGGACTTCGTCGCGAAAACTCTTGCTGATCTTGGTGTTCCGCCGCTCCCCGCGGAGGGCGAGCACAACACGGGTGTGCTGGGCTGGCTGCATTCGGTGGCGCGAAGCCATGTCGAGGTGGCGCTGCGTCATCCGATCAAGCTGATCGCCAACGCGCTGGGGTCCCCGCCCAACGACGTCATCGAGCAGGTCCACGAGGCAGGTGTCCCGGTGGCCGCGCTGGCCGGCAGTGCGAAGCACGCGCTCAGCCACGTCGCCAACGGAGTGGACATCGTGATCGCCCAGGGCCAGGAGGCCGGCGGGCACACCGGCGAGATCGGTTCGGTGGTGCTGTGGCCGGAGATCGTCGACGCCGTCGACGGCAAGGCCGCGGTGCTCGCTGCCGGCGGGATCGGTAGCGGCCGCCAGTTGGCCGCGGCGCTGGCGCTCGGTGCCCAGGGAGTGTGGATGGGCTCGGCGTTCCTCACCGCGGCCGAATACGACCTGGGCGTGCGTCGCGAGTCGGGTGCCTCGGTGATCCAGGAGGCGTTGCTCAAAGCCACCTCCGCCGACACCGTGCGCCGAAAGATCTACTCCGGCAAGCCCGCCCGGATCCTGAAGAGCCGCTGGACCGACGCCTGGGATGCACCGGACGCCCCCGAGGCATTGCCGATGCCGCTGCAGAACATCCTGGTCGGCGAGGCGCATCAGCGGATGAGCCTGTCCGATGACCCGACCGCGGTCGCGATGCCGGTGGGCCAGATCGTGGGCCGGATGAACGAGATCCGGCCGGCCGCCGACATCATCGCCGAGCTGGTGAGCGGTTTCGAGGCGGCGACCAAGCGCCTGGACGGTATCGCCGGCGGCTGAGTCTGCGCGTAGCGCACCGAGCCTGCGTCCAGTTCGCGATTTCTCACGATTTCGCGATCTGCACGCAGGCTCGATGTCGTTGGGATGGGTATGGTCGAGCTGGTGGATGTAGCGGACGCCCTGGCGGCGAACCGGGCCAACTGGGACGACCGGGCCGATGTGCATGTCCGGTCCGAGATGTACGACGTGGCAGGGTTTCTCGCCGATCCCACCGACATTTCGTGGGTGGTGCGCAACGACCTCGAGGTGCTCGCGCCGCACCTGCCGGAAACCGGAGTGAAAGACCGGTCACTGCTGCATCTGCAGTGCCACATCGGCACCGACACCATCTCCTGGGCGCGTCTGGGTGCCCGCGACGTGCACGGTATCGACCTTTCGCCGAATTCGCTGCGGCACGCGGCCCGGATCGCCGAGGCCGACGGCCGTGACATCACCTGGGTGGAAGGCGATGCGCGGTTCGCGTCGACGTTGATCCAGCGCCGCTTCGAGATCGTGGTGACCAGTACCGGCACCATCGTGTGGCTGCCCGAACTGGTCAACTGGGCCCGGTCGATCCATGACCTGCTCGCGCCGGGCGGGGTGTTCCTGATCCGCGACGACCATCCGATCCTCAGCGCCCTGGACTACGAACCGTGGGACATCACCGACGACTACCTCAGCGGTGGGGGAGCCCGAACCTACGACGACGACGGGACGTACACCGAAGATTCGGCAGGCCAGATCCAAAACGTGCGCAACCACGAGTGGCGCCACGATCTGTCCGAAGTCGTGACGTCATTACTGCAGGCCGGGCTCGTCATCGAGGCACTGGTCGAACTGCCCTACATGGACTGGCAGGCGTTCCCGGCGCTCGTGTCCTGTCCTCAGGGCTGGGCCCTGCCGCCGGGGGCACCGAAGATCCCGCTGAACTTCGCGGTCGTCGCGCGGCGTCCCCGCTAGCGTCGATCTAGCGGCCGGGCAGCTTCTGCAGTGCCCTGATCATCGGGGTAAGCGCCTTCTGCCATACCGTCTGCGAGATCCCCAGCGGCGGATCGAGATTGATCACCCGGGCGGTGGAGACGGTCTGCGACTCGGTGTACTTGAGGATGCCGTCGGCGCCGTGGCGTCGTCCGACCCCGGAGGCCTTCATGCCACCCATCGGGGCTGCGGTGCTACCGAACGCCAGGGCATAGCCCTCGTCGACGTTGACCGTGCCGGAATTGACCCGGGCCGCGATCGCCTCGCCCTCGGACTTCGAACCGGCCCACACGCTGGCGTTCAGGCCGTACTCGGTGTCGTTGGCCTTCTCGATGGCCTCGTCGACGGAATCGACCGGGTAGATCGACACCAACGGGCCGAAGGTCTCGTTGCGCGCGCATTCCATCTCGTCGGTGACCCCGGTCAGCACGGTCGGCTCGAAGAACAGCGGGCCGATGTCGGGGCGTGCGTGGCCGCCGGCAACCACCTTGGCGCCCTTGGCTTTTGCGTCGTCGACATGGCCGGACACGGTCTTGATCTGGTCTTCGGAGATCAGGCTGCCCATGTCGGCGGTGAAGTCGTAGGCCGCCGAAAGGTTCATGTTGCGCACTTGCTCGGCGAACTTGGCGGTGAACTCGTCGGCGACGTCCTTCTCGACGTAGATCCGTTCGATCGAGATGCACAGCTGACCGGCATTGGAGAAGCAGGCGCGGGTGGCGGCCTTGGCTGCCACCTTGAGGTTGGCACCCTTGGTGACGATCATCGGGTTCTTGCCACCGAGCTCGGCGGAGAAGCCGATCAACCGGCGGCCGCACTGCTCGGCCAGCGTCCGCCCGGTGGCCGTCGAACCGGTGAACATCATGTAGTCGCAGTTCTCGACGATCGCGGTGCCGACCACCGAACCCGGACCCGGCACCACCGCGAACAGATCACGCGGCAGGCCGGCCTGATAGAGCAGCTCGGCATTGGCGAGCGTGCAGTACGGGGTCTGGCTGTCGGGCTTGACCACCACCGCGTTGCCGGCCAGCAGGGCCGGGATGGAATCCGAGATCGACAGGGTCATCGGGTAGTTCCACGGCGAGATGACGCCGATGACACCCTTGGGGTGGTGGTTGACCACGGTCTTGACGAATCCGGGCAGCAGACCCTGGACCCGCTTGGTCGAGAGCAACCGGGACGCCTCGCGGGCGTAGTAGCCCGCGTTCAGGATCATGTCGACGATCTCTTCCTGCGCGGCCGAGCGGGCCTTGCCGGTCTCGGCCTGGGCCACGTCCATCAGGAAGTCACGATTCTCGGCCAGCAGCGCGCCGAAGCGCTTGATGATGGCGGCGCGTTCCTTGACCGGACGCTTGGCCCACTGTGCCTGCGCGGCCCGGGCTTTGGCGAAGGCGGCGGTGACGTCGTCGGCGGTACCGACCGGGATGGTGGTCAGTTCCTTGCCGGTGAAGACCTCGTCGATCGGCTTGGACTGCCGGGCTCCGACGTCGTCGATGGCGACGAGCGCGCGCAGGCGGGCGAAGTCGGCGGCGGACGGAGCAGGCATCGGGGACTCCCTACTGGCAAGTAACTAACAGTCAGGCTCAACCTACTCGGTACCGGCAGTCCGACAAAGGCACACCTTGTCCGATCTGTTCACGACTTAGGGCAGTCCAGCCTCCTAACCTGCGGGTATGGCCTTGAACCTGAACTCGGCGGTCATCGAGATCGCCACCAGAGACCTGTCACGAGCCCTGGATTTCTACCGGCTGCTCGGCTTGGCGGTTCCCGAACCGGACGGGCCGCACGTCGAGGTGGCGTTGCCGGGCGGAAACCGGCTCGCGTTCGACACCGAGGAGGTGATCGCCGGTATGCATCCCGGCTGGACACCTCCCACCGGGCCCGGGCGGGTGGCCCTGGCTTTCGGCGTCGATGCGCCCGCCGGCGTCGACGCGCTGTACGACCGGCTCACCGACGCCGGGCATCCGGGAAAGCTCAAGCCGTTCGACGCGCCGTGGGGGCAGCGCTACGCGACCGTCGAGGACCCCGACGGGACCTCGGTGGACCTGTTCGCGCCATTGGGAAACTGACGGAGCTGGCGTAATCCGATGCCGGCCAGCGCGCGGACCTCGCGGTGCAGGTGGGGCTGGTCGGCATAGCCCGCCCGCACCGCGACCGCGCTCGAGCTCGCACCGGTGCCGAGCAGCCCGACCGCACGACGGAACCGGAGGATGCGGCGCAGCATCGCCGGCCCATATCCGTAGACCGCGGCGCACTGCCGCTGCAGCGTTCGGCTCGACCATCCGGCGTACCGCGCTGTCGCAGTGACCGATTCGCCGGCCGCCAGCCGGCGGGTGACGTCACGAAGCATCGGTAAGGGCCACGGCGTGGTCTCGGCGCGGGGCCGCTGCGATGCCAGCGCTTCGGTGAGCTCGTCGAGTGAACGGCCCTCGGCGATGCTGCAGAGTTCGCGTAGCTCGACCCGCGTATTGCACAGCTCGTCGGCCGGGATGCCCAGTAGCCGCGGCAGGACTCCGGGGCGAAAGCGCAATCCCTGCACCGGATCCCGGCTACATGCCGCCATGAACGCCGTGGTGTCGGGGCCCGCGACGATGATCGTGTCGTCCATCTGGATCAGGTCCATGCAGCCGTCGGGCAGAATCCGGCCGGGTTCGGCCGGGCCGGTGCGCACCCACCGGCATTCGACGAGCTCGCTCAGGCGTGACGGCGGATCGTGTTCGCGGTAGCCCACGTCACCGACGCTACCCGCGCCACCATGCGGTTGAATCGGGGAATGACCGGCCGACCACGCGACACGTCGATCGACGAGCGCGTGCTCGCGGTCACCCGCGAGTTGCTGGTCGAGGTGGGCTGGGACGATCTGAGCGTGCGGCTGGTCGCGGTGCGTTCCGGGGTGGGCAGGTCCAGCCTGAACCGGCGCTGGGCGTCGAAGGCCGAGCTGGTGCTGCACGCGATCCTCGGCGAATCACCCGACATGTCACCGTTTTCCGGCACCGACCTGGCGGGCTGGATCGACTGGGTGGTGCGCGGCAGCCATCAGCTGTTCAGTCGCCCGGACGTGAGCGAGGCCGTGCCGGGGCTGCTGCTGGCCCTGCGGGAGAACGCCGCATTGCGAAAGGCGTTGTGGGACGGGTTCAGCGGTCCTGCGATCGAGATGTTCGCCGCCAAAGGCTACGGATCGGAGTCCGACGCCAGGGCCGCGCTGTCCATGGCGGCCGGGGCGGCGTTGTTCACGACCACGGTGGCAACCGACGACGATTCGCCGGAACTGCAGCAGCGCCTGGTGCGGCTGCTCAGCCACGCCCTCGGGGTGTCACCGGCCGAATGACGCCAGCATGGCGGCCTGAGGCGAACGCCAGGCCTCGATACCCAGATCGGCGAGCGTGCTCTTGTCGTCGGTCGGGGTGGCAGCGGTCAGCAGCATCGCTGCCTCGTAGCTGATCCCATCGCCGAGCGGCAGTACCCCACCGACCAGGTCGGACAACCAGCCGATTCCGCGGAACAGTCCGCCCGGCACCGGAATCCGGCGGATCTTGTGTCCTCGGCCCTGCTCCAGCACATCGATCATCTCGTTGAACGACACCATCACACCGCCGCAGACATAGCGTCTGGGTCCGAGCCCGGGCACCATCAGCCGCTCGTGGACGAGCGCAACGTCGCGCACGTCGATCATCTGCATGCCACCGGTCATCCGGGGTGCCAGACCGGCCTTGGCAATCGGTGCCCAGCCGCGCTCGGTGACCCCGGCGGCGGTGAAGAACGCCGGGCCCACCACGCTCGACGGGTAGGTGACCACGACGGGGGCGCCGGCCTCCTGCAAGCGTCGGGCCACCCGGTCGGCATAGGCCTTGGTCTGGGCGTAGGGGCTGCGGCCCGGTGCGGGCGGGGTGTCGGCGGAGATCACCCCGTCGGGCGGAGGGAACAGCGAGCTGTAGCTGCTGACCGAGACGATGGGGTCGAGCCCGGCCTCGACGGCGCGGTTGAGCACGGCTTCGGTCGCGTGCGCGTTGATCTCCCACATCAGCTGTTCGCGGCGGCGGTCGGTGCCGACGATGCCCGCGGCGTGGATCAGGGCGTCGCAGCCCGCGAGCAGCTTCCCGACGGTGGCGCTGTCGCGGATGTCGCCTTCCAGCACGGACATCTCGCCGAGGGTGGCGAGGTGTCCGATCACCTGGTCGTCGCCGCAGCCCGGTGCGACCAGCAGACGGATCCGATGCCCGGTAGCCAGCAGGCCCCGAACGGTGTGCGCCCCGAGATAGCCGGTGCCTCCGGTCACTGCGATGTGCATGCTGCGCCTCCCATGTTTCGATGCCGATGGTATCGAAATGGGTCACGGTGGTGCGACGCGGGCACTTGTGCGGCGGGTTGCGGTCAGTATTGAGCAGCAACCCGCCGCGTAATGGTCAGCGCGCCACGTTGGATTCACAACGGGTGCGGCTACCGGGAGATCGGCCAGACGGGGTCGGTGCAGTCGGTGCCCTCGGCCGACAACTGTCGCTTGATCACCTTGAACGTCTCGGTGCGTGGCAACCCGGCGCCGATCCGGACATACGACGGCCACTGTTTGGGCCCCAGATCCGGCTGTTCGGCCAGGAAGGCCTGGAACTTCTGCGCGTCGAACGGCGCACCCGCGGCCAGCACGAGCGCGGCCATCACCTGATCACCCACGTTGGGGTCGGGAATCGGGTACACCGCGACCTCGGTGACATCGGGGTAGCGCAGCAGGATCCGTTCGATCGGCGCGGTACCCAGGTTCTCGCCGTCCACCCGCATCCAGTCGCCGAGCCGTCCGGCGAAGTGGGCATAGCCGTCCTCGTCGAGGTACGCCAGGTCGCCTGTGTGGTAGATGCCGCCGGCCATCCTGGCCGCCTCGGCATCGGGATCGTTGTAGTAGCCGCGGAACCAGCCGGCGCCGGTCGGATTCACCAACTCGCCGACCACCCCGGGCGGGCACGGCCCACCCGTGTCAACATCCACGATCGCCACCTGGTCGGTGAGTGGGCCGAGGGCGCCCTCGGGAGTGTCGGGCGTGCGGGCGATCGCGACCCCGCCCTCGCTGGAACCGAATCCGTCGACCACGGTCACGCCGAACCGCTCGGCGAACCGGCTCAGGTCACGCGGCGCACCCTCGTTGCCGTAGAGAATCCGCAACGGATTGTCGGCATCGTCGGCGGTCGGTTCGGTGGCCAGGATGTAGGACAACGGCTTGCCGACGTAGTTGGCGTAGGTGGCGCCGAAGCGCCGGATGTCCGGCATGAATCCGGACGCGGAGAACTTGCGCCGCAAGGCAATCGACGCGCCGGCCGCGGCGGCGACGGCCCACCCGGCCATGATCGCGTTCGAGTGGAACAGCGGCATCGACAGGTACACGGTGTCGGCCGGACCCAGGCCGAAGCGTTCGGCCAGCATCCGGCCCGGGAACGCCACCTTGTCGTGGGTGACCCGCACCGCCTTGGGGTCACCACTGGTCCCCGAGGTGAAGATGAGCATGAACAGGTCATCGGCCGACAATTCGGCGAATGTGACCGGGGTGTCGCGGTAGGACGCGAGTTCGGCTGCCCAGTCGGCAGATTCGACGTCGATGAAATTCACCCCGGGAGGGACCGCTTCGGGGCTGTCGGTCAGGACAAGCTGGCAATCGGCCTGCGCGATGTCGCGGGTCAGCGCCTCACCGCGCCGGGTCTGGTTGAGCCCCACCGGAACCAGCCCGGTCAGTCCCGCAGCCACCAGCAGGCTGGAGAAGAACGTCGTGTTGGCCAGCAATGCCCCGACATGCGGGGGCCTGGTGGGGTCCAACCGGGCCCGCAGTGCCGCGGCCAGTTGCGCGCCTGCGGCGATGTGGTCAGCCCAGCTGACGAACGAATCCTCTTGGTAGACACCACGGTCAATGACATCGGCCAATGGGACCAGCAGCTCGGTGACCGTCGGGCCGACGGTTGGACCCCCCATTCCTAGACCGGGGTGTCGGCGAGTTCGCGGCCGATGCGCAGGAGCTGCCCGGTCGCCCCACCGAGGTTGAACTCGGTCTGCTTGGCGGCCAGGAAGTACCGGTGCACCGGGTGATCCATGTCGATGCCGACACCGCCGTGCACGTGCACCGCGGTGTGCGCAACGCGGTGGCCCGCCTCGGCAGCCCAGAACGCCGCACTGGCGACATCGATGTCGGCGGGCAGATCCTCGGACAGCCGCCACGCCGCCTGGGTCAGTGTCAGGCGCAGGCCCTTGACGTCGATGTAGCCGTCGGCCAGCCGTGACGAGACGGCTTGGAAGCTGCCGATCGGCCGGTCGAACTGCTCGCGCTCCCGGGCGTACTCGGAGGTGAGCTCCAGCGCGCGTTCCAGCACGCCGAGCTGGAACGCGGTGCGGGCCAACGCCGCATGCGTGGTCAGCCAATCGGCGACCTCGGCACCGCCGACGACGCGCGCGGCGTCCACCGTGGTGCCCTCGAGCTCCAGCAGAGCCACGCTGCCCTTGCCGGTGGTGCTGAGCAGGCTGACCGTCACGCCGGGATCATCCCCGGACACCAGGAAGACACTGACTCCGGAATCGGTTTCGGCCGGAACCAGGAACGCGTCGGCGATCGGCCCGTAGTTCACCTGGGTGCGGGTACCGGTGAGCTTGTAGCTTCGGCCGTCAGGCCCCTCAGAAGACGTAGCCTGCACCGGGCCCTGGCCCATTTCGCCGTCGAGGGCGACAGTGAGGATCTTGTCGCCGGATACCGCGGGCGCGGCCCACTGGGTGCGCAGTTCCTCGGATCCGAACGCAGCCAGCGCGCCCGCGCCCAGTACCACCGAGTCCACGTAGGGCACGGCAGCCAGCTGGCGACCGAGCGCGGTCAGCACGGCGGTCTGCTCGAGCACGCCGAGGCCGCCGCCGCCCACGGATTCGGGAGCCGCGGCCGACAGGACGTCGGCCTCGACCAGCTTGGCCCACAGATTGGCGTCGAACCGCTGCTCGAGCCCGTCGAGCTCACGCTGGCGTTCGGGTGTGCACACCGATTCGGTGATCGTGCGCACCAGGCCACCCAGGTCGGTGGCCTCTTCGGTCGTCTTGAAATCCATTGGTGTGCCGTCCTTACCGGTTGACCCTGGGCAGGCCCAAAGCGACCATGCCGATGATGTCACGCTGAATCTCGTTGGTGCCGCCGCCGAAGGTCAGGATCAGCGCCGACCGGTGGAACCGCTCGATGCGGCCACGCAGCAGCGCGCCCTTGCTGTCCGGGCGCAGCGTCGCCGCCGTGCCGAGCACCTCCATCAGCAGGCGGTAGGCCTCGGTGGCCAGCTCGGTGCCGTAGACCTTGGCCGCCGACGCATCCGCCGGAGAAGGAGCCTCGTCCTGGGCCGAGGCCAGCTCCCAGTTGATCAGCTTGAGCACCTCTGCCTTGGCGTGCACCCGGGCCAGGTTGAGCTGAACCCACTCGGAGTCGATGACCCGCTTGCCGTGCACGTCCTTGGTGTTCTGGGCCCACTCGCGGACCCCGTCGAGTGCGACGTAGATCGGCTGCGAAGAAACGAGAGCCACCCGCTCGTGGTTCAGCTGATTGGTCACCAGCTTCCAGCCGGCGTTCTCCTCGCCGACCAGGTTGGTGACTGGGATGCGCACGTCCTGGTAGTAGGTGGCGCTGGTGTCCACACCCGACATGGTGTGCACCGGGGTCCAGGAGAAACCCTCGGCCGTCGTCGGCATGATCAGCATCGAGATGCCGCGGTGCTTCTTGGCCTCGGGGTTGGTGCGCACCGCCAGCCAGACGTAGTCGGCGTAGGCGATCAGCGACGTCCACATCTTCTGGCCGTTGACCACGTAGTCGTCACCGTCGCGGACTGCCGTGGTGCGCAGCGCCGCCAGGTCGGTACCCGCGCCGGGCTCGGAGTAGCCGATGGAGAAGTGCAGCTCACCCGCGGCGATCTTGGGCAGGAAGAACTTCTTCTGCTCATCGGTGCCGAAGTGCATGATCGTCGGCGCGACGCTGTTGATCGTCAGGAACGGCACCGGCGCGCCGGCGATCGCGGCCTCGTCGGTGAAGATCAGCGACTCCATGGGCGTACGCGCCTGGCCGCCGTACTCCTCGGGCCAGTTCAGCGTCAGCCAGCCGTCCTTGCCCATCTGCGCGACGGTCTCGCGGTAGATGTTGCCGCGTCCCATCTCGCCTTCGGAGGAGCTGAGTGCCTCAACCCGTTCGGGTGTCATCAACTTGGAGAAGTACGCGCGCAACTCGCGGCGCAGCTCCTCCTGCTCGGGGGTGTAACCGATCCGCATTGCGCTGCATCCTCACTGCTTGATAGACCTGAGTTCTCACCTGGTTGTAACACGTTCTAGTCTTAGGATCCAGGCCGGTGTCGGACCGGTATCCGTCCGGTGTGGTCGTATTCTGTGGCTGCGCGTACGCAGCCCCGTGCGTGCACACGTCGTGAGGAGGTCGCCATGCGAGTAGAAGTTGACCGTGATCGCTGTGAAGGTAATGCGGTCTGCGTGGGTATTGCCCCCGATTTGTTCGATCTTGATGACGACGACTACGCCGTGGTCAAGGCCGATCCGGTGCCTGCCGACCAGGAGGATCTGGCCGAGCAGTCCATCGCCGAATGCCCCCGTGCAGCCCTGATCCGAAAAGACTAGAGGTATTCATAAATATGACTGACGACGCTCAGATCGACCTGTCCGGAAAAGTGGCTGTGGTGACCGGTGCGGCCGCGGGCCTGGGCCGCGCCGAAGCCATCGGTCTGGCCAAGGCCGGAGCCACCGTGGTGGTCAACGACATGGCCGGCGCGCTCGACGCCTCTGACGTTCTCGACGAGATCGCCGCTGCCGGCTCCAAGGGCGTCGCCGTGGCCGGGGACATCAGTGCGCGCTCGACCGCGGACGAGCTGGTCGCCACTGCCGACGGTCTGGGTGGACTGGACATCGTCGTCAACAACGCGGGCATC
Organism: Mycolicibacterium arcueilense; assembly: GCF_058536225.1. Taxonomy (NCBI): domain Bacteria; kingdom Bacillati; phylum Actinomycetota; class Actinomycetes; order Mycobacteriales; family Mycobacteriaceae; genus Mycobacterium; species Mycolicibacterium arcueilense. The sequence goes on from NZ_JBZTYL010000005.1 coordinate 55,487, forward strand.
ACCCGCGACCGGATCCTGTTCAACATGAGCGACGAGGAGTGGGACGCGGTCATCGCCGTGCACCTGCGTGGCCACTTCCTGCTGACCCGCAATGCCGCCGTCTACTGGCGCAACAAGGCCAAGGCGGGGGATGGCACGGTCTATGGCCGGATCATCAACACCTCGTCGGAGGCCGGACTGTCGGGTCCGGTCGGCCAGCCCAACTACGGTGCCGCCAAGGCGGGCATCACGGCGCTCACGGTGTCCGCCGCCCGGGCCTTGGAACGCTTCGGCGTGCGGGCCAACGCGATCGCGCCGCGGGCCCGCACCGCCATGACCGCAGGTGTCTTCGGCGACGCGCCCGACGGGGCCGAAGGACAGATCGACCCGCTGTCGACCGACCATGTCGTCACACTTGTGCGTTTCCTGGCCGCTCCGGCGTCCGAAGCTGTGAACGCTCAGCTGTTCATCGTCTATGGTCCAACTGTCACGTTGGTCGCGCCGCCCACCGCCGAGAAGCACTTCACTGCAGACTCCGACGCCTGGAACCCGGCAGACCTCAGCGGGACACTGCAGGATTACTTTGCTGATCGTGACCGGACGCGTGGATTCTCGGCCACCGAACTGATGGCCTCACGAGACTGACGGTCTCGTTCAGGGCGGTTCAACGGGACTGGAACAAGTTCTAGTTGCTAGTCCATCTAACGTGTCCTGAACTGGGAAAACCGCTGTTGAAGCTAATATTTTGAATTCTTTGACAGTGCGAACATGTTCTAGTTAATATGATCCGGCTCACTAAGAGCGCACTAAGACCAAGGGGTGGGAGGGCAGCCACGACATGTGGCCGTCAGTTTTTCGCTAACGCGAGTTTCCGCAAAATTTTCCCCCATCCGAGTACCCCGAGAACGGAGCCCAGGTTGATCGAACAGCTTGCGGTTCCGGCCCGGGCCGTGGGCGGCTTCGTCGAGATGTCCTTGGACACCTTCGCCAAGATGTTCCGTCGACCGTTCCAGTTCAAAGAGTTCCTGGATCAAACCTGGATGATCGCCCGGGTGTCGCTCGTGCCGACCCTGCTGGTCGCCATCCCGTTCACGGTTCTGGTCGCGTTCACGCTCAACATCCTCCTCCGCGAGATCGGCGCCGCCGACCTGTCCGGCGCCGGCACCGCCTTCGGCACCATCACCCAGCTCGGCCCCGTCGTGACCGTGCTGGTGGTGGCAGGCGCCGGTGCCACGGCGATCTGCGCAGACCTCGGCGCCCGCACCATCCGCGAGGAGATCGACGCGATGCGGGTGCTGGGCATCGACCCGATCCAACGCCTGGTGGTGCCCCGTGTGCTCGCGTCGATGTTCGTCGCGCTGCTGCTCAACGGTCTGGTGTGTGCGATCGGCATCGCCGGCGGCTACGCCTTCTCGGTATTTCTCCAGGGGGTGAACCCCGGAGCTTTCATCAACGGCCTGACCGTGCTGACCGGGCTCGGCGAGCTCGTGCTGGCCGAGATCAAGGCACTGCTGTTCGGCGTGGTGGCCGGCCTGGTCGGCTGCTACCGCGGGTTGACCGTCAAAGGAGGCCCGAAGGGTGTCGGTAACGCAGTGAACGAAACGGTGGTCTACGCCTTCATCTGCCTGTTCGTGATCAACGTGATCATGACCGCTATCGGGGTTCGGGTGCTTGTCCGATGAGTTATGACGCCACCCTCCGCTTCCGGCGGCTGTTCCGGGGCGTGCCCAAGACCGTCGACAATATCGGCGAACAGGCACTGTTCTACGGCGAGACGATGCGGTACCTGCCCAACGCGGTCAACCGCTACCGCAAGGAGACCATCCGGCTGGTAGCCGAGATGACCATGGGCGCAGGCGCGTTGGTGATGATCGGTGGCACCGTCGGTGTCGCGGCCTTCCTCACCCTGGCCTCCGGTGGCGTCATCGCGGTTCAGGGCTACTCGTCGCTGGGCAACATCGGCATCGAGGCCCTGACCGGCTTCCTCTCGGCGTTCCTGAACGTGCGCATCGTGGCACCGGTGATCGCCGGCATCGCCCTGGCGGCCACGATCGGCGCAGGCGCCACCGCCCAGCTCGGCGCGATGCGGGTGGCCGAGGAGATCGACGCCGTCGAAGCGATGGCGGTCCACGCGGTGTCCTATCTGGTCTCCACCCGGTTGCTGGCCGGGCTGATCGCGATCGTTCCGCTGTACTCGCTGTCGGTACTCGCCGCATTCTTCGCAGCTCGGTTCACCACCGTGTTCATCAACGGGCAGTCGGCCGGCCTGTACGACCACTACTTCAACACCTTCCTGATACCCAGCGACCTGCTGTGGTCCTTCCTCCAGGCGATCGTGATGGCCATCGCGGTGATGCTGGTGCACACCTATTACGGCTACAACGCCTCCGGCGGGCCGGTCGGCGTGGGTATCGCGGTCGGTCAGGCCGTGCGCACCTCCCTGATCGTGGTCGTCACCATCACCCTGTTCATCTCCCTGGCCGTCTACGGCGCGTCCGGCAACTTCAACCTCTCCGGGTAGGCGGCGATGTCAGACGCAACCTCCAAGCACCGCAGGCATGTGAGGATCGCGGCCGCGATCCTGGCGGCGATCGTGGCCGCCGCGGTGGTGTTCACCTACCTGTCCTACACAGCGGCGTTCACGCCTACCGACACCGTCAGCCTGACCGCGCCGCGGGCGGGCCTGGTGATGGAGCGCGACGCCAAGGTGAAGTACCGCGGCATCCAGATCGGCAAGGTCTCCGAGATCGCGTACGCCGGTCACGAGGCCAAGCTGACGCTGTCCATCAAGCGCGGCGAGATGCGCTATATCCCGTCCAACGCCACCGTGCGGATCGCCGGCAACACGATCTTCGGCGCCAAGTCGGTGGAGTTTCTCGCACCGGATCAGCCGGAGGGCTCGCTTCGGCCGGGCAGCACGGTGGCTGCCAAGGACGTGCAGCTGGAGGTCAACACCCTTTTCCAGACACTGTCGGATGTGCTCAACAAGATTGACCCGGTCAGCCTGAACGCCACACTGTCAGCGCTCGGTGAGGGCCTGCGCGGCCACGGCGACGACGCGGGTGCGGCCTTGTCGGGCTTGAATTCCTACCTGCAGCAACTGAACCCGAAGTTGCCGACGCTGCAGGAGGACTTTGCGAAGGCCGCGGTGGTCGCCAACATCTACGGCGACGCCGGCCCCGACCTGGCGCGGATTATCGACAACGTGCCCGCGCTGAACAAGACGATCGTGGATGAGAAGACCAACCTCAACGCCACGCTGCTGTCGGCGACCGGGCTGGCCAACAACGGCACCGCGACCCTGCAGCCGGCCGCTGACGACTACATCGCCGCCATCCAGCGGCTGCGGGCCCCGCTGAAGGTCCTCGGCGACTACTCGCCGGAGTTCGGCTGTTTTCTGCAAGGCAGTTCCATAGCGGTCGACCGGTTCGCCCCGATCATCGGCGGTATCCGGCCCGGTCTCTTCGTCAACTCCAACTTCCTGCCTGGGTCTCCGGGGTACACCTATCCGGAGAGCCTGCCGATGGTGAACGCCTCCGGCGGGCCGAACTGCCGTGGTCTTCCCGACGTGCCGACCAAGCAGTACGGCGGAACCTGGTATCACTCCCCCTTCCTGGTCACCGACAACGCGTATGTCCCGTACCAGCCGAACACCGAGGTGCAGTTCGACGCGCCCGCGACGCTGCAGTTCCTGTTCAACGGTGCGTTCGCAGAAAGGGACCGATTCTGATGGCGTCCGGCGCGGGTACTGATCGGACCATGCTCAAGGTCGGCATCTTCACTGTGGCGATGCTGTTGGTGGCGGCCATGCTGGTGGTGGTCTTCGGCGAGTTCCGCTTCGCCTCCGCCCACAGCTACCACGCCACGTTCAGCGAGGCGTCGCGACTGAAGGCCGGGCAGGACGTCCGCATCGCCGGGGTTCCGGTGGGCAAGGTCCACGACGTGAAGCTGAACGCCGACAACACCGTTGACGTCGCGTTCGACGTCAACAAGCGGTATCAGCTCTACACCTCGAGCCAGGCCAAGGTGCGCTACCTGAACCTCGTCGGTGATCGTTTCCTGGAGATCACCTCCGGCCCAGGGGAACTACGCAAGCTGGCGCCCGGCGGGACCATCCCCGCGCAGAACACCCAGCCGGCCCTGGACCTCGACGCGCTGCTGGGCGGATTGCGGCCCGTGCTCAAGGGTCTGGACGGCGCGAAGGTCAACGAGATCTCCAACGCGGTGATCGAGATGCTTCAGGGCCAGGGCGGCGCGTTGGCCAACATGCTGACCAGCACGAGCGCCTTCACCCAGAACCTGGCCGCCCGCGATCAGCTCATCGGCGACGTCATCACCAACCTCAACACCGTGCTGAGCACGGTGGACGAGAAGGGCTCGCAGTTCGACACCAGCGTCGATGAGTTGCAGAAGCTGATCACCGGTCTGTCCGAGGGGCGCGATCCGATCGCCGGTGCGATCGCACCCCTGGCCTCGGCCGAGAACGATCTGACCGACATGCTGGAGAAGTCCCGCCGCCCATTGCAGGGGGTCATCGAGAATGCCCGGCCGCTGGCGCAGCGCATGGACGAGCGGAAGGGCGACATCAACAAGGTCATCGAGCCGCTGGCCGAGAACTACCTGCGGCTCAACGCACTCGGTGCCTACGGCTCGTTCTTCAACATCTTCTACTGCTCGGTTCGGTTGAAGGTCAACGGACCGGCGGGCAGCGACATCCTGATTCCGTTCGGCGGTCCGCCGGACCCATCCAAGGGGAGGTGTGCGCCGACCAATGGCTAGTTCGCGCGAGTCGAATCCCGTGCGCACCGGGATCCTCGGCATCTTTGTGGTGGCATGCCTGGTGCTGGTGTCATTCGGTTACACCGGCCTGCCCTTCTTCCCGCAGGGCAAGCAGTTCGAGGCCTACTTCAGCGATGCCGGTGGGATCTCTCCGGGCAACGACGTCAACATCTCGGGCATCACGGTCGGCAAGGTCACCGACATCGCCCTGGCCGGCGACTCGGCCAAGGTCAAATTCACCGTGGACCGCAACATCAAAGTCGGCGATCAGTCGCTGGTGGCGATCAAGACCGATACGGTGCTCGGCCAGAAGTCGCTTGCGGTGACCCCGAAGGGCGTCGGCACGTCGACGGTTATTCCCCTGGGACGCACCACGACTCCGTACACGCTGAACACTGCGCTGCAGGACCTCGGGCAGAACGTCAGCGAGTTGGACAAGCCGAAGTTCGAGCAGGCGCTGCAGACACTGACCGACACGTTGCGCGACGCCACCCCGCAGCTGCGCGGTGCCCTGGACGGCGTCACGAACCTGTCCCGCACCATCAACAAGCGGGATGAGGCCCTCGAGGGGCTGTTGACCCACGCCAAGCGGGTATCGGATCTCCTGGCCAACCGCGCCGGGCAGGTCAACCAGCTGCTGACCGACGGCAACCAGTTGTTCGCCGCGCTCGACGAGCGCCGGCAGGCGCTGAGCAACCTGATCGCCGGTATCGACGATGTGTCCAAGCAACTTTCGGGATTCGTCGCCGACAACCGCAAGGAGTTCAAGCCGGCACTGGAGAAGCTCAATCTGGTGATGGACAACCTGCTCGAGCGCAAAGAGCACATCAGTGAGGCGCTCAAGCGGTTGCCGGGATATGCCACCGCGCTCGGCGAGGTGGTGGGCTCGGGTCCGGGCTTCCAGATCAACCTGTACGGGCTGCCGCCGGCCGGTATGGCCGAGGTACTGCTGGACACCTACTTCCAGCCGGGCAAACTGCCCGACAGCCTGTCCGATATGTTGCGCGGCTACATTTCTGAGCGAGTGATCGTTAGGCCGAAATCGCCATGACCCAAGACAATTCGGTATCCGGCCGCAACCGGTGGTTGCGTATTGCGCTGGCTACAGTGCTGCTGGCGGTGCTCGCCGTCGGTGTGTACCAGGTGTGGCCGTCACGCACCGGCCCCAAGCTCACCGCGTACTTCACCAACGCCGTCGGGTTGTACCCCGGGGACGAGGTGCGGATCGTCGGCGTGCCGGTGGGCACGATCGACTCCATCGAACCGCGGCCCTCGGATGTCAAGATCGAGATGACCCTGGACCGCGGCGTCAAGGTCCCCGCCGATGCCAAGGCGCTGATCCTCTCGCCGAACCTGGTGTCGGCCAGGTTCATTCAGCTGACCCCCGCCTACACGGAGGGCGACGTGATCGCCGACGGTGCGTCGATCGGACTCGACCGCACCGGAGTGCCCGTCGAATGGGACGAGGTCAAGGAGCAACTCACCCAGCTCAGCTCGCAACTCGGACCGCAGGCCAACTCGGTGCAGGGCCCGATCGCAGCGTTCGTCGACCAGGCCGCGACCACGTTCGACGGCAACGGTGACTCGTTCCGCAATGCACTGCGCGAGCTCTCCCAAACTGCAGGCCGGCTGGGTGATTCGCGGACCGACCTGTTCGGCACGGTGAAGAATCTGCAGATCCTGGTCGACGCGCTGTCCAACAGCAACGAACAGATCGTGCAGTTCACCAATCACGTGGCGTCGGTGTCGCAGGTGCTGGCGGACAGCGCCAGTGGCCTCGACGAGACACTGGGCACGCTCAATCAGGCCCTCGGTGACGTCCGCGGTTTCCTGAACGAGAACAACGATGCGTTGATCGCCCAGGTGGGCAAGCTGGCCGACTTCACCCAGATTCTCACCGACCACAGTGACGACATCGAACAGATCCTGCACGTCACGCCCAACGGCCTGGCGAACTTCTACAACATCTACAACCCGGCGCAGGGCACCGTTGGTGGGCTCCTGACCCTGCCGAACTTCGCCAACCCCGTGCAGTTCCTGTGCGGCGGCAACTTCGACACCGGCACCAGCCCGGACAACTACAAGCGTGCCGAGATCTGCCGGCAGCGAATGGGGCCGGTGCTGCGCCGCATCACGATGAACTACCCGCCGATGATGTTCCATCCGGTCAACAGCATCACCGCCTACAAGGGCCAGATCCAGTACGACACCCCGGCGACAGAGGAGAAGGCGCAGACTCCGGTGCCGTACCTGCAGTGGCAGAACGCTCCTGGTGTCACCCCGCCGCAGATCCCGCCGGACGCGACGCTGAGCTCGTTGATCCTGCCGCCGGATGCACCCGCGCCGGCAGCCGGAACCGGAGTCGGGCCCGCACCTGCGCCCGCGCCGGGACCCGTGGCCGCACCCGCTGAGGCTGGTGCCGGCGGATGATGAGGGGTAAAGCATTGAGGGGTAAGGCATCCCGGATCGGCAGTCGCGCCCTGGCGATCGGCAGTGGCGCCATGCTGCTGGCCGGCTGCCAGTTCGGTGGCCTCAACTCGCTGAACATGCCCGGTACCGCCGGGCACGGGTCCGGTTCCTACACCGTCACCGTGCAGTTGCCCGACGTGGCGACCCTGCCGCAGAACTCGCCGGTGATGGTCGACGACGTCACCGTCGGCAGCGTGTCGGGTGTGGATGCGGTCCAGCGCTCGGACGGCACCTTCTATGCGGCGCTGCAACTGTCGCTGAATGGTGACGTGAAGCTCCCGGCGAATGCCGTTGCGCGCGTTGCCCAGACATCGCTACTCGGCTCGCAGCACATCGAGTTGTCCGAACCTGTCGATCAACCGGCCGAGGGGCGCCTGGGCCAGGGTTCCAACATCTCGCTGTCCCAGACCGACCGTTATCCGACCACCGAGGAAGTGCTCTCCTCGCTGGGCATGGTGGTCAACAAGGGCAATCTCGGTGCGCTGCAAGACATCACCGATGAGGCCTACGCGGCCGTCGCCGGACGGGCCGGCAACTTCGCCGATCTGATTCCGCGGCTGGCGGAGCTGACCGCGTCATTGGACCGGCAGACCAACGACATCATCGCGGCCGCGGACGGGCTCAACCGGTTCGCGTCGATCCTGGCCCGCAGCCAGGACAGCCTGGGCCGCACGCTCGATACCCTGCCCGGCGCGCTCAAGGTGCTCAACGACAACCGGTCCAACATCGTCGACGCGTTCACCGCGCTGCGGAGCTTCGCCCAGGTCGGCTCGCGGATCCTGTCGCAGACCAAGGACGATTTTGCGGCCGATCTCAAGGATCTCTATCCGGTGATCAAGGCGCTCAACGACAACGCCGACGACTTCATCAAGGACCTGGAGTTCCTGCCGACCTTCCCGTTCCACTACAAGTATCTGCGCCAGGCGGTGCGAGGCGACTACCTGAACGTGTACGTCACCTTCGACCTGACCCTGCGGCGGTTCGGTGAGTCGATCTTCACCACCGGAGCTTTCGACCCGAACATGCAGCACCTCAGCGAGGTGATCAATCCGCCAGACTTCCTGACCGGGGCGATGGCCAACCTGTCCGGCCAGGCGGCCGATCCGTTCAAGGTCCCGTCCGGAACTGCGACCCAGCACGAGGAGAAGCCGTAGATGATCGACCGGCTCACCCGTATGCAGCTGATGATCTTCGGGGTCGTCACCATCCTTACCGTGGGTGCCATCTCGCTGTTCTATCTGCACCTGCCCGCTGCGGTGGGTATCGGCACCTATCACGTCAACGCCAACTTCCTGGCCGGTGGCGGGATCTACCAGAACGCAAACGTCACCTACCGTGGCGTCACGGTCGGTCGGGTGGATTCCGTAGGCCTGGCGCCCGACGGCGTGGTCGCCAAGATGCAGCTCAACAGCAACACGGCGATACCCGACAATGTCATTGCCACGGTCAAGAGTGTGTCGGCCGTCGGCGAGCAGTACATCGACCTGATCCCGCCGGAGTCACCGTCGACCAACAAACTGCGCAACGGCGCCACCATCGAGCAGGACAACACCCGGGTCGGCCAGGACATCGCCGGGATGCTGCACGAAGCTGACACCCTGGTCAGCAGCATCGGCAACAGCCGGCTGCAGGATCTACTGCGTGAGACGTTCAAGGCGTTCAACGGGTCGGGACCCGAACTCGCCCGGTTGATCCAATCCTCCCGCCTGCTGATCGACGAGGCCAACGCCAACTACGGCCAGACCACTCAGCTGATCGACCAGGCCGGGCCGTTCCTGGAAGCCCAGATGCGCAGTGGCGACAACATCCGCTTGCTGGCCGACGGGCTCGCCCGGTTCACCGGTGAGGTGAACAAGGCCGATCCGCAGCTGCGCGCCACCCTCAAGACCGTTCCGGGCACCACCGAGGCCGCCAACACCGCGTTCAGCGGTATCCGGCCGACGTTTCCGGTGCTGGCGGCCAACCTCGCGAACTTCGGCCGCATCGGGGTGATCTACAGCAAGTCGATCGAACAGGCGCTGGTGATCTTCCCAGCCCTGATGGCGGCGCTGAATACCGTGGCCGGCGGGGCACCTGCCGACGAGGGCGCCAAGCTGGACTTCAAGATCGACCTGCAGGACCCACCGCCGTGCAACACGGGCTTCATCCCGGCGACCCAGATCCGGTCACCGGCCGACGAGACGCTGCGCGAACTTCCGCCCGATCTGTACTGCAAGACCGCGCAGAACGACCCGGCGGTGGTGCGCGGTGCGCGCAACTACCCGTGCATGGAGTTCCCCGGGAAGCGGGCACCCACCATTCAGCTGTGCCGCGATCCCAAGGGCTATGTGCCGCTGGGCAGCAACCCGTGGCGCGGCCCGCCGGTGCCCTACGGGACACCGATCGAGGACGGGCGGAACATTCTGCCGCCCAACAAGTTCCCGAACATCCCGCCGCAGGTCGACCCGGATCCGGGGCCGCCCGCGGTGCAACTGCCGCCCGGTGTCCAGCCCGGCCCCGGCCCCGCGCCGCACGCGCCGTTCCCGCTGCCGGTGCCGCCGAACCAGCCGGGCACACCGCCGCCGCCGTGGCCGTACTTCGCGCCGCCGGACCAGATCGTGCCGCCGTACGGCCGGACGCCTCCCGGGGCTCCGGAAGCCCCGGCTCCGGCGCCCGCTCCGGATGCACCGTTACCGGCCGAGGCACCACCTCTGGCCAGCGCACCGATGACGGGCACCTACGATCAGCACAGTGGGGTCTTCGCCGACGCCGACGGAGGCACCGGCGTTTACGCAGCCGGCGCCGACAAACTGGCACCAGCGGAGACCTGGGTAGACCTGATGTTGGATCCAAGGCAGGCTTGATGATCGAAGAAACCGCCTCGAATACGAGGCCGGTCCGTAGGCGCGCGTCCAGGGCGGCCGGCCCCACCGGGGCCGGGACGGTAGGCGAGGTGACCCAGACCGTGCTGTCGGTGGAGCCCTCCACCAAAGCGGCGGCCAGGGCACCCCAGCCGACACCGCTCAAGGCGCCGCCCCGGCGGCGCGCCCACCGCACCCTGGTGGCACTGGTGGCAGCCCTGACCCTGGGCCTCGGGACCGCTGCGTTGGGTGCGCTGGCCTACGTCATGCGCGATCAGCAGCATGCGGTGGACACCCTGCAGGCCCGCGACGAGAGCTTCGTCGACACCGGCAAGCAGACCGTGATCAACATGTTCAGCTATACCCAGGACACGATCGACGAAAGCGTCAACCGCTTCATCGACGGCACCAGCGGCCCACTGCGCGACATGATGAGCCAGGGCAACAACGCCGACAACCTCAAGGCGTTGTTCCGCGATACCAACGCCAGCTCCGAGGCTGTGATCAACGGCGCGGCGCTGGAGAAGGTCGACGAGATCGCCCGGAATGCGTCGGTACTGGTGGCGGTGCGCGTCACGGTTACCGACGTGGATGGCGTCAATTCACCGACCCGTCCGTACCGGCTGCGGGTGATCGTGCACGAGGACGACAACGGGCACATGACCGGATACGACCTCAAGTACCCCGACGGCGGAAACTGATGCGCTCTAAACTCACTGCCCTGCTGATCGGCCTGTTGACGGTGGCGTTCGTCGGGTTGGCCGCCGTAGGTGGCTCGCTGTACTGGAACCGCGTGGCGCAGCGAGGCCAGGAGACCGCCAGGGCCGAACTGCCTGCGCTGGCCGCCGAACAGATCCCGAAGGTGTTCGGTTACGACTATCAGACCGTCGAGCGCAGCCTGATGGAGACGTACCCGCTGCTCGCTCCCGACTTCCGGCAGCAGTTCGAGAAGGACGCCACCGCCAAGGTGATCCCCGAGGCACGCAAACGTCAGCTGGTGGTTCAGATCAGCGTCGTCGGCATCGGTGTGATGACAGCGCAGCGTGATTCGGGGTCCGTGATGGTGTACATGAACCGCACCGTGACCGACCAGTCCCGCCAACCGCTCTATGACGGCAGCCGCCTGAAGGTCGACTACCGAAAGATCGGCGGGGCCTGGCTGATCAACGCGATCAACCCGATCTAGATTGGGCCAACGCGTCTAGGAAGGCACGGGCCCAACGGTCCACATCATGCGCCAGCACCTGGCGGCGCAGCGCCCGCATGCGGCGCCTGCCCTCCTCGGGGCTCTGATCCAGCGCGGCCTCGATGGCATCCTTGACGCCTTCGAGATCGTGCGGGTTGGTCAGATAGGCCTGACGCAACTCGGCCGCCGCCCCGGTGAACTCCGACAGCACCAACGCGCCGCCGAGGTCACTGCGGCAGGCCACGTACTCCTTGGCCACCAGATTCATGCCGTCGCGGAGCGGGGTGACCAGCATGACGTCGGCTGCGACGAAGAACGCGATGAGCTCATCGCGCGGCACCGGCCGGTGCAGGTAATGCACCAGCGGATGCCCGACCTCACCGTATTCACCGTTGATGTGGCCGACCTGGCGCTCGATGTCCTCACGCATCGCGATGTAGCTCTCGACCCGCTCGCGGCTCGGTGTGGCCAGCTGGACGAGAACGGTGTCGTCGCGTTTGATCCGGTCCTCTTCGAGCAGTTCGGTGAAGGCGCGCAGCCGGACGTCGATGCCCTTGGTGTAGTCGAGCCGGTCGACACCGAGCAGGATCTTGCGCGGATTGCCGAGCTCTGCGCGGATCTGCCGGGCGCGTTGGCGCACCGACCGGTTGCGGGCCTTGGCGTCCAGATCGGCCGAATCTATCGAGATCGGGAAGGCGCCGACCTTGACCGTGCGGAACCCGTAGGAGATCTCGCCGAAGCGTGAGCGGACGCCGATCGATGCGCGTGAGGTGTTGGCGCCGACCAGGCGGCGGGCGAGGACCAGGAAGTTCTGTGCGCCTCCGGCCAGGTGGAATCCGACCAGATCGGCTCCGAGCAGGCCTTCGACGATCTCGGTGCGCCACGGCATCTGCATGAACAGTTCCACGGGCGGGAATGGGATGTGGAGGAAGAAGCCGATGGTGAGGTCGGGTCGCAGCATTCGCAGCATCTTGGGGACGAGCTGCAGCTGATAATCCTGGATCCAGACCGTTGCACCCTGGGCCGCGGCGCGGGCCGTGGCCTCGGCGAAACGGCGGTTCACGTCGACGTAGCTGTCCCACCACTTGCGGTGGTACACGGGTTTGACGATGAGGTCGTGGTAGAGCGGCCACAGGGTGGCGTTCGAGAACCCCTCGTAGTAATCCGCGACATCCTGCGCGGAGAGCTCCACCGGGTAGAGCTGCAGGTCCTCCTCGACAATCGGCTCCTCGCCGCTGTCGGGGACACCCGCCCAGCCGATCCACGCGCCACGGCGTTTACGCAGCAGTGGCTCGAGCGCGGTGACAAGGCCGCCGGGGCTGCGCTTCCAGGTCGTGCTGCCATCCGGCAACCGCTCCATGTCGATGGGCAGCCGGTTGGCGACCACGACGAAGTCGGAGTTACCGGAGGCGGCCGGGGGGCCGGCCTCCGGGCTCATTACGCCTCGGTCTTCGAGGGCCCAATGCCGAGCATCGACAGGAACATGCGGCACTCGTCGGCGTCGGTGGCGTAGGTCGCTACGACGCGGCGAGCCTGGCTGGCGGTGCTGTCGGCGAGGGGTTCGACGTCGTCGATGTCGGCGGTATCAGTTTTCGCAGGCATGACATAACTGTAGGCGACCCGGAGAGCCCGGGTCGCCGCATGTCATCAGCCGATGGAACCGTGCACGGTCGGGCTGCTGCCGACGGTCGACTCCGGCACCGGCTGCGGCCCCTGGGACTGCTGCTCTTCGGCCAGGCCGATGCACTGGCCGGTGTTGGCGCCGGTGCAGGGGATGGAGCCGCCGCCACCGGGCTCGTTCACGGCGGGCAGGTTGGGGTTGCCCGCGATGCTGCTGAAGTTGCCGGGGGAGTTCGGCACGGTGTGCGGGACGCACATGTTGGTGTAGAGGTCTTCCTCCTCGCCCGTCGGGCAGGCGATCGCCGGGCCGGAAGACACGGGTACGGAGAACGCGGCGATCGCTGGGGCGGCGGCCGCAGCGACTGCAAATCCGCCGGCAAAGATCAGTCGTCGCATCGAGATCGGGAAGGTCGCCATCGTCACGCTTTCTCTAGTTATTCGATTGTTCGTTGCAGGGATTCTAAGGAAGCTGGGAAAGATCTGCATTGCTTCTATGAGGTAGCTGGGGAAACCCTCGGAAGTGCTAGGGGCTGGCGCTGATGGTCGAGCGTGGAATGGGTTGCGGTCCTTCGGCTTCGTCTTCCTCGGCCAGGCCGATGCACTCGCCGGCGTTGTGTCCGGTGCACGGGATGGCGCCGCCTCCGCCGGGCAGGTCTACCGCGGGCATGTCCGGATTGCCGGGGATGCCGCTGAACGGAGAGGGTGAATTCGGCACCAGGAACGGGGTGCAGGTCGTCGTGTAGACGTCCTCTTCTTCGCCGGAGGTGCAGGTTGCTTGTGCGACCGGCGCGCCGAGCCACAGGAGCAGCGCGCAGCCGGCGCCGGACAGTACGGCGGGCACGACAACTGATTTCACCTCAGCAGTCTAGGACTGCTGAGGGTTTACTGTGCGGTGTCTGGAGTCGCGCTGTGTCAGCCGATGGAGCCGTGCACGGTCGGGCTGCTGCCGACCGTCGACTGCGGCACCGGCTGGGGCCCCTCGGACTGCTGCTCTTCGGCCAGGCCGATGCACTCACCGGAGTTCGCGCCGGTGCACGGGATGGCGCCACCCCCATCGGGCATGTTCACGGCGGGCAGGTTCGGGTTGCCTGCGACGCTGCTGAAGTTGCCGGGGGAGTTCGGCACGATGTCGGGCACGCACACGTTGGTGAACGTGTCCTCGGTTTCGCCGTTGGGGCACGAGGCCAGCGACTGGGAGGGTATCGACAGCACCGTGAGGGCAGGAGCCGCGGCGATGGCTGCGGCGATGCCGGCCGCGACGGCGAAACGACGGGCGCTGGACGGGGAGATAGCCATTGTCGTGCTTTCTCTTCAAGGGCGGAATAGGTTTGCTGATTACCCGGCCGCGGTGATCCGACCACGGTGGTCCGTGAAGTCGTCTTGTGGTGGATATTTTACGCGTTACAAGGGGAAATGGCTGTCAAAGCGATTGTGGCGCGGCCATGTCGGGCCGTCTGCTGTGAAGCTGCTGCGCAGTAGCTGTGGTCCCGGTGTGAGCCGGGTTACGTGATACACGTAATGTGCAGTTCGTAACTTACTTACCTTGACTAAGAGGTGGTCCGCTATGGCCGATTCCGATGAGGCAACCCGTCAGGTCGAATACGAGACACTCGATGACGGGCGCATCGCCAGGATCTGGCTGAACCGTCCGAATGCGCAGAACGCCCAGTCGCGGACCCTGCTGGTGCAACTCGACGAGGCATTCGGCCGGGCCGAGGCTGACGATGCAGTCCGCGTGGTGATCCTGGCCGCGCGTGGCAAGAACTTCTCGGCCGGCCATGACCTCGGTTCCGAGGAGGCGCTGACCGAGCGTGCCCCGGGCCCGGACCAGCATCCGACGTTCCGCTCCCACGGCGCCACCGCCGCCGGCGTCACTGAGCGAACCTACCTGCAGGAATGGCACTTCTACTTCGAGAACACCCGACGCTGGCGCGATCTGCGCAAGATCACCATCGCGCAGGTGCAGGGCAATGCGATCTCGGCTGCCCTGATGCTCATCTGGGCCTGCGACCTGATCGTGGCCGCCGATGACGCCAAGTTCAGCGACGTCGTCGGGGTACGGATGGGGATGCCGGGCGTCGAGTATTACGCCCATCCGTGGGAGTTCGGCGCCCGCAAGGCCAAAGAGTTGCTGCTGACCGGTGATTCGATCGACGCCGATGAGGCGTACCGGCTGGGCATGGTGTCGAAGATCTTCGCTCGCGACGAACTCGAAGACAAGACACTGGAATTCGCCCGGCGCATCGCCGAGCGGCCGACGATGGCGGCCCTGCTGGTCAAGGATTCCGTCAACGCGGCCAGTGATGCGATGGGCTTCACCGAAGCGCTGCGTCATGCGTTCCACATTCACGAACTCGGGCACGCGCACTGGGCGGCGACCAACGAGAATCGCTGGCCGGTGGGTATGCCGCCCGATGTTCCCGACTGGCGGACCTTGGGAGCCCCGAAACCGGCCCGGCGAGATACACCATAGGGATGACGCAAATGGAACTGTCGTTGAAGGATCGCACCTACCTGGTCACCGGTGGCGGGAGCGGAATCGGTAAGGGTGCCGCGGCTGCCATCGTCGCCGCGGGCGGTAACGCGCTGCTGATCGGGCGCAATGCCGACAAGCTGAGTGCGGCTGCCGACGAATTGAACGCAGGACTCGCTGCCGATGGTGGTGAGGTGCGCTATGAGCCCGCCGATGTCACCAACGAGGACGAGGTCCGCCGCGCGGTCGACGTGGCCACCGCCTGGCATGGCCAGTTGCACGGTGTGGTGCACAGCGCCGGCGGGTCGCTCACGATCGGTCCGATCACCCAGATCGACTCCGAGTTGTGGCGCCAGACCGTCGATCTGAACGTCAACGGAACGATGTACCTGATCAAGCACGCGGGTCGGGAAATGGTCCGCGGCGGTGGCGGGTCGTTCGTCGGCATCTCGTCGATCGCATCGACCAACACCCACCGGTGGTTCGGTGCCTACGGTGTGAGTAAGGCGGCGTTCGACCATCTGATCAAGCTGGCCGCCGACGAACTCGGCCCGTCCTCGGTGCGGTTCAACAGCATCCGGCCCGGATTGACCCGCACCGAGATGGTCGGCCCGGTCTTCGAGCTGCCGGCCGCCAGCGAGGACTACAAGGCCTGCACGCCCATGCCGCGATTCGGTGAGGTTGAGGACATCGCCAACCTGGCGGCGTTCCTGCTCAGCGACGCCGCGGGCTGGATCACCGGTCAGTCCATCGGTGTCGACGGTGGGCACAGCCTGCGCCGCGGCCCCGACATCTCGGCGATGCTGGAGCCGCTGTACGGCGCCGACGGCCTGCGCGGGGTCGTCGCCGAGTAGCGAGTCAGGCCGGGGGTTTTCCTCCGGCCTCCCACGCGCTCAGGGCGCCCACTGCGGACCAGTCCAGCTCGCCGCCGCCGGTGGCGAGCAGCGTCAGGAAGCGATCGCGCAGCAAGCTCGCGACGGGCAGGGGCACCTGTAGTTCCTCGCCCGCACTCAGCGCGAGCTTGACGTCCTTGAGGCCGAGGGGGGCGGCGAAACCCGCCGGGCTGAACTCCTCGCGGGCCAGCAACCCGCCGTAGGTGCGGTACACCGGCGCGTCGAACAGCGTCGAGGTAAGCAACTCCAGGTACCGCTGTTTGTCCACGCCGGCCTTGCCCACCAATGCCATTGCCTCACCGAGAGATTCGATCACCGAGGCGATGAGGAAGTTGCCGCTGATCTTCACCAGGTTCGCCGCACGGGGTTCCTCGCCCAGCACGAAAGTGCGCTGACCGATCGCCTCGAAAATCGGCGACACAGTCTCGACAGTGGCCGGGGCTCCCGCGGCCACCACAAACAACTTGGCTGCCGCGGCGGCCTCGGGCCTGCCGAACACCGGGGCGGCGACGAAACCCTGCCCGGTCTCGGCATGGGCCGCGGTGAGACGGTCGGCCAGGGCGACACTGACGGTTGACGACGAGACGTGCACGGCGCCGGCGGACAGGTGGGCAAGAATGCCGTTGTCGCCGAATGTGACTGCCTCCACCGCGGCGTCGTTGGCAAGCATCGTGACGACGGCGTCGCCGTGACACGCATCCGCCACCGATGCCGCGGGCACCGCCCCTTGGGCGACCAGCGCGGTCACCTTCTCGGGCGAGCGGTTGTACACCGTGACCTCGTGTCCGGCCGTGAGCAGGTTCGCGGCCATGGCCGAGCCCATGTTGCCCAGCCCGATGAATCCGATCTTCATGCCTCCACTCTTACCGGTTAGTTTGGGGACCGGGAGGGATGATGAAGTTCTCGACGGAAATGCTCCAGATGGGTAACAACACCGGCATCGAGGTGCCCGCGCACGTCGTGGAGGCGTTGGGGGCGGGGAAGCGCCCAGCGGTGGTCGT
Organism: Mycolicibacterium arcueilense; assembly: GCF_058536225.1. NCBI lineage: Bacteria > Bacillati > Actinomycetota > Actinomycetes > Mycobacteriales > Mycobacteriaceae > Mycobacterium > Mycolicibacterium arcueilense. The sequence continues at coordinate 72,727 of NZ_JBZTYL010000005.1, forward strand.
TGATGTGAGTGGCTATCGGTACCGCTCGACGATCGCCCCGATGGGCGGCAGGTTCCTGATCCCGTTCAGCGCCGAGCGGCGCGCCGAGTCCGGAATCGCGGGTGGTGACGCCGTCGAGGTGGAGCTGACCGTCGACACCGAACCGCGCACCGTGGAGGTGCCCGATGACCTGCAGACCGCGCTGGCCGGGTCGGCGGATGCCGCCGCCGCGTGGGAGCGTCTGTCCTACAGCAGGCAGAAAGCGCACGTCACGTCGGTGCAGGGCGCCAAGGCCGCTGAGACCAGGGCCCGGCGCATCGCGAAAGTTATTGCTGACCTAGCGGGTTGAGCTTGTCGACGTGTTCCGAGTCCTCGGCGTGGCCGCAAACCCGGTGCACGGCGTTGACGATGCCCTGGTAGCCGGTGCACCGGCAGAAGTTGCCCGAGAGCCCCTCGCGGATCTCCTCATCTGTGGGGTCCGGGTTGTCGCGCAGGAGCGCGGTGATCGACGTGACGAATCCCGGTGTGCAGAAGCCGCACTGGAGGCCGTGGCACTCCTTGAGGGCGGACTGCACCGGAGACAGCTCGCCGTCCGGACCGGCGATACCCTCGACCGTGGTCACGTCCTGGCCGTCCACCTGCACCGCGAACACCAGACACGATCGGACCGCCTGGCCGTCCAACAGGACTGTGCAGGCACCGCAGGCGCCGTGCTCGCAGCCGAGGTGGGTGCCGGTGAGTCCGCAGTTGTCGCGCAGGAAATCGGCGAGGGTCACCCGGGGCTCGACCACCCCCTGGTAATCACGCCCGTTGACCGAAACCGCAACCGGCAGTTCATGCATTGAGGGCCTCCTCGGCGTGGGTGGTTGCCTGGGTCCAGGCTCTGGACACCATGGCCGCGCCGACCCGGGCCCGGTAGGACGCCGAGCCCTGCAGGTCGGAAGGAATGTCGGTGAGTTCGGACATCGCCAGTCGGCCGATCTCGTCAGCACTGATACCGCCGATCGGGGTGCCGATCAAGGCCGCTTCGGCCGGGACGGCCCGCAGCGGTGTGGAGCCGAGTCCGAGTAGACCGATGCCGCAGCGGGTGATCCGGTCGTCCTCGTCGAGGTCGAACCCGACGACCGCGCCGGCTATCGCGAAATCGCCATGGCGACGGGCGAACTCGGCAATTCCGAATCCACTGCGTCCCGATGCCACCGGGAAGCGCACCGCGGTCAGGATCTCGTCGGGGGCCAGTGCGGTCTCCCACAGGCCGGTGAAGAACTCCGCGGCCGGGATCTGGCGGACCCCGCGTGCCGAGGTGGCCTCGATGGTCGCGTCGAGTGCCAGCGCGACCGCCGCGTACTCGGCAGCGGGGTCGGCATGCGCGATCGCGCCGCCCAGGGTGCCGCGGCTGCGGATCTGGAAGTGCCCGATGTGCGGCGTGGCCAGGGTCAGTAGCGGCACCGAGTCGGCGATCTCGTCGTCGAGCCCGACCATGGCGTGCGGGGTGGCCGCGCCGATCCGAACCTCGTTGCCCTGCAATGTGATGTCGTTGAGTTCCGGCACTCGCGAGATGTCGATCAGGTTCTCGAAGTGCGTCAGGCGCATGGCCAGCATGGGGACCAGGCTCTGACCGCCGGCCAGGATCTTGGCGTCTTCGCCGAACTCACCGAGCATGGCCACTGCCTCGGTCACCGTGGCGGGCCGGTGATACGCGAACGGGGCGGGCTTCATGACACCAACCGGAGCAGCGCCGCGTGCAGGTCTTCGGTGCTCAGCCCGGTGCTCTTGCGTTTGTTGCGTCCGGCCCGGCCGACCAGGAACCCCAGCACGCCCGCGGCCGCGACCGCACCGATGGCCGGAGCGAACCGCTTGGCCATCGGCACCGCCATCACCTTGGCCAGTGCCAGCGCGTTGATCGGCGCGGCCTCTTGTGTGGCCTGCCCGGATGTTGCACCGGCGGGACTGGTTTCGTCCGAGGGGGTAGCCCCACCGAGCAGTTCGGCTTCCAGGCTCTTGGCGAACTGGTCGATCAGGCTGCCCGCCACGTCGGCCAGCACGCCGCGGCCGAACTGGGCGGCCTTGCCCGAGATTGCCAGGTCGGTGGTGACCACCACGAGGGTGGAGTCGGCGCCCTCGTCCTTCAGTTGGGCGGTCACGATGGCCGAGGCGGTGCCGTTTCCGCGGGTCTCCTTGCCGTTGGCCTTGAGCACGACCCGTTGGGCCGCCTGGTCCTTCTCCTGGAAGGTGGCATCGCCCTTGTAGGAGACCGTGATCGGGCCGACCTTGACCTTGACCGCACCCGTGAAATCGTCTCCGTCGACGCTCAGCAGGGTGGCCCCGGGCAGACAGGGCGCGACGCGTTCGACGTCGGTCAGCACCTCCCAGGTTTTCGCCGCCGGTACCGCGACCCGGAATTCGTTGTTGAGCTCCACGATCAGTGATCCCTTCCTGATGGTTTCTGCGAGCCGAGTTCCTGTGCCTGCTCGATCGCTTCGACGATGGCTGCCGGGGTGGCGGGCAAGGTGGTCAAGGTGACGCCGAGTGGGGCCAAGGCGTCGTTGACGGCGTTGATCACCGCGGGCGTCGAGCCGATGGCGCCGCCCTCGCCCGCTCCTTTGTAGCCGCCGACGCCGGGGCCGGGGATCTCGACATGGCCGTACTCGATAGTCGGGACCTCGGTGGCGGTGGGCAGCAGATAGTCGACAAAGGTTGAGGACAAGGGGTTTCCGGCGTCGTCATAGGACAACTTCTCCAGCAGCGCGCCGCCGATGCCCTGGACGGTGCCGCCGGCGATCTGGCCCTCGACCACGTTGGGGTTGATCATCGGGCCGACGTCCTCGCTGACGATGTAGCGGGTGAGGGTCACGTGGCCGGTGACGACATCGACCTCGCAGGTGCAGGCGTGGGTGGCGTTCGCCCAGTGGATCGGGGCGGTCGGTGGCGCGGTGTAGCGGGCGGTGGCCTCCAGGTTCGCCGACATGCCCGGCGGCAGCATCTGCGGTTCGTAGTGCGCGCGGTAGGCCAGATCGGCGAAGCTCACGCTCTTTTCGGGATCGTTGCGCGCGACGGCCCTGGACCCGCCGAGCTCGATCTCGGATTCCTCGACCTCAAGCCTGGCGGCAGCCATCGCGACCAGCTGGTTGCGCAGGATGGTGCCGGCCTCGTTGACCGCCCCGGCCGTCATCGGGGCACTGCGGCTACCCTGGGTACCCGCGCCGTACGGCGTCACCGCGGTGTCGCCCTGGATGGTGGCAACGTCGTCGATATCGGCGCCGAGTGCGTCGGCGGTGAGCTGAATGACGGTGGTTTCCAAACTGTTTCCGGTGGACCCGCCGTTGACGTAGACGTTGATCTTGCCCGTCGGCTCCATCCGGATGGTGCAGCCCTCGCTGGCGAGGTGGCCGGTGGCCGCGCCGGTGGGCTCGATGTAGGCGGAGAAGCCCAGGCCGAGGTACCGGCCCTGGGCCAGCGCCTCGGCCTGCTCCTTGCGGAACCCTTCGTGGTCGAGGATCTTGACCGCCTGCTCGAAAGTCTCGATCGGGGCGACGTGGTCATACGGCATGCCGTTGGGGTTGAAATACGGCATCTCGTCACGCCGGAGCAGATTCTTGCGCCGCAGCTCCACGGGATCCATGTCCATCTTGCGCGCGGCGATGTCGAGAAGTATTTCGCGGGTGAGGGTTTCGTACTGCCACGGGCCGCGGTAGGCGTGCAGGCCGGCGGTGTTGGAGAACACCGTCTTGTAGTTGAAGCTGGCCTTGGGCACCCGGTAGGGGCCGGGGAAGAACATGCCGATGGCCGCGGTGGTGAGCACCGGGTAGGGGGTGGGGTAGGAGCCGACGTCCTGGACGAAGTCGATGTCGGCAGCCAGGATGGTGCCGTCGTCATCGAACGCCATCCGCACGTCCCCGTCGACGTGGCGGGACTGACCCGCCGACATCAGGTTCTCGCGGCGGTCCTCGATCCACTTCAGCGCGGCCGGTACGGTCCGCGCGGCCAGCATGATGCACATGTCCTCGCGCATCGGGACGACCTTCTGGCCGAACCCGCCGCCGGTGTCGCGCATGATGACCCGCACATGCTGGGCCGGGATGCCGAGCAGGCGGGCTGCGAAAGCCCGCAGTTCGTGCGGGGTCTGGGTGGAGGCCCAGATGGTCAGCTCACCGGAGGTGGCCGACCATTCGGTGACCATGCCGCGGCACTCGATCGGCACCGGCACGTGCATCTGCTGGTAGATGTGCTCTTGGATGACGTGAGCCGACATGGCGAAAATTTCCTCGTCCGCGGGCATGCCGGCCATGCCGCCGGCATTGTTGTCCGGGAAGGCCTCATGGACGGACACGTCGGAGGTCAGCGCTTGGCGGAAGTCGGCGATCGCGGGCAGTGGTTCGTAGTCGACGTCGACCAGATCCACGGCGTCCTCGGCGATGTAGCGGCTTTCGGCGATGACCAGGGCCACCGGATCGCCGACGAACTTCACCTCACCCTCGGCCAGCGGTGGCCGCGGGGTGTCCGGGACGTCCTTGCCTGCGACGGCGTGCCAGGCCTCTTTGACCTCGGGATTCAGATCCGCGGCGGTGAGCACCGCGTGCACACCGGGCAGGGCCAGGGCCGCGGTGACATCGATGGCGGTGAACTTCGCGTGCGCATAGGGGCTGCGGACGAAGCAGGCGTGCAGCATGCCGGGTCGCGTGATGTCGTCGACATACGTGCCGCGTCCGGTGAGCAGGCGGGTGTCCTCGACCCGTTCGACCCGTCTGCCGGCATAGCGGGTTGCGACGGTCTCCGGTACGGCTGACGCCATAGGATCGCTCCATTCCGTCGGTTACTTCTGCGCGTAAGTAAATGGCCGCCGGAGGGCTCCGAGGCCGTATCAAGAGTGCGATTATCGTACATCGGAAAGCAACGTGTCTGAAGAAGAGAGTGCCATTTCCGCTCGGAACTAGGGTAGACGGCTACTCACGACACCGTGTCCGAACCGCGCGAATCTGTACTCGGTCGGACAACGGAGGTGGGATGACGATGACCACACAAACTCTGGTTCTGGAACCCCTGGAAGACGCTTCCACCTTCGACGGCGTGGTGCACAATTTGGACCTCGTCATCGACTGGTCGATCCGGGCGGACAGCACGATCGGCTATTTCGCCGCCTTATACAAACGGGGCACGATCGCCATCCAGCGCGCAGCCCGCGCCGGCGAGTTCACCGATGCGCAGTGGATCGAGCAACTCGACTGCGTGTTCGCGAGGCGGTACTTCAATGCGTTGAACGCCTTTTTCCATCCGGGCTCCCGCGACCCTGAGGCACTGACCCTGCCGTGGGAGATCGCGTTCCTCAACCAACACAACCGCAAAGCGTCGATGCTGCAGCACATGGTCGCCAGCCTGAACGCCCACATCTGCTTCGACCTGGGAATCGCGGTGGTCGACCTCGCCGCGAACCGGCTGCCCGACATCCATGCCGATTTCGAACGCGTCAACGAGTTGGTGTCCCTTCAGACGCCGGACATGCTCGACATCGTCCAACGCCGGTCGCCGCGGGTGCGGTGGCTGCGCTTGGTGATTCCCAAGGAAGACCTGTTCATCAAGGACACTCTGACCAAGTTCCGAGAGGGAGCCTGGAACTTCGCGACCAGTCTGGCCGTGTATCCGGAGGCTGCGCACGAGAAACGGGTCCACCAGCTCGCCTGGGCGGCCGGCCTGGGCGCCTTCTACCTTGAGCCACCGGCGAAATGGCCGCCGATCGCGCTTCTGCTGCGAAGTATCACCACGGGTGAGAACCAAGACGTCGCAGGCAACCTGCGCGCACTTGCCGGCATCACCGAGCAGCCGCACATGTCGGCGCAGTCCGGTGTGGGAAATCTCAGGCGGAACCACCCAACACCGCGAGCAGGCCGCGTGCGAGGGCGCCGGTAGTCCCCGGTATCCCGGCCAAGTCGATCTTGATCGGCGGTTTGACGGGCCCCTGGCCCAGTCGCCAGCGCACCTTGTCCCATTGGCGGAACAGCTCCAACGCCCGCGGCTCGTGCAGCGGCCACACCGGGCACCTGGTCGCGGGCGACCCGGTGGCGTCGAGTATCCCGTTGACGGCGCGCCGCGCGGCCTCGTTGGCGGCCTCCATCGTCGCCAAGTCGGTGTAGGTGCGGACGAAATCGGCGGCCAGGAAGAAGTTGGGGAGGGCGGTCACGGCGTCCGGGCGGTCCGCCCATGAGCCCTTCGTGTTGATCAGCAGCGGTTCGTCGTTCTTGGTGTCGGCGGTCAACGGGTCAGCGGGGATGTCGATTGCGGGGTCGAGGAAGAAGTCGACTACGTTGGCCTTGGCCAGGGAGCCGTCGTCGATGTGATCGGTGATCTGCTTCCAGACCTCGTCGCGGATCTGCTCGGCGCTGCACTGGTTAGCGCGCAGTTGGTTGGCGCCGGGCACCTCCCAGGCCGAGATATCCACGGAGAGAATGCCTTCCGCCCGGCCGTCACCGCGATTCGCCCAGTTGAAGTTGCGCCAGAACTGCCCTTGGGAGATAGCGGTCAACGACCACTTGGAGTCGATGAAGATGGCGTGGCCGTGGACCAGGCGCTTGTCGACGTCAAGGTAGAACATCGCGCCGTTCATCCAGTCGGTCTTCAGCCGCGGTAGGCCGGTGAGCCGCGGCTCGGCGGCGCAGAGCTGGGGCGTCAGCAGCAGCTCAAGGCGTTCCTTGGGCATCGCCGCCACGTAATGGTCGGCCACGATCTGCTCGGTGTGGCCGTCGACGGACATGGTCACACCGGTGATCTGTGTTCCGTCACAATCGATCCCGCTGACCTCGTAGCCTTCACACAGGTTCACCCCGAGGCCGGCGAGATGTGTCAGCCACGGATCGATCCAGACGTCACTGGTCGGCCCGTCCAACACCCGGTCCATCTTCCCGTTCGGACGTACCAGGTCGAACAGCAACTGGCACAGGATCAAACCACCGGTGCGCGCCGAGATCTCGGTGGCCTTCGCCGCCACCAGCGTGCGGGTCATCCCGTTGGCCAGAAACTTCTGGAACTGCGGCGAGCGGTTGGCCGCGCCGATGAAGTCCCACCAACTCGTCTGTTCCCACTGGCCAAAGCGACGCTCGTCGCACGAGGCCAGCAGGGTGAGCAGCCGTTCCACGAACGCCGTCATCTCCTGCGGCGGGATGCCCAGCCCCACCCCCAGTTGCCAGATGGCCTTCATGGTGGCCGACAGATCACCGAATGCCGAGGCGAGCTGGGTGGCCACGATGATCTCGTTGGCGCCGTGATCCTGCGCCAGCATCATCTGCGTGGCCGTGACGAGATGGTCGGCAACGGTCTGACCGTTGTGGGGGATTCGCACCATCGTGTCCGGGACATGTTGATAAAACCCTGGAAAGAACCGGAATCCGTGCTCCCCCGGCAGGTCCTCGCGTCCTCCGGACCCCGATCCGGGGAACGGCATCGACCGCGCCTTTCCGCCGAACGCCGGATGCCGTTCGTAGACGGTCACGTCGAACCCGCGGTCGGCCAGTTCGTGGGCCGCGGTCAGCCCGCCGACACCGCCCCCCAGCACCGCGACCGTGGTCATGACAGGATCCGTTCGGCCCGCGCGTGTTCAGGCCATCGGGTAGCGCTACCGAAACGGTGCACCGACGTGGCCAGACTTTCGCGGTCTCCATCGCCGAACAACTCGAAAGAGTCCAGCAGACAGCGTAATTCGAACAGTGCTGCACCCTGGCCGCGGGCGAATTTCAGCGCATCGGCCAGAGCGGCGCGGCGTGCCGACTCCGCCGGCAGTGTGTGGGCGCGCAACCGCATGAGTTCGGCATCGTGAAAGTGCATTCCGGAGACCCCCGCCTGTTGTAGTGACATTTCCAGCCGTTCGCGTGCCTTGTCCGGCTGACCGGCTGCGATGAGCAATCGGCCGATGACCGCGTCGTGAAAGGTGAGATAGACCCTGAGATGCAACAGTCGCGATCCGTCGACACCTCTGGCGACCTTCGCGGCGGCGGCCTCCAACGTGGCGGCATCGGCGCCGGCACGCATCGCCGCCACCGCCTTCACCGTCGCGTATACGGTGGCGCTGACGAAGCGCCACAGATCCAGGCCGGAATCCTCGGTGCAGCGGCGCATTTCGCCGGAAAGGGCGATCGCCTCGTCGATCTGGCCTGCCTCCAGACACACCCAGATCTCCTTGAAATAGGTGTGTGCCCGGTTGAAGGCGTTCAGCGGGAATCCCAGCTCGTCACAGCGGCGCACCGAATCGACGAGTTCGGCCTTCGCGCGCGGGAGGTCCCCGGCGATGAGGTGTGAGAGGGCAAGGTAGGTGTGCGCCCCCGAGATCGGGTCGGTGTTGCCTCGCCAGGTGGTGTCCAGATCGCGTGGATCGGGTACGGACCAACGGTCGGCGACGGCTCTCAGCAGGTGTTCCCGGGCAACCGGGAAGTTTCCTTCCAGCCAGGTGATCGAACCCATCGACGAGGCGACCGCCTGCTGGAGCCACGGCCGGTCTTTCGTGATGCCCACAGCCAGCGAGTCCAGGAGTTCGTGAGCCCGGCGTAGTTCAGCCCGGGGGACGTAGTAGCTCAGCAGTGCGGTCAGGGTTGCGAAGAGCTCGTCCTGATGTAGACCGTCGGCGGCCAGTTCCAAACAACGTTCGAAGTCGGCCGGGGCGTCACCACTCATGCTCCCGTGGGCGGCCCCGATCAGAAATCCGCGCTCCAGGCGCAGGGCAATTTCCGTGCGGTCGTGGTCGGGTCCGGTGGCGCACTGGGGGAGCTGATCGAGCGCAGTCGTCAGATAAGCGCAGGCTTCCGCTGCGGCGGCACGGCGCCTGGCCCCCACGCACGCCTTCTGGTACGCGGCAACGGCTTCGTCGAAAAGGTGCGCGCTCTCGTAATGGCGTGCCACCGACCGCCAATCGGGCTCAACCCCTGCGGCCTCGTCGACCAGCTCACGTGCCACCCGTGCGTGCAGCTGATGCTGCAGACTCGGCGGCGCCAGCTCGGCCGCCACCTCTCGGAGCAGTTCATGGCGGAATCGCCATCGTTCGGCGCCCTCGATCTCGAACACCTGGGCCTCGATCAGTTCGGCCACCACGGTGTCGGTGTCGACGTCGGGGCCCACCACGGACCGGAGCAGGGACAGGTCGCCGCTGCGGCCGATGACGGCGGCGGCCTCCACCACCGGCACGACATCTGGTCGGGTGTGCAGCCGGGCGAACAGCTGCTCGTACAGCGCCTCCGGTACGTGGCCCTCATGCCCGATGGTGTCGAGACCTGCCACGACATGCTCGATGTAGAACGGGATCCCGTCACATCGACTGCACACCGCCGCCTTCTGCGCGTCCGTCACGACCGGATCGAGCGCCTCGATCAGCTCATTGCACTCGTCGGTGCTCAGCACTGCGAGTTCGAAAAGCTTCACCGGCCAGTCGGGCTGGAGCCACTTCCCCTCCCGGCCGGTCATCACCATCAGCAAGCGTCCATCGGCGCGGGTGAGCAGGGAATCGACCACGTCCATGGTCGACGGGTCGAACCAGTGCATGTCCTCGGCGACGATGAGGCCCGCCTCGCCGTCCAAACAAGCCAGCAGGTACTGGTGCACGGTCGCGCCGATAAGTTCGTACAGGGTGGGGCCTTCCGCTATCGCGGGTTGGTAACCGTGTTCGGGCCCGACGCCCAGGACCGGCGCCAACAGGGGAATGGCCGTCGCCGGATCCAACGCGCGTGAGCGCAGTTCGCTGTCGAGGAGGCGCAGCCGCTCGGCGGCCTCGGTGAGCCGGTTGATGCCGCATCGGCGTTCGAGCAGCCGCCGCACCGGGTACAGGCCTGCGTCGACGTGCAACGGTGAACCTCGAATCTCGACGACCGCACCGCCCGATTTCGCGACCAGTTCCGCAGCGGCACGGGCTATCCGGGTCTTTCCGATGCCGGGTTCGCCACGGAAGGCCACTCCTGGGCAGGTCGACTCACCAGCCCGGGTCTGTTGCCAGGCGTTCTCCAGCCAGGCGCGCTCGGCGTGCCGTCCGACGATCGCGACCGTCCGGGGAGCGGCCACGTTGGAGTGCTCGGACAGCACCCGGTGATGGGTCACGGGTTCGTCGACACCTTTGACCGGTGCGGCCGGGCAGGCGGCGAGTTCGAACGTGCCGCCGATCAGCGCCGCGACCGCATCCGAGACTGCGACCGTTCCCGGCGCCGCGAGCGAGGAGATGCGGGCGGCCAGGTTCGCGGCGAAACCGTAGACGTCGTCCTGGGCGGTGTCCAGGTAGACGACCCCGCGGTGCACACCGACCCGCACGTCAACGGTCACACCGAACCGGCGGATGGCCTGTTCACTGATGCGGGACACGGCGTGCGTGATCTCCAGCGCGGCGGCGACGGCCCGTCGGATGTCGTCCTCGTGGGCCTTGGGGTGGCCGAACACTGCCAGCAGGCCGTCACCCTTGGTGGAACTGATGTGGCCTTCATACTGATTGACCAGTCGTATCACGTCGTGGCGGTACCGCCCGACCAGTGTGCGGTACGTCTCGGGTTCGACGCGCGTGGACAGCACCGTGGAGTCGACGAGGTCGATGAACATCAACGTGAGGCGTCGGATTTCCCCGTGACCGTCGGAGGCGGCGAGTAGATCTTCGGCGTCGGTGTTGCCACGGTCCACCGCCAGAACCTGCTCGGCCAAGGAGTTCGCGGCAGCGCGGTCGCCGCGGTTTGACGCACGAATGGCCCGCTCAAGCAGTTCATCGATCGATGTCTGATTGTCGTGGCTCATTCCCGTTCTCCCCGCGCAGAACGGGAAAAGCCTATCGCCGGCAGTCGGCAGCTTCGGTGAATTGACGGCTATGAAAAAAATGGTGCTTGAACTGGGAATGATGTTGATGTGGTCAAATTCGGTGGTGCTACGCGTGTCGGCTGCCCTGGTGCTGTTGTGTGCCATTCCCTGGGCGCCGTTGGCATCGGCCCGTCCGGCGGACCAAGCCGGGCTGGTCGACGTGCGCTCGGTGGTGCCCGACGCGGTGATCGACCTGCGGTACGCGACCAGTGACAACTTCGTCGGCCAGCAGCTCTACCCAGCGGGTGCTCCCTGCCTCGTGCACGAGTCGATGGCCCCTGGGCTTGCCGCTGCGGCGGCCGCCCTGCGGCCCGACAAGCTGGTCTTCTGGGACTGCTACCGGCCACACGAGGTTCAGGTCAGGATGTTCGAGGTGGTGGCCAATCCCAATTGGGTGGCTCGGCCGAGCGCCTACGCCCGCAGTCACGAGGCCGGCCGCTCGGTCGACGTGACGATCGCCAAGGGGGCGTCGCTCGTCGACATGGGCACCGGGTTCGACGACTTCACCCCACGAAGCCTCGCGTACGCCACCGACGGTGTGAGCACTGCAGCCCAGGCCAATCGGGCGCGACTGCGCGAGGCGATGAAAGCCGGCGGGCTGACGGTGTACTCGGGGGAGTGGTGGCATTTCGACGGCCCCGGCGCGGCCGACCCGCGGCCCTACCTGGATGTTCCGCTGGGATAAGTCCCGGGCCCTGTTCTCCGGGTTTGGAATGTGCCAGCATGGGGAACCGTAACGTTCGTCACGATCCGGTAGGCGTGGAGTCGAAATGAACGTCTTCAGATATTTCCAGGGCGCGGCGCTGATCGCTGCCTGCGCCGCCCCGTTCGCACCCGTGCCCGCCGCGTCGGCGCAGCCGCCGTGCCCGGATGTCGAGGTGGTGTTCGCGCGCGGCACCTACGAACCGCCCGGCATCGGTGGCCCCGGGCAGTCCTTCGTCGATGCCTTGCGGGCGCGTGCCGGGGAACGTTCGGTCGAGGTGTATCCGGTGAACTACCAGGCCAGTGGAAACTTCGGTGACCGGATCGAGTTCGCCAGAACCGTCGTCGACGGTATCCGCGACGCGTCCGACCATGTCAAGGCGACGGCCAGGGACTGTCCCAAGACGAAGGTGGTGTTGGGCGGTTACTCGCAGGGCGCTGTGGTGGCCGGCTACACCACTGCCGCCACCGTTCCCGACGGGATTCCGGCGGAGTACAAGCAGTTCATCCCCGAGCCCATGGCGCCGGAGATCTCCGACCACGTGGCATCGGTGGTACTGCTGGGCACACCATCGGACGAGTTCATGCGCGACATCGGCGCGCCGCCGATGGTGATCGGTCAGCGATACAAGGACAAGACGATCGAGCTGTGCGAGCCCGGTGACACGATCTGCGACGGAACGCCGGCCGGGGTTCCCAACTTCGCGCACACCGCATATGTACTCAATGGCATGCCGGGCCAGGCCGCCGATTTCACGGTGGGCCGTCTCTGAGGGTGCCGAGTTGATAACGATCTGAAACCTCAATGGTTGCAATGTCATCCGTGAGGCCGAGGTCTTTGCTGAGCGCCACTATGTTCACTAGGTGCACCGTCGAACGGCCCTCAAGATCCCGCTGGTAATGGCAGCTGCGGCCGCTCTTCCTCAGGTGCTGGCCCCTCTTCCCGTGATCCCGCGGGCGAGCGCCGCACCAGGACAGTGGCCGGTCGAGCGAGCCAACGCGTGGTATCAGGCGCAGGGCTGGCTGGTCGGCACCAACTTCATCACCTCGAACGCGATCAACCAGATCGAGATGTTTGCCCCCGGCACCTACGACGCGCGGCGCGTCGACAGTGAACTGGGCGCTTGCCGCCTGCTGGGCTTCAACACCGTGCGGGTATTCCTGCACGATCTGCTGTGGGCACAGGACCGCGCCGGATTCCAAAACAGGCTGGCGAATTTCGTCGGGATCGCGGCGCGTCAGGGCATCAAGCCGCTGTTCGTGTTCTTCGATTCGTGCTGGGATCCGAACCCGCAACTGGGCGCGCAGCGGGCACCGACCCCGGGTGTGCACAACTCGGGTTGGGTGCAGAGCCCCGGGGCGCAACGCATCGACGATCCGCGCTACCGGCCCGTGCTGCGCGACTACGTGGTGGGGGTGATGAGCCAGTTCCGCAATGACAACCGGGTCCTGGGCTGGGACCTGTGGAACGAGCCGGACAACCCCGCCAAGCAATATCGCAAGGTCGAGCGCAAGGACAAGATCGATGCCGTCGGAGGGCTGCTGCCCCAGGTGTTCGCCTGGGCGCGTTCGGTCAATGCCGTGCAGCCGTTGACCAGTGGCGTATGGCAGGGCAGCTGGGACCGCGGAAGCCGAAGCGACATGGACAGCTTCCAACTCGACAACTCCGACATCATCTCCTTCCACTCGTACGCCGGGCCTGCTGAATTCGAGGCGCGCATCGCCGAGCTGGCTCCCTTGGGCCGGCCGATCATGTGCACCGAGTACCTCGCGCGGGACCAGGGCAGCACTGTCGAAGGCGTGCTTCCGGTTGCCAAGCGGCACAACGTCGCTGCCTATAGCTGGGGTCTGGTGGCCGGCAAAACCCAGACCTACTTCCCGTGGGATTCGTGGGACAAGCCCTACACCAAGGTGCCGAACGTGTGGTTCAGCGATCTGCTGCAGCCGGACGGACGGCCCTACAAGGAAAGCGAATACCAGGCGTTCCGGAAGCTCACCACCCGCGTGTAGGTGTTTAGCCTCAGACGAAGCGGGCGACTCAACAGGCTATGGACCAACGTGACGGTGGCAGGCCGATACCGAAAGACGCCCGTAAGGTGACTGAGGGGCAAGAGGAGCTGCAGGACGAATTCGACCGTCGGGGTGAGGATCCCGAGGGGCCGGGACTGCACGAGAGCCACGAGAACATCGCCGACGAGACGTGAACGCTAGAACGACTGCCCGTTGGCGTAGCGCTGCCGGCGGCTGTGCCGTCCGTTACCGCGGTTGCGGCTCATGTATGTCGGCAACTGGGAGTCGCAGTTGGGGCAGACCAGTCTCAGGTTTTCGCGTCGGTTGTTGGTCGGGTTCCCGTCGATGTGATCCATGATCAAGGTCAGGGGTAGCGCCTGCCACACGCTGGCCGCGCCGCAGATGGCGCAACAGCCCGACTGTGCCTCGATGAGGTAAAGCCGGATGTAGTTGCCTTGTTCGCCGCGGACCCGGGCGTCGCCTGACTCGAGCCAGCGCTTCGTCATGGCGCCTCGTCGCGACGCAGCTTGACACGCATTACCGCAGTAGAGCTTCTGGCTGCGCTTCGACAGCGGTGTACCGCAACCGCGACAGAGCCTCATGATGGGAAATTACTTGCAACCACCGACAACCGAGTCGATGCGTGGAGCCTCCTATCGGGATTGAACCGATGGCCTACGCATTACAAGGGCGTTGCTCTACCACTGAGCTAAGGAGGCGGGTCGAACGCGGCCTAGTTTAGCGGGTCACTCGTCGGCGTCGATAACTCGCTGGGAACTGACCGGCCGCGGGGAGCTTCGCCGAGACGAACGGCGGGGCAGTGGGATGCGGTCGGCGATGTTGCTCAACGGGTTCACCACCTGACTCAGTGTGATGACGGCTTCGTGCAGAGCGTCGATGGTGGGCGCGAGGGCTTCGAGCCCGGGCGCCAGCCGGTTGAGGGTGTCGGCCACATCGGCGAGCTTGAGCAGCGGGCCGTCGGGATCGGTCAGGGTGTCGAGCAGGCCGCCCTCGGCGAGGAGTTTGTCGGCCACCCCGTCCTCACGCAGCACCCGCTCGAACAGTCCGTCGTTGGCGAGCAGTTGATCGGCCAACCCGCCGGGTGCGATCACCCGGGACACGGCGCCATCGGCGGTGGTCAACCGGTCCAGCAGACCGCCCTCCATGGTCACCTGGTCCACCAGGCCGCCGGGGGCGACAGCCCGGGCCACGGCGCCGTTGTCTGCGGTCAGCCGGTCCATCAGGCCACCCTCGGCGGTCAGTTGATCGACGATCCCACCTGGTCGCAGCAAACGGTTGATCGGGCCTTCGGGCGCCAGTGCCCGGCCGAGTGGCGCGTCATCGTCCAGCAGTCGCGCCAGGCGGTTCGCCCGCTCCACCGCATCGTCGATGCCGAACAGCGAGGCCATCGATGACCTGCCGTTGAGGGGATTTGCGTCGGTGATGCTGCGTTGCACCGCGTTGAGGGTCTCGTTGGCGATGCCGAGACCGGCATCGGCCACCGCCAGCCCGATTCGCACCGGCGCGGTAGCAACCTGGATCAGCGTCTTGCCGAGGTTCATGGGCGTCAGTGTAGTTACCCCGATCACAGTTAAACTCACAGGAAGTGCACAGCGTGCATGCAGGTTGAGTTCAACAGGTACTACCAACATCAGGGAATGGCCATGCCTGCATTACCTGAGAGCGTCCCGGAGGCCCGGGTTCTCGTCGTCGACGACGAGGCCAACATCGTGGAGCTGCTGTCTGTCAGCCTGAAGTTCCAGGGTTTCGAGGTCTACACCGCGTCCAACGGCGCCGCCGCGCTGGACAAGGCCAGGGAAGTCCGGCCCGACGCCGTGATCCTGGACGTGATGATGCCCGGCATGGACGGCTTCGGGCTGTTGCGCCGGCTCCGCGCCGACGGCATCGACGCCCCAGCACTGTTCCTCACCGCGCGCGACAGCCTGCAGGACAAGATCGCCGGCCTGACGCTGGGCGGCGACGACTACGTCACCAAGCCGTTCAGCCTCGAAGAGGTGGTGGCCCGGCTGCGGGTGATCCTGCGCCGGTCCGGCCGGGGCGTCGAGGAGCCCCGCAGCGCCAAGCTGTCCTTCGCCGACATCGAACTCGACGAGGACACGCACGAGGTCTGGAAGGCTGGCGAACCCGTTTCGCTGTCGCCCACCGAGTTCACCCTGTTGCGCTACTTCATCATCAATGCGGGCACGGTGCTGTCGAAGCCCAAGATCCTCGACCACGTGTGGCGTTACGACTTCGGCGGTGACGTCAACGTCGTCGAGTCCTACGTGTCCTACCTGCGCCGCAAGATCGACACGGGCGACAAGCGTCTGCTGCACACTCTGCGCGGCGTCGGTTACGTTTTGCGCGAGCCACGCTGACGCCTCGTTCGGCGGCGGCATAATTCTGGAGTGTTTGACCGGGTAGAGCGGCACGGTGTGCCGCTGCGGGTCGGGCTGGTGGCGGTCGCGCTGGTCCTGGTGGCGTGTGGGCTGCTCGCCTCCGGCGTCGCAGTGACCTCGATCATGCGGCACACCGAGGTGAGCCGAATCGACCAGACGCTTCTTGACGCCGCGGGAAGTTGGGCCCAGGAGCCGCGCCAACTGCCGTCGACGCCGCTGGAAGGGCCGAACCCAGCCCGCCCGCCGTCGAATTTCTATGTGCGCGGTGTCGACCAGGACGGCAGGACCTGGATCGCGGTCAACGACCGTGAGGCGGAGCCCGAGCTCCCCGATGACAACGATGTCGGTCCGGTGCCGGTGACCGTCGAGTCCGTCGGATCCTCCGACGTGCAGTGGCGGGCCATGACGGTGCAGGGGCCGAACGGCGAGCTCACCACCGTCGCGATCGATCTGTCCGACGTCCAGTCTTCGGTCCGGGCGTTGATCTGGTCGCAGGTCGGCATCGGCACGGTCGTCCTGGTGGTGCTCGGCGTCGTCGGCTACGCCGTCGTGCACCGGAGCCTGCGACCCCTCGTGGAGGTGGAACAAACAGCCGCGGCCATCGCGGCCGGACAGTTGGATCGCCGTGTCCCCGAACGTGACCCGCGGACCGAGGTGGGGCGGTTGTCCTTGGCGCTCAACGGAATGCTCGCGCAGATCCAGCGGGCAGTGGCGTCGTCGGACGCCTCGGCCGAGCAGGCGCGGACCTCCGAGGAACGGATGCGCCGCTTCATCACCGATGCCAGCCACGAGTTGCGGACCCCGCTGACCACGATCCGGGGATTCGCCGAGCTCTACCGCCAGGGCGCCGCGCGCGACGTCGAGATGATCATGGGGCGGATCGAGAGCGAATCCCGGCGGATGGGCCTGCTGGTCGAGGACCTCCTGCTACTGGCCCGGCTCGATGCGCAACGGCCGCTCGATCAGCACCGGGTCGACCTGTTGACCCTGGCCACCGATGCCGTCCACGACACGCAGTCGATCGCCCCGAACCGCCAGGTGCGGATGGAGGTGTTCGACGGCCCGGGGACCCCCGAGGTGCTGGGCGACGAGGCTCGGTTGCGTCAGGTGCTGAGCAACCTGGTCGCCAACGCTGTGCAGCACACACCGGAAACCGCCGGGATCACGGTGCGCGTGGGCACCGACGGCGACGACGCGGTGATCGAGGTGTGCGACGAAGGCCCCGGCATGAGCCAGGAGGACGCGCGGCGGGTCTTCGAACGGTTCTACCGGGCCGATACCTCACGCACCCGCGCGAGCGGCGGTACCGGGCTGGGCCTATCCATCGTGCATTCCCTGGTGCTGGCCCACGGCGGCACGGTGAATGTCACCACGGCGCCCGGTCAGGGCTGCCGGTTCACCGTCAGCCTGCCGAGGATTGCAGATCTGCCAGCGCGGCTTTGATCTTGGTCTGCGCCTCGTCGAGGGACTCGGCCGACGGATTGTTGTCGACGTGGGCGAAGCCGAAGTCGGCCAGGTTGTAGGCCGGGAACACGTGCACGTGCAGGTGCGGCACCTCAAGACCGGCGATGATCACGCCGGAGCGCTGTGCGCCGAATGCCCGGCAGACGGCCTTGCCGATCAGCTGCGACACTTCCATCACCCGGGCGAACACCGCGGGTTCGACGTCCTGCCAGTTGTCGATCTCGGCGCGGGGAACCACCAGCGTGTGGCCCTGCGTCATCGGGGCGATGGTCAGGAACGCGACGATCTCATCGTCTTCATAGACGAATCGTCCGGGCAGTTCTCCGTTGATGATCTTCGTGAAGACGGACGCCATGGCAACCAAGCATAGTTCAGGGCGCGGCGTACTCCACTGCAGGTTATGTCCCGGAAATGGCCTCGTGCAATTCCTCGACGGTCCACGGCGGCGCGCTGTGGTGATCACGGTATCCGATGAAACCAGTTGAGGGCCGGGCGAATTCGCCGATGAATCCACCCGCGGCGATGAAGATGCGCCCCGTCACGTCCCGCGCGGCGTCGCTGGCCAGGTAGGCGTAGGTCGGGGCGACGTATTCCGGCGGCGCAGCGTCCAGCGCGCCCTGCATGCTGACGTCGTCGAGCAGTCCGCGCCGGTTGAGGTCGGCGATGTGCTGCTCATAGTCCGATCCGGTGGACAGTCGGGTGCGCGCGCCCGGGCAGACCACGTTGGCGCGCACGCCGTATTCCTTGAGTTCGGCGGCAATCGCCAGGGTCAGCCCGTTCACCGCGCCCTTGCCCGCCGGATAGCCGCTGCCGCCGTAATCGCCAAGGAATGCAAAGGAACTGGTGTTGACGATGGCTCCACCCCCTTGGGCCACCATCTTGGGCGCCGCTGCCCGACAGGTCTCGAACACCGTGCCCAGGTGTGCGTCGAGCAGGCTCCGGAACTCCGCGCCGGTGACGTTCAAGATCGAGGAACCCGCCGGCTCGGCGGTGCCGGCGCAGTTCACCAGGATGTCGACGCGACCGAACTCGGACACGCAGGTGTCGACGAGTGCGTCGGCCACCACGGGGTCGGCCGGTGAACCGGCATGGGCGACACCGGAAATGGATTCGGCCGCGGCTGTGGCAGCCCCCAGGTCGCGGCCGTTGACCACCACACCCGCACCCTGGGCGGCCAGGAGCTCGGCGACCGCCAGGCCGATGCCGCGAGTGCCGCCGACGACGATCGCGCCGCGGCCGGCGAGCGGGCCGCTACTCGGCATCAGCCTCTGCGAACTGCATCGCTTCCAGATTCCAGTAGCCGCGCAGGTTGGTGATCAGCCCTTCGTCGTTCACCTTGTAGGTGAAGACGCCTCGCACCGTGGCGGTGAACCCGTTGGGAAACTTGGTGCGCAGCACCAGGATGTAGGCGATCTCGGTCGGCGAGCTGGACGGGAACGTCTCCTCGCACGTGACGGTCAGCTCGTTGGGGCCGATGTTGGCGTCGTAGAAGGCGCCGAGGGCTTCCTTGCCGCGCACCCCGGTGCCGTCGGGGTTGGTGACGGCCTCACCGATCGGGTCCTCGACCAGGATGTCGTCGGCCATGAGCGCCAGCCAGCCCTCACGGTCACCGGATTGCACGCATCTCCACGACGACCGCGAGGCGACGACGACGGGTGATTCGGTTTGTGTTTCGGTCACGAAATTCCTCCAGGATGCCGAAATGGCATTCCAGCAGGTGGTCACTCGACCTTTGCCTGCTGGAATGCCATTTCGCGCGAGATAGGGATTTAGCGGTCGGCGTCGGTGTACCGGATGACGCCGCGGATGTTGCGGCCCTCGAGCATGTCCGCGTAGCCGTCGTTGATCTGCTCCAGCTTGTACTGCCGGGTGACCATGTCATCCAGGTTGAGCCGGCCGGCCTTGTACATGCTCAGCAGCTGCGGGATGTCGTGGTGCGGGTTGCCGCCGCCGAAGATGGTGCCCTGCAGGCGCTTCTGCAGCAGCGTCAGCATCGACAGGTTGAGCTTGACGTCGTTGCTGGCCATGTTGGCGACCGCGGTGGCCACGACCGTGCCGCCCTTGGCGGTGATGTTCATGTAGTGGTCGATGTCCTCGCCCTTGAGCTCGCCGACGGTGACGATCGTCTTGTGTGCCATCCGGCCCTGGGTGACCTCGGCGACCCCGGCCATCGCGGAGAAGATGTCCGGGTAGGCGTGGGTGGCACCGAACTTCAGCGCGTTGTCGCGCTTGAACTCGACCGGGTCGACGGCGAAGACGTTGCGTGCGCCGGCGGCCAGGGCGCCCTGCAGCGCACCGGTGCCGACACCGCCGACGCCGACGATGACGACGTCGTCACCCGGGCGGACGTCACCGCTGCGCACCGCCGAGCCGTAGCCGGTGGTGACGCCGCAGCCCACGAGGCAGGCCACCTCGAACGGGATGGATGGATCGATCTTCACGACCGAGCTCTTGTGCACGACCATGTAGGGGCTGAACGTGCCCAGCAGGGTCATCGGAATGACGGGCTGACCGTTCTTGACGGAGTGGATGCGATGCGTGCCGTCGGAGACCGCAGTGCCGGCCAGCAGGCCCGCGCCCAGGTCGCACAGGTTGCGCAGACCCTCCTGACACGCCGGACACTCGCCACACGACGGGATGAACGACAGCACGACGTGATCGCCGGGCTGGATGTGGTCGACGCCGGGGCCGACCTCCGTCACGATGCCTGCGCCTTCGTGGCCGCCGAGCACCGGGAAACCTGCCATCGGGATGTCGCCGGTCACCAGGTGGTGATCGGAATGGCACATGCCCGAGGCTTCCATCTGAATCTTGACCTCGTCCTTGACGGGGTCACCGATCTCGATCTCCTCGATCGTCCAAGGTTGGTTGAACTCCCAGATGAGAGCGCCTTTGGTCTTCATCGCGTGTGCCTTCCACTAGAGCCGTTGACCACAGACTAGAGCCATTAGTTGCGTGGGTCACACCCACCCCCAAGCAACTGCTTGGCCGGGAACTACCAGATTTTGACCGGAGCCTCGCCGCGCGGGTAGTAGCCGGGCAGCTTCTCGCCCGCCAGGCTGCGCTCGATGCGCTTCTGCATCGTCGGAGTGAGGTCGCCGGAGGTGATCAGGTTCATGAACGCCTTCTGCACGTGCCCGAAGTCGAAGAAGTCGCGCTGCCACTCGATGAGCAGCTGATCGTTGAGGCGGAACCAGCTACCGCCGATGCCGTAGATCTCGGCGGTGCTGCCGTCGGACTTGTGGGCGATCTGCTTCCAGAACCCGACGATCTCGTTCTGCTTCTCGTCGATCAGCACCCGCTGGTACTCGTAGACCCAGTTCTCCAGGCCTTCCATCTCCAGGCCCAGTGCGGTGTCCCGGATTTCGTCCTTGCCGATGCACATGACGTCTTCCTTGGGCCCGATGTTCCAGCCGTAGGTCGCATCGTCGGTGTAGAAGTCGGCCAGCGGCTTCCAGTCACCGGCCTTCTCGGCCTCCTGGTTGGCCTTGAGCCAGCGGTCGGACCAGTCTTCCAATTCCTCGCGTGACGCCATTGTCATTCCTTCTCTGTGATGGATAGAGCGCGGGTGGGACACATATCGACGGCCATCTCCACGACATCGCGGAGTTCGTCGGGGGGTTCGGAATCGAGGATCTCGACGACGCCGCGCTTGGGCACCCGGAAGACGTCGGGCGCCTCCAGCTCGCACATGGCGTGGCCCTGGCAGAGGTCTTCGTCGAGTTCTACACGGTAGCAACCCATTTGGGTCAGTCCCTTACACGCTTGCGGTAGCGAACCTTGGCCGGCTGAGCCAGCTGCACGACCATTTTGGAGTGGTCGTTCTGGTAGCTCTCGGCCGGCTGGGCCATCTCGAACTCATACTCGCGCAACAGAACCGAGAAGATTGCCTTGATCTGCATCTGTGCGAACGCCGCACCCACGCAGCGGTGCTTACCGGCGCCGAAGGGGATCCACGTCCACCGGTTGATCAGATCTTCCTGGCGCGGCTTCTCATAGCGGGCAGGATCGAAGGCGTCGGGTTCGGGGAAATCCTCCGGGATCCGGTTGGAGATCGCCGGGGAGGCTGCCACCATCTGGCCCTTGTGGATCGGATGGCCCGCCACCTCGAACTCGTCCTGTGCGACGCGCATCAGGATGATCAGTGGCGGATGCAGGCGCAGGGTCTCCTTGAGCGAGTTGTCCAACTTCGGAATCTGGCGCAGCGCATGGAAACTCACCTCCTGGCCATCGGCGTAGAGGTCGTCGAGCTCCTGCTGCACCTGCGCGTACACGTCGGGGTTGCGCAGCAGTTCGATGAGCGTCCACGAGGACGTGCCCGAGCTGGTGTGGTGCCCGGCGAACATCAGGGAGATGAACATCCCGGTGACCTCGTTGGCCGTGAACCGGGGGTTGCCCTCGTCGTCCTTGATCGACACCAGAACGTCGAGCAGGTCGCGATCCTCCTTGCCCTTCGGCGGATTGGCAATGCGACCGTCCATGATCTCCTGCACCAGCGCAACGAGTTTGACGCGCGACTCGTCTCGGATGCGGAAGCTCTCGATGTCCAGGTAGGGATCGACGTAGCAGAGCGGGTCGGTGCCCCGCTCCAACTGGTGGTAGTACTCGGCGAACCGGCGATCGAGCTGCTCGCGGAACTTCAGCCCGATCAGGCACGCCGTCGAGGTGTAGATCGTCAGCTCGGAGAAGAAGTCGAGCAGTTCGATCTCGCCCTGGGGTCCCCAGTCAGCGATGATCTTCTTGACCTCGTTCTCGATGGTGGCCGCGTGGCCCTTCATCTGCTCACCGCGCAGCGCGGTGTTGTGCAGCATCTCGGCGCGGCGCTCGGGGTCCGCGTCGAACACCACGCCCTCACCGAAGATCGGGGTCATGAACGGGTAGGCCTCGGCCTGGTTCAGTTCGCTGTCGCTGGAGCGGAAGAAGAACTCGTTGGCCTCCGCGCCGCTCAGCAGCACCACCTGCTTGTCGGCCAGCTGGAACCAGCCGACGTCGCCGCACTCGTCCCGGATGCGCTGCATCAGACCGATCGGGTCGGTGCGGAATTCTTCCAGGTGGCCGTGTTCATCTGCTTCACCGCCCGAAACGCGCTGTACTTCCTTGAGTTCTGAGCTCGTCATGTTCTTCTCAGCCTTCCACTTTCAGCTTCTGGCGGTCCTTGACATCGGCGAGCGGAGCTTCGGGCTGAATCTCCAGTTCGGCGATGAAGCCGCCGCGGGGGGTTTCCGCGACGAAGGTGATGGCCCGCGCGAGATCTGCCGCGCGCAAGAAGTAGTCGTGCCGGGCCTGGCCCCACTTGGCCCAGTCCTCGAGCATCTCGCCGACCTTGTCCATGGGCGCACTCCAGCCCATGGCGGTCTTGGTGGGTCCGGGGTGGACCACGGAGGCGCGCACGCCGGTGCCTTCCAGTTCCATCTGCAGGGTCTTGGCCATGCCCAGAAGGCCGGCTTTCGCGGCGCCGTAGCCGCCCATGTACGGCCGCGGCCGGAGGGACACGTCGGAGCCGACGAAGATGATGTCGCCGCGGCGGCGCTCGACCATGCCCGGAAGTACGGCTGCGGCAAGGCGATTGGCACCGATGAGGTGAATCTGGATCTGATTCTCGAATTCGTCGGTGCTGATCTCGTGCAGCTGGCCGAAGAAGGTGTCACCGGCGCCGGCCACCAGCAGCTCGATGTCCCCGAGCGCCTCGGTGGCGCCGTGCACGAACGACTTGACCGATTCGGCATCGGTCACGTCGAGCGGCAGCGCGATTGCCTCGCCACCTTCGGCGGTGATCTTGTCGACCAACTCCTGGCACTTCTCGACGCGGCGTGCGCCGAGGGCAACCGGGAAGCCGTGTGCGGCAAGCTCGGTCGCCGTAGCGGCGCCGATGCCGGACGACGCGCCGGCCACGAGGGCCGGTCGGCGGTCGGGATGGGGTTCGAAACGGGCCATTTAGCGCTTCTCCACTGTGATCGGTAGATGAGAGAATCCACGGACACTGCTGGAGTGGACGCGGACGGCGTTGGCCTCGTCCACCTCGTATCCGCGGATTCGCTTGAACAACTCGGTCAGTGCCACCCGGGCCTCCATGCGCGCCAGATGCGCGCCGAGGCAGAAGTGGGCACCACTGCCGAAACTCACCAGTTTCGGGCCGATCTCGCGATCGATCCGGTATTCGTCGGGATTCTCGAAGACGCGTTCGTCGCGGTTCGCCGAGCCGATCAGCAGCACCAGCACGTCGCCCGCGGGCACTGTGGTGTCGTAGTACGTCTGGTCCTCGACGACCAGCCGGGCCAGGATCTGGCTGGAGGCGTCATAGCGCAACGTCTCCTCGACCCATGGCACGACCAGGTCGTGGTTGTCGAACACCGGGGCCAGCTGGGCAGGGTTCTTGAAGCCCCAGTACGCGGCGTTGGCAAGAAGTTTGGTGGTCGTCTCGTTACCGGCGACCACCATCAGGAAGAGGAAGGCCATGATCTCGTCGTCGGTGAGCCGGTCACCGTCGATCTCGGCGTCCACCAGCGCCGACGTCAGGTCGTCGGTGCGGTTCTTGCGGCGCTGCTTCACCATGTCGGCGTAGTAGACCAGCAGTTCCCCGGAGGCGGCGATCGCGGATTCGGGGACATCGGCGACACCGTCCTCACGGTGCATCACCCCGTCGGCGAGCGCGCGGATGCGGACCCGGTCCTCCTCAGGGACGCCCATCAGCTCGGAGATGACGTCCATGGGCAGCTTGCCGGCGAAATCGTCTACGAAATCGATGGAGCCGGACGTTCCGATCTCTAGGGCCGTATCCAGGTGCTGGTGGGCGATCTCGGTGACCCGGCCCTCCAGCTCGCGGATGCGCCGAGGGGTGAAGCCCTTGGACACCAGGGTGCGCAGACGGAGGTGGCCGGGATCATCGAGGGCCAGGAACGACATCACCCGGTGGGCTTCGTCATTGCGCGAGATCGGATCCAGAGACACGCCGTGCTTGTTGGACAGCGTGACACTGTTGCGGAAACCGGCGACCACGTCCTTGTGCCGGGACAACGCCCAGAACTTGAGGTCCTCGTTGTGATACAGCGGCGCCTCGTCGCGCAGTCGGCGGTAGTACGGGTACGGGTCTTCGTGGAAGTCGTAGTCGTACGGGTCGAGAATCAGCTCGACTGCGTTCAAGGTCATTTGTCCTCTCCCAAGACGAGTCCGACCACATAGGTCAGCCGGTCGGCGATCTGGTGGTAGGTGAAGGCGCCGCTGCCGGCGTTGACCAGCGCGCCGAAGAACGTCATCTCCAGTGCGGAGACGATGCGGGAATCGGCATCGGGCCCGACAGCCGAACGGATCCGCTTGTGGATCTCGGCGCCGATTCGGTCGCGGACCTTGCGCACCGCCGGATCGGTGCCGCCGCCCAGCAGGGCTGTGGTGCAGGCGGCTGCCACTTCGGGCTCGTCGGCGACCACCAGGGTCAGCGCCCGCAGCGCCTTGTCGACGCGGGTGGTCATGGAGTCGTTCACGTCGGTGAAGTACGGGCACTGGCTGACCAGGTCCAGGTACATCTCGGCGATCAGGTGGTTCTTCGACGAGAAGTATGTATAGGCCGTGGCCGGCGCGACCTTGGCGCGTGCGGCGACCGCACGCACCGTCAGATCGGCGTAGGACGACTCGCGCAACATTTCGGTTCCGGCGGTCAGGACCTTGCGGAAGGTCTCTTCCTGCCGGCGGTTGCGCGGGGCCTCCCTGTCTGGCTCCGGAGCTGGTTCTGTGACTGCGGACACCGCATCGCTGGACACATGTCCAAGTTATCTGACGATGTCGAGGTTGGGCAAGTAGGGATCCTGAAAGGCGGCAATGAACTGCATCTTCTGGTGTTCGATCGGGTATGCCGGGGTCCACTCTTGCGGCTCGACATCGTCTGCGGCTATCGTTCGAGACGAGACAGCCGGACAGTTGTCCAGAATCTTCTGAAGTGGAGTTCACCAATGCCGGTACTGGCCGATCGCCAGAGTCAACTGCTGATCGACGGCAAACTCGTCGCCGGAGGTGGCGGAGCATTTGAGACCGTCAACCCCGCCACCGAGGAGGTGCTCGGCGTCGCCGCCGATGCCAACGCCGAGGACATGGGCAATGCCATCGAAGCGGCCCGCCGCGCATTCGACGACACCGATTGGTCGACGAACACCGCGCTGCGAGTGCGTTGCCTGCGGCAGCTGCGTGACGCGCTGCGTGAAAACGTCGAGGAATTGCGGGAATTGACCATTGCCGAGGTGGGCGCGCCGCGCATGCTTACCGCCGGTGCGCACCTCGAAGGCCCGATCGACGATCTGGGCTACTCGGCGGACACCGCCGAGAACTACGAGTGGACAACCGATCTCGGCTACGCCACCCCGCAGGGCATTCCGACCAACCGCAAGATCGCCCGCGAGGCGGTCGGCGTCGTCGGCGCCATCACGCCGTGGAACTTTCCGCACCAGATCAACCTGGCCAAGGTGGGTCCGGCCTTGGCTGCGGGAAACACTTTGATCCTCAAGCCGGCGCCGGACACTCCGTGGGCGGCCGCGGCCATCGGCCAGATCATCGCCGAGCAGACCGATTTTCCGGCCGGCGTGGTCAACGTCGTCACCTCCAGCGATCACTCGGTCGGTGCGTTGCTGTCCAAAGATCCTCGGGTGGACATGGTCTCGTTCACCGGATCGACCGCCACCGGGCGTGCGGTGATGACCGATGCGGCACTGACCATCAAGAAGGTATTCCTCGAGCTCGGCGGCAAGTCGGCGTTCCTGGTGCTCGACGACGCCGACCTGGCCGGGGCCTGCTCGATGTCGGCCTTCACGGTTGCCATGCATGCCGGTCAGGGTTGCGCGATCACGACGCGCCTGGTGGTGCCGCGGGCACGCTACGACGAGGCAGTCGAGATCGCCGCCGCCACGCTGGGTGGGATCAAGCCGGGCGATCCGAACAGCAAGCGCACGGTGTGTGGCCCGCTGATCTCGGCCCGCCAGCGTGACCGGGTGCAGTCCTACCTGGATCTCGCCCTGCAGGAAGGTGGCCGATTCGCCTGCGGCGGTGGACGTCCCGCCGACCTCGACACCGGGTTCTTCATCGAACCGACCGTGATCGCCGGCCTGGACAACACGGCCCGGGTGGCCCGTGAGGAGATCTTCGGGCCGGTGCTGACGGTGATCGCCCACGACGGCGACGACGATGCCGTGCGCATCGCCAACGATTCGCCGTACGGCCTGTCGGGCACCGTGTTCTCCGGCGACGACGCACGGGCGCAGGCCGTCGCGGCGCGCATGCGGGTCGGCACCGTCAACGTCAACGGCGGCATCTGGTACTCGGCAGATGCACCGTTCGGCGGCTACAAGCAATCCGGCGTCGGCCGCGAGATGGGCCTGGCCGGCTTCGAGGAATACACCGAAATCAAGTGCGTCGCGACGCTCGCCAATTAGAACGGGTGCCGAGCGGCCAGTTGTGACACGCAAACTCGTGAGAACCGTGCATTAACTGGCCATTCGGCGGGAAAGGAACAGCAATATGGGACAGTTCGACAACAAGGTGGCGATCGTCACCGGGGCCGGTGGCGGAATCGGCCAGGCCTATGCCGAGGCGCTGGCACGTGAGGGCGCGGCGGTCGTGGTCGCCGACATCAACACCGAAGGTGCACAGAAGGTCGCCGACGGCATCAAGGGTGAGGGCGGCAACGCGCTGGCGGTGCGAGTCGACGTCTCCGACATCGACTCGGCCAAGGATATGGCCGCGCAGACGCTTTCGGAGTTCGGCGGCATCGACTACCTGGTCAACAACGCCGCGATCTTCGGTGGCATGAAGCTCGACTTCCTGCTCACCGTTGACTGGGACTACTACAAGAAGTTCATGAGCGTGAACCTCGACGGTGCGCTGGTGTGCACCCGCGCGGTGTACCGCAAGATGGCCAAGCGGGGCGGCGGCGCGATCGTCAACCAGTCCTCAACCGCGGCGTGGCTGTACGCCAACTACTACGGCCTGGCCAAGGTCGGCATCAACGGCCTGACCCAGCAGCTCTCGCGCGAGCTCGGCGGGCAGAACATCCGCATCAACGCGATCGCGCCCGGCCCGATCGACACCGAAGCGAACCGCACCACCACGCCCAAGGAGATGGTGGACGACATCGTCAAGGGAATCCCGTTGTCCCGCATGGGCCAGCCGGAGGACCTGGTCGGTATGTGCCTGTTCCTGCTGAGCGATCAGGCCAAGTGGATCACCGGTCAGATCTTCAACGTCGACGGCGGACAGATCATCCGGTCATGACCCTCAAATACGGATACATCGGCCTGGGCAACATGGGTGCCCCGATGGCCAAGCGGCTGGCCGAATGGCCGGGCGGGTTCGTCGTGTACGACGTGCGGGCCGAATCCATGGCGCCTTTCGAGGAGCTCGGGGCAACACTGGCGAACGACGTGGCCGATGTCGCCCAGGCTGACATCATCAGCATCACGGTGCTGAACGACGAACAGGTGCGTTCGGTGATCGCGGACCTTGCACCGAAGGTCAAGCCGGACACCGTGATCGTGATCCACTCGACGATCAGCGATACCACCGCGGCCGAGCTCGCTGAGCAGTACAAGCCGCAGGGTATCTACATCGTCGACGCCCCGGTCAGCGGTGGCGGAGCGGCCGCCGAGAAGGGTGAGCTGGCCATCATGGTCGGCGCCGAGCGGCCCGTCTACGAACGGATCAAGCCTGCACTCAAGCAGTTCGGCTCGATGGTGATCCACGCTGGCGAACCCGGCGCCGGCACCCGGATGAAGCTGGCCCGCAACATGCTGACCTTCACCTCCTATGCCGCGGCATGTGAGGCGATGAAGCTGGCCGAGGCGGCCGGACTGGACCTCGGCGCGCTGGGCCGCGTCGTGCGCCACACCGATGCGTTGACCAGTGGGCCCGGCGCCATCATTGTCCGCGAGAACATGGCCGAGCTGACCCCGGATCATTGGCTCTACGACGCCTTCACCCATACCCGTGGACTGGGCGAGAAGGACCTGAGCCTGGCTCTCGGGTTGGGTGAGGTTGTGGGAGTGGATCTTCCGTTGGCCCAGGTGGCCTTGCAGCGGCTCGCTGAGGGCCTTGGCGTACCGCACGAGAACGACTAGGAGAACTTCGATGGACGAGTTGCGCGCCAAGGGCCTGGCCAAGATGAACGAGGTCTACGGCTGGGAGATGCCGAACATCGAGGGAGACCCGTACTTCGATCTCACCGTCGATCACCTGTTCGGCACCATCTGGAGCAAGCCCGGACTGTCGATGCGCGAGAAGCGGCTGATGACGTTGTCGGCGGTGACGGCGGTGGGTTCGCAGGAGCTCGCTGAGATCCAGGTCAATGCCGCGCTGCTCAACGGCGAGTTCACCGAGGAAGAGCTCAAGGACGTCGCGATCTTCCTCACCCAGTACCTCGGCTTCCCGCTCGGCTCCGGTCTCAACGGGACGGTGTCCAAGGTTGTGGCCAAGCGCCGCAAGGCCGCCGAGAAGGGGCTGGCCGAGGATCGGAAGGCGAACGTCAACGCCGCAGTCAAGATGAACACCGGGAGCGAGCTCGATGACAAGTAGGTATGCCTCGCTGACCCACGACGAGCTGGTCAAGCTGGTACCAGAGCTGCTGCTCATGGGGCAGATGATCGACCGCTCCGGGATGGCCTGGTGCATCAGCAACTTCGGCCGCGAAGAGATGCTGCAGATCGCGATCGAGGAGTGGGCCGGGTCCAGCCCGATCTACACCAGGCGGATGCAGAAGGCGCTCAAGTACGAGGGCGTCGACATCATCACCATCTTCAAGGGTTTGCAGCTCGACATCGGCGCTCCGCCGCAGTTCATGGATTTCCGCTACACGGTTCATGATCGCTGGCACGGCGAGTTCCACCTCGATCACTGCGGCGCGCTGCTCGACGTCGAGCCGATGGGCGAGGAATACGTGCGCGGCATGTGCCACGACATCGAGGACCCGACCTTCGATGCCACCGCGCTGGCCACCAACCGCAAGTGCCAGGTGCGTCCGATTCACCGGCCGCCCCGGACGCCTGCCGACCGGCAGCCACACTGCGCCTGGACGGTCATCATCGACGAGTCCTACCCCGAGGTCGACGACATCCCCGCACTCGAGGTGATCGGCCGGACCCGTGCAGCCCAAACGGTTCTGGACCCGATCGACCCTTCCGATGAGGGTGCGGCCGACTACTCGGGCCCACTGCTGTCGGACTTCGATTTCGCGGCGTTCTCGCATTCCGCACTGGTCCGGATGGCAGACGAGGTGTGCCTGCAGATGCACCTGCTGAATCTGTCGTTCATCCTCGCGGTGGGTGCCCGAGCCGGTGCCGACACCGCGTTGGCCACGGACATCTGCACCAAGCAGCTCATCGGGGTCGCGGGTGTCGGTGCCGAGCGTATCCACCGGGCGCTGGGTCTGCCCGGCGGCATCGAGGGTGCGGTGCGCGTGCTGGAACTGCATCCGTTGTTCAACCCGGCCGCCTACGTCGACGCCGAGTTCGGTCCCGACACGGTGTCCGTGCGTCGGTCACCGGCGCACGAGGACGGTTCGTGGGTGGCGCTGGTTTCGCCGGCCGAGACCCGGCCCCTGCAGGCCATCGTCGCCGCCGTCGACCCGCACCTCTCCGTCGAGGTGATCGGGTCGGATGCGGAGTGGACCGCGCGGGTGATCGAAACCGACACTGCGGCAAAGGAATTCGGTGAGGTTGCGGTGGTGAAATTCAGCGGCGGGGCCGAGTTCGTATTCGAGCCGAGGAAGTCACTGCCGTTGACTGTGGTGTGATACGCACGCATTTGCCGTATGTGCGAGCTGAGCTCCGGGCTTAGGCTGGGGCAATGCTGAGAGCGTGTGGGCACGGATTGGTGAGTGTGTTGGTGGTCCTGGCTGCGTCGTTGGCCGGCTGCTCGCCCACAGACACCTCGCCGTCCGGTTCATCAGTCGAGACCGCCAGCGCCTCACCGCATCCGGTCGACCTGGCACGGCTGGCCGATTTGAAGGACGACTTTCCGCCCGGGCTCACGCCCGAAATGTCCGGGCCGAGCAAGGTGGGCTCCAAGTGGGCCTACCTGGTCGGCGATATGGTGTCCTCTGGCAAGCCATTAAGCGTAGATCCACCAGCGTGTCGAGCGCTGCTCGACCCGGTCGACGCCGGTAGCGATGCCGACAAAGCGGGCATCGGCGCGGGTGGTCCGCAGCCGCCGCTACTCGGTGTCGGTGTGACCACTCCGGTCTCGGTCCCGGCTCCCATCCCGTCGACGGATTGCGACCGGATGACGTTTGAGGTGGAAGGTGCGATTCCCGATGGGACGGTCGAGCGACTCCCCGCACCGACCATCGATCTTGCGACCACCTACGGCCTGAAGGTCATCTACGTTGGCGGCGTCGAATATCACTACGTCGCAATTCTGGACGGCCGCACCTACGTCGAGGTGGTGGCCCGCATGGCTCCGGACTTCCAACCGGAGCCCTTGCTTCCGGACCTGCTGACCAAGGCGGTCACTGCAGTCCGAGGGTAGTCAGGCGTTTACCTGGCAGGCCCCACACGCGGGTCAGGTATCCAGGCGCCTCCGTTGGGCACGAGTTCGGTGTATCCGAACTGGCCGTAGGTGCTGGGGTCACCAGAGACGTACGGCGGTCGGTAATCGATCTTGGTGAGGTCGACAGGCGCCTCCGGAGGGTCGGTCGGCCACATCGGGCCGCCCGGAGTCGGTACCCAGGTGCCTGAACCAGGTACGAGTTCGGTGTATCCGGACGGACCATAGGTGCTCGGCTGACCAGGGACGTACGGCGGTTTGTACACGATGTCGTTGAAGTCCAATGGTGCCTGAACGGGTGTGGGCCGGTAGTCCGGACTCGTGGGATCAGGCACCCACGTGCCCGAATTCGGGACGAGCTCGCGGTATCCGCGTGGGCCGAACGTTTTCGGGTTTTCGGGATCATACGGCGGCAGCTGTCTGATGTCGCTGAGGTCGAACGTCGTCGCGGGCAACGAGTCCGGCTTCTTCTCGTCGTCGCTGAGCTGCGTCGATTCGGGTTCGGCTTTGTCCTTGCCCTCGTCACTGATCGTGTCATATTCGCGGCCGATGCCACGAATTCGCTCACCGATCGTGCTCATTTGATCGTTGGACTGTTTGATGACATCGCTGATCTGGCCGATGCCCTTGCTAGCGAGGATCATCCGCATTGTCTCGGCGGACTTGCCGGGCGGGATTGACTCCGCCATGCTCGACACCCACCTCTGGGTTTGTTCGAGGTTCTGCCGACCGGCTGTGACCACCCCGGCCGCCCGATTGACTTCGGTAGCCATCCGCTGGTCCAGGTCCGCGAGCTTGCCGTAGACGGCGGCATGCTCGGCGTTCTTGGCGGCGTAAGCCTGGGAGGCGGTGCCCTGCCAGCGGTCGTCGGGTGCTGCGGACTGGATCGTTGACTGCATTTGACGGAGCCGACTGCCGTCGCCGAATTCAGAGCCGTCCTGCGGCGTGCCGGCGCCGAATGTTTCCCGGGCTTGCGACCACGTCGAGTTGAACGCATCCATGGCACCCATGCACTGGCCTCCCCTCATCGCCCGTGATCAGTTTAGAGCCGACGGACACCGGCGAGTGCGTTGGATTTTGCCGCCAATGTACGACGAACCCTCGCCGGGGGAACGGTCTGCATCAGCAACCCACCGTCCCATGGCTTGACAATTCCCTTGGCGAGTTGCAGTGACCTCGACCGCCTTGACGGGCGCGGTACTGCGACTGGGCAACGGGAGAATCAGGAGATCCTTCATCGTCCTTGAGCTCATTGACTAGGTGGTGTTCATGTTCAGATGGACGAAGCGGACGTTGGGCTCGCGCTCGTCGACGATGACCGTGCGAAACACCGACTTACCCACAGGGTTGCGATAGCGGTCATGCGCACTGACCACCGAAGGAGAGCCCACCAGGTCCGGGCCGGCGATGATCGGTTCGAAGGGGGGATAGACCCGGGTGAGCGGCTCAGTGAAGTGCGACTCCGTCAGAAGCGTAGGCAGGTCGGAGGATGGCATCTTCAGAACCAGTTGGTATCTGGTGTCCATCGCGCCGTCGACGTGGGCTTGCAGCACCTCCGCGCCGGTCGGTGTCGCGATGCCGCCGAATTCGGTTGCCTGCTTTACTAATTCGGGTGTCGGCGAGGTCTCGTCACGGGAGCCAACAGCGCGGCCGACTGGGTCACCAGGTGAAGCGCAGGCAACCGTCATTAACAGCGTAACGGCGGTAATCGCGAGGGCGAGTATGCATCTCATCGGACTGAAGTTCATTGTCGGTGTCCAGGACTTGTGAGTTGATCGGCGATCTTGAGTGTTACATCGGCAGTGTTGAATGGGCCAATTGCGGACAGGTGGATCACGGTTGATTGTGCGACGCGATATATGGCGCTGGACTCATCACCGTCGAACAGCAGGGTCGAAGAATCCGGCCGCTGCGGGGTCTTGCTGAAGTAATCGACTTTGGCTGCCGCGCACCGTGGCACCGCATTCTGGAGGCGATCGAAAGTGGCTTGCGCGTGGGCTTCATCCGGATAGACGGCGATCGTCTGGGCGACGTCCACGACCGGCGGTATCAAGGGAGCATCAATCGTGGCGCGGTAGACCACACGCCGGAACTGTGTCCAGTCCGTGCCGAACACGGTCGGCTGGTCGTACACGGCGAGGCACGGTGTGGGTATGTCCGGGAACGCCTCAGGTGCTGTTCGATCAGCTTCGGGTCTTTCTTGAAATTCGTGGATTCCAGAAATACTTCGCACGTCTTCGACTGAAACCACAGCTGGCTCAAACTCAGTCGGGTGCGGTGATTGTGATTCCGACGAGTCCCTAGTGCAGGCTGCGGCCAGCAATGTGAGGCCGCAGAGCACAACTGCGAATGTGCGGTTCAATGCGGGCGCCGTCTCTGGTGGTTCATCGGTTGGCTGCTAGTTGGCAGGCAATGTCAGTGTCAGATAGCCGCCGCCATCCGGTCGCAGCATCACGTCGGCCGGCCAGGTCTCCCGGAAATTCTCACCGCGTACGTAATCGCCGCTGATTCCGGCCGCCTTGACCGGTTTTCCGTTGAGTTCGAAGATCAGCAGGCTGGCCTTGGAATCGTAGAAATCATTCTTGATCACCGGCGCGCCGACGGTTTCCTCGATGAAGTCACGGTTGGAGTATTCGTGGAACAGATGCACCTCGTCCCAATCCCAACTGGTGAAGTCGCTGAGGCGGCCCTGCTTTTTGTTGTGAAGAAGGCTTTCCAAGCCATCGTTTAGCTTCTGGTCGTTGTAGTCGACATCCATCGAAGGTCTCAACGCCTGCCTGACCAGGTCACAGCTCGTCAGGCACAGGACGAGCGATAGGGAAATCAACATCGCACGCAGGGGTGTCGTGACTTTCGTGCCCATCAACGCAATCTCGCTGCTTGGCAAGTCGGTCGTCGGTCTTGCGCACCCTCACCGAACGTGGCGCGCGCTTGCGACCACGTCGTGTAAAAGGCGTCTAGTGCCCACATACTTCACCGCCCCGGCTGAGTCGAGGGTTCAAGTCTAAATCCCGGCAAACCCCACCTTGAGCGCTGATTCCGCCCCGGGCGACTCGGGCCTGCCATCTCCGCGATCTAGAGTCGCAGGGTGGGCATCGCAACGGTCCGCGTATGTGCCCTGGTGGTGATGTTCACAGGGTGCACGGCAGCCTGCGCCGGTGGTGCGCCGGATTCGGTCACCGCGCCGAGGACCCCCACCTCCGCGCCGCACAGTTCGGTGGCGCAGCAACCCGCGCGGGTGCAACCGGTGGACGAGGCCGCGCTGGGTGCCAGCTGGCGGCCGGGATGCCCGGTACCGCCGGCTGACCTCCGTCGGATCACCCTGTCCTATCTCGGTTTCGACGGCCGATCGCACAGAGGTGAGTTGGTGGTACATCGTGATGCGGTCAGCGACGTGATCGGGATCTTCGGGGAGCTGTACTCCGCTCGATTCCCGATCGAGAAGATGCGCACGGTGGACCGCTATCCTCGCGCCGACGACGAGCTGTCCATGGAGGACAACAACACGTCGGCGTTCAATTGCCGGCCGTTGCCGAGCGGGTCGTGGTCGCTGCACGCCTACGGCCGCGCGGTCGACGTCAACCCCCTGATGAACCCGTACATCTCGGCCTCCGGCGACCTGCAGCCGGTCACCGCGCGGGCGTACCTGGACCGCACCCGAACCGATCAGGGGATGATCCGCGACGGTGACGTCGTGGTGCGGACCTTTGCCGAGCGCGGTTGGCGGTGGGGTGGGCACTGGCATGACCCGATCGACTACCAGCACTTCGAACGACGTTGACGTGTCAACCCGGCTAACGCCCGGCGGCCGGTGTTTCGGGCGCCATTTTCCCGGCCACCACGGCCGAGCCGACCCACCGGCGCAGGTAGCTGCGCAGCGCCTCGCCGGTGCGCGGAGGACGCCCCGGATCGATGACGAAGGACTGAATGATCCGCAGCAGGTGCTCGGCGAGCTCATCGAGCTCGGCGTCGGTGTAACCGAGGCCGGCCCAGTCGACGTCGAACTTGCGCAGCAGCGCGCGGGCAAAGTCGACCGCGACATCCGAGGTCACCGACTCGGTGTGCACGTCCGCGCGACCGGGAGCGACCAGCAAACCGATGCGCTTGTCCTTGGGGAGCCAGTCGAGCGCAATGGCGATACCTTCGGCGACTGCCTCAACCGGGTCGGTGACTCCCTGCACGTGGGCGGCCACCCGGTCCAGGAAATCGCTGGCCGCATGCACGGCAGATGCCACCAGCAAGGCGTCGGTGCTGGGGAAATAGCGGTACACGGTTTGGCGGGTGACACCCAGGGTGCGCGCCACGTCGGCGATGGAGAAGTCGGCGCCCCGCTCATCAATGGCGTTGCCCGCAGCGACGAGGATGCGGGCAATCGCCTCCTCGTCGCTGGCCGGCGCGGAGCCGGACCACCCGTGCGTACGCATGGGCGAATCCTAGAACAGACAGCTGATCACCTGCGGTAGGAGACCGGCAGATCCTTGACCCCGTTGATCCATCCCGACCGGAGACGTTGGGGCTCACCCAGTTTGGCGATGTCGGGGATCTGATCGGCGATCTCGTTGAAAATCAACTTGATCTCCATGCGCGCCAGGTTGGCACCGATGCAGAAATGCGCGCCGTTGCCGCCGAAAGCCAGGTGCGGGTTGGGGTTGCGCAGGATGTTGAAATCGAAGGGCTTGTCGAAGACCGATTCGTCGTAATTGGCCGAGCTGTAGAACAGGCCGACGCGTTGCCCGGCCTTGACGGTGACGTCGCCCACCTGGACGTCGGACAGGGCGGTCCGCTGGAAACAGTGCACCGGCGTGGCCCAGCGGATGATCTCGTCGACCGCGGTCTCGGGACGTTCCCGCTTGAAAAGCTCCCACTGGTCGGGGTTTTCGAGGAAGGCGTTCATGCCGTGCGTCATGGCGTTGCGGGTGGTCTCGTTGCCGGCCACGGCGAGCAGGATCACGAAGAACGCGAACTCCACCTCGGTGATCGCCTCCCCATCGATATCAGCCTGGATGAGACGCGTCACGATGTCGTCGGCCGGGCACTTCCGTCGCTCCTCGGCCATGTTGTAGGCGTAGCCCATCAGTTCTGCGTTGGCCATCGTCGGATCGGCGTCGAAGTCCGGGTCATCGGTGTTCATGATCGCGTTGCTCCAGTGGAACAACTTCTCCCGGTCCGCCTCGGGTACACCGATCAGGTCGGCGATGGCCTGCAGCGGCAGGCTCATTGCGACGTCGTCGACGAAATTGCCGCTGCCCTTCTCCGCCGCGGCGGCGACGATCTCGCGTGCGGAGACGGCGAGCTTCTCCTCCAGTGCGGCGACGGCCCGCGGGGTGAACAGGCGGGACACGATCTTGCGCAGCCGGGTGTGCTCGGGCGCGTCGTGATTGATCAGCAGCGCCTTGGTCAGATCGAGCTGCTCGCTGGTGACCCCCTCGGGCAGCCGCATCACGGCGCCCTTGGCGTTGGTGGACCACAGGTCGCCACCGTTACGGGAAATGGTCTTGATGTCCTCGTGGCGGGTGATCACCCAGTAGCCGCCGTCGTTGAAGATCGATTCGCCCTGCTCGTTCCACCACACCGGCGCCGTCTGGCGCAGTTGGGCGAACTCCTCGACCGGGATTCCGCGGAGCAGGACGTCGGGATCGGTGAAGTCATAGCCGGCGCCGAACGGACAGGCGCTCATCGTTGTCATGCCGGGGTCATCTCCTTGTGTGACGGCGGGCACATTCCTGCTGTCGACCATACACCGTGGCGTCAAGTGTATGCCCGTAGGTTTCCCGCTACGCTACGACCGTGCGCGTCCTCGTTATCGGATCCGGAGCCCGTGAACACGCCCTGCTGCTGGCCCTGCGCCGCGACCCGCAGGTGGAGGAGTTGGCGGTGGCCCCCGGCAACGCCGGAACCCAGTCCATTGCAGACCAGTACGACGTCGACATCACCTCCGGCGAGGCTGTGGTGAAGCTGGCCCAGCGCCTCGGCAGCGACCTGGTGGTGATCGGCCCCGAGGTTCCGCTGGTGCTCGGCGTGGCCGACGCCGTGCGGGCCGCCGGGATCGCCTGCTTCGGCGCGAGTAAGGACGCCTCGCGCATCGAGGGCTCCAAGGCGTTCGCCAAGGACGTCATGGCAGCCGCGGGGGTGTGGACCGCGACCAGCGAGATCGTCGACAACCCAGCCCACCTTGACGCCGCGCTCGACCGCTTCGGGCCCCCGGCCGGCCAGGCCGCCTGGGTGGTCAAGGACGACGGCCTGGCTGCCGGTAAGGGAGTGGTGGTCAGCGCCGATCGCGATGCCGCCCGGGCGCATGCCGCCAGCCTGCTCGATTCGGGACACCCGGTACTGCTGGAGTCGTTCCTGGACGGCCCGGAGGTGTCCCTGTTCTGTGTGGTCGACGGCGCCACGGTGGTGCCGTTGCTGCCGGCGCAGGACTTCAAGCGGGTCGGGGACGGAGACACCGGGCCCAACACCGGTGGCATGGGCGCCTATGCGCCGCTGCCGTGGCTTTCGGACTCCGTCAAAGCGCAGATCGTCGACGACGTCGTCAAACCCGTTGCGGCAGAACTGGTTGCCCGGGGCAGCTCATTCTCTGGCCTGCTCTACGCCGGTCTGGCGATCACCTCGAACGGTCCTTCGGTGGTGGAATTCAACTGCCGCTTCGGTGATCCGGAGACGCAATCGGTTCTGGCTCTGCTGGATTCGCCGTTGGGGCAGCTGCTGAACGCCGCGGCCACCGGTGAGCTCGCCTCCTTCGGTGACCTGCAGTGGCGCGACGGCTACGCCGTGACCATCGTGGTGGCGGCAGAGAACTATCCGGGCCGACCGCGCGTCGGCGACGTCATCCAGGGGTCGGAAGCCGACGGCGTGCTGCATGCGGGCACCGCGCGCCGCGAGGACGGCGCGGTGGTGTCTTCGGGCGGCCGGGTGCTCTCGGTGGTCGGCACCGGAGCGGACCTGCCCGCCGCGCGCGATGCGGCCTATGCGCTTGCCAAGTCGATCCGGTTGCCGGGCAGCCACTTCCGCAGTGATATCGGTCTGGCTGCCGCCGAGGGGCGGATCAGCATCTAGGGGTCAGGCGACCAGCAGCGGTGCCATCCACGAGATCTCGGCGGGCAGCTGCGAACTCCAGAAGCTGCCGTCGTGCCCACCGGGGGAGAACCCACCGGCCGGCGGATTGGGCAGTTCAGAGATGAATTGCTTGGTGGCCGAATAGAACGGATCGCTGTTGCCGCAATCGATCCGGATCGGAATCGATCCCAGCGCGGGCAGGCCCCAGACAGTGTTGGCCGCGTAATCCGCCGCGCTGTCGAAAGCTCCGGGCGCTGCGGCACCCGACGACGTCCACAGCGCGGGGCTGACGGCGCAGATCGCGGCGGTCCGGGCCGGCCCCAGCCGGGAACCCAGCAGCAGCGCGCCGTAGCCACCCATCGACCAGCCCAGGAACCCCACCCGTGAGGTGTCAAGACCCTGGTCGCCGAGCATCGGAATGAGTTCATCGAGCACCATGGCGCCCGAGTCCTCACCGGATGCGCGCTTGTGCCAGTAACTTCCACCACCGTCGACGGCAACCACAGCGAAGGGCGGCAATCCTGCGGCCACGGCCTCGGCTAGGCCCTGCTCGACTCCGCCGGCCATCACACCAGCCGCATCCTGGCCTTTGCCATGCAGGGCGATCACCGGCCGGAGTTTGCCGGTCTGGCCCGGCGGGCGCGCGATCGCCCAGTTGGTTTTCGCCCCACCACGTGCGGCCGACGTGAACGAGCCGCTCGTCATCGTGGGGGCTACGACAGGGCTGGCCACCGAACCCGGGGCGGAGGCGAGGGCGAGGGCACCGGCGGCGCCGGCGGCTGCACCGACGCCGAGGCGCAAGACTGCGCGACGACTCAAGTTGGGCATGCGGGCCATCTTGCCATCGCGCGCCAAAAGCATCGGCCAGTGGCATTCTCGCGGGGTAGCCGACGTGTCAGCAAAACCTGAGTAAAGGCTGATGATTGACCGAAAGCCCCATGTGGAAGGGGTCCGGCTGGCACGATGCTAAAGGTGACGGCAGCGGTCACCCCTAAAGGGGAGCGTCGGCGGTACGCCCTCGTCAGGGCGGCCGCTGAATTGCTCTGTGAGGGCGGCTTCGACGCCGTCCGGCACCGCGCCGTGGCCCGCCGGGCGGGCCTCCCGTTGGCTTCGACGACGTACTACTTCTCCTCACTCGACGACCTCATCGCGAAGGCGGTCGAGTACATCGGCACCCAGGAAACCGAACATCTCAGTGCCGGTGTGGCGGCACTTTCGCGGCGGCGTCGCGGTGCCGAATCGACCGCCGACGTCCTCGTCGATTTGTTGCTCGGGGAGTCTCTGGAACGGCGTGGTACCGAGGAGTTGATCTCGCGCTACGAGCGCTACATCGCCTGCGCCCGGCAGCCCGGACTGCGTGATATCCAACGGCGCATCCTGCAGCAGCGCACCGACGCCGTCGTCGAGGTGGTGGAACGCTCGGGCCGCTCGGTGCGGGCCGAACTGGTCACCGCCCTGGTGTGCGCCGTCGACGGAGCTGTGGTTGCATCGTTGGTCGACGAAGGGGAGGGGCCCCGAGCCAGCGCCAGGGCCACGTTGATCGATGTCATCGACGTATTGGCGCCCGTCGATGAACGGGCGGTGCGCGTCTGACCGGTGAAGGAGGGGGAATGTCGCAACCCGCAACCGCGGCGCAACCACAGCTCAAGCGGGTGATGGGACCCGGCCTGCTACTGCTGTTCGTCGTCGGTGACATCCTCGGCACCGGTGTCTACGCGCTCACCGGGCAGGTCGCCAAGGAGGTCGGCGGCGCAGCCTGGCTTCCCTTCCTCGCGGCGTTCCTGATCGCCACCATCACCGCATTCAGCTACCTCGAGCTGGTCACCAAGTATCCGCAGGCGGCGGGCGCAGCGCTCTACGCGCACAAGGCTTTTGGCATCCACTTTGTGACGTTCCTGGTGGCGTTCATCGTGATGTGTTCCGGAATCACCTCGGCCTCAACGGCTTCGCGCTTCTTTGCGATCAGCTTCTTCGACGCGATAGAGGTCAACTTCGGGCAGTTCTATACCGACAACGTCGCCCATTTGAAGGTGATCGGTGTCATCCTCCTTGCGCTGCTGTTCATGGCGCTGATCGCCGCAGTCAACCTGCGGGGGGTCAGTGAGAGCGTCAAGCTCAACGTGGTCCTGACGTTCATCGAGATCACCGGCCTGGTGCTCGTGATCGCAGTGGGGCTCTGGGCGATTGTCAGCGGCGTGGACGTCGACTTCTCCCGCGTCGTCGCATTCGATACCTCGGGGGAGAAGAACGCCTTCATCGCAGTCACCGCCGCGACGTCGCTGGCCTTCTTCGCCATGGTCGGATTCGAGGACTCGGTCAACATGGCCGAGGAGACGAAGGATCCGGTGCGGATCTTCCCGAAGGTCTTGTTGACCGGGTTGGGTATCGCCGGGCTCGTCTACGTCGTCGTGGCCGTCATCGCGGTGGCGCTGGTGCCGGTCGGAACGCTCGCCGAGTCGGACTCGTCGCCGCTGGTGAAGGTCATGGAAGCCGCCGCGCCCGGGCTCCCGTTCTCGAACATCTTGCCCGTCATCTCGATGTTCGCGGTCTCGAACACCGCATTGATCAACATGCTGATGGCCAGCCGACTGATCTACGGCATGGCGCGGCAGCACGTATTGCCCCCGATGCTCGGCGTGGTGCACCCGAAACGCCATACACCGTGGGTGGCAATCGTTTTCACCACGCTCATCGCGTTCGGCCTGATCTTCTACGTCTCGGCGTTCGCGAGCGGGGACACCGTCGCGATCCTCGGCGGAACCACCTCGTTGCTGCTGCTCGCGGTCTTCTCGGTGGTCAATGTCGCGGTCCTGGTGCTGCGCCGCGATGTGAAGAAAGGCGGCGGGCATTTCAGGACACCGACGGTGCTGCCCGTCATCGGTTTCATCGCGTCGTTGTACCTGGTGCTGCCGACGTCGGGCCGGCCGGCCGTGCAGTACGTGCTGGCGCTCGCACTGGTCGCCACCGGCGTGGTGCTGTTCTTGATCACCAAGATGATCAACCGCCAACTGGGTATCACCGGGCCCGGCATCACCGACCCGACCCATCTGGCCGACGCGCCCTAGGAGTCGGTGCGCAGCTTCGCAATCCGGTTCTGCAGCAACGCGACCCGGTGGGCATTACCGTCCAGCCCGATGTAGCGGTCGTCGAACACCGCCAACAACGCGTCGTCGAGGCGACGCACCGCGCCGGGCGGATACCGGTAGTCCATGAGCCGGTTGATCTCGTCGGTGTCCACCGAATCCAGAAGGCCGGTAAGCGCTTCCAACGTGGTAATGCCCAGCTCGAGCAGCAGCCCCGAGATCCAGGCGTAGTGGTCGGTCCGCGACCAGCCGGCGTCCGCGAAGCGATTGCCCAGATAGGTGGCGAGCACCGGAGTAGGGATACGGGAATCCCTGGAAAACCCCGAAGTCTCGGCCTCCTCCTCTTCGGACATGGTCAGCCGCAGGCGTTCCCGGATCTCGGTGAACTCACGGTCGGCGAGTTCCAGTAGCCCGGCGGCCAACGTGAACCGACGGTCCAGCTCACTCACGTGCTCGGCCGGTATCGAACCCTTGTACCGCACATCGTGTTCGAACTCGGCCCACGCATGCTGCAGGACGGTACGGACCTGGATGGACGCCGGATACTGTTCGCCCTCGACCCCGAACAGCAGATGCCGGCTCGCATACCCCCACCGGCCCTGGCGGGCGGTCTGCAGGCCCATGTCCTGGTCGTCGAGCAGCCGCATCTCCTCGGCCAGCAGATTGGCCACCGCGTCGACATCCTCACGCAGGTAGGTGATGACGCGCAGGCCCACCTGATCGGTGATCTCCACCAACGGATCGCTGTACAGCGGAGTGCCGTCGCCGGCGCGTCGGTTGGCTTTCGCGGCGAACGAATCGATGCTCTTGGTGCGAGCCGTGATGCTCAGGTAGTTGATGCCCGCCTCGTCGAGCAGCCCGGTGACCAGCTTGAGGTACTGCTCGGTGGCGGCCACCAGGTCCGGGCGCCGCGACGCGTACTCGGCGACCGCCGTCGACGGAGCGGTCTCACGTACCGGGGCCGGCCGCGGCCGGGGAAGCCGATCAGCAGGCAGAGACGGGGTGACGATGTACCCCGAGGCGAAGTCGCCGTAGATCGTCACATCCTCCGGGCGGTCGTACCAGTACAGCGCGATGTAGGCACAGAGCATCGCGTCGACGGGATCCTCGTCCCGGTCGAGCTGGCCCGGCCGGGTGGCCGCCTCGATCCGCCGCCGCAGCTCCACCCAATTGACATTGCGATTGGCGCGCAGCCTGGGCGTCGCCGTATCGAGCTCCTCGATGTACGTCATCAGCCTGAGCAGTTCCCGCTGCCGGTCGCCGAAGGCGCCGCGCTTGTACTTCAAGGTCTTGTCGAGCCCGAACAGCACCACGCTCGCCGGATGCGGATACACCTCGATGGCGCGCCGGTTCGACTGCGACGACGGATCCATGTCGAGGCCCAGGGCCGTCGCGATACGCGCGCCGCGCGGATGCTTGAACTCGGGCCGCTCGGTGAACGCCGGGCGCGCCCCGGCGTCGAACCGCTGGAAGTCCCGGTTGAGATCGCGCTCGCACGGCCGGTGGCCCGTCGGGTTGTTGACGATGAGCGGCGCATCGATGGCAACCAGGCAGTCACCACTGATGTAGGGCTCGATCGCCGCGCCTATGTCGTCGTCGTCCTGTGCCACCCCGACGTGAAGGACCCGGCCACTGGAGTCGATGACAGCGACCCCCGTCTGATTCTTCTCGCCCCACGCGAGGTCGAGCCCGACGAAGTACATCCGTCCACTGTCTCATTGGTGGTCCGGCCCGGGCCGTAAGCTGTGTGTTCGTGACGATCCCGAATGTTCTGGCCAATCGCTACGCCAGCGACGAAATGGTCGCGATCTGGTCGCCGGAGGCCAAGATCGTCGCCGAACGCCGACTCTGGCTCGCCGTGCTGCGTGCGCAGGCCGAGCTGGGCGTCCCGGTGCCCGACGGCGTGGTCGACGACTACGAGCGGGTCCTGGAGAACGTCGACCTGGCCTCGATCGCGGCCCGCGAGCGGGTCACCCGCCACGACGTCAAGGCGCGCATCGAGGAGTTCAACGCGCTGGCCGGCCACGAGCACGTGCACAAGGGCATGACCAGCCGCGACCTCACCGAGAACGTCGAGCAGCTGCAGATCCGTCGCTCCCTGGAGTTGGTGTTCGCCCACGGCGTCGCCGTCGTCGCCCGGCTGGCCGAGCGCTCCGTCGTCTACCGCGACGTGGTCATGGCGGGCCGGTCGCACAACGTGGCGGCGCAGGCCACCACGCTGGGCAAGCGGTTCGCCTCGGCGGCCGAAGAAACCCTGCTGGCGTTGACCCGCCTGCGCGAGCTGATCGACCGCTACCCGCTGCGCGGCATCAAGGGGCCGATGGGCACTGCCCAGGACATGCTCGACCTGTTCGACGGGGACACCGAGAAACTGGCCGAACTGGAGCGCCGAGTCGCCCAGTTCCTGGGATTCACAGACGTTTTCACCAGCGTGGGGCAGGTCTACCCGCGCTCGCTGGACCATGACGTGCTCTCGGCGCTGGTGCAGGTGGGCGCAGGCCCGTCGTCGCTGGCGCACACCATCCGGCTGATGGCCGGCCACGAACTGGTCACCGAGGGCTTCGCGC
Organism: Mycolicibacterium arcueilense; assembly: GCF_058536225.1. NCBI lineage: Bacteria > Bacillati > Actinomycetota > Actinomycetes > Mycobacteriales > Mycobacteriaceae > Mycobacterium > Mycolicibacterium arcueilense. The sequence continues at coordinate 116,305 of NZ_JBZTYL010000005.1, forward strand.
CCGGGCAGGTCGGCTCCTCGGCCATGCCGCACAAGATGAACACCAGGTCGTGTGAGCGGGTCAACGGTCTGCAGGTGGTGCTCCGCGGCTATGCCTCGATGGCCGCCGAGCTGGCCGGTGCGCAGTGGAACGAGGGCGACGTGTTCTGCTCGGTGGTGCGTCGCGTCGCGCTGCCCGACGGGTTCTTCGCCGTCGACGGGCAGACCGAGACGTTCCTGACAGTGCTCGACGAGTTCGGTGCCTACCCGGCAGTGATCCAGCGCGAGCTGGACCGCTATCTGCCGTTCCTGGCCACCACGCGCATCCTGATCGCCGCGGTGCGGGCCGGGGTGGGCCGCGAGACCGCCCACGAGGTGATCAAGGAACACGCTGTCGCCGTCGCTTTGGCCATGCGTGAGCAGGGGCAGGAGCCCGACCTGCTCGACCGCCTGGCCGCCGACCCCCGGCTGCCGCTGGACCGGGCGGCCCTGGAGGCCGCGCTGGCCGACAAGCAGGCCTTCACCGGAGCCGCCGGTGCCCAGGTCGACGGCGTCGTCTCAGCCGTCGATGAACTGGTCAGCCGCTACCCGGAGGCCGCCAAGTACACCTCGGGTGCCATCTTGTGACGTTGGCGGCCGACCTCACCGACCTGGACAACTTCGCTGCCGGTTTTCCGCACGAGTTGTTCGCCGCGCACCGCCGCGAATCGCCGGTGTACTGGCACGAGCCGACCGAGCACACCCCGGACGGCGAGGGCTTCTGGTCGGTGGCCACCCACGCCGAAACCCTTGCGGTACTGCGGGACGCCGAGACCTATTCCTCGGTGACCGGCGGCTCCCGGCCCTACGGCGGCACGCTGCTGCAGGACCTGGCCATTGCGGGCCAGGTGCTCAACATGATGGACGACCCGCGGCATGCCGAGATCCGGCGACTGGTCAGTTCCGGGCTGACCCCGCGGATGATCCGCCGGGTCGAAGACGACCTGAGGGCGCGAACCCGCCGGCTGCTCGATGAGATCTCCCCGGGTGAGCCGTTCGACTTCCTGGTCGACGTCGCCGCCGAGCTGCCGATGCAGATGATCTGCATCCTGCTGGGAGTGCCTGAATCCGAACGGCATTGGCTGTTCCACGCGATCGAGCCCCAGTTCGACTTCGGAGGTTCCCGGTCGGCGGCCATGCCGCAGATGTCGGCCGAAGAGGCCGGATCGCGGATGTACACCTACGGCTCCGAATTGATCGCGGCGAAGCGGGCCGAGCCCACCGACGACATGCTGTCGGTGGTGGCCAACGCCACGGATGCTTCTTTGTCTGATTTGGAGCTCTACCTGTTCTTCAGCCTGCTGTTCAGCGCGGGCGCCGAGACCACCCGCAACTCGGTGGCCGGCGGCCTGCTGGCGCTGATCGAAAACCCTTCGCAGATGGCGTTGTTGCAGGACGATCTGGGTGAACTGCCGACGGCAATCGAAGAGATGGTGCGCTGGTCCTCGCCGTCACCGTCCAAGCGCCGCACCGCAACCCGCGCGGTGACCCTCGGCGGCTGCGACATCGAGCCCGGGCAGAAGGTGCAGGTGTGGGAAGGGTCGGCGAACCGGGATTCGCTGGTGTTCGCGCAACCGGACGTTTTCGACATCACCCGTAAACCCAATCCGCACTTGGGTTTCGGCTACGGCATCCACTACTGCCTGGGCGCCAATCTGGCGCGGCTGGAATTGCGGGTGTTGTTCGAGGAGCTCCTCACCCGGTTCTCGTCGGCTCGCCTGGTGAAGCCCGTCGAATGGACCCGCAGCAACCGTCATACCGGTATCCGACATCTGGTGGTGGAGCTCGGGGCGTGAAACCCGAGTCGTTCGCCGCCGTCATGGCGACCGGCATCGTGTCGATCTCCGCGGTGCAGCACGGCTACGGCGTCATCAGCTGGCCCCTGGCGGTGCTCGCGGCGCTCGGGCTGCCGGTCCTGATGTATCTCGCCGTCCTCCGTTGGCGATCCCTCGATCTGCAGAGCATCGACGCGATCGTCGGCTTGTTCACGTATGTGGCGGCATGCGCGGTGCTGGCCGCCCGGTTCGCCGGGTATGGGCCCGCGCTGTGGATCCTGGGAGGGATGGGTCTTGCCGGCTGGCTGGCGCTGACCCCGATGCTGCTGGTCCAGATGCGGCGGCTGGGACCGACCGGCCTGCGGGATCGTGCCCGTGGCACCTGGGAGCTGGCCAGCGTCGGGACGTCCGCGCTTTCGCTCATCTTCGTCGCTGAGGGAATCATGTTCTGGGGGTTCATCTTCTGGGGTATCGCCCTGTGCCTGTACGGCGTGATGACCTTGCTCATCGCGTGGCGGGCACTCGGTGAGCCCGACGTTCGGCGCAATGTCCCACCCGATCACTGGATTCTGATGGGTGGCCTGGCAATCGCAACGCTGGCCGGCGAACACATCTATGGTGCGCTGCACCCCGGCCCGATCGCCGATGCGGTGCGCGTCCTCACCATCGCGACCTTTGTTGTTGCCACCGTGCAGATCGTGCCCCTGGCGATCACGAGCTGGCGCCAGATGCTCGACTGGCCCGCGGTGTTCCCCTTGGGCATGTACTCGGTGGCCGCATTCGGCTTGGCCCTCGAAACCGGTTGGAATGCACTGGCTGTCGTGTCGCAGGTGTTCTTCTGGATCGCATTCGTGGCGTGGCTGGCAGTCGTCGTCGTGGTGGTCGGGCGCGTCGTTCGCCTAATCTCGGGGCATGGACTCAGGCCAGAATGACCACCTGCGAGTCTCAGACGCCGAGCGCGCGAAGGTGGGACAACTGCTCGAACGCGCGGTAGCCGAAGGCATGATCACGCTCGACGAGTTCAGCGAGCGCTACGACGCCGCCCTGGCCGCCCGGACCCGCGGCGAGCTGAATGCAGTTTTGGCCGACCTGCCGGTGGGACGGCCGGCCATACAGACCCCGGGCGCGGCACCCGAGGAGCTGCGCGGCTGGATGTCCTCGGTCGTGCGGCGCGGACAGTGGACGGTGCCGCCCGCCCTGCACATGACCACCCGGCTGTGCAGCACCACCTTGGACTTCACGTCGGCCGTCCTGAACGGTCCGGTCGTGGACATCGTCCTCGACGATTACTGCAGCTCGACAGAGCTCATCGTGCCTGCGTCGGCCACCGCCGACCTCAACGGCGTCAACGCCATCGCCGGCAGCGCCACCGTCAAGGTGCGCACCAGCCCACCGTCGGACCAGCTGCACCTCGTGGTGCGCGGCCGGGTGCGGATGGGATCTGTCACCGTGCGGCACCCGTTCGGAAGCTGGCTGCGGCGCTTGAGCGGCACTGGATAGCGAACCTGATCTCGGCGATGACCCGCTGCGGGTATTCGGTGAGGTCGAGCCAGGTGAATCGCAGCACCTGCCAGCCCAGCAGCGCGATTTCGTTCTGCTTGACCCGGTCCTTCTGGAAGTCCTCCTGATCGCTGTGGAATGCCCAGCCGTCGGTTTCGATCGCTAGGTTGGCGGAGGGAAAGGCCACGTCGATCACGTAGCGACCCAGTCGGTAGTTGGCCTTCCAGCCGGTGATACCGGCTTCTCTGAGGAGCTTGATCAGCAGGCGTTCGGCTGCCGAGCGGGCGCCGTCGGCCGCGGCGATGAGCAGGATGCGGGCGGCGGGCGAACCGTGCCTACCCTTGTTTCGTAGATGCGCCCGCCACAGATCATGCAGGTTGGTGTGGCGCTGCAACGCACTGTCCATGAGCTTGGCGCCGCCACCTCGCCGGGCCGCGGCTTCCACGACTGTCAGCGGTAGCGCGGTCACCCGCAAACCGCGGCGCTCCACGATGTCGCGGGGTTCGAGATCCCGCCGCCGGAGTTTGATGCCGTGCCGCTGTGGGTGATGGCCGGTTCTGGGGATCGTCACCTCGACCGTGTCGGGCGCGTACTTCGTGACCTCATGCCACCAGGCGGCGGCGAGTCCGCTTGCTGCTGCGTTCGGCCCTGCCGACCACACCGCGGCCCTCACCCGGGCTGAATCGGTGAACGGTCGATCGTCTGCGAAGTAAACCCCTGGTGAGCAGCGGAGCCATTTTCCGGAGCGGACCCTGCGGTAGACCGCCTGCTTGCTCAAACCAGCTTGCTGTGCCTGAGCAAGGGTGATCACGCCGTCATGGTCACGCAGGTAATCGTCGATCACACGGGATTGGACGCGCTGTCCCGGTCAAACGGTTCCAACCCCTGCGATTTGGGTGCGTTTGGTAACGGTGGGCGTTACTAAACGCACCGAAATCACTCGGGGGGTCACTCGATGCGGCGCAGACGCATGCCGGCGGAACGCAGCTCGAGGGCGGCCAGGCCGCGAATGGCCCGCTGATCTTGACTGCGCCACGCGCCGACAGGGTCGTCGGACACCGCGGTCAGCTTGGCCAGCGGCCGGTTGGCCAGGGCCCGCAGCGCCAGCAGCTGTTCGCCGGCGCTCGTCGAGGCCAGGGTGATCGCGGTCCACTTGCGCCGGAAGAACCGTGCCCGCAGATACAGCCACGGCATGGCGACGAAAAGGATCGGAGCGGCGGCCACTGCCAGGGCCAACACCCAGGCCAGCCAGCTCGCGGTGCTGTCCAGGTTGTGACCGGCGCCGGCGATGTCGAGGGCGGCCTCGCTGGCGGCGCGCAACGGCTTGCTCAGGGTGTCGCCGACCAGCGGAACGTGGTCGGTGCTGTCGCCGGCCGAGCCCAGGTTGTCGGCGACCCCGTTGGCGCCGCTTTCGACCTGCCTGCCGACCTCAGCGATGGTCGCCACCGCCGAATGCACGGCCATCCCGACCAATATCCACACTGCGGTCCATGTGATGACGGCCACGTCGCTGAACAACTGGGCCAACAAGCGGCCAGGTCTGCTGGCATAGGGCAGGTACCGCGATCTCATGAGACCGATCCCAACACATAGGCTGACCCAATGCGTCCTGCTCTGTCCGACTACCAGCACCTGGCAAGCGGCAAGGTCCGTGAGTTGTACCGCATCGACGACGAGCACCTGCTGTTCGTGGCGTCCGACCGCATCTCTGCCTACGACTATGTCCTCGATTCGCAGATCCCGGACAAGGGCCGGATCCTGACGGCGATGAGCGTGTTCTTCTTCGACCTGATCAGCGCGCCCAATCATCTCGCCGGGCCGCCGGACGACGAGCGCATCCCGGCCGAGGTCCTTGGCCGCGCGCTGGTGGTGAAGCAACTGAAGATGCTGCCGGTGGAATGTGTGGCCCGGGGCTACCTGACCGGTTCGGGGCTGATCGACTACCAGGCGTCGGGGTCGGTGTGCGGCATCCCGCTGCCGCCGGGCCTGGGGGAGGCGAGCAGGTTCGACGAGCCGCTGTTCACCCCGGCGACCAAGGCCGACATCGGTGAGCATGACGAGAACATCTCGTTCGCGCAGGTGATCGACCTGGTCGGGCCGGTGCTGGCCAACCAGCTGAAGGAACGCACCCTGCAGACCTACCTGCAAGGCGCCGACCATGCGTTGACGAAGGGCATCATCATCGCCGACACGAAGTTCGAGTTCGGCGTCGATGCGCACGGCAACGTGGTGCTGGCCGACGAGGTGTTCACCCCGGATTCGTCCCGGTACTGGCGCGCCGAGACCTATCAGCAGGGTGTCGTTCAGGACAGCTTCGACAAGCAGTTCGTCCGCAATTGGCTGACCGGGCCGGACTCTGGCTGGGACCGGCACGGCGACACCCCGCCGCCACCGCTGCCCGAAGCGATCGTGGCAGCCACCCGAGACCGGTACATCGAGGCGTACGAACGGATTTCGGGTCTGCGGTTCGCGGATTGGATCGGCGCATGACCCCGTCTGTTCAGCCGCCGGTCGCCAAGCGGGGCAACCACCGCCGCGAGCACCACGGTGATGTGTTCATCGACCCCTACGAGTGGTTGCGGGACAAGGACAACCCCGAGGTCATCGCGCACCTGGAGGCCGAGAACGCCTACACCGAGGACGCCACCGGGCATCTGGAGCCGTTGCGGCAGAAGATCTTCGACGAGATCAAGGCGCGTACCAAGGAAACCGACCTCTCGGTGCCGATGCGCCGCAACGGTTGGTGGTACTACGCGCGCAGCTTCGAGGGCAAGCAGTACGCGGTGCATTGCCGGTGCCCGATCGGCGATCCCGACGACTGGACGCCGCCCCAGCTCGACGAGGGTGCCAAGATCCCGGGCGAACAGATCCTGCTGGACGAGAATGTCGAGGCCGACGGCCACGAGTACTTCTCGCTCGGTGCAGCCACGGTGAGTCTCGACGGCAATATCCTGGCCTACTCGGTGGACGTCCTGGGCGACGAGCGATACACCTTGAAGTTCAAGGACTTACGCACCGGTGAGCTCTATGACGACACGATCGCCGGGATCGGCGCGGGCGGTACCTGGGCGGCCGACAGTCGCACCCTGTACTACACCACGGTGGACGACGCCTGGCGGCCTGACACCGTGTGGCGGCACCGGCTGGCGTCGGGCCTGCCCGCCGAGAAGGTGTATCACGAACCGGACGAACGGTTCTGGGTCGCGATCGGTCGCAGCCGCAGCGACAAATACCTGTTCGTCGCGTCGGGCAGCGCGGTCACCACCGAGGTCCGCTATGTCGATGCGACTGACCCGACCGCCGAGCTCACCACGGTGTGGGAGCGACGCGACCTGGTGGAGTACTCCGTCGAGCACGCCGTGGTCGGGGGCGAGGACCGGTTCCTCATCCTGCACAACGACGGCGCCGAGAACTTCATGCTGGTGGACGCCCCGGTCAGCGATCCCAGTGACCTGCGCCCCCTGATCGAGCACCGGTCCGATGTCCGCCTGGACGGCGTCGACGCGTTCGACGGATTTCTGGTGATCAGTTACCGCAGTGACGCATTGCCGAAGATGGCGCTGTGGCCGCTGACCGCCGACGGCTATGGCACGCGCGAGGAGCTGACCTTCGACTCCGAGCTGACCGCCGCGGGGATGGGTGGCAATCCGAACTGGTCCACCCCGAAGTTGCGGATCGGTGCCACCTCGTTCATCACGCCGGCGCGGATCTACGACCTGGACCTGGCCACCGGCGAGCGCACGCTGCTGCGGGAGCAGCCGGTGCTGGGCGGTTACCGGCCGGAAGACTATGTGGAGCGCCGGGATTGGGCGACGGCGCCCGACGGTGCCCGGGTTCCCATCTCGATCATCCACCGGGCCGGGTTGCAGTTCCCTGCACCGGCGCTGCTCTACGGTTACGGGGCCTACGAGTCGTGTGAGGATCCGCGGTTCTCGATCGCCCGGTTGTCGCTGCTGGACCGCGGCATGGTGTTCGTGATCGCCCATGTGCGCGGCGGCGGCGAGTTGGGCCGGCCGTGGTACGAGCACGGCAAGCTGCTGGAGAAGACCAACACCTTCACCGATTTCATCGCGGCGGCAAGCCATCTCATCGACACCGGAGTGACCCGTCCGCAGAATCTGGTGGCCCTCGGCGGCAGTGCCGGTGGCTTGTTGATGGGCGCGGTGGCCAACATGGCCCCGGAGTTGTTCGCGGGGATCCTGGCCCAGGTGCCGTTCGTCGATGCGCTGACGACGATCCTGGATCCGTCGTTGCCGCTGACTGTGACCGAGTGGGACGAGTGGGGAAATCCGTTGGAGGACCCCGAGGTGTACCGGTATATGAAGTCCTACACGCCCTACGAGAACGTGGCGGCACAGGACTATCCGGCCATCCTGGCGATGACCTCACTCAACGACACCCGGGTGTACTACGTCGAACCGGCCAAATGGGTTGCCGCACTGCGACACACGAAGACCGACGGTCATCCGGTGCTGCTCAAGACCGAGATGGTGGCCGGTCACGGCGGACTGTCCGGACGCTACGAGCGCTGGAAGGAAGCCGCGTTCCAGTACGCCTGGCTGTTAGCCGCCGCCGACGGCGACAACTACGGCCGCGGCCAGGTAGACAGCCTCTTCGGCGGTCCGGACGCCTAACCGCGAGGTCATCGACTTCGGTGGGTCGGGCATCCGGGCCGCATAGACGTTGGCCGGGAACATGGCCAGCATGAGCAGGAACAGGCACACTGCCGCCGCCGTGCGGGTGGGCGGGTAGAGCAGGCCGACGGCGCCGGCCAACTCCAGTACGCCGGTGGCCGTCACCAGGATGCCGGGCGCCGGGAGAGCGGGCGGCACGATGGCGATCATGTCGCGCCGCAACGGGTTGGCGAAGTGTGCGACGCCGGTCATGACGAACATCGCGGCCAGTCCCACGGCGATGGCCTCAGGCCAGCTGTCGAGGTAGTGCACGCCGAAGAGTCCGATCACCCGAGCTGTCACGCTGCCGAGAATCAGGGTCAGAAAGACGGCCATCGCGGGCTCCCATCTTGTCAATGCCTAGATCGACACGCTACGCCTGATCTAGCCGCTGTCAAGATGCGGGATTAGGATGGACCACATGGGCTATCACCACGGCGACCTCAAGGCCGCGATCCTCGCGCAGGCCGCCGCCCTGGTCGCCGAACGCGGCGCCGACGGCATCTCGCTGCGCGAGCTCGCGCGGGCGGCCGGGGTCTCCCACGCGGCCCCAGCGCACCACTTCACGGACCGGCGCGGGCTGTTCACCGCCCTGGCCACCGAAGGGTTTCAGTTGCTGGCGGCGGCGCTGACCGGGGCCAGGCCGCAATTCATCGACGCCGCGAAGGCCTACGTGCGGTTCGCCCTCGACCACCCCGGCCACTACGAGGTGATGTTCGACAAATCGCTCTACGACGACACCGACCCCGAACTGGTTGCGGCCTCGTCGGCGGCCGGCGCCGAACTCAGCCGCGGCGTGGGCACCCTGGCCGACCCCAAGGCCGCAGCCGACCCGGAAGGTGCGGCGCTCGCCGCATGGTCCCTGGTGCACGGGTTTTCGATGTTGTGGCTCAACGACGCGATCGACACCGGGGGAGACCCGATCGCCAAAGTGGAGAGTCTGGCCGCAATCCTGTTCGACGGGTAAGGGGCGGAGCGGCGTCCGCTAACCTCATTGCGATGAGCCTCAACGACATTCCCCTGACCACTCTCGACGGCAAGCCGACGACGTTGGCCGAGTTGGCAACCGGCGCAGCGCTGGTGGTCAACGTGGCCTCCAAGTGCGGGCTGACGCCGCAATACAGCGCCCTGGAGAAGCTCGCGCAGGACTACGCAGGACGCGGGCTGACTGTCGTCGGCGTCCCGTGCAACCAGTTCATGGGCCAGGAGCCGGGCAGCGCGGAGGAGATCCAGACCTTCTGCTCGAACACCTACGGCGTCACGTTCCCCTTGCTCGCCAAGACGGACGTCAACGGTGCCGACCGTCACCCGTTGTACTCCGAGCTGACCCAGGCCGCCGACGCCGATGGCGAGGCCGGGGACATCCAGTGGAACTTCGAAAAGTTTCTGCTCGCCCCGGGCGGCACGGTGGCCAACCGGTTCCGTCCCCGCACCGAGCCGGATGCACCCGAGGTCATCGCGGCCATCGAAGCGGTCCTGCCGGCCTGATCGCAGGTCTATCCCAATGGACACTCGGCGTCAGAGTGTTCGACACCGTCCCGACATGTGACGTTGCCACACTGGCAGCGTGACCGGACAACTCATCGTCTCGATATCGCAGATCAGCGATCGCACGATGGCTGATGTCGAGTCGTTCTGCGCCGAACTCGATGCCCGTGGCGTACCCGCCTCGATGATGGTGGCGCCGCGCCTCAAGGGCGGCTACCGGTTGGACCGCGATGCCGACACCGTGGACTGGCTGGCCCGTCGGCGCAGCGGCGGTGACGCCATCGTGCTCCACGGCTATGACGAGGCCGCGACCAAGAAGCGTCGCGGAGAGTTCGCCTCTTTGCCCGCCCACGAGGCCAACCTGCGGCTGATGGGTGCCGACCGGGTGCTCGAACACCTCGGCCTGCGTACCCGGCTGTTTGCCGCCCCGGGTTGGACGGTGTCGCAGGGCACGGTGACCGCTTTGCCGCGCAACGGCTTTCGTCTGCTCGCCGACCTCAACGGCATCACCGACCTGGTCCGCCAGACCACGACGCGCGCCCGCGTGGTCGGAATCGGGGAAGGATTCCTGTCCGAGCCGTGGTGGTGCCGGACCGTGGTCCTCGCAGCCGAACGGACGGCCCGACGCGAAGGAATGGTGCGCGTCGCCGTCGCTGCGCGGCACCTCCGACGGCCCGGCCCCCGGCAGGCCATGCTGGACGCAATCGACCTCGCTTTGCTGCATCAGTGCGTGCCCACCGTCTACCAATGGCGAGGGTCTGAGGTACTGACCGACGCCGCCTGACAAGGGCTACTCTTGCGTCTCATGGCAGACGCCGATGTCATTGTCGTGGGGGCGGGTCTCGCCGGCCTGGTCGCTGCATGCGAGCTCGTCGAGCGGGGCTTGCGGGTCCTGATCGTCGACCAGGAGAACGCTGCAAACCTGGGTGGCCAGGCCTTCTGGTCGTTCGGTGGCCTGTTCTTCGTCGACAGTCCCGAACAGCGCAGGCTCGGCATCCGCGACAGTCAAGAGCTGGCACTGCAGGACTGGCTGGGCACCGCGGGGTTCGACCGACCCGAGGATCACTGGCCCCGGGAGTGGGCGCATGCCTACGTCGATTTCGCCGCCGGCGAGAAACGCAGTTGGTTGCGGGCCCGAGGTCTGCAGACGTTTCCCTTGGTCGGGTGGGCCGAGCGAGGTGGTTACGGGGCGTTGGGCCACGGCAACTCGGTGCCTCGCTTCCACATCACCTGGGGCACCGGTCCGGCGATCGTCGACGTCTTCGCCCGCCGTCTGGTGGACGAGCCCCGGGTGCGATTTGCCTACCGGCACCGCGTCGACGAGCTCATCGTCTCCGAGGGTGCCGTCGTCGGCGTCCGGGGTGCGGTGCTGGAGCCCTCCGACGTGCCGCGAGGAGCGGCCTCGTCGCGAAACACCGTCGGGGAGTTCGAGTTCCGTGCTTCTGCGGTGATCGTGGCCAGCGGCGGAATCGGGGGCAACCACGATCTGGTGCGCAAGAACTGGCCCGCCCGCATGGGCCGGGTACCCGAGCAATTGCTCAGTGGCGTACCCGCGCACGTCGACGGCCGGATGATCGGTATCTCCGAGACCGCCGGAGCGCACGTCATCAACAGCGACCGGATGTGGCACTACACCGAAGGCATCACCAACTACGATCCGATCTGGCCGGACCACGGCATCCGCATCCTGCCCGGGCCGTCGTCATTGTGGTTGGACGCCAACGGAAAACGACTTCCAGGTCCGCTGTACCCCGGCTTCGACACCTTGGGCACGCTCGAACACATCTGCCGCACCGGGCAGGACTACACCTGGTTCATCCTCGACGCGCGGATCATCGCCAAGGAGTTCGCGCTGTCCGGCCAGGAACAGAACCCCGACCTCACCTCACGCAGCGTGCGTGAGGTGCTGGCCCGGGTGAAACCCGGCGCTCCGGCCCCGGTACAGGCCTTCGTCGACCGTGGCGTCGACTTCGTCAGCGCGCGTTCGCTTCGCGAACTGGTGGCCGCGATGAACGACGTGCCCGACGTGGTCGAGCTCGACTACGCCACCGTGGCCGCAGAAGTCACCGCACGCGACCGCGAGGTGGTCAACAAGTTCACCAAGGACGGACAGGTGACTGCGATCCGGGCGGCCCGAAATTACCTCGGCGACCGGTTCACCCGCGTCGTCGCGCCGCACCGGCTCACCGATCCCAAGGCGGGTCCGATGATCGCCGTCAAACTGCACATCCTCACCCGAAAGTCCTTGGGCGGTTTGGAAACCGACCTGGATTCCCGGGTGCTTAAGGAAGACGGCACCGCGTTCGCCGGCCTCTACGCCGCGGGTGAGGCGGCCGGATTCGGCGGCGGCGGGGTGCACGGCTACCGGTCTCTGGAAGGCACCTTCCTGGGTGGCTGCATCTTCTCCGGCCGGGCGGCCGGACGGGGCGCCGCAGCCGACATCGCCTGACCCGCAACCGTCAAAATGTGGTGCCGTTTTCCTCGGTGAGCACCTGGAAGTCGGTCTTCGTCATCTCGGAGAGCCGTCCGTAGTAGATGCCCCGCGCATTCGGCTCGATGATGCCCTGATGGATCGGCACCGCCCGCGTCGGCCCGACCGCGCGCAGGAAGTCCACGGCCTCCGAGATTTTCATCCACGGAGCCGCCGCCGGGGTGGCCAGCACGTCGACCGGTTCGCCGGGGACGAACAGCGCGTCCCCCGGATGCATGAGCCGGGCCGGATGCTCGTCGTCGCCCAGCAGGTACGAAATGTTGTCGATCACAGGGATTTCCGGGTGGATCACGGCATGCTTGCCGCCGGTCCCGCGCACGTTCAGTGACCCGACCCGGAACTCGTCGCCGGGATGCACGGCCTGCCACGGCTCACCCAGCTGGGCGGCGGTCTGCGGGTCGGCATACAGCGCGGCCTGGGGGTTGGCGTCGATCAGCGCCGGCAACCGGGCGGTATCGGCGTGATCGGGGTGCTGATGGGTGATCAGGATGGCAGACAAGCCGGTGATGCCTTCGAAACCGTGAGAGAAGTTACCCGGATCGAACAGCACGGTGGTGTCCGAAATGCTGGCCAGTAGGCACGAATGTCCGAAATGCGTGAGTTGCATACCTATATTGTGGCGCTCGGTGGGGCTATGGCGGGTGATCGTGGCGATGTCGATGGTGCTCTGCGGACTGGCCGCAGCGCCCCCTTCCGCTTGGTCAGAGCCCAGCGCCGACTGCCCGCCGCTGTGTGACCGCATCCCCGATTCGGCGTGGGCGACTGCGTCGCAACTCCCGTTGGCCCGCGAATACCGCTGGCCCGGACTGGCCGGCCTGGCCGTGACCGCAGTGGCACCGCGCTTCCGGCTCGAGGAGGAATGTGGGTCGCCACTCGTGCCGGGGGATCCGCGCGGCTACGCCGTGGCGGCGCGCTCGGAGGTGACGCGGCCCGCCGGGCACTGGCAACTGCGGGTCCAGGTCCTGCATTGGCGCGGGGAGACATGGCAGGGCGGTGAGACCGCGCTCGCGGTGGTGCAGGGGGCAGCCGCGGCGCTGCGGGCGTGCCCGGGGGCTGGGACGGCCATCACCACCGACCGGCCCGGGCAGCTGGCGGCGGCGATCAACTTCGGCAACACCAGGGTGCTGCACCAGTACCTGCTCGCCGATCCGGACAACAGCACCGTGGTGGAGTTGGCCCTCTGGTCGAGCACGCCACCACAGGTTCCGTGGTCGGCTCCATCCGATCGTCAGGTGCTCGATGCGCTGGCCGACCCACTGTGCACGGCTTACATAGGGTCGTGCCGGTAGAGTGTGCGCCGTGGCAAAGGTGGTTGTGCACGTCATGCCCAAGGCAGAGATCCTCGACCCGCAAGGTCAGGCGATTGTCGGGGCACTTGGTCGGCTCGGACATGGTGGTATCGCAGACGTCCGTCAAGGCAAGCGTTTCGAGCTCGAAGTCGATGACTCCGTAGCCGACGAAACCTTGGCCGAGATCGCTGAATCTCTGCTGGCCAACACGGTTATCGAGGACTTTTCGGTGAGCCGGGAGGACTCGTGAGCACCCGTGTCGGGGTGATCACCTTCCCCGGGACGCTCGACGACGTCGACGCGGCCCGAGCCGTCCGTCTGGCCGGGGCCGAGGCGGTCAACCTGTGGCACGCCGACGCCGACCTGAAGGGCGTCGACGCGGTCGTCGTCCCCGGCGGGTTCTCCTACGGTGACTACCTGCGCTGCGGGGCGATCGCGAAGTTCGCGCCCGTCATGGGCTCGGTTGTCGAGGCGGCCGGCAAGGGCATGCCCGTGCTCGGCATCTGCAACGGCTTCCAGGTGCTGTGCGAGGCCGGGCTGCTCCCGGGTGCACTGACCCGCAATGCCGGCCTGCATTTCATCTGCCGCGACGTGTGGCTGGAGGTTGCCTCCAACACCACCGCGTGGACGACCCGGTATGACGCCGGCGCCGACCTGCTGATCCCGCTCAAGTCGGGCGAGGGACGGTACGTCGCGTCCGAGGCGGTGCTCGATGAACTCGAGGGTGAGGGCCGCGTGGTCTTCCGCTACCGCGAGAACCTCAACGGCTCGATGCGCGGAATCGCGGGCGTCTGCTCGGAGAACCGTCGCGTCGTCGGCCTGATGCCGCACCCCGAACATGCCACCGAGGCACTGACCGGTCCGTCCGACGACGGGCTCGGGTTGTTCTACTCCGCGCTGGATGCGGTTCTCTCGGTCTAGCTAGATTTTTCTGCATCAGCCCCGATCCTCCCGATGTTAGATTCATTACCTATGGTTTGTGTGCCTGAGCGGCACCGATTGAATCGAAACACCGTATGGGGGGCATGTGTTAGTCAATCCCGAGCTGTTGCGTGGCTTTGCCAGTGAAGTAGGCACTGCTTCAGGAGACATCCAGTCGGCTGACGTCGGCCACAAGGCGAGCACTGCTGCGGACGGACTTCCAGGATCGGCCACTCAGTGGGCTGTTCACCTCGTAGGCGCGCACATCAGTGAGCAGGTCGGGAAGATGGCCAATGGCGTCGGTGACGTCGGTGTGGCGGTTCGCGGTGCCGCCGATAAATATGAGGTCGAAGACGGTTCTCTGGCTGGCAGTTTCAACGGATTGTTCAAGTAGTGATCCCTTCCCGTCCTCGGCTTCAGAGTTGGAATCCGGATTCGTTGTCTTCGGCTGCGCCAGGAGTCAACGCCGGCGGTGCATCGGTGTACCAGGCGGTGCGCAACCTTGACGATGGTGTGAACCGACTGGACGAGGTGCGAACCTGGAGGGGGCCTGCGCACGACGCCTCGACACAAATGTTTTGACAGGGCAACCCGCACAGCGTCGAGCTTCAAGGATTACACCGAGAAGGTATCTGCGGCGATGCAGGCGGGCGGCTCATCCATTGCTGCGGCCAGGACTCCGTTGCTAAATAAGGCTGACGAAATCGATCAGGGTGAGTTGCACGTCACCGATCAATGGGTGGTTCTCATTAGACCCGGTCAAATGTCTGCCGAGAAAGCAGAAAATCTGCAGAAGTTGGCGATGCAGGAGCAGGGTGAGATCAACAAGTTGTTGCTTGCGGTCGGTGAAGCTGACGACGGAGCTGCCGATGCGATTCAGAACGCAGCCAAGGCATACGGCTTCGTGCCGCTGCAGCGAGGTAATGTATTTGGCTCGCTTTCGGGCCTGGGGCGTCCGGGAGACGAGGTTCCTAACCCATTCTCGACGGCAGGCCAACTGCAACAACAAATGATCCGCCAACAGGATATGTCAACAACGGTTCGTGAATCACGAGAGTGGGACACATCGGACGGTCAGCGTCGGAAAACCATCACGATGTTGGACGGGAGCAGGCATGAAATATACGAATGGGGCGAGCAACTCCCTTCTGTAGCAGACGATTATTATGATAAGAATGGAAATTTAGTATCATCGTCCTTCTCGCAGGACAAAACTAGATATGATGGTACAAAAATGTCTAGGTACACACTGCGAGATGGCACCGAAATAACGATGACGCAAGACGCGAACGGAAATTGTACAGGCGGAGTCACCACGCCCCCGCCCAATGGTCAGAGTGTGAAGCTCCCAGATGAATTTTTCACTCATCCTGATTTAACGGTTGCGGGTGGTGTGCTTACTGGTATTGAGAAACAAGCAAAGAATGGAATACCGATGATGACGGCCGCATCCATGGAAGACATTGGCAAAAGTGCCAAGTATGGTGGATACGGACTCGGTATTGCGACCGCGCTATATGACACTGTTACTGCCGATACTTGGCATAAAGCATGTGTCGCTGCGGTTTCTGGAGCTGGTGGCATCGCTGGCGGGGATGTCGGCGCTTGGGCGCTCGGGTCGATGTTCGTGGAGTCCGGCCCAGGCGCGGTCGTTGCCGCGGGAGTGGGAAACATAGGGGGTAGTTGGGTCGGCGGATATTTCGGCGCAGTTATCGGCGAGGTGGTATGTCCGAAATGACATTGCGAAGGGTATTGCCGGGTTATGTATTGGCCATTCCGCTAGGCCTCCTTGCTACCGTTTGGGCGATTATTTGCGTGACTCGCAATGAGTTTTTGACAGCTGTCGTATCTGTCAGTTTCGGGGTGATGCTCATTAGCATGACTGTGCCGTCGATGAGATCGATTACTTCGAGAATCGAACCGCGGGTCTCCTGTGACGGCCTTGGAACGACGTTACAGTCCGACTTGATTTTTGACGTGGCAACTTTCACGGCGATCGTCGCAGCCGTTTTTTCATGTGTGATGTTTGCTATTTTCCAGCCGCTCGGAATGCTAGACATGCCAGTGCCCCATTCTCTGCGATATTCGATCCCATTCCTGGCCGGAGTGGTAGCGCTGATGGGGGTTCCATTTATCTGGCTGATGATTCATCGTGGTGGTACGAAGTATCTGCGGCTGACGCCGGCTGGCTATGTGGTTGCCGAGGGCTACAAGCCGGAGAGTGGCGGATGGGACGAGATCATCGATGTCACGGGGGTGGTGCCTGAGTCGATTCGCCAGTTACCGAACGCTCTTGTTCTGGCTAAATCTGACGGCACCGCTGCAGTGCTCGCAGCGGGTGCAATTACGCCGGGTGGTCGGGATCTGCGTGAGTTGGTCCGCTTCTATTGGCAGCACCCAGGCTATCGGGACGAGCTTACTGACGATCGGGCGCTGGAAAGGCTGCAGAACAAGAACTTTGCAGCTGATCGATAGCGCCGCCTGCCCTCACGCTGCGGGCGTGCGCGGAGGCAGGCCCGCAGCGTAGAGCGCTTACGCGGTGAGGGCGACGGACGCCTCGGCGGTGTAGGCCAGGAACGTCAGGGTCTCCTGCAGGTACAGCTGCACGCTCTCCGCATCGTGGGACAGGTAGCCGATCGAGACATCGGTGCCCAGCTGTAGATCGAAATCACCACCGCGGGTGGACAATACGAAGGCGCCGTCGATCGCGGGCGCCCAGATGATCTCACCGTCCACCAGTCGGCTCAGGTGCTCGCGGATCGGGTAGCCGTGCGCGGTGGTCTCGCTGACCTTGGTGTAGGTGGCCGCCGAGAGCAACACTGAGTACGGCCCGTCGACACCGGCCAGTCGCAGCTCCGAAAGTGCCTGCGCGATCACGTCGGGAATCTCTCGGGCGTCGTCGGGTAGGGCCAGCGCCGGGTTGGAACTCGAGCTGCGGATACCTTCGATCGAGGCCGCCGGGTAGCCCTCGAAGATCGCACGGTCCTCGACGAACGCCAGCTTCTTGGCGGCTTCCTTGACCGGATCCCAGTCGGAGTCCTGAGCTCCGCGCTCGACATCGTCAATTGCGGTGCGCGACACCGTGAACGGCACCCGCAGCCGCACCAGCGGCCGCGCGTCGCGCAGGTGGGCCACCACGCCGTCACCGGGCGATTTCACGTCGAGCAGATGGCCGGTGCTGACCGCCGCGGTCACCGGGCCGCCGGGCTCGCTGACATCGACCACGCGCCGGCCGGCGATGTGCCGCTTGAAGGTTCGGCTGGCCTCGAGTTCGATCTCGGCCCAGGCGGACTCGGTGATCGGAGCAAGCTCGCGGTACAGGTTGTTCATTGCGGGATTCCTTTCAGACTGCCGATCGCCAGGGAGGTGTCTTGCTCGGCCGTCGCGGGTTCTTCGACCGGAACCGGAAGCGGCGGTGGATCATCGAGGAAGTCGATGGTGGGTACGAAGAACATGCCGCCTGTCACAGCGGTCGAGAAATCCAGGATTCGGTCTGTGTTGCCGGGCGGATCGCCGATGAACATGTTGGTCAGCATGCGTTCGGTGACGTCCGGGTCAGCACAGTATCCGATGAAGTACGTGCCGAACTCGCCGCTGCCGAGCTCACCGAACGGCATGTTGCGGCGCACGATCTTCAGCTCGTTGCCGTCTTCGTCGGTGATCACGTTCAGCGCGATGTGGGAGTTGGAAGGTTTCACATCGTCGGACATTTCGATGTCGTCGAGCTTGGTGCGGCCGATCACGCGCTGCTGTTCCTCGACCGACAGGGAGCGCCAGTCCGTCATGGCGTGCACGTACTTCTGGATGTGCACGTAGCTGGCTCCCGCAAAATCGGGGTCCTCGCCGCCGATCCGAACCGCGGCCGACGCGGTGGACCCGTTGGGGTTCTCGGTGCCGTCGACGAAGCCGAGCAGATCGCGATTGTCGAAGTACTGGAACCCGTGCACCTCGTCGACAACCCTGACGGCACTGCCGAACTCCTGCAGCATCCGGTCGGCCAGCTGGAAGCACACGTCCATGGTGTCGGCGCGGATGTGCAGCAACACGTCGCCCGGGGTCGACGGCGCCTGATGGCGACCGCCGTCCAGCGCGATGAACGGATGCAGCTTCGCCGGGCGAGGTCCGGCGAACAAGCGGTCCCAGGCGGCCGAACCGATCCCCGCCACGAGTGACAACTCTTTGGTCGGGTCACGGAACCAGATCGAGCGAACGATGCCCGATATGTCGGGAAGCACGTCGTGAACGGCTTGCTCACCGTCGTCCTCGATCGTCAGTACCAGGAATATGGCCGCCCGCGTCAGAAGGTTCAGCACCGGCTGCGGGATCGGATCGGGCACAAACCGACCCTACCGACACCCGCGGCGCGTTCGCCGGTCAAGATGAAAAGATGCCAGCAAGCGCCAAGGGTCTGTGCGAGTTCATCGATGCGTCGCCGTCTCCTTTCCACGTGTGTGCCACCGCGGCGCAACGCCTGAGCGACGCGGGATTCACCGAGCTGGCCGAAACGGACGCGTGGCCCGGCACGGGGAAGTTCTTCACGGTGCGAGCGGGCTCGCTGGTGGCGTGGAACACAGAGGGCGCCGACGCAGCGGCACCGTTCCGGGTGGTCGGCGGCCACACCGACAGCCCAAATCTGCGGGTCAAGCAGCACCCGGACCGCGTCGTCGCGGGCTGGCAGGTGGTCGCGCTGGCGCCGTACGGCGGGGCCTGGCTGAACTCCTGGCTCGACCGCGACCTCGGGATCAGCGGCCGGCTCTCGGTCCGCGACGGAAACCGGATCGACCACCGGTTGGTGCGGGTCGACGATCCGATCTTGCGCGTGCCACAGCTCGCCATCCACCTTTCCGAGGACCGCAAGGGAGTGAGCCCGGACCCACAGCGGCATGTCAACGCGGTGTGGGGGCTGGGGGACCGGCCCGGGTCGTTCCTGCGATTCGTCGCCGAGCGTGCCGGGGTCGAACCGGATGGGCTGCTCGGATTTGATCTGATGACCCACGACCTGGCGCCGTCGGCGATCACCGGTGCCGACCGCGAGTTCGTCAGCGCGCCGCGACTGGACAACCAGGCCACCTGTTACGCGGGGCTTGAGGCGTTCCTGGCCGCGGACGCCGGCGCGCACGTGCCGGTGCTGGCGTTGTTCGACCACGAAGAGGTCGGCTCGACGTCGGATCACGGCGCCCAGTCCGAGCTGCTGCCGACCGTGCTGGAGCGCATCGTGCTCGCCGCGGACGGTTCCCGGGAAGACTTCCTGCGCCGGACGGCCGGCTCCATGGTGGCCTCCGGCGACATGGCACACGCGACGCACCCGAACTACCCGGACCGTCACGAACCCGGACACCTGATCGAGGTCAACGCCGGGCCCGTGCTCAAAGTGCAGCCCAATCTGCGCTACGCCACCGACGGTCGTACCGCGGCGGCGTTCGCGCTGGCGTGCGAGCAGGCCGGGGTGCCCCTGCAGCGCTACGAGCATCGCGCCGATCTGCCGTGCGGGTCGACCATCGGGCCGATGACTTCTGCACGTACCGGGATCCCGACCGTCGACGTCGGTGCGGCGCAGTTGGCAATGCACTCCGCGCGCGAGTTCATGGGCGCCCGGGACGTCGCGGCGTACTCCGCGGCGTTACAGGGGTTCTTGTCACCGGCCTGATCTAGGGTCGGCGCCATGACGCTCTCGGTGGAAATGATCACGTTCGACTGCGCGGACCCGGACACACTCGCCGATTGGTGGGCGCGGGCCGTCAGCGGTTCTGTGAATGCCTATGCGCCAGGTGAATTCGTGCTCGTGCAGCGCGACGGTGGCCCGAATCTTGGCTTCCAGCGGGTACCCGACCCGACGCCGGGCAAGAACCGCGTACACCTCG
The DNA here is from genome assembly GCF_058536225.1 of Mycolicibacterium arcueilense. Taxonomy (NCBI): domain Bacteria; kingdom Bacillati; phylum Actinomycetota; class Actinomycetes; order Mycobacteriales; family Mycobacteriaceae; genus Mycobacterium; species Mycolicibacterium arcueilense. The sequence continues at coordinate 136,320 of NZ_JBZTYL010000005.1, forward strand.
ACTTCCACGCCGCGGACATGGAAGCCGAGGTAGCCAGGCTGGTGGGCCTCGGCGCCACCGAAACCGGCAGGCACAACTTCGGCGAGGAGTTCAACTGGGTCGTACTCAGCGACCCGGCCGGCAACGCGTTCTGTATCGCGGGCGGTTAACCGCCGGTAGCTGGCAGGATTCCGGCCATGCTGTTGTCGCTCGTCGCGGTCTCGGTGGTGCTGGCCGGGTGGTCGCTCTTCTCGCGTGGCTTCGAGCGGCTACGGCTGACGGCGCCGATGGTGCTGGTACTGGTCGGGATCGCGGTCGGCTTCACCACCCAGGACGCGTTGGCGTCGACGCTGAATGCCGTCACGGCCCAGCACGTCGCCGAGATCATCCTTGCGGTACTGCTTTTCGTCGACGCCACCGATGTCCGCGGCGGGTATCTCGGTGCCGATCCGCGGTCGGCGCTGCGGCTGCTGTTCATCGCGATGCCACTGGGTCTGGCCGCATCGGTGCTACTGGGGTTGTGGCTGATGCCGGGCCTGTCGTGGGCGGTGCTGCTGGTGATCGCCTGCGTGGTGGTGCCGATCGATTTCGCGCCGACGTCGTCGCTGCTGCGCGATACCCGGATACCCGAGCGGGTCCGCGGCCTGTTGACCGTCGAGGCCGGATACAACGACGGCATCGTGTCGCCGGTGTTCATCTTCGCGCTGGTGCTGGCCTCCGATCGCACCGATGCCGAGACCCCGCTCGACGCCCTGGCCCGGGCCGTTCCCGACGCAGGTAAGGCGCTGCTGGTCGGTGCGGTCGTCGGCGCCGTTCTGGCCATCGCGACCAACAATGCCGAACGCCGCAGCCTGATGACCGGTCAAGCCAAGCGACTGATCCTGGTGACGGCTCCGCTGTTGTCGTTCGGCGCCAGTCTCGGCGTGGGTGGCAACGGCTTCGTCTCCGCTTTCGTCTGTGGCATCGCGTTCAACTACTTCCGGAACTCGCCGACCTTCGCCGCCGAGCTCGAGCTCGTCGACGATCTCGGATTCCTGCTGGCCTCGGTGATGTGGTTCGTGTTCGGGCTCACGGCGGTGCTGGCGCTCGGCTACGGCGTGCCGTGGGGGATCGTGGTGTTCTGCGTGCTCGCTCTGACCCTGGTGCGTATGACCGCGGTGCTGCTGTCGATGGTCGGCTCGTCTCTGGGCTGGCGCGAGAGGCTGTTGCTGGGCGGGCTCGGGCCGCGTGGCACTCCGTCGATCGTGTTCGGACTGCTGGCCTTCAATGCCCTCGAAGGTGTGGCGGAACATACGGTCGCGCAGGTACTGGTGGTGGCGGTCCTTGGCAGCGTTGTGCTGCACGGAGCGGGCGCACCGGCGGCTGCCCGCGCCTATGCGAAATCGCAGGTGAAACCGGTCACGTGAGGTCTGAACCCACTCGCCGCCGCGTCATTGCGGGCAGCTCTCGAACTGGGCGCGCAGCCTGGTCTGCAGCTCCGTCAGCGGTGGTGTCCGCGGCTGGGGTTCCCGGGCATCCTTGGAACAACCGCCGGGACGGACGGTGATCTGTGCGTCATCGATTTCGTACACCGCGGGCAGTCCCGAGTTCCTGATGAGCTGAAGTTGGCCGATGGCAACGCGATCCCCGTCGGCGCCGGCAGGCACGTCCTTGATGGACACGCGTGGCGGTTTCAGGTCGAACCCCCCTTTGGTCGGCGCCAGCTGATCGAGCGCCTCCCACAGAGACAGCTGTTCCGGACTGGGCAGGCCGTGGTCGGAACGGATGCCCGGTGCAGAGTTCGTGTCCGCGTCGAAGACCGCCCAGTCCGCGGTCGAGTCCGGAAAATCGGTCATCAGCCTCCGAACCGAGGCGGCGAACTCCGTAGCGCTCAGCGGCGTAGACCAGTGGTCGAGACTGCGCAGGGTCACCGTCAGGCTGGTGTTCGCCGGTCGCCGGGCGCCGTCGGGGGATGCCGATCCGGTGATCTCGTGCGCGTAGTCGCCCCGCGAGAGTTTGAGCCAGTCCTGCCACGGCGGTTCCGGGGTGGTCTTCGACGGTGCGAAGCTCAGATACATCGTGGAGCCTGATTGGGTAGGGAAGGACGGGGCTGAACGTCTCACATAGACGCTGGCGCCCAGCCCGCCGTACACCAGCGATCCGTGGATCTGGTCGGCGATGGTGCGACCGAGCACCGACAGTTGGTCAGTGGTGGCATCGGCGCTGACGTAGACCTCGAAGCTGGCGGTGCGGACCCCGAACCCGCTGTTGCTCGAGACGGTGTGTGTGACGAACGTGACGCCGGGCTGACTTTTCAAGACATTGTCGATCAAGCCGGCCGACCACGAGCCCCTGAACTGGCAACACGTGATGCCGAGCGCCAACACGACACCGAGAATGGCTAGCCACACCTTCGGCCCGAGCTTTCGCATGCGCTGAGTATGCCGCCGCGGGGGCGGGTCGAGGCGCAGCCGGCAATCGCCTGGTCGGGCGTGCGCGAGCGGCAACGATAGACTTATGGGCGTGACGTCTGAGCTCACCCACGCTATCGACACGGTGCAGCGGGCAGCCGCCACCCCTGATCAGCCCCAGCCGTACCGCGAACTCGGTCTCAAGGACGACGAGTACGAGCGGATTCGCGAGATCCTGGGTCGCCGCCCCACTGATGCCGAGCTGGCCATGTACTCGGTGATGTGGAGCGAACACTGCTCCTACAAGTCCTCCAAGGTGCACCTGCGCTACTTCGGCGAGACGACCACCGACGAGATGCGCGCCGGCATGCTGGCCGGCATCGGCGAGAACGCCGGCGTCGTCGACATCGGCGACGGCTGGGCGGTCACCTTCAAGGTCGAATCGCACAACCATCCGTCCTACGTCGAGCCCTACCAGGGCGCCGCGACCGGCGTCGGCGGCATCGTCCGCGACATCATGGCGATGGGCGCCCGGCCGGTGGCGGTCATGGATCAGCTGCGCTTCGGTGCGGCCGACGCGCCGGACACCCGCCGCGTGCTCGACGGTGTGGTCCGCGGGGTCGGCGGCTACGGCAACTCGCTGGGCCTGCCGAACATCGGCGGCGAGACGATCTTCGACCCCTCCTACGCGGGCAATCCGCTGGTCAACGCGCTGTGTGTCGGTGCGCTGCGCAAGGAAGACCTGCACCTGGCGTTCGCCTCGGGTACCGGCAACAAGATCATCCTGTTCGGTGCGCGCACCGGCCTGGACGGCATCGGCGGTGTCTCGGTGCTGGCATCGGACACCTTCTCCGGTGACGAGAGCGGCAGTGGCCGCAAGAAGCTGCCGAGCGTTCAGGTGGGCGACCCGTTCACCGAGAAGGTGCTCATCGAGTGTTGCCTTGAGCTGTACTCCGCCGGCCTGGTGGTCGGTATCCAGGACCTCGGCGGAGCCGGATTGTCCTGTGCCACATCCGAACTCGCGTCTGCCGGTGATGGCGGCATGCGCATCGAGCTGGATCAGGTGCCGCTGCGGGCCAAGGACATGACCCCGGCCGAGGTGCTCTCCAGTGAGTCGCAGGAACGCATGTGCGCCGTGGTGACGCCGGAGAATGTCGAGGCGTTCATGGCCGTCTGCCGTAAGTGGGACGTGCTGGCCACGGTGATCGGCGAGGTCACCGACGGGGACCGGCTGGAGATCACCTGGCACGGTGACACCGTGGTGGACGTCCCGCCGCGCACCGTGGCCCACGAAGGCCCCGTCTACCAGCGGCCGGTGGCCCGCCCCGACACCCAGGACGCCCTGGTCGCCGACACCTCGGCGAACCTGCCGCGGCCCAAGACCGGCGACGAGCTCAAAGCCACCCTGCTGGCGCTGATCGGCAGCCCGCACCTGTGCAGCCGGGCGTTCATCACCGAGCAGTACGACCGCTACGTCCGCGGCAACACCGTGCTGGCCGAGCATGCCGACGGTGGCGTGCTGCGCATCGACGAGACCACCGGCCGCGGCATCGCGGTCTCCACCGACGCGTCGGGCCGCTACACCCAGCTCGATCCGTACACCGGCGCGCAGCTGGCGCTGGCCGAGGCCTACCGCAACGTCGCGGTTACCGGGGCCACCCCGGTCGCGGTGACCAACTGCCTCAACTTCGGGTCCCCCGAGGACCCGGGGGTGATGTGGCAGTTCAGCCAGGCCGTCCGGGGGCTGGCTGATGGCTGTGCGGCCCTTGGCATTCCGGTCACGGGTGGCAACGTCAGCTTCTACAACCAGACCGGTTCGACCGCCATCCTGCCGACCCCGGTGGTCGGCGTGCTCGGCGTGATCGACGACGTCAAGCGACGCATCCCCACCGGCCTGGGTACCGAACCGGGCGAGACGCTGCTGCTGCTCGGAGACACCCACGACGAGTTCGACGGCTCGGTCTGGGCGCAGGTCACCGCCGATCATCTGGGCGGGGTTCCGCCGAAGGTGGACCTGGCCCGCGAGAAGCTGCTCGCCGAGGTGCTGACCGCGGCCTCGCGCGACGGCCTGATCTCGGCCGCCCACGATCTGTCCGAGGGCGGGCTGATCCAGGCCGTGGTCGAGGCTGCGCTGGCCGGTGAAACCGGTTGCCGGGTAATCCTTCCGGAAGGCGCCGATCCTTTTGTGACACTGTTCTCCGAGTCCGCCGGCCGGGTCTTGGTGGCCGTGCCCCGCACCGAGGAGAGCCGGTTCCGGTCTATGTGTGAGGCCAGGGACCTGCCGGTGACCCGGGTCGGCGTGGTGGACCAGGGAAGCGATTCGATCGAGGTCCAAGGACAGTTCAGTATTTCGCTCGCGGAGCTACGGAGCACGTCGGAGGGCGTGCTGCCCGGGCTGTTCGGGTGACGGGGGAAACCCTCGACGAACGTCATCCTCTGCTGCGCTGGGCCTGGAGCCTGGTGCGACTGGACTTCACCGGCATCGCCGTCGGAGCCCTGTTCTTCTGTCTCTCGCTGACTCCGTCGCTGCTGCCGCGCGATTGGCTGTTCGCCGGATTGATCGGCGGCATCAACGCCGCGATCGGCTACGGCATCGGGGTCCTGTTGGGGAAAGCGCTGTACCGCTTCGTGTTACGGCGCAGGGCATGGTGGCCCCCGGGTAAGCGGGTGCTGCTCGGCCTCAAGGTGGTTGTCGTGACCGGGGCGATCACGGCATCGATCCTGATGCTGATTCCCGCGGCGGCCTGGCAACGACAGGTCTCGGCTCTGATGGGCATGGAAGGCCCGGCCACGGCGGGCTATCTGCGGACCCTGATCATCGCGGTCGCGGTGGCGGCGGGGTTGATCGCCACGGCGCGGATGCTGCGTGACTTCGTGCGACTGCTGGCCAAGGTGTTCATCCGCCGCTGGCATCTGCACCGGGAGGTGGCCCAGTTCATCGGTACCGCCATCGTGGTGGTGCTGGTCGTCACGCTCGTCAACGGTGTGCTCTACCGTGGGTTCCTGGCCGGGGCCAGTCGGGTGTTCCAGCCGCAGAACTCCACCACCCGTGAAGGCGTCAGCCAACCTTCCGAACCCGAAAGATCGGGCAGCCCAGCGTCATTCGCAGCCTGGGATTCTCTGGGATTCCAGGGCCGCAACTTCGTCGCGACCGGCCCGCGTGCCGCCGAGCTCGAGAAACTCAACGGTGCGCCCGCGCGGGAACCCATCCGGGTGTACGCCGGCCTGCATACCGCGGACTCCGACGATCAGCGGATCGCGGTGTTGCTCAGCGAACTTGAGCGCACCCACGCCTTCGACCGCAAGCTGCTGGTGATCGTCCCCACCACCGGCACCGGTTGGGTCAACCCGATGGCCGCCCGCGCGCTGGAACTGATGTACAACGGGGACACCGCGATGGTCGGCATGCAGTATTCCTATCTGCCGAGCTGGATCTCGTTCATGGGCGACCGCGAGAAGTCGATGAACAACGGCCGGTTGATGATCGACGCGATCCACGCCCGCTGGGAACAACTGCCGCCCGAGCGCCGGCCCAAGCTGGTGCTCTACGGGGAGAGCCTGGGATCCATGGCCGGGCAGGGCGCCTTCAGCTGGCTGCCCGACATCTCCAGGATGGGCTTCTCCTCGGTGCTGTGGGTCGGCCCGCCCAACGCGAGCCCGCTGTGGCGCGGCCTGACCGTGCGCCGTGACCCGGGCACCCCGCAGGTGCGTCCCCGCTACGACAACGGGCGCACCGTCCGGTTCTCCGAGGCCGCCGACGCCGCCGAGATCGCCGCCGACGCCGCCGAGCCGTGGGAGGGCACCAGGGTCCTGTTCCTGCAACACCCTTCCGACCCGATCATCTGGTGGTCGACGGATCTGCTGTTCTCCGAACCGGATTGGCTGGTCGAACCGCCCGGGACGGATCGCACCGCCTCGATGCGGTGGTACCCGATCATCACGTTCTGGCAGGTGGCCGCCGACATCACCAACGCCTCCAGCGTGCCCAACGGACACGGGCACAACTATGGCGAATCGGTGCTCGACGGCTGGGCTGCGGTGGCCGCACCGGACGGCTGGACGCGCGACGACACCGAACGCATCCGGCTGGCGCTGGAGAAGACCGCGGCCGACGACGGCCCCGAATACTGATGGCGGCGAGTCGGGTTCGCGCCGTGACGCTGGCGGCCGGCCTGGTGGCATGGAACGGTCTGGTCGATCCGAGGCTGCCGGCTCGGTGGCAACCGCTGGTGCGCGCGGTCCTCGGCAGTGCGTTGATGTTCGGGACCGGGGCCCGGCCAGGTTTGCGGCCACCGGCGTTGTGGTCGGGTGTGCGCCTCGGTGCGGCGGCCGCCACCGCGGTGAGCGCCGGTGTGGCCGCGACCTCCGCGGTGCCGATCGTCCGCACCGGGATGCGCGAAAAGACCCTGCCTGCAGCGCCCGGCAGCTGGTTGCTGCTGCGGATCCCGCTCGGGACCGTCTGGCCGGAGGAGGCGGCTTTCCGCGCCGCACTCGGCAAGGTCGGTGCCGAAGCGTTCGGCCCGGCCGGCGGTCAGGTGCTGCAGGCCACCGCGTTCGGGCTGTCCCATATCGCCGACGCGCGCGCCGCGGCCCAGCCCGTGATTCCGACCGTGCTGGTCACCGGCGTCGCCGGGTGGGTGTTCGGCCGGCTCGCGCAGCGGTCGGCGAGCCTGGTCGCGCCGATGCTGGCGCACCTGGCGATCAATGAGGCGGGCGCGCTGGCTGCACTGGCCTGCCAAGCCGTGCCAGCAGGGCTGCCACCGCGAGGATCGCGGCCGTGACGATCAGCGGCCACAAGGTGTGCATCGAGAAATCGGTGACCCGCAGCGGGATCAACACCACACAGACCGCCACCACGACCAGGATCAACCGCGGTGCCTGCTGTGCCGCGGCCGAACCATCCACCCGCGAATTGGCCTCGGCGACAAGCACATAGACCGCCACCAGGAGCAGTGCGGGGACCACCACCGGCAGTCTGCCGACGTAATCCTGGAACCGGGAGAAGGTCACGGCCAGAACACACATCACCGCGGGCACCAGGAGCGCCACCTCCGGGCCCGACCCGAACAACCGTCCCGCGACCCGGGTGGCCGCCCACATCAGGGCCAGCAACGCAGCCGAGCCCAGGCACAATGCTCCGGTGGTGAACCAGTAGAAACCGGCATCGGCGAAGTACTCGGAGATGATCAGTGAGAGGTTCACGGCGGTGCTGTGAAACCCGCCGGTCGCGCCGATGTTGGCGGCTGCCAGCAGGACCACCGCGCCCAGTGCCGTAACGCCCACCGCGGTGCCCACCGGCCGCGCCACCGACTCCAGACGGCCGCTCACCACGGTCGCCGCCTCGAAACCGACCAGGCCGAGGCCGAGCGGGATGGCCGCCGCGGTGGCCAGCAGGACCGAATCGACGTGGGAGCTCCCCATCATCATCGGCGGTGTACCCGCCGCCACCCGGGCCATGATCGCCAGCGCCAGATAGCCGAAGACCAGCAGGCCCACGCCGGCCAGGGCGGCAGCCGTCGCACCCACCGCGCGGGTCGGCAGGTAGGCCACCACCGCACCCGCGATCACCACCACGGCCACCGACCAACCGGGCCACCACCAGCCGGCCAGCGCGGTCTCCAGGTCCGGTGCGCCGGTCAGCGGCTGCAGTGCGAGAGTCAGCGCGGCGCCCACCCCCAGAAGTCCATACGCGGCCAGTTGGACGAGGCTGGTGAACCGCCCGGCCGCCGGACCGACGGTGGCGGCGACCAGATCACCCGTCGACACCGCCTGCGGCGCGTACCGGTGCAGGCGGGCGAACGCGACGACCAACACCGCCGCGATCGCCGCGGCGCACAGGCCGGCCACCCCGTTGAAGATCGCGGCGCCGATCGGTGCGAGGGACAGTCCGAGGGCGCGCCACGCGGGCAGAGGGGGCGGCCAGGTTGCGGACGGTTCGGGGCTCGCCGGTACTGCGCGTTTAGGCATTCGCACTGCCGTTCACAAAGTCCCCTCTCACCCGAATCCCCTGGATCAAGATCGTAAGGCCGTCACGGATTGATCGTGGGCTCACCGATCTGACGGCCCCAGACGTAGTCGACGAAGATCGGCGAGCCCAGCTCGACATGGTTGTACGGCGCGATCGACAAACCGGTGTCCATCACCAGATACGGCGCAGGCCACAGATCGGCCGTGATCGGCTTCCAACAGCCGGGCTTACCTTCGGGGCCGCCCTTGGCGTTCACCCGCGGCAGGTTGTCCGGATACACGTAGGTGTTGCCCACGCCGATGCTCGACAAGGTCCCCGTGCTTTCGAAGGAATATCCGTTGTCGCCGCCGAACGTCGCATAGAAGGCGGGCGCGACGTCGTGGTAGTTGCGGATGGTGCAGAACAGCTGTCCCTGGTACTTGTCGAACAGCTTCGACGTCGGGATCAGGTCCTGCGCACCGCGCTGCAGATACGGACCGCCGCGCTCGAGGATGTCCGAACCGGTTCCGGCGAAACCGATCGCCGCGACCAGCGCGGCATCGAGGTTGCCGCGCTGGGAGTTGAAGGTGGCGGCACTGCGCGCGGCGTCGCCCAGGCCGTCGAACAGGTCAGGGCCGGCCGCCGCATAGCGTTCGCCGAGATCGGCCAGTGCCGCGATGTCGTGGCGCAGCGCGGGCATGCGCGGGTTCAGATCGTCGAGGATGGTGTTGCCGTCGGCCAGTGACTGGCCGAAGGCGCTGCCCAGCCCACTCAACGCCTGGGCCGTGGCAGACAAGGTCTGGTTCAGCTTGATCGGGTCGACCTGTTCGGTGATCGCGGTGATCGTCTCGAACAACGTGTTGAATTCGGTGGTGACCGCCGTGACGTCGAGCGGGGTCGAGGTCGAAACACGTTGCGGGCTGGGATGTTCCGGTGAGGTGAAGGCCACGTATTTGTTGCCGAACACCGTGGTTGCCTGGATCGAGGTCTGTACGTTGGCCGGGAGTAGGTCCAGATATTTCGGGTTGATGTCGAGATGCACCAGAGCCCGGACCGGATCGGAGTCGGCGTTCACCGAGCCCACCCGCCCGATCGGAACCCCGTTGAAGGTCACCTTCGAACCCGGATCGAGCACCAGCCCCGCGCGCGAGGCCAGCAGCGTCAGCGGGGCACTGGGCTCGAAAGCACCCCGGAACTGCGCCACGATCAACCCCAGTAGCAGCGCGATGATCGCGAGAAACACTGCACCGGCCAAGCGGTACGGCGGATTTCGGTGATCGGCAGACATTTTGCGAGACTCTATGGCATGGCCGCGCGAGGCAGTGTCGATCCGCAGAAGACCAGGGCGGCGGTCGCCCTCGTGGCCGGCTGGCTGCGCGCACCCACTCAGCCGGAGCCCACCCGCACCGAACTGGCCGAGGCGGTCAGGTTGACCGCTCGCACCCTGGCCGCGATGGCGCCGGGTGCCAGCGTCGAGGTCAGGGTCCCGCCCTTCGTGGCGGTGCAGTGCATCGAAGGGCCGCGGCACACCCGCGGCAATCCGCCCAACGTCGTGGAAACCGACCCGCGGACCTGGCTGCTGCTGGCCACCGGACTGCTCGATCTCGACGCAGCCGGTTCCGCGGTGCAGATGTCGGGATCGCGGGCGGGTGAAGTGGCGCGGTGGCTGCCGCTGGTGCCGCTGGCAGACCGACCCGACTGACTCATCGGAAGTAGGGATACTCCTGCACCCAGTGGAAACCGCGGTTGCGCAGGGTGAATTGGTCGAGATCCAGGCGGTCCAGCCAGATCGCCACGTCGCGGCCGGACAACGTGCCAGTCAGTTGCAGCTGATCGGAGGTCGGCCGGGATGAGGCGAGCGTGGCCAGGGGTGAGCCGTCCGGCCCCGACACCGTGAGGTTGTTTCCGTCGACCTTGACCGGCGCGTCCACCAATTCGCCGCTCATCCGCTGATAGGTCACGACCTCGGGCAGGTCGAAAACGACTCGCTGCCAACGGTACTGGTCGGTGATCAGGGGCGGTGCCGTCCTGCCGTCGACGTCGAACCGGCTCACCGTCCAGATCCCGTACAACTCGGGTTTGGCGCGTCCACCGCCGTACTCGCTCCAGCTCTGCCATCCGGTCAGGACACAGCCGGCCACCATCCAGATGCCGAGTACGGCCTGGACCCGGGTCGCGATGGTGTTGGCCCGGGCATCGGCGAACAGTTCCGGTTGCGCGGCCGGTTCGGTGTTGCGTTGCAGCACCAGGAAGTCGGCCAGCCGCCGGTACTGCGGCGCCAGCAGAACCAGGCCCATCAACATGAGATGCCCGGACAGAATCTTGACCGGCACGTCGAACGTCATGTTCAGCAGAAAGACCTGGACCATGCTGGCCAGGGCGAGCAGCGCGCCCAGTGTTGCGGTCCGGGGCACGAACAGCAGCAAGCCGGCGAGAACCTCGACCGCACCCAGTGCCATCTCGTACGGATAGGAGCTGCCCACCTGCAGCCACAGCACCGACGCCGGGCTGAATTCGCCGTACGGGCGTAGCAACGCCGCCAGCGGCGGAGCCGGCATCTGCGTCGGGATGAGCTTGGCGAATCCGTAGAACAGCATCTGCCCGGCCACGCACAACCGCACAAACGTCAGGAACCACACCCACAACCTCGAGTAGTCCTGCCGCTGCCGGTCCACCCACGACCACACCGCCGCGCCGACGACCGAGAACACGAGCAGGCAGAAGATCATCACCCAGATCGCGGCCTGGTCCCCGCTGCCCGAGTCCTGATGCAGCACCGCCTCGACGCCGAAGACGTGACGGCCGACCCAGGTCACCACCGGGCCCAGGACGGTCATCTGCCACATCACCGCCCGATCCGGCAGCCAGTGGCCCACGATCCCCAGTAAGGCGAAGGTGATTTGCGCGAACAACAGACAGAACAGGCCGAAGTACAGGAAGCAGAACCGGAATGCGATCTTCGTCACCTCCGGCCAGGGTTGCGGCTGAGCCGGGTCGTCGGAATCGAGGGGATCGGTTGCCGGCTTGTCGGAGAGTTGGCGCGTCACGAAATCCATCCTTGCCGTTGGCATGTAGTGGGTCGATGGGGTTAACCCGACGGTTCCGGCTCCGGCTGATCACACCCCGGCGAACGGGTGGGGGAATGGCGATGGTGGCGCCTGTTGTTGCAAAAGCCGGTGCCAGACCGGCCATTCGATTCTTTTGTTGGCCCGCCTGGACCGTAGACTCGGTTATGTCACCAACCGCCGCCCCGGGAGCAGCCCTATCGTGACTGGTCAGCAACTCGACGAAAACGAACCGCGCGAAGAGTGCGGTGTATTCGGAGTCTGGGCTCCCGGCGAGGACGTCGCCAAGCTCACCTACTACGGCTTGTACGCGCTACAGCACCGTGGCCAGGAAGCTGCGGGCATCGCGGTGTCCGACGGTTCACAGATCCTGGTGTTCAAAGATCTCGGCCTGGTCAGCCAGGTGTTCGACGAGCAGACCCTGGCCGCGATGCCGGGCCACGTCGCCGTCGGGCACTGCCGGTACTCCACCACCGGCTCTACGACCTGGGAGAACGCCCAGCCGGTGTTCCGCAACACGGCTGCCGGAACCGGCGTCGCACTCGGCCACAACGGCAACCTGGTCAACACCGCCGAACTGGCCACGAGGGCCCGCGCCGCCGGACTGATCGACATGACGATCCGGGGGAGCGCCGCCGCTCCAGCGACAACGGACTCCGACATCCTGGGTGCCCTGCTGGCCCACGGCGCCGCCGATGCGACGCTGGAACAGGCCGCCCTCGAGCTACTGCCCACCGTGCGCGGCGCCTTCTGTCTGACCTTCATGGACGAGAACACCCTCTACGCCGCACGCGATCCGCACGGCGTGCGTCCGCTGGCGCTGGGCCGCCTCGACCGGGGTTGGGTGGTGGCCTCCGAGACCGCCGCGCTCGACATCGTGGGCGCCTCGTTCGTCCGCGACATCGAACCCGGTGAACTGCTGGCCATCGACGCCGACGGCGTGCGCTCCACCCGGTTCGCCAACCCTGAACCCAAGGGCTGCGTCTTCGAGTACGTCTACCTGGCCCGCCCCGACAGCACTCTGGTGGGCCGCTCGGTGCACGCCACCCGCGTCGACATCGGCAGGCGGCTGGCCCGCGAGCACCCGATCGATGCCGACCTGGTGATCGGCGTCCCGGAGTCGGGAACGCCCGCAGCGGTCGGTTACGCGCAGGAATCGGGCATCCCGTTCGGGCAGGGCCTGATGAAGAACGCCTACGTGGGGCGCACGTTCATCCAGCCCTCGCAGACCATCCGGCAGCTGGGTATCCGGCTCAAGCTCAACCCGCTGCGGGAGGTGATCCGCGGCAAGCGGCTCATCGTCGTCGACGATTCGATCGTGCGCGGCAACACCCAGCGCGCACTGGTTCGCATGCTGCGGGAGGCCGGAGCGCTGGAGGTCCACGTCCGGATCGCCTCGCCACCGGTGAGATGGCCCTGCTTCTACGGCATCGACTTCGCCACCCCGGCCGAGCTGATCGCCAACGCCGCGCCTGCGGAGCACCAGGGCGAGATGCTCGAGGCCGTCCGGCATGCCATCGGCGCCGACAGCCTGGGTTACATCTCCCAGCAGGGCATGATCGCGGCCACCGAGCAGCCCCCCACCCGGTTGTGTTCGGCCTGCTTCGACGGGAACTACCCGATCGAGTTGCCCGGCGAGACCGCGCTGGGCAAGAACGTCGTCGAGCAGATGCTGGCCACCGCGGCGCGCACCGGTGTCCCACTGCAACCCGACAACGACAACGACAACGCATCGGCACTGCGCAGGCCTTGACGTCTCCGATGTCGTGAGCCCCGACGGCGCCACGGCCTTGAGGTGTCCTTAACGCCTCCTGCGCTGTACCCCCGTAACAGCGGGGCGGTAGCCTTGCTTGCGATGACTAAGGGCGCCGAACAGCACGGCATCGCCGAACACAGCAACATTTCCTATGCTTCGGCCGGAGTGGACATCGAAGCCGGTGACCGCGCCGTCGAACTCTTCAAACCCCTCGCCGCGAAGGCGACCCGTCCGGAGGTCAGGGGTGGCCTGGGCGGCTTTGCCGGGTTGTTCGCCTTGCGGGGCGGATACCGCGAGCCGGTGCTGGCTGCCTCGACCGACGGGGTGGGCACCAAGCTCGCCGTCGCGCAGGCCATGGACAAGCACGACACCGTCGGGCTGGACCTGGTCGCCATGGTGGTCGACGACCTCGTGGTGTGCGGCGCCGAACCGTTGTTCCTGCAGGACTACATCGCCGTCGGCCGCACCGTGCCGGAGCGGGTCAGCGCGATCGTGTCCGGCATCGCCGAGGGCTGTGTCCAGGCCGGCTGCGCGCTGCTGGGCGGTGAGACGGCCGAACATCCCGGCCTGATGGAACCCGACCACTACGACATCTCCGCGACGGGCGTCGGCGTCGTCGAGGCCGACAACGTGCTCGGACCCGACCGCGTCCGCCCCGGCGACGTGATCATCGCCATGAAGTCCAGCGGACTGCACTCCAACGGCTACTCCCTGGCCCGCAAGGTGCTGCTGGAGATCGACCGGATGAACCTGGCCGGCCACGTCGAGGAGTTCGGTCGCACGCTCGGCGAGGAACTGCTGGAACCGACACGCATCTACGCCAAGGACTGTCTGGCGCTGGCCGCCGAGACCCAGGTCCGCACGTTCTGCCACGTCACCGGTGGCGGCCTGGCGGGCAACCTGGAGCGCGTGGTGCCGCACGGTCTCACCGCAGAACTGGATCGCGGCACGTGGACGCCGGCGCCGGTGTTCCAGATGATCGCCCAGCGCGGACGCATCGAGCGTGCCGAGATGGAGAAGACGTTCAACATGGGTGTCGGGATGGTCGCGGTCGTGGCCCCTGAGGACACCGATCGCGCGCTGGCCATTCTGACCGCACGTCACCTGGACTGCTGGACGCTGGGAACCGTGAAGAAGGGCGGCAAGGACAGTGTGCGCGCCCAACTGGTTGGACAGCATCCGCGGTTCTAGGCATTAGACAAGGTCGCGCTGATAAGCGACGTGCGCTATCAGCGCGACCTGTGTCTAGGTTCTACAACGGAGTTGTCGACGGCTCAGCGCCGCCAGTCATCCTCGCCCGACCAGTCTTCGGCGTCGTCATTCGCGTCACCGGAATCGGGAGATCCCGACAGCTCACGTTGGAGCTGACTGAAGTCGGTATTCGGCGAGCTGTACTTCAGGTCACGTGCAACCTTGGTCTGCTTTGCCTTCGCCCGGCCGCGGCCCATGGGGGACCCCCTCGCGCAATAACGGAGCGGCCCAATAGCTAGGCGGCTCCGATCTGTGTGTCTTTATTGTCCTGCCAACACTTTACCGTGCCCGTTCGAGAAGTGCTGTCAGGCCCTGCCGCACATCGAGTGGCCGGGGCCCGGCTGCCCTGCGTCGTTGCACGGCTGGGCGACCGTCACCAGGTTCGCCGAAGGGGCGATGAGACGGTCGTCACGTCGTCGTTGACCGGGTGAGTTTACGTGCTGGTGAGCAGTTTCACGGCCTAACGGCCCCGGAGTCGGTCGACTGCCGCGCGGCCCGCCCCGGCGGTGGCGTCGGCCTCCGGCATGGAATCGGGGTCGATCACGGCCGGTGCCTGCGCCTGCTCCCCGGCGACCAGCTCGGTGTCCGCCGGTATTCCCCGCTTGACCAGGGCCAATGCGATCGGGCCCTCGTCAGCGTGCTCGACGACCGTGCCGATGCGGCCGACATTGCGGCCGCCCGCGGTCACTACATCGCCGGTGACCGGGCGGTCCGAGGAACCGTCGAGCTGCAGGATCACCAACATCCGGGGTGGTTTGCCCAGGTTGTGCACGCGGGCGACGGTCTCCTGGCCGCGGTAGCAGCCCTTGTCCAGGTGCACGGCCCCGACGCCGGGTCCGCCGATCCAACCGACCTCGTGCGGGATGGTCCGCTCGTCGGTGTCGACGCCGAGCCGCGGCCGTGCGGTCGCCACCCGGTGTGCCTCATAGGCCCACACCCCGGCCGGCCGGACCCCGGCATCGGCGAGCAGCCGGGTGTAGTCCGTGATGGACTCCCGTGGCACCACCAGGTCCAGTTCGATGCCGGGTGCGGGCAACCGGCGCAGGAAACCGCCGCCGGGCAGCGCCACCGCTGTCGACTCCTGCGGCAGCTCCTCGACACCCACGGCCTTGAGTACCTTCTCGTCGGCCAACCCGGGCCCCAGCAGTGACAACACCGCCAGGTCGGCCGGCTCGATCTGCACGTCGGCCCAGAACACCATCTTGCGCAGGTAGGCCAGCAGCGGCTCGCCCCGCCACGGCTCGGTGTCCAGATAGGTGGTGCCCGCGAGCTCGGTCTGGATCCAGTGATCTTCGACACGGCCCTGCAGATCCAGGCTCAGGTTTTCGGTGACCGCACCGTCCGGCAATGCGCTGACGTGCTGGCTGGAGATGCTGTGCAGCCACGTCTGCCGGTCCTTACCGGTCAGTGTGAGGACCGGCCGGTGCGACCGATCCACCAGGACCGCGGCGCTTGCCGCTGCGCGCTGTTCACCGAGCGGATCACCGTAATGCCAGACGGCGCCGGCGTCGGGACCTGCCTCGGGCGCCGGAACCGCTGACGGAAGTGCAGTCATAGCCCAACTGTACGTTTGTCGCTCTTCGCCCAAGCTGCTCGCAGGCGCAAACTACGCTGGGACCCCATGGCGAGCCCACCAGCCGTGCTGGTCACCCTTGACGGGCAGATCCACGACCCCAACGCCCCGCTGCTGCACGCCGACGACCTGGCCGCGGTGCGCGGAGACGGGGTCTTCGAGACGCTGCTGGTGCGTGACGGCAGGCCGTGCCTCCTGGAGCCGCACCTGGCCCGACTGTCCCAATCCGCCAAGATGTTGGATCTGCCCGTTCCGGATCTGGACGCCTGGCGGGCGGCGGTGGCGCTGGCGACCGAGTGCTGGATCGCCGACCACGACGACGACGGCGTACTGCGCCTGGTGTACAGCCGAGGGCGCGAAAGCGGTGGCCCGGCGACCGCGTTCGTCACCATCGGTGCCCTGGCCGATCGGGTGGCCGGCGTGCGGCGCGACGGCTTGGCGGCGATCACCCTGGACCGCGGGTTGCCGCTGGGTGCCGGCGACATGCCGTGGCTGGCCGCGGGTGCCAAGACCCTGTCCTACGCGGTGAACATGGCCGCGCTGCGGCACGCCGAACGTCAGGGCGCCGGCGACGTGATCTTCGTGAGCTCAGACGGCTATCTGCTGGAAGGTCCTCGGTCGACCGTTGTCATCGCGACCGAGGACAACGATGGCCAGCCCCTGCTGCTCACCCCGCCGCCCTGGTATCCGATCCTGCGCGGCACCACCCAGCAGGCACTGTTCGAGGTGGCCCGCAACAAGGGTTACGACTGCGACTTCCGTGCCCTCAAGCCTGCGGACCTGCTTACCGCACAAGGGGTTTGGCTGATCTCCAGCATCACCCTCGCAGCTCGGGTGCACACTTTGGACGGCCGACCGCTGCCCGATGCGCCACTGGCCGCCGACATCTCCGGCCTGGTAGACGCGGCGATTCTCAGTGACCGCTGAGCTGTGCGTAAATCGCTTGTCGGCGTGAGCGGACGGGGGTAGCTTCGTGATCACACAGGGAAGGAGGTGGTCCGACAAATTGAGTGACTTATGGACATGTGAGGTGGCTGCCCGCTAGCAGCGCCGGGGATATTGCCTGCGCGCGCTGGCGAATTCCCCGCAGCCACCCGGCCCCCGAGCCCCTCGGTCTGTCCAACCAGGTACCAAGGCTCGGGGGCCGCCCCATATCTGGGGGCGGCTGAAACCGGTACCGCGGTGGCGCGAACTAGCTAGGGCCGGGCGCCAGCGTCGAACATGCCTTGACGGCCTGCTGCCAGGTCTGTTGGTCGACACCGTCCGGTGGCCCGGCGACCGGGCCAGGCGCAACGGGCACGCCGTGCTCGGACAAGCAGTGCGCGTAGTTGCCGTGCTCGGCTGGCGGCTCGGTGGGAGCCGGTTGTGGCCCCTCTGACGAACACGCTCCGAGAATCGCTGCCGCGGCAAGCAGACCTGCCGCGATGATCGGCCGGCGCATCAGCCGACGTACCGGGACAGTCGGGCCGACAGGTGCGGCACCAGGCCTCCGTCGGCGTCTACACGTTCTTCCACGTAGCCCAAATCCCCGCCTTCGACGATGCCGTACAACCGTTTGGCGCCCCCCACCAGCAGCCCGGACTTGCTGCGGGCCAGTGCATCGGTGACCAGTTCCCAGGAGGCCTGCGTCAGGGGCTTGCCGTAGAAAAGTTCGACGTAGCCGGCCGAATGGGCCAGCAGCAGTTCGATGGCCTGTGATTCGTCGCGGCCGGCGGGATCCTCGGGATCGGTCACGAATCGCCAGTAGCCGGTCTCACGCAGGCCAGGAGAGTCGTACTCACCCGATTCGTTCAGTCGCCACGACCGGGAGTCCCAGTTCAGGTAGTCGCCGCCGTCATGGGAAACGATGATCTGCTGGCCGAACCGGTAGTCGCCGTGGGTGTCGCGACCTTCGCCTTCACCGCGCCAGACGCCGACCAACGGCAACAGTGCCAGTAGCGCGTCGTTCAGTTCGACGCCGTCGCGCAGATTGGCGGTATCGGCGGGAACCGGGAGGTCATCGAAGACCGGAATGTTACGGGCGGCCGTGGCCTTGGCCCGTTCAGCGGCGGCCGCTATGGCTCGGTCACCTGAGCCGGGCTCACGGACGGAGGCCTCGGCTGGAATGTCTCGGTCGGAGGTCACGACTCGTCAGTGACGAGGCGGTACAGCGCGTACAACGCGAACCACGTGATCACCACGACGGCCGCGACGAGCATTATCTCGAAGAAGAGCACCACGGGAGTGAGTCTAGTTCCTTGTCGAAGGTGTCGGCGCCCCGGGTCGGGACGCCCCTATACACGTCGAACGTGGGCTTGTGTGCGAGATACGTGCAAATCCTCGTACACAAGCCCACGTTCGAGCGGGATCAAGCGATCAAGCGACCTTGACGTCGACCTCGTGGATGCCTGCGCCCGTCGGGGCCACGCTGGCGTCGCCGTTGCCCGCGGGGGACAGGGCGCGCAGCGTCCAGGTGCCCGGAGCGGCGAAGAACCGGAAGTCACCGGTGGCCGACGCGACGACCTCAGCGGTGAACTCGTCGCTGGAGTCCAGCAGGCGCACGAAGGCGCCGCCGACCGCCTGGCCGGAGCCGTCCACCACGCGACCGGTGATGACGGTTTCCTTCTCCAGGTCGACGCCGGCGGGCAACGTCAGTCCTTGCTTCGGTGCAGAGCACATATCAACTTCCCAACTCGATCGGGGCGCCCACCAGGGAGCCGTATTCCGTCCAACTGCCGTCGTAGTTCTTGACGTTCTGGTGTCCCAGCAGTTCCTGAAGCACGAACCAGGTGTGCGAGGAACGCTCACCGATCCGGCAGTAGGCGATGGTCTCCTTCTCGCCGTCGAGACCGGCCGCGGCGTAGAGCTTGGCCAGATCCTCGTCGGACTTGAAGGTGCCGTCCTCGTTGGCTGCCTTGCTCCACGGAACGTTGATGGCGCCGGGGATATGCCCGGGCCGCTGGCTCTGCTCCTGCGGCAGGTGCGCCGGCGCCAGGATCTTGCCGGAGAACTCGTCAGGCGAACGCACGTCGACCAGGTTCTTCTCGCCGATCGCGGCGATGACGTCGTCGCGGTAGGCCCGGATGTTGTTGTCCAGGGGCAGGGCGGCGTACGACGTAGAGGCACGGTGGGGCGCCTCTTTCACCAGCGGCCGGGCGTCGAGCTCCCAGCGCTTGCGGCCGCCGTCGAGCAGCTTGACGTCGTTGTGGCCGTACAGCTTGAAGTACCAGTACGCGTAGGCCGCGAACCAGTTGTTGTTGCCGCCGTACAGGATCACCGTGTCGTCGTTGCTGATGCCCTTGTCGGACAACAGCTTCGAGAACTGCTGCTGGTCGACGAAGTCACGCTTGACGGCGTCCTGCAGATCGTCTTTCCAGTCCAGCTTGACGGCGCCGGGGATGTGGCCCTCGTCGTCGTAGGCGCTGGTGTTCTCGTCGACCTCGACGAACACCACGCCAGGGGTATCGAGGTTGTTCCCGGCCCATTCGGTCGAGACCAGGACGTCGGAACGTGCCATGTACGAATTCCTTTCGATTGCTTCAGATTTGAGTTGTCAGGTGGGCGTCATGCAGGACTGGGGACGTGACGGAACCGCGCCACCAGCGGGTAGATCTGGCAGCCCAGGCAGATGCCGAAGGCGGCGTTGAGAAAGGCTGCCACCAACGCGAAAGCGGTGGCGGTCAGGCCGAGTGCGGTGATGCCGAAGGCGAACCCCGCGGTACCCACGACCGCGAACGCGAAGCCGACCAACTGGGCGAACTTCAGTGGCGGAACCGGCTCGCGTTCGGTGACCGGTGCCAGGCGCGGCGCGATGAGCGTGGCGAACAGCCGGCCGTAGGGATGCTGGCGCGGGCCGCGGGCCGCGCCGATCGCGAACACCACCGCCTGTGCGCCCAGCAGCACCGCGGCCGCGGGCTCACTCACCCCGGCGACGAGCAGCGTGCCGATCAGGACCGCGGTGGTGACCCAGGCGGCGAACCGCGGCCCCCGCACGTCCACCTGAGCAGGCTGTACACCAGCGGTGGGGCGGGTTGATGTCGAAGACATGGAACGAACTCCTGTTGTTGTCGAAGGTCCGGTTGTGTGCAGGCTCAGGGCACAAGGCCCGAGCGGGCGCGCGAAAGCGCGCGGCTGCGCTCAACAGCAACAACAACAGCAGCAACCCGCGACGCGGCACAGATCGACTGCGCGGCGCTTGGTGAGCACAAGCTCAAGGCGGGCTGACACGACCGACAGCTTACCCAATAACCGTCGGGTCAGGCCAACAGTGGCTCCAGCGCCGAGCGCAGGTCAGCGGCCTTGGGAACCCCACTGGTGCGGTATCGGGGCCGCCCGTCCCGGTCGAAGATGATGGTCGTGGGCAACGACAGGACCGAAAGCCGCCTGGCGGCTTCGGGATTGGTGTCCATGTCGATTTCGACGTGGGCAACCTCGGGCAGCTCGGCGCAGACCTGGTCGACGACGCGTCGTACCCCGGCGCAGGGTCCGCACCATTCGGCTGTGAAGTGCAGCACCGTCGGGCCGGTGTCGGACAAGCCCAGGTCGCTGGTGTCGATGTCGGCGGCCTCCTTGCCCGCCCTGATGAGGCCGGCCCGCAGCGTGATGAGGCGACCGACCACGTAGGCCACCCCGAGGGCGGCGATCAGCACCACGATCGCCAGCACCATCGAAGAGCTCATGGCTGTCTGAACCCCGCCAGGTCGATGGTTACTCCCGAGGCGATGCCCTCGATGATCACGTCCGAGCCCCGGGCGCCCGCGGTGGTCGGGGCGATGCCGAACGGCAGCTTCTGCCCGGTGATGGTGTGGCTGAACTCGGCCAGCACCGCCGCGGTCTTCTCGTCGGGTACGGGCTCGTCGGCGGTTCCTGGGCCGGTCAGGATCCCGGTCGCGGTCAGCACCAGGGTGGTGTCGTCCCGGTCGGCGAACGACAGGTCCACCGAGACGCTGACCCGCTTGTCCAGTCCCGAACCCTTCGGGGTCCCGGTGAACACCAGCCCCTGACTGCTGGAGATGCCGGACTCGGTGGTGCCCCCGGTGGCGTCGTTGGTCTCCCGCGCCGGAGCCTCCACCAGCAGGTCGTCGATGCCCATGAACCGGCCGATGTGCGTGGAGTCGATGATGATGCGGCTCTCGGCCTTCTTGACCGGCAGTTTCGCGTCCGGCGGGATCAGCCACGACGAGCCGCTGATATCGATGCCGTGCAGGGTGGCCTCGAGCGAGGCTCTGCCGACCACGGGGTGGTCGACGCCGGCGGCACGGATCTCGATCTCTCTGTAACGGTGGTTGCGGACCTGGGTCAGGAACGGGAAACCCAAGATCGCGACCCACGGATCCCAGCTGAGGTCGGCCGCGCTGCGTACGTTGCGGGCCAGTCGGTACTCGGCGTAGATCGCCGAACCGAAATCCGTGCCGACGACGCCGACGACAAGCGCGGTCACGGTCGCGGTGAGCCCGATCAGCAGTTTGCGCACCGGCACATTGTCGCCCACGTCCATCGGATGGAAGCGTTCGGCGCGGCTGATCAGCAGGTGAGGCGTTATCGTTAGAACACAAAGGGCCGGTAACGGCTACATGTCAGTCATGAATCCGACCGTGTGGACATCGGGGTCCGGGCGATCGCAGGAAGTGATTGCCCGGCGCGCCGGAGGACCCCGTTGGATCTACTGCTACTGACCGTCGACCCGCATCCGGAGTCGGTGCTGCCCTCCCTGACGCTGCTGGCCCACACTGTGCGCACGGCGCCGACCGAGGTGTCGTCGCTGCTGGAGGCGGGCAGTGCCGATGTGGCGATCGTCGACGCGCGGACCGATCTCGCGGCCGCTCGCGGTCTGTGCCGACTGCTGGGAACGACGGGCACCTCGGTCCCGGTCGTCGCGGTGATCAACGAGGGCGGGTTGGTCGCGGTGAACCACGAATGGGGCCTGGACGAGATCCTGCTGCCCAGCACCGGCCCGGCCGAGATCGACGCCCGGCTGCGGCTCCTGGTCGGCCGGCGTGGTGGGGGTGCCAGCCAGGAGAACGCCGGCAAGATCACCCTGGGTGAGCTCGCGATCGACGAGGGCACCTACACGGCCCGGCTGCGTGGACGTCCCCTCGATCTCACCTACAAGGAGTTCGAGCTGCTCAAGTACCTCGCGCAGCACGCCGGACGGGTCTTCACCCGTGCGCAGCTGCTGCAGGAGGTCTGGGGCTACGACTTCTTCGGCGGCACCCGCACCGTGGATGTGCACGTCCGTCGTCTCCGCGCCAAGCTCGGCCCCGAGTACGAAGCGCTGATCGGCACCGTCCGCAACGTCGGGTACAAAGCGGTACGCCCGTCGCGCGGCCGCACCCCCGCAGGCGGGGCAGCCGGGACCGGAGAAGCGGCCCCCGACGACGATCACGGCGACGACGACTTCGAGCCGGCAACGGACGATGCGGACGAGCCGCTCGCCGGGCGGTTGCCCAGCCAGTGACCGAACTCGACTGGCGAACCGGGCTGTCAGATGCCGAACAGGCTCGGATCCAGGAACTCATCGGCGCAGCCACCGCGGTCGACGGCGTGGCCCCGGTCGGAGATCAGGTGTTGCGCGAGCTTGGCCTCGACCGGACCCGTCACCTGCTGGCGACCGACGGGACAAAACTCGTCGGGTACCTGAACCTGGCCCCGGCCGGCGCCGACGACCCGGCGATGGCCGAACTGGTGGTGCATCCGGACGCCCGACGGCGCGGTATCGGTGCGGCGCTGGCCCGTGCCGGGCTCGCCGAGGGCGGGGCCGGCACCCGCATCTGGGCGCACGGCAACCTCGAGGCGGCCCGCGCCCTGGCGGCCACGCTCGACCTCAAGGTGGCTCGCGAACTGCTGCAGATGCGTCGCCCGCTGAGCGACCTGCCGCCGCTGCGCACCGCCGAGGGCGTGCGGATCGGTACCTATGCCGGTCCCCAGGACGACGCCGAGATCCTGCGGGTCAACAACGCTGCCTTCTCCTGGCATCCCGAACAGGGCGGCTGGACCGAACAGGAGATCGACGAACGGCGACGCGAGCCGTGGTTCGACCCCGACGGTCTGTTCGAGGCGTTCGACGAGCGCACCGGCGCACTGCTGGGCTTCCACTGGACGAAAGTGCACGACGAGGGTCTCGGCGAGGTCTACATCGTCGGCGTCGACCCTGCCGCGCAGGGCAGAGGCCTGGGCTCGGTACTCACCCTGCTCGGTCTGCACCACCTCGCCGAGCGGTCCCTGCCGACGGTGCTACTTTACGTCGAGGCAGATAACTCGGCGGCCGTGGCGACCTACCGAAACTTGGGTTTCGAGGTGTTCGGTGTCGACGCGGCGTACGCCGCCGGTTAACCCGTTTAGCTGTGAACACGCTGAACCTATTCACTGCTGATTCACCTGTTGTCCGCGAGCCGTCCACTGCGGCCGAATACGTTGCCGGAGAGTTCGAAGCCGTCAACTGAAAGTGGGACAAGTGAAGCTCATGAGCATTGGCAAGCCGTTCGGTGTCGCGCTTTCCGCGACGGCGATCGCGGCACTCACGCTGACCGCCTGTGGCAGCGACAACAACGCTGCAGGAACCAGCTCCTCGGCCGCGGGCAGCACCTCGGCGTCGTCGGCCGAGTGCGGCGGCAAGAACGCTCTGACGGGCGAGGGCTCGACGGCGCAGCAGAACGCCATTGCTGAGTTCAACAAGGTCTGGGGCCAGGTCTGCTCCGGCAAGAACCTGTCCTACAACCCGACCGGTTCGGGCGCAGGCGTGGATCAGTTCATCGCCAAGCAGGTCGACTTCGCGGGCTCCGACTCGGCGCTCAAGGACGATCAGGTCGCCAAGGCCGCCGAGCGCTGCGGCGGCAACGAGGCCTGGAACCTGCCGCTGGTGTTCGGCCCGGTCGCGCTGGCCTACAACGTCGAAGGCGTCGACAAGCTCGTGGTGAACCCCGACGTGCTCGCCAAGATCTTCCAGGGCCAGATCAAGAAGTGGAACGATCCGGCGGTGGCCGCGCTGAACGCCGGCACCACCCTGCCCGACCTGGACATCAAGCCGATCTACCGGTCGGATTCCTCGGGCACCACCGACAACTTCCAGAAGTACCTGGCCGCCGCCGCTCCGCAGACCTGGACCAAGGGCGCGGGCAAGGAGTTCCAGGGCGGTGCCGGCGAGGGTGCGCAGAAGTCCTCCGGCGTCGTGCAGGCCGTCCAGGCCACCCCCGGCTCGATCGGCTACGTCGAGAAGAGCCCGGCCGCCGCCGCCGGCCTGCCCTACGCCCAGATCGACAGTGGCGCCGGTGCGGTCGCGCTGGACGACCAGTCGACCACCAAGGCCGTCGGCGCCGCCACCTTCAAGGGTGAGGGCAAGGACCTCGTGCTCGACCTGAACGCGCTGTACGCCTCCAAGGAAGCCGGTGTCTACCCGCTGGTGCTGGCCACCTACGAGATCGTTTGCTCCAAGGGCTACGACGCCGAGACCGCGGCGGCCGTGAAGTCCTTCCTCACCGTGGCCGCCAACGAGGGCCAGGCCAGCCTGTCGCAGGCCGGATACATCGCGCTGCCTGACGAGTTCAAGCAGCGCCTGCTGACCTCGGTCGAGGCCATCGCTTAGTAGCCGGACTGGCTTTAGAGGACGGATTTGGGCGAGGATGGATTTACCAACCGCATGACAACCAGGGGCCCCGACGGGACGACAGTGACAACGCCGAATCCAGCTGATTCGGGGTCGGGGGAGACGCTCGCCTCCCCCCACCCCGAGCCGGCGCCTATATCCACCAATCCGTCCAAGGGAGCCAAGGTTCGCCTTGGCGACCGAATTTTCCGTGGCCTCGCCGAAGGTTCGGGCATCCTGATCGTTGCGTTGATCGCGGCGATCGGGGTGTTCCTGCTCTGGCGCGCGGTTCCGGCGCTGGTCCGTAACGAGGAGAACTTCTTCCTCTACGGCGGCAACTGGATCACCACCGACACCTCCGCGATGCACTTCGGCATCTTCGACCTGCTGCAGGTGACGGTCTTCGTCTCCCTGTTCGCCCTGGTGCTGGCGATGCCGGTGGCCCTGGGCATCGCGATCTACCTGACCCAGTACTCGTCGCGACGGCTGGCGGGTCCGCTGGCCTATCTGGTGGACCTGCTCGCGGCGGTGCCCTCGATCGTCTACGGCGTCTGGGGCCTGTACGTACTGGCGCCGGCGATCAAACCCTTTGCCGTGTGGCTCAATACGAACTTGGACTGGCTGTTTCTGTTCAAGACGGGCAACGCCTCGGTGGCCGGTGGCGGCACCATCTTCACCGCAGGCATCGTGCTGGCGGTGATGATCCTGCCGATCATCACCGCGGTGACTCGCGAGGTGTTCACCCAGACCCCGCGCGGCCAGATCGAGGCCGCGCTGGCGCTCGGCGCCACCCGCTGGGAAGTGGTGCGCACGACGGTGCTGCCATTCGGGTTGTCCGGCTACGTCAGTGGCGCGATGCTCGGTCTGGGTCGCGCGCTCGGTGAGACCATTGCGCTCTTGATCATCCTGCGCGGCACCCAGACCGCGTTCAGTTGGTCGCTGTTCGACGGCGGCTACACCTTCGCAAGCAAGATCGCCGCCACTGCAAGCGAATTCAACGATCAGTACAAGGCGGGCGCCTACATTGCCGCCGGCCTGGTGCTGTTCATCCTCACCTTCGTGGTGAACTCGCTGGCCCGCGCTGCGGTGTCCGGGAAGGGGCGCTCGTGACCTCCACGCTTGAGCGGCCGGTCAAGGCGCCTGTGTTCCAGGGCGTGAGTCTGCGCCGCAAGCTGACCAACCACGTCGCCACAGTGCTGGTGACCCTGTCGTTGCTCGTCGCCCTGGTGCCGCTGGCCTGGGTGCTGTACTCGGTGATCGTCCGCGGCTGGAGCGCATTGACCTCAGCCACGTGGTTCACCAACTCCCAGGCCGGGATGACGACGTTCACCGCAGGCGGCGGCGCCTACCACGCGATCGTCGGCACCCTGCTGCAAGGCATCGTGTGTTCGCTGATCTCCATTCCGATCGGCGTGATGGTGGGCGTGTACCTGGTCGAGTACGGCGGAGGTACCCGCCTGGGCAAGGTCACCACGTTCATGGTGGACATCCTCACCGGTGTGCCCTCGATCGTCGCCGCACTGTTCATCTACGCGTTGTGGGTGGCCACGTTGGGATTCGGCCGATCCGGGTTCGCGGTGTCACTGTCGTTGGTGCTGTTGATGATTCCGGTTATCGTGCGGGCCACCGAGGAGATGCTGCGCATCGTCCCGATGGATCTGCGCGAGGCGAGTTATGCGCTGGGCGTGCCGAAATGGAAGACCATCGTCCGCATCGTGATCCCGACGGCGTTGTCGGGCATCGTCACCGGGGTCATGCTGTCACTGGCCCGGGTGATGGGTGAGACCGCGCCGCTGCTGATCCTCGTCGGCTATGCGCAGGCGATGAACTTCGACATGTTCGGCGGGTTCATGGGATCGCTGCCGGGCATGATGTACGACCAGATCTCGGCGGGGGCAGGCGCCAATCCGGTGCCCACCGACCGGCTGTGGGGTGCGGCGCTGACGCTGATCCTGCTGATCGCATTGCTCAACGTCGGCGCTCGCGCGGTTGCCAAACTCTTTTCCCCCAAGAAGGTGTAGGAAATATCCATGGCCAAGCGGCTGGATCTCAAGGACGTCAACATCTATTACGGCGCGTTCCATGCGGTTGCCGAGGTTTCGCTGTCGGTGCAGCCGCGCAGCGTGATGGCTTTCATCGGCCCGTCGGGCTGCGGTAAGTCGACGGTGCTGCGGACGCTGAACCGGATGCACGAGGTGATCCCCGGCGCCCGCGTCGAGGGCTCGGTGCTGCTCGACGGTGAGGACATCTACGGCGCCGGGGTGGATCCGGTGGGCGTGCGCAAGACCATCGGCATGGTGTTCCAGCGTCCGAACCCGTTCCCCACCATGTCGATTCGTGACAACGTGGTGGCCGGTCTGAAGCTGCAGGGCGTGCGCAACAAGAAGACCCTGGACGAGGTGGCGGAGCGCTCTCTGCGCGGCGCGAACCTGTGGAATGAGGTCAAGGACCGCCTCGACAAGCCCGGCGGTGGCCTCTCCGGTGGTCAGCAGCAGCGGTTGTGCATCGCCCGCGCGATCGCGGTCCAGCCCGATGTCCTGCTGATGGATGAGCCATGCTCGGCTCTCGACCCGATCTCGACGCTGGCCATCGAGGACCTGATCTCCACGCTCAAGCAGGATTTCACGATCGTCATCGTCACTCACAACATGCAGCAGGCCGCCCGGGTGAGCGATCAGACCGCGTTCTTCAACCTCGAGGCCACCGGTAAGCCCGGCAAGCTGATCGAGATCGACGACACCGAGAAGATCTTCTCCAACCCCACCCAGAAGGCCACCGAGGACTACATCTCGGGCCGCTTCGGCTGAGTTTTTTCCGCGAGCAGACGCGCAGGTGCCGTGTTTCCAAAGAAACCGGGTACCTGCGCGTCTGCTCGCGATCCGAAATCAGGGCGTCAGCACCACCCGGGTTCCCGACGGTTCGCCGGCGTCCCACACCCTGGCGACGTCGGCCAATGCCCTTGGCTGGGTGCGTAATTCGAGCCGGCCGTCGGCGACCATCTGAAACAACTCCGGCAGCGCCTCGGTACGGGCCTTGATCAGGACCTCGGGCGGGACACTGCCGATGCCGACCCCGCCGAGGGTGATCCCGGTGCCGCGCAGCACCCCGGCGTCCAGGGGCAGCGTCGGCCCCGCCATCGACCCGATCTGCACGAACCGGGTCGGGTGGTAGTGCGCGGCCGGATGGCTGCCGGCCAGGGCAGTGAGCACATCCGCGGCGGGCCCGCCCCACAGGTAGTCGAGTACGGCGTCGAACGGGCGCTCGGCGTGCATCTGAGCGACCACGGCACCCAGGTCCTGCTCACCCATGGCGATGGTCGCGTGTGCCCCGGCCGACCGCAGCCAGGCCAGGCGTTCCGTGTTGCGTCCGGCCGCCACCACGTTCCCGGCGCCGAACATGGCAGTGGCCAATTGAACTGCCATCGAACCGGTTACGCCGGTGGCGCCCAGCACCAGCACGTGATCGCCGGGCTTGACGGCCGCGGCGTACGCCAGTGCGGTCCAGGCCGAGATACCCGGGTTGGGCAGGGCGGCGGCAGTCACTGAGTCGACGTGCTCGGGGATCTCGACGCCACTGTCTGGATGGACCGGCGCGCGCTGCGCCATCATGCCGGAGGGCCCCAGCGCCCCGGTGTAGATCCGACGGCCGTCGGCGAGCCGGACCACGCCGTCGACGCCGGGAATGGCCGGGAGTCGAATCTCCTTGCTGGCGTAGTGCTTTCCTGAAACCAGGGCTCGGGTCAGGTTGGTCAGGGCCGACGCCTCGACCTCGGCCACCTCGGCGCCATCGTGCGGTTCGGGTTCGGGAACCTCGGTGTAGACGGGGTGTCGGCCCCACTCGGTGACCAGGGCAGCCAACATGGCGACTCCTTTGGTTTCTGCAGATATGGTTTCTATGGAAACAATCTACGCACCGCGGCGGTGGGTGGCAAGATAGTTTCCGTGAAAACCAAACTCGAGCTGATCGACGCCATCACGGCACTGGTGGCCACCGTGGGCGATCGGCTCGGTAACGACGGGGACGGCGACGCGGAGCGCGACTTCATGGCCGCCCGATGCCCGCAGCACCTGGAGCAGGCGGTGCGGACGCTACCGACGTCGTCGATGCACCTGCTGGCCGAGATCGCCGAGGGTCCGGTCAGTGTGGTCGGGTTGGCGGCGCGCTCGGGCCGGCTCAAGGGCACGGTGTCCAAGCACGTACAGCGGCTGGTCGAGGCCGGCCTCGTGGCACGCACGCCGGTACCGGGTAACCGCAAGGAGATCGAACTGGGTCTGACCGCCGACGGTGAACTCCTCGCCGACGTGCACCGGCAACTGCATGACGAGATGAACCGCGGGACGCGCGAGTTCCTGCTGCGCTACAGCGGCGCTGAACTGCAGGTATTGACGAAGGTCCTGGGGGACCTGGCCGGGGCGCACAAGGACGGGGTCCGCCTCGTGCCGCCCACCGACCGGACCTGAGTTCTACTTCGAGGAGACGGAGTCGTCTTCCGGGTAGGAGCCGGTGACCTGGAAGATGACCCGACGGGCCACCTCGACGGCGTGATCGGCGAAGCGCTCGTAGAAGCGGCTCAGCAACGTCACGTCGACGGCAGCGGTCACGCCGTGCTTCCACTCCCGGTCCATCAGCACGGAGAACAGGTGGCGATGCAGGTCGTCCATCGCATCGTCTTCCTCCTGGATCCGCGCGGCCTTCTCCGGATCCTGGGTGAGCAGCACCTCACGGGCAGCGTGCCCCAATTCGACCGCCACCCGGCCCATCTCGGCGAAGTAGCCGTTCACTTCCTCCGGCAGCACGTGCTGCGGGTGGCGCCGGCGCGCGATCTTGGCCACATGCAGCGCCAGCGCGCCCATCCGGTCCACGTCGGCGACGATCTGAATCGAACCCACCACCGAGCGCAGATCACCGGCAACCGGCGCCTGCAGCGCGAGCAACACGAACGCAGACTCTTCGGCCTGGGTGCTCAGCGTGCTCATCTGGTCGTGATCGCTGATCACCTGTTCGGCAAGTGCCAGAT
This sequence comes from Mycolicibacterium arcueilense, assembly GCF_058536225.1. NCBI lineage: Bacteria > Bacillati > Actinomycetota > Actinomycetes > Mycobacteriales > Mycobacteriaceae > Mycobacterium > Mycolicibacterium arcueilense. Next base: position 165,858 of record NZ_JBZTYL010000005.1, read on the forward strand.
CGGCCTGCAGCAGCGCCTGGGTGGCGCGCTCCATCGCGGTACCCGCCAACTCGCACATGGCTCCGAGTTGGTCCGTGAGTGAATGTAGCTGCTCGTGGTATTGGGTACGCATGCTGCAAGATTAGGCGGTCAGCGGCCGTGTCGTCACGATGCAACGGTGAACGAACGGTGAATGCCGTCCATGCGGGTCACCGGCCTATTCGCAGGTGGTGTCCGCGGCGTTGGTGACGGTCAGGTCCTCGGGCAGATGCGTCGGGCTGGCGCCGGTGCCTTTGAGCACGTGCACCTGTACTTCCGACCCGCTCGGGGTCGGGGCGTTCACCGTGTAGAAATCAGAGCCCAGCACTACCTGCACCACGCTGCCCATGCCCGTCACCCGCTCGATGGTCGGGTTGGTGAAGGAGCTGGCCACGGTCGCGGCCGCCTCCTCGTTCCCGGGGGAGAAGAACACCGTGGTCGCCGGAAGCGTGCTCGGGTAGTCATCGGGGGTATTGACGTTGAAGCCGTGTTCCTGCAGTTCGGTGGCCGCGGTGGAGGCCAGGCCGCTCTGGCCCGTCGAGTTGGACACCTGCACCGTGACCTGCTGCGGTTCGGTGGTGATGGCGTTGACCATCTCACCGCTGTCGGTGGCCGGGGCAGGCGCCGGAACCGACGAGGGCGTCGCTGATGCTTCGGGGGGAGCGGCAGCCTGGACGGACGACGTCGCCGATTCGGGAGTGCCGGGTACCGGGGTGTTGTCCGGGTTCTTCTCGCCGGGGAGCGGATCGTCGTTGATGATCGCGTCGAACAGGGAACGCATGTCGTCTGTTCGCGGGACCTCGTTGCCGTACTCGTCGGCGTAACCCACGGTCGGCACCGTCACGAACGTGATCCGGCCCGCGTTGACCCCCTGGACCGACTGCCCGAGGTCCACGAGGTCCCTGGTTCTGATGTTGTCGACGAAGCTGTCGCTGATGAACATGTTGACCACGTTGTTCAGCTTGTTCAGCGAGAAGAAGGTATCCCGGGAGATCAGCGTGCGCAGCAGCGACGAGAGGAACAGCTGCTGTCGTTTGATGCGGCCGTAGTCCCCGTTGTACTCGGTGGTGACCTGGCGGGCCCGCACGTAGTTCAGCGCGGTGTGGCCGTCGATCGTCTGACGACCGGCGTTGGCCAGCACGGTGCCCAGCTCGTAGTCCTCAAGCGGCGTGGTGCTGCACACCTCTATCCCGCCGAGTGCGTCGACCATCTTCGAGAAGCCGGCGAAGTCGACGGCCATGAACCGGTTGATGGAGAGGCCGGACAGCTTCTGGATCACCTTCACCAGGCATTTCGGACCGCCGAAGGCGAAGGCCGAGTTCAGTTTGGTTTCGGTGTAGACCTCGTCCGGGCCGTAGGTCTCGGTCTCCTCGTCGTACAGCGGACCGTATGTCGCGGACTCGGCGTTCCAGGGCTCGCACTTCATCGGAGTGATCGAGAGGTCACGCGGGAACGACACGGCGACCACACGCCGCCGGTCGGCGGGGATGTTCACCAGCATGATCGTGTCCGACCGGGCACCGCCGGCGTCCTCGGTGCCGCCAGCGCCCATGCCGCCGTTTTCGCCGAACCGGCTGTCAGTGCCCACGATCAGGAAGTTCTCGTCACCGAACTGGGCGTTGGGGTCGACGATGTCGCGCGAATTGAGGTCGAGTGCAGCCACCTTGTTGAGGCTGTTGTTCTTCGAGCTCTGCCACTGCCAGGCCCCGCCGGTCAGTACCAGGGTGAGGACCGCGAGTATCGCCGCGGCGGCTCGGCCGGCCAGCATCACGCGGCGGTTGATCGGTGGCCGCACCCGTTCGATCTCGTCGGTGTCGGCGCGATCGTCCTCCGAATCGTGCTCGTCCGCCGACGTCGGGCGGACCCGCCACGACGGGCGCGCTTTGGGCACGTCGTACTCATAGACCGCCAGGGCCGGCAATACGTCGGTGTTCTCGACGTCGATCTCGCGGTGATCCGGCGAGTCCTCGAAGTGTTCCTCGAAAGGCTCCGGGTACTCCTCGGCCTCTGGTGAATCCCGGGGTTCGTCGAGTTCGGCGTCGATCCGCACCGCTTCGATCACGTCGGTCGGGTCGGGTACCGGCGGGCGGACATACGCCGGTGCATACGCAGGTTCGGGTTCGGGTTCGGCTTCGACCTCGGGTTCCGGGTCCCAGGCGTGGGCGGGCTCCTGGTCGTGTTCGGGTTCCGGGTCCCAGGCGTGGGCCGGCTCCAGGTCCGGTTCGGGCTCGGGATCCCAGGCGTGGGCCGGCTCCAGGTCTGGCTCGGGCTCGGGCTCGTCGGGTTCCAGCCGGTGACGGCTCGGTGTGTACCCGGTTCCGGCGACCTTGGCGATCAGATCGGCGACAGTTACCCCGTCGGCGTGACTGCCGGTGGGTTCATCGAGGGGCGAATCATCGGGTGACGGCGCATCCTGGCGTTCCCACGGCGCGGCGCCTGGCAAAGGCTCACGGGATCGGGTAATCCATTGGTTGTCCGACGAATCCTCCGGGGAGCGGCGCCGACGGCCGGGAGTGGCGTTATCACCGTCACTCATGTCGTTACCGGCCTCCGACTCTTCGAACTTGCCCGTGCGCGTCGGTGCGCATCGTTCCTGCGTTGTGTGAATGGGTGCTGCTGAGGTTTTCTCCTCATCTCTTCTAGCAGCACTGTGCCGGACTGGCTACCTGAGCCGGCCGCGGCAAGGTTTTCATCGTACTGAGCCACCCTGAGGCTGAGCTAGACCCAACCCGGTGACAGTGCCGTCTCGATGTCGTCTCGGAGCGAGCGCAGCTCAGCCTCCGGAATGCATCACGTCGGCTCCGGCCGGCACCGCGCAGTCGTCGGGATCGTCGAGCCACCCCTCGGGCAAAGATACCGAGGCGGCCGAGCCCTGGCGCCCGCGCGGACCGGTGGCCGCGGGCGGGAACGGGGCGTCGCCGTCCAGTTGGTCGAGCAGTGCGTCGAGTTCGGCCCGGGTCTTGACGAGTGCCAGCCCGCGCCGGAGGTCGGCGCCGGCGGGGAACCCGTGCATGTACCAGGCCACGTGCTTTCGGATATCGCGCATGCCCTTGTCTTCGCCGAAGTGCTCGCTCAGCAGCTCGCCGTGGCGGCGCACGATGTCGGCCACCTCGCCCAGATTCGGCGGGGTGGCAGCGGGGCGCCCGTTGAAGGCTGCCGAGAGTTCGGCGAACAGCCATGGCCGGCCCAGGCAGCCGCGGCCGATCACCACGCCGTCGCAGCCGGTTGCGGCCATCATCGCCAGCGCGTCGTCGGCCTCGAAGATGTCGCCGTTGCCCAGCACCGGGATACCGGTGACATGGGCTTTCAGTGCCGCGATCTGATCCCAGTCGGCGGTACCCGAATAACGTTGTGCCGCAGTGCGAGCGTGCAGTGCGACGGCTGCCGCGCCCTCCTCGGCGGCGATCCGTCCCGCGTCCAGGTGGGTGTGGTGGGCGTCGTCGATGCCGATCCGGAACTTCACCGTCACCGGAATATCGGTGCCCGCGACACCACGGACCGCGGCCGCCACGATCTGGCCGAACAGGCGACGCTTGTACGGGAGGGCCGAGCCGCCACCACGCTTGGTGACCTTGGGTACCGGGCAGCCGAAATTCATGTCGATGTGATCGGCCATGCCCTCGTCGGCGATCATCTTGGCAGCGAGGTAGGTGGTCTCCGGATCGACGGTGTAGAGCTGCAGCGACCGTGGTGACTCGTCGGGCCCGAACGTCGTCATGTGCAGGGTCACCGGATGGCGCTCGACCAGGGCCCGCGCCGTGACCATCTCGCACACGTACAGCCCGCTGACGGTTCCGGCGCGGGCGATCTCGAGCTCGCGGCACAGTGTGCGGAACGCCACATTGGTCACCCCGGCCATCGGGGCGAGCACAACGGGACTGGGCAACGCGAACGGCCCGATCCGCAGTTGGGATCGGGCCGACGCTGCTGTTGCAGGGGGTGGGGCCGTCAGCGTCATGCAGGCGACGAGGACGACACCAGCAGGTTCTTCATGGCCTTCTTCTCGGCGACCTTGCGCTCACGCTCGAGGCGACGCTCCTTGGCGACCTCGAACTTGTCGCAGGCGTCCTCGAGCTCCTCGACGATGCGGCCGATATCGTCACGCAGTCGGGCGCCCTCGCCGGTGAAGTCTTCACGCTCGAAGATCCGCCACTTGCGCAGGACCGGCATCACCACGTCGTCCAGGTGGATGCGCGGGTCGTAGACGCCGCCGACGGCGATGATGACGGCCTTACGGCGGAAGTCGGGCACCGTGTATCCGGGCATCTTGAAGTTGTCCAGCACCCGGTGCAGCGAGGCCATGCCCTGGTTGGGGGCGATGTCGAGCCCGGCCGCCGAGACGTCCCGGTAGAAGATCATGTGCAGGTTCTCGTCGGCCGAGATGCGCTGCAGCAGTTGGTCGGCGATCGGGTCGTCGCAGGCCTTGCCGGTGTTGCGGTGGCTGACGCGGGTCGCGAGTTCCTGGAACGACACATACATCACCGAGTCGAACAGGCTCTCGGCGAACAGATCGCCCTGCTGGTTCTGGCCGGGCGAGAAGCCGCGGGTGACCTGCTCGACGCGCAGTTCCTCCAGCTCGACGGGGTCCACGGCGCGGGTCACCACGAGGTAGTCGCGCAGGGCGATGCCGTGGCGGTTCTCCTCGGCGGTCCAGCGGTTGACCCAGTTGCCCCAGGCGCCGTCCATGCCCATGTTCATCGCGATCTCGCGGTGATACGAGGGCAGGTTGTCCTCGGTGAGCAGGTTCTGAATCATCGCGGTCTTGGCGACCTCTGACAGCTTGGACTGCTCGGGATCCCAGTCCTGCCCGCCGAGTGCGTAGTAGTTCTTGCCATCCGACCACGGAATGAAGTCGTGCGGATTCCAGTCCTTACGCATCCGCATGTGGCGGTTGATGCTGGTCTCTACGACAGGCTCAAGTTCATGCAGGAGCTGCAGGTCGGTGTATTCCTGCGACATGTGCTCCACCCTCCTCGCGTCTCGGGGACGCTCAGTTATCTGTACCTGTTGGTAGCAGTCAATATATCTGTGTAACTCGGTGACATCAAGTTGCCCCGCTGGTGTCGTGCGAGCCCTGTTTCGCGAGCCCTGCGCCGCGCGCGGTGCACCGGTAGGATCCGCACGAACATCTGTCGGATACCCACGCTCGGAGGTTGGGCACACGTGAAAATGTCTGTCGTCGGTGCCGGAGCCGTGTTCGCCTCCGGTGCGGCCGTATCCCTGCTGTTCGGTGCCGGCGTGGCAGCCGCAGCTCCTGACGTGGTGGGTCAGACCTACTCGGACGCCTCGAGCGCGATCGAGGATAGCGGTTCCAGCGCCAAGGTGGCGGTCACTGTGGGAAGCAAGCTGTCCCAGGGGGATTGCATCGTCACCAACGCGTGGGACGCGCCGTTCGTGCGTGACGGTAGTCACGCCTCCGGCGAGGTCATGGTTGCTTTGAACTGCGACGGTGCGCACGCCACTGCCAACCATCCGGGCGCTTCGGTCGCCAGCCCGGCAGGCCGCGAGGCCAAGGCTGCAGACGATCTCGAGGAAGCGAAGCAGGCGTATGCCGAGCAGCAGGCCCAGCTCGCCGAGCAGGAAGGCCTTGCCGAGGCCAGCACCCCCGACGAGTAAGGGTTAATTACTCGATGTGAGCCCCGCTGCCGACTAAAATCCTGGTCAGCTCCCAAAGAGTGTTGCCGTGACACCTTGTCGCGGACCGCGGGGTTGCTGATACGTACGGCCCGAAGCGCCGTCGCCCCACCTCTCCGGGAGAGATCGCCGGACGGGGAAGGTCGGGCCATATGAAGATCGCGATCGGGTTCGGAAGCGCTATCGGCATGTCCGCGGCGGGTTTTGCGTTCGCGGTGATGGGGGCGGGGGCGGCTCAGGCGGCGCCGGACGTCGTGGGACAGACATACAGTGATGCGGTCAGCGCCATCGAGGATGGTGGCGGCACGGCGCATGTCGCCGTCAGCGTGGGTAGCCGGTTGCCGCGCGACGAGTGCATCGTCACCAATGCCTGGACCGTTCGGCAGTTGGTGCCGCAGACGTCCGACACCTACTTCGAATACAAAGAAGACGTGACCCAGGTGGCGCTGAACTGCGACGGCGACCATGCCACCGAGACCCATCCGGGCGCGTCCGTCGGCAGCCCGGCGGGCCGTGAGGCCAAGGCCGCCGAAGATGAGGCCGCCGCCGCCGAGCAGCAGCCGATCGCCGAGGCCAGTACCCCCGACGAATAACGGGGGCTTCGGGGAGTTCGCTCAGAAACTGGCGATGCGCCCGAGCAGCATGTCGACGCAGTAGTCGATGAACTGTTCGCGGCTGGCTGGCAGCCTCTCGTCGAGGTAGGCGCTGAACAGCGCGGTCAGTGCTCCGATCAGACTGGTGGCGACCATGGCCTGGCGCACCGGGTCGGCGATGCGGGTCAATTTGCGCTGCAGTAGTCCGATGAAGTTGGGCATCCATTCCGCGCCCGAGCGGGTCAGCACCGGTTCGGATTCCGGGGCCAGCAGCAGCACGCGGCCCTGGGTGGGGTCGTCCACCATCAGTGCGACGAATCGCTCGACCGCGTCGCGGGGCGTGGCCGCCGTGGTGAGGGCCGACATCGCCCGGGCGCAGACGTCGTCGTAGACGGCCCGGACGAACGTGTCGCGGTCGCTGAAGCTCTCGTAGAAGTAGCGTTCGGTGAGTTCGGCTGCGCGGCAGACAGCGCGGACCGTCAGGGCCGGGCCCTCGGCTTTGCCGAGTAGGCCGACCCCTGCTGCGATCAGTTCGTCGCGACGACGGGCCGCGCGTTCCTGCAGCGGAACGCCCGACCATCGGCCGCGTCGTTGACCGGATGGCACATCTACTCCTAAGCTCTGATGACAACGTGTGTAGTCACAATTGAAACAGCACCTTCGTTCTGCCGGCAGAAAGCGCACCTGTGACACAAGATACTTCTGAGACATGCCCGGTGACCAGCGGTTCCGATGCGGTGGCGGCGGGTTGCCCAGCCGCCCCGGGCGGGTACGAGGCGCCGCCGATACCCCTCGGGCCGGATTCGCTGACGTGGAAGTACTTCGGTGACTGGCGCGGCATGCTGCAGGGCCCGTGGGCCGGTTCGATGCAGAACATGCATCCGCAACTCGGTGCCGCGGTCGAGGAGCACTCGATCTTCTTTCAGGAGCGCTGGCCCCGGCTGCTGCGCTCGCTGTACCCGATCGGCGGCGTCGTGTTCGACGGCGATCGGGCGCCGCAGACCGGCGCCGAGGTGCGCGACTACCACGTCAACATCAAGGGCGTGGATGCTCAGGGGCGCCGCTATCACGCGTTGAACCCCGAGGTCTTCTACTGGGCGCATTCGACGTTTTTCGTCGGCACGATCATCGTTGCCGATCGGCTCGCGGGCGGGATCTCCGAGGCCGAGAAGCGGCAGCTCTTCGAGGAGCACAAGCAGTGGTACTCGATGTACGGGATGAGCATGCGCCCCGTACCGGAGACCTGGGAGGACTTCCAGGTCTACTGGGAACACATGTGCCGCAACGTGTTGGAGAACAACACCGCGGCCCGTGAGGTCTTGGATCTGTCCGAGCTGCCCAAGCCGCCGTTCGCGTCGAAGATGCCCGATTGGATGTGGGCGCTGCAGCGCAAGTATGTGGTCCACCCGTTGTTCGTCTGGTTCACCGTCGGGCTGTATCACCCGGCGGTGCGCGAGCTGATGGGCTACACCTGGTCGGAGCGCGACGAGAAAGTACATCGCCTGTTGGGCAAGGTGATTGGCAAGGTGTTCGCAGTGGTGCCGCGTCGGCGCCGCATGCATCCGCGGGCGCGCACTGCGTGGGATCGCGTCAGCGGCCGGCTCCCGGCAGACGCGCCGCTGGTGCACACCCCGGCCCGCAACCTGCCGCCAATCGGCCACCGCGACAACGGGATGCACTACTGCCCGAAGGTCTGAGCGGACCGCCTCAGCGCCCGACGAACGGGGCGTTCTGCGGGCAGTAGACCTTGACCGCACCCCGGACCAGGTTTGCGGCCTGGTGCTTGTCGATGCCTGCCTGGTTCATCAGCTGGCTGATCACTCCACGCACCGTGCGGGCGGGCTCGATCTTGCCCTTCGTCAGGGCATCGCAGACGCCGCGACCGACCTGGCCGGCCTCCTCGGCGGACGTGGTGGGAATTTTCAGGTCGTTGACGATGGTGAAGAACTGGTCGTCCTGAGTGTCCGCGTGGGCCGGTGCGACCCCGAATGCGGCGCTTGCCGCGAGCGCGGCCGCGCCGATCGCGGTCGCCATGGCTCGAGTGCGTAGGCGCCGGGAGAACATGCTGCTGACTCCTTCATGCTGTCGACCCCGAACGTGAACACGGGTCGCGAAATCTATCCAAAATCTCGCGGTCTTCGTTACGTTGGGCCGTCCGACCTCAGTGCACCACGATAAACGGCCCCGGCCCGCGCTGCGCAGGCCGCGTCGACGTCTCGTGCCCGTGAGGCGGCCGTAGCGGTTCGGCTACGCGTCCGAAATTGGGTGGCAACGACGCCAGGTGAGACTGGCCCCCATGGCGACCATCTATGACCAGATCGGCGGGGGCGAGGCACTCGAGACCGTCGTCGAGGACTTCTATCGGCGGGTACTTGCGGACGACGAGCTGGCCGGTTTCTTCACCGGAACCAACATGTCCAGGCTCAAGGGCAGGCAGGTCGAATTCTTCGCCGCGGCACTGGGCGGCCCCGTGCAGTACAGCGGCGCACCGATGCGTCAGGTCCATCAAGGCCGCGGCATCACGATGCATCACTTCAAGCTGGTGGCCGGCCACCTCGCCGACAGCCTCGCCGGTGCCGGGGTGCCCGAACCGATCGTGGGCCAGATCATCGCCGCGATTGCTCCGCTCGCCGACGAGATCGCGACCGCGCGGAGCGCGTGAAACGCACCGTGACCCGCCTTGCGGCGGGTGTGTGGTGCCCCCAGTAGGGCTCGAACCTACGACCTGCGGATTAAAAGTCCGTAGCTCTACCAACTGAGCTATAGGGGCGCGAGAAGACAGGGTACAAGATGACCGAAATTGGTGCTGCGACCACCTGGTTTGAAGATTTGGGCATCCGTACCCTAAGCTATCGAAGCTCCCAACGGACACGTTGTGAACACCCCGGAGAGATTCGGATTAGGCCCCCATCGTCTAGTGGCCTAGGACGCCGCCCTTTCACGGCGGTAGCACGGGTTCGAATCCCGTTGGGGGTACGCAACACGGAAACGTGGAGCATGCTGGAAAAGTAAGGCCCTGTGGCGCAGTTGGTTAGCGCGCCGCCCTGTCACGGCGGAGGTCGCGGGTTCGAGTCCCGTCAGGGTCGCCATCACGGCGAGGCACTTCGGTCTAAGGCCGACGGCCTTCCGGCCAGGTAGCTCAGTTGGTACGAGCGTCCGCCTGAAAAGCGGAAGGTCGCCGGTTCGATCCCGGCCCTGGCCACTGAGAGAACCCACTGGCGACAGTGGGTTTTTCTGTTTCTGAGGGCTACGAGAATCTCCCCACCGCAGAGGCGAGCGCCGACCCCGACGAGCTTGGGCCGACGTTCTTGTGATCGGTAGCAGCGGTCGCGGGAGACGATGTCTGGCGGAAGGGATGTCACACACCTTCGTCGACCCGACATCTTCCATGACGTCCTGTTCGACGGTTCCCAGGTGCTGACTCGAAGCCGGGGGTCCAGATCATGAGCACTGCGAACTCCCAGGAGCTCCAGGCACGCATTCGCCGGTGGTCACGAATACAGAACCTGGCCGGCGCGATGGCACTCGTCGGTATCGCGCTCCCGTTCGCCACATTCGGGATCGCACTTCTGGTGCACCAGGTCACCGGCGACGACAGCGTCTTCCCCGTTCTCATCTGGATGATCTGGGGAGGCCTCGCGCTCCTGGTCGTCGGTGCATTCCTGGAGAGCGAAGCGCAGGACCGGGTCCGCGAGGCGAGGTTCGCCGCCGGCTACAAGTCCGCCGGCATGGTCGAGTTCCGGAACGAGGAACCATCCACGGAAATTGGCGGATTCGATACGTTCACGCTCGTGATCAGCGCCGACGTGTCCGGGCGGGAGAAACTCCACCGGCGGTTGTACAGCAGGGATTACCCGGCAGACGCTGACGTGCAGGTGGGGCAGGTCGTGGTCTTTCGCCACACCAACCACGATCCTGACGACCTGGACGACATCCAGTTCGTGCGGTTCGCAGGCGGCCGGAAGTAGCCAGGCAGGATCGGTGTCAGAACCCTCGGAGGTCGATGTGGCCGCCGTCGGCGGTGTACCCCTCGACGGGCCGCAGTGTGTAGCCGTCACCGATGGTGTCGGTCCGGTAGAAGCGCTCGAACATGTCCGCCGCCTCCTGCGCAGTGAAGACCTCGTGGCGGCTGATCGCCTCGACGCTGCGCGGCAGCACGATGTCGACATCGAGCTCGGCTGTGCCAGGGTGTGGGTGGCCCACGACCGACCGCACCGACACCGCGCCGATATCGGCACCGCCGGGTCGGCAGAACTCGATCTGCATGGCCTCGGCTGTGCCGGCCGCCTGCAGGTACAGCGATGTGGAGAAGTCGGCTGGTGTTCCCGCCGGCGGGCGGGCGCTGACCACGATGGCCCAGGGGTCGGCGCCGTCCATCTCGGCGAGCGTTCGGCGCATGCTGCCGGGGTGATGTTCCCGACACAGACCTGTCTGTCTGCTCGCGCGTGACTCGTAGTGCACGGTGTAGTCGTGGGTGGGGATCAGGCTCGTCGTGAATTCTGCATACGCCGCAGGGCCTTTCGCGTAGGCGGTCAGGTACTTGAGCACGTCGACCGTCGAGGACATCCCACCCCGCTCGCCGCGGGCGATCGCGGTGTCGGCCACTTGTGCCGCGTCAGAGGTCCGGCCGGCGGCGATCAGTGCGGTGACCGTGCGGGTCAAGGCCCGGTTGGGGGCGATGCCGTCCGGGTGTTGCTCCACCGCCGCTGCGTAATCGGCCACAGTCGGGTGCGCGGCGATGAACTCGGCACGGACCCGGTCGAACTCGTCGAGTATCGGATCCCAGTCTGGTTCGCTGGTGACCGGAACGTCCCGGTGACCACTGCCGATCCGCAGCGGTTGCACCTTGAAGGCGCCGTTGATGCGGCGGTTGATCTGCATCTGCCGCCCCATCACCACGTCGGGCATGAAAGCGGCCCACAGGATCTCGTCGACGGCTAGCGGCTTGATGTCGACGGTCCAGCTGATCCGCAGCCGGTCCGGGTCCTTGTCCGGGTGGAACGCCTGCGGGTAAAAGAGTTCGGTGACGTAGACGTCGTCGAGGAGGAACCCGGCCGCGGTGACGAACCGCATCCCGCGGCGTCGGCATGCAGGTTTGAAGGCGTCGTTCCACGCCTGAAGGATCGGTGATGCTTTCGCCACGGTTCCCCCTTACCGCGCTCCGGCGACCGCTACCGCGTGCTGACCGTCGCGAGACCTAGATCTGCCAGTCGTTGGAGCCGTCGTACCGGGTGTAGGTGCCGGTCGAGTTCTGAACGATGATGGGATCGCCAGGGCGGACGGTGTCGAAGAACCACTGCGCGTTCGACGGGCTGATGTTGATGCAGCCGTGACTGACGTTGCGCTTGCCTTGATCGGCCACCGACCATGGGGCGCTGTGCACGAAGTCGCCGCTGTCGTCGAACCGGACGGCCAGATCGACGTTCAGCTTGTATCCGTTCGGCGAGTTGACCGGAACACCGTAGGTCGACGAATCCATCACCACCGACGGCATCTTCTCCTGAACGTAGAAGGTGCCGTTCGGAGTCTGGTGGCCGCCGGATGCCATGCCCATCGACATCGGGATGGTTTTCTCGACGGTCCCGTTGCGGGTGACGGTCAGTTGGTGGGTGGCGTCGTTGGCCGTGGCCACCAACGCGTCCCCGATGTTGAAGTTGGACACCGTGCCGCCGGCGTCGACGGTGACCGTGGTGTGGGCGGGCCAGAAGCTCAGTGGACGCCAGCGCAGTTGTGTGGGGGTGATCCAATAGAACTTGCCGGGCACTTCGGGGACCGACGAGATGTGGATGGCGTTTTCGGTGGCACCGGCATCGTCGACGGGTCCCGGGAAGTTGATGATGACCGGCTGGGCCACGCCGACGGTCGCTCCGTCGGCCGGCACGAGCCTCGGCGGCTCGAACGGAGCCGGATCTGCCTGCGCGGCACCGGCGCCCAACGCCAACGCACAGCCCACCATCGAAGCCGCTCCGGCCGCCCTCAAGGCGCCGAAAAGTCTTCCCCTCGTCCAGTCACTCATCGGACCATCGTGTCACGCTGCCCGGACTGTCCGGTATTTCAGCGCCACACCGACCACCACCGGCGCCGCCGAGGGGCGGCGACCGAGTGCGCGTCGCGCTTGTGACGACACACCTCGCCTGCCGCAGCCACGGCCGCCGGATCGAAACCGGGCGGTACCGGGCCATCGGCCACCAATGCCCGCACCAGGGCTTCCTGCCGCTGAGCCAGGCTTTCGCTCATGCCCACACCTTTCGTGCGCCGGGGGTGATCGACGCGGCTCCCGCGGCCGTGGCGATCGCGTCCAGTTCGTCGAACAATTCCGCCGCCGGCGGGTAGCGCCCGTCGCGCTCGAGCATGAAGGGGGTGTCCACCCGCTCACGCAGCACGGTGACCAGGTCCAGCACCTCCGGTGGCGTCCGTTCGGTGTGGGTGTCGTGATAGAAGTCGTCACCCTGGCGGCCACCCGCGACGTGGCTGTAGGCGACCCGCTCGACGGGGAGCCGGGCGAGCTCGCGTTGCGGATCGAGGCCCCGATTCCGGGCATTGGCATAGACATTCGCCACGTCGAGCACCAGCAGCACGTCGGTGCGCTCCACCAGTTCGGTGAGGAACTCCGACTCGCTGAGGTCCGACTCCGGCCACTCCACGAACGAGGCGATGTTCTCCACCGCCAGTGGTACGGGCAGCTGCGCGGAGGTGCGGATGATGTTGTGCACCAATACATCCAGTGCCTCCCGGGTGCGGGGCACCGGCAGTAGGTGCCCCGCCTCGATCCCACCGGCCCGCACGAAGGCGATGTGCTCGCTGACCAAAGGGGATCCCAATGCCTCGGCGCAGGCCGCCAACCGACGGACCCGGGCCGGCTGCACCGGTTCCACACCGCCCAGGGACAGGGCGACCCCGTGCGGGATCACCGGGACCCCGGCGGCCGCGAGCCCGGCGAGCATCGGATCGGGCCGGGCCCGGCGGCGCCGTATCGGCACCGCCTCGGCGATCACCTCGCAGAAGCCGGGGGTGAGGTCGGCTATCAGCCCGGCGATCTCGCGGCGCCACCCCAGCCCCACGTCGCCCAGCGCGGGCACGGTGCGGGTCGCGGCGGTCATCCGCCGCACCCTCCGCAGCCGCCGCACCCACCACATCCGCTTCCGCAACCACCCCCGCCGCCGTCGCCGCCGCAGGAGGCGCCGCAGCCGCCACCGTCAGCGCCGCCGGAGGAATCCCCGGCCAGTTGCACGGAACTGGAGTAGTCGGAGTCCACCGCCCACAGTGCTGCGGTGCCGAACAACGCCACCGAAAGGGCCACCGCTGCCGGCCCATACGTTTCGTAGGCCGGGCGCTCGGCCGGATTCAGGTAGGACAGCCGTCCCTGCTCGGCGGCCAGCCGTTGCCGGCCCGCCCGCGTCAGCCGGTTGACCGTGAGCAGGCGGGGCAGCACCACAGCGGTGTAGAAGACGGTCGCCATGATCAGCATCACCAGCGACATCACGTAGCGCGGCTCCTCGTCGGCGTGGATCGCCAGGTAGACGCAGTAGCCGATGCCGATCGCCAGCACGGGAAACGACGGTGCCGCGCCCCACCGCATCCGCGTCCGCTCCGACTGGCTGCGGAGCAGACCACGTTCGGCCAGCTGTAGTTCCAGCGCGGCCAGATCGGCCTGGGAATCGGTGAACAGGCCCGGTACGGTGTGCCCCGGATCGGCGGCGACCCGCGCGAGGGTCTGTTCGGTGAACCGGTCGTCCTCCGGGCCGGCCGGCACCGCGTGGTCCACTCGTCCGTTGCCGGTGATTCGTCCACTGGCGCGCAGTCCGGCCAGGGCGGCGACCACCGGTGCGACCTCCGATCGCAGCAGTGCGAGCTCGGTCGGGCTGATGGGTTCCTGGCTTGCCGGTCGTTGCGGGGCAGTGGCGGCCCGCCAGAGAACCGCGAAGACCGCCGCTGCGACCAGTGCGGCCAAATACCATTTCGCCTCTGCGGTCATGGCTGACGCATAGAAATCAAGCACTTCGTGGATCGACATCACAGTCACCTCCTGGTGTTCGGTTTCGACCACCGTGCCGGGTTGTGCCGGCTACCGGTCACAACTTTCAGTCGGGTCACTGTGGCGCACGGCCCCGGCTGAACCAGCCAGCGTGCACGGCGGGGGACAGGAGTTGGTGAGGGCTCATTGGCCGTTGAATGAGGAAAATCCGTTGCGTCAGCGGGTGTTCCGAAGCCCGTGATTTCGGGCGCGGAAGTGACGGAATACCGGAAAAGTCACAGTAGGCACACTGCGCCTCACGGACCATATCTGTAACATCACCCTCAGAGGCATCGATAATCACGCGTGTCGCAAATTTTTCGGGGGTGAACCTGTGCGCCGAGGGTTGGCGGCAACTGTCCTGGCCGTGACGGTGGTGTTCGGCGGGCTGAGCGCGCCCGTCGCCCAGGCAGTCCCGCCGGTGGCCGGCAAGGATTTCACCAAGCCCGCGATCGTCATCCTGGGCTACGGGCTGAAGCCGGACGGGTCGATGCGGGCCATCCTGTATCACCGTGTGCTCACGGGGCTGGCGATCGCCCAGTCGTTCCCGCAGTCGCCCGTCATCGTCACCGGCGGCAACCCGCAGAACGGTCAGACCGAGGCGGCGCAGATGCGCAATCTGCTTCTCATGCTGGGTTTCCCGGCCAACCGGATCATCGTCGAGGACAAGGCCAACAGCACCGTGCAGAACGCGCAGTTCTCGGTGCCGCTGGCCAAGAAGGCCGGTGCCACCGGGATCATCGTGGTGACCTCGTCGACGCATCAGGGCCGCGCGGATCAGAACTTCGCGGACGCCGGCGGCACTGTGCTGGCCACCGTGAGCTTCCCGGACGGAAACCCGTCGGTGAACATCGCGCAGTTCGTGCGCGACGTCCTGAGCCCGATAACGCCGATCGGCTGACCTGCGGGGTTACGCTGCCGGAATGGGTCGGATCGTCTTGGCTGTCGTCGCGCTGGTGGTGGTGCTCGCGCCGCCTGCCGCCGCTGAACCGGCCGCGTTGGATCCGACCGGCAACCGTTCCGGGGGGCCCGTTCCGACGGTCAACGGTGTGCCGTGTGTGGGCGGCAATCTCGGTGTCTGTCTCAGCTTCCGGCAGAACCGGCCACCCGCCGCCAGCCCGGGGGCGCGGTCCAGCGTCGGCCATAGCCCCACCGTGCGTCGTTGACCGGCACTACCATGGCAGCCCGAGATGAACAGTCCTACGACGTCGGTTGAGGCCGACAAGAGCGCGTTCCGGTCGCGGCTGCTCGATGCCATGATTCAGTCGGTCGTCGAGGACGGCTATCAGAACACCACGGTCGCCGATATCGTGCGGCGGGCCAAGACGTCGCGCCGCACGTTCTATGAGCACTTCGCCAGCCGTGAGGAGTGTTTCGTTGCGTTGTTGACCACGGTCAACACCAGGCATGTGCGGGAGATCGCCCGGGTGGTCGACCGCGATGCGCCATGGCAGGCTCAGGTCCGCCAGGCAGTCGAGGCGTGGATCGGCTCATATCAGGCTCACCCCGAGTTGATGCTGGCCTGGATTCGCGATCTGCCGACCATGGGGACCGCGGCGCGGACGCTGCAACGCGAGTCGATGGAGAACTTCGTCGCGATGGTGCAGGTGATGACCAGCTCCGAGGCGTTCCGCGCGGCCGGGGTGTCGATCTCGCGGCGCCGCACGATCATGATGATCGGCGG
Organism: Mycolicibacterium arcueilense; assembly: GCF_058536225.1. NCBI lineage: Bacteria > Bacillati > Actinomycetota > Actinomycetes > Mycobacteriales > Mycobacteriaceae > Mycobacterium > Mycolicibacterium arcueilense. The sequence goes on from NZ_JBZTYL010000005.1 coordinate 181,801, forward strand.
GTTGCGCGAGCTCACCGCGATGACCGTCGAGAGCGGCGGCGAGGTGGGCGAGATCATCGAGGACGCGGTACAGGCCTGCACCGCGATGCTGACCCCGCTCAGCTGACGGCGACCTCGGCCTGCTGGTGGCGGCGCTGCCGTTCGATGGTGGCGAAGTAGAAGGCGAACGCGAATGCGAAGCTGGTGAACAGGCTCGAGACAAAGAACAGCCAGGGATGGCGGATGCCGCGTCGTAGCCCGTCGATGATCGTAAACAGCGGCAGCAGAATGACGTTCGCGATCGTGTAGTCGGCGCTGGCCGAGCCGGCGGCGGGGTTGGTGTACCCGAGTGCGATGAACTCGGCCCAACTTCCGGGCCCCCAGATCGGGTTGCCGCCCGGTACGGCGTAGTGCGCGACAAACCGCATGTTGAAGTACCAGCAGATCGGGATCGATGCGAGGCCGACGACGTAGAAGGCCAGTTCGACGCGGGACAGCGCCGGTCCCGGCGGGCGGGCGAAGATCCCGGGGTTGAGTCGGATCACGAGCGCGACGACGGCCACGCCCAGAATTGCATGAACGATGAGCGACACCATGGCGTGAGCACACTCGCGATCCGAAGTTTTGTCAATATTGACATTTCGCATCGTCGGGGGACGGCCCGGCGATGCGGTAATTTCACTGCCATGGCCAGGCCCGCGCAGACCGCGCGCAGTGAGCGCACGCGCGAGGCGCTGCGGCAGGCCGCGTTGGTCCGATTCCTCGCCCAAGGGGTCGAGGACACCTCGGCCGAACAGATCGCCGCGGACGCCGGGGTCTCCCTGCGCACGTTCTACCGGCATTTCACGTCCAAACACGACCTGCTGTTCGCGGACTACGACGCCGGCCTGCACTGGTTTCGCGCCGCGCTGGCCGAACGCCCGGCGTCCGAATCCGTCCTCGACTCCGTGCAGTCGGCCATCCTGGCGTTCCCTTACGACGTCGATGCGGTGACGAAAATCGCCAGCATGCGCGCGGTGGAACTCGACCCCGACCGGATCGTGCGCCACATCCGCCAGGTCGAAGCGGACTTCGCCGACGCGGTGGCCGAACTGCTCGTGGCACGTCGGGGTCAGGTGCCGGAGGGTGATGACCGGCTGCGGATCGTGGTGACCGCCCGATGCGTCGCGGCCTCGGTGTTCGGGGCCATGGAGTTGTGGATGGTCGGCAACGAGGCGGGGGAGCGGTCACTGCCCGAGCTGGCGCGGATGTGCCGGACCGCGCTGGAAGCGTTGCGCTCCGGGCTGGCTTGAGTCCGAGCTCGCCACCGGCCCATCCAATGTTTTGTCATTATTGACAAAACATTGGGGTCGGTGCCAGCCTCAAGCGATGGCGGACTACGACGCGATCGTGATCGGCGCCGGGCACAACGGGTTGGCCGCGGCGGCCCTGTTGGCGCGGGCCGGAAGGCGCACCCTGTGTCTGGAGGCCAAGCGGTATGCCGGCGGGATGGCCTCGACCGTGGAGCTTTTCGACGGCTACCGCTTCGAGATCGCCGGGTCACTGCAGTTCCCGACCTCGGCCGTGGTCAGCGCTGAGTTGGGGCTGGACTCCTTGCCGACCGTGGACCTCGAGGTCATGTCGGTGTCACTACGTGGAATCGGCGACCCTCCGGTGGTCTACTACGCCGACCCGATGAAGATGCTCGGTCACCTGGGTGAGGTTCACGGCGCCGACGCGGTGGCCGGCATGGCGGGCCTGATGGGCTGGAGTCTGGCACCCACCCGGGCGCTGGGCCGGTTCGACGCGGGTCGCCCGCCCCGCACGCTCGACGAGATGTATGCCTGCGCGGCAACAGAATCCGAGCGGGCAGCCATCGATGACCTGCTGTTCGGGTCGGTCAGCGACGTCCTGGACCGTTACCTGCCGGACAAGGACAAGCACGGGGCGCTGCGCGGCATGCTTGCCTTTCTCGCGGTCAACACCACCTACCGCGGGCCCGAGACGCCGGGCAGCGCGGCCGCCCTGGCCTATGGCCTGGCGGTGCCCGACGAGAACGCCGTGCTGATGAAGAAGCTGGCCGGCGGAATCGGCGCTCTGACCGAACATCTGCATGCCCTGCTGACCGCCGCCGGGGGTGAGCTGCGGTTGCGCAGCAGCGTCGACCGGATATCGGTCGACGACGGACGGATCACCGGCGTGCGCCTGGCCGACGGTACGACGGTCACCGCGCCCGTCGTGGTGTCGGCGATCGCCCCGGACACCACGGTGACCAAGCTGCTCGATCCCGAAGTACTGCCGGCCGAGGTCCGCGAGCGGTTCACCCGGATCGACCATCGTGGCAGCTACCTGCAGATGCATTTCGCCCTCGACGGAGCCCCCACCTTCGGCGCTCCGTACGAGATGCTCAACGACCCTGAAATGCAGGCTGCCATCGGCCTTTTCAGCACTCCGGAGGAACTGCAGCAGCAGTGGCAGGACGCTCGCTGCGGGATCGTGCCCGCCGATCCCGCCATCGCCTTCCAGATCCCGTCGGCGCACGATCCGACGCTGGCCCCCGCGGGCAAGCATGCCGCCTCGGCGTTCGCGCTGTGGTTCCCGGTCGAGGAGTCGGCATCCGGTTACGGCGAACTCAAGGATGAGATGGGGCGGCGGGTCATCGAGAAGATCACCCGGCTGGCACCGGATTTTGAGCGGCGGATCATTCGGCACACCACGTTCACACCTCGCCACATGGGCACCATGTTCGGCGCACCGGGCGGCGATTACTGTCACGGACTGATCCATCCGGAGCAGATGGGGCCCAATCGCCCCGGTCCCAAAGGGTATGTCGGTCAGCCGATTCCGATCGACGGCCTGTATCTGGCCAGCGCGGGCTGCCACGGCGGGCCGGGCATCACCTTCATCCCCGGCTACAACGCGGCCAAGGCGGCGCTGGGCGACTAGCGATTGCGCAGTTGTTCGGCCCAGTCCTTGGGTACCCGCCCCTTCGGGCCCGGCGCGGGCTGATCGATCGGATGATGCTGCGGCTGCGCGAGCTCGGGCCCGTCGTAGTACTGGTTGGTCTCGAAGTTCCAGAACCAGTCCTCGCCCGGTTCGAACGAGCGGATGATGGGGTGCCCGCTTTCCCGCCAGTGCGCCGAGGCATGACGGGCCAGCGAATCATCGCAGCACCCGATATGGCCGCATGCCGCGCAGCGCCGCAGATGGACCCACCAGCCTCCATCGGCGGTGCACTCCGCACATCCGGGTCCGCTGGGGCGGGCGGTCGGATCGACCGGATTAGTCATATCGCTGAGCGTAGCCCCGGGTAATCTCGCCGCATGGCAACCAGCGATTCCCGTGAAGTAGTGATCGAGGCGACGCCCCAGGAGATCCTCGACGTCGTTGCCGATGTCGAGGCGACGCCGAGCTGGTCGCCGCAATACCAGCGTGCCGAGATCCTCGAGTCCTACGACGACGGCCGGCCCAAGCAGGTGAAGATGACGGTCAAGGCCGCCGGGCTGACCGACGAGCAGGTCATCGAATACACCTGGAGCGAGAACAAGGTCAGCTGGACGCTGGTGAGCGCCGGCCAGCTCAAGGCCCAGGACGCCAGCTACACCCTGACGCCCGAAGGTGACAAGACCAAGGTGCGGTTCGACATCACGATCGACCTGTCGGTGCCGCTGCCGGGCTTCATCCTCAAGCGGACCATGAAGGGCGGCGTGGAGACCGCCACCGAGGGCCTGCGCAAACAGGTGCTCAAGGTCAAGAAGGGCTGAACCTGCGGGGAGCGGTCAGCCTGGCTGGTTGGTTCGCACATCGAAGATGAAATGCTGGCCCTCGTCGAAGGATCCGTCCAGACGCCTCCGTCGATACAGCGGGTCAACCTTGCCGAACCGCAGGGTCACCGTTTCGGTGTACGGCTGAACCTCCGTGCCGTTCTGGTTGACGGCGGTGATGGTTACGTCGGAAAGCTTGACGGTCAGATAGTCCTGGGTTTCCCCGGGCTTGCGGTGACTGATCGTCGCTTGCGCCAGATGCCGTCCGGTGGCGCAGGTCAGCAGCAGCGCAGGGGTCGCGCTGTCGATGGTGTGGACGATCAGCAGATCCTGAAACGTCGGCTTGCCCGCACCCCCGCCGCCACCGGATGGTGCTGAGCCGCTGTTGGCCACACCCCACGAGAACGACACCACGTCGATCTCGTCAGGGTGTCTGGCGTCGACCGATTCACCTTTGATGTCACCGATTTTCGCGAAGATCTCTGTGGACATCGGATGTCTCCCTGTGCGGCCGGTACTTGCAACTGCCATTGCACCGGAGCGGAGTCGCCGCGAATAGAGTAGTGGCCTACTCGATTCGCCGCCGCTTGTCGCCGAACCACAGCGCCTAGTTCGAGTTGGCGTCCGAGGCGGACTGCGCCAACTCGGTCAACAGTGGCGGGATGTCCATCCGGCCCAGCATCACCTCGAGAAACACCATCCGCTCCGGGGTGGCTGCCGCGGCGGTCAACGCATCGTCGAGTTCGCCGTAGGTGCTGACCCGGAAGGTGAGCGCATCGGGGACGCCGAGCGCGGCGGGCAGCTCGGTCCAGCGCCAACCGGTGATGTCGTTGTATTCGGCTGTGACACCGTGGATTGCGCGTTCCACGGTGTAGCCGTCGTTGTTGACCACCACGACAACCGGGGTCAGGCCCTCACGGCCGAAGGCGCCCAACTCCTGGATGGTCAGCTGGGCGGCGCCGTCACCGATGAGCAGCACGGTGCGGCGGCCCCGGTCGGCCACCCCGGCGCCGAGCGCGGCGGGCAGGGTGTAGCCGATCGATCCCCACAGTGGTTGGCCGATGAACGTCACCCCCGACGCCAACCGGTGTCCGGCCATGCCGTAGAACGACGTGCCCTGATCGGCCAGCACCACATTGCCGGGGGTGAGGGCCTCAGAAAGCCGGTCCCACAAGGCTTCCTGTGTCAACGCGGTATCCCGCCCGGGTGGGTCGGTGTGTGTTCGGATGGGGAGCGAGGGCAGCGCGGGTGAGGTGATGCCGCGCTCGGTGAGGATCGCCGTGACGGCCTCGAGCGCGGCCGACATGTCCAGTGGGGCGTAGACCTGCCCGGCCACCACGCTCTGGTTGGCGCCGATGTCGATGGTGCGGGCCGGGTCGATGCGTTGGCTGAAGAAGCCGCTAACCATGTCGGTGAACAACACGCCCGCGGTCACCAGCACCGGAGCGTCTTCGATCGCCTCGCGCACCGAATGTTCGCTGGCTGCACCGGCATAGATGCCGAGATAGTTGGGTGAGCTCTCGTCGACCAGGCTCTTGCCCCACATCAGGGTGGCGTGGCCGACCGTATCGGCCGACAGCAGCGCACTGAGTTCTTCGACGCAGTCCAGGCGGTGCACCAGGAAATCGGCGAGCACGGTCAGCGGATGATCGCCGATCAACTCCGCGGCGGCCGCGGTGAACATCGAGAGGGCGCGCGGACTGGTGCCGCCGGTGTAGCGGGGCAGCGGTGCGGCGGGAGGTTCGGTGGGGAACCGGGCCACATCCGTCGCGATCAACAGGTAGCCGGGCCGCTTCTGCTCGCGTACCTCCGAGAGCACCCGGTCGATCTCGCGCGTCGCGGTCGCCGGCACCAGATTCGCCTGGGCGCAGGTGATCTCGCGACTGATCCGTAGAAAGTGATCGAAGTCCCCGTCGCCCAGGGTGTGGTGCACGATCCGACGCGCCGCCTGGGAATCCTTGGACGGCGCACCGACGATGTGCACCACCGGCACATGTTCGGCGTAACTGCCCGCGATTGCATTCGCCGCCGACAGTTCACCGACCCCGAATGTGGTGACCAGGGCGGCCATGCCGCGCAGCCGCCCGTAGCCGTCGGCGGCATAGCCGGCGTTGAGCTCGTTGGCGCCGCCCACCCAGCGGAGCGTCGGGTGGGCGAGGATGTGGTCGAGGAACTCCAGCTGGTAATCGCCGGGGACGCCGAAAACCTCGGTCACACCGAGTTCGGCGAGCCGGTCGAGCAGGTAGTCGCCGACGGTGTAGCCGTTTTCGCTCATGCCTTAGTGTGCCTCGCATGACCAACACGGGACCGCTCGCCGGAGTGCGAGTTATCGAACTCGGGGGCATCGGCCCCGGACCGCACGCCGCGATGATGCTCGCCGACCTGGGGGCCGACGTGGTGCGGGTACGCCGTCCCGGTGGCCTGACCATGCCCGCCGAGAACGTCGACCTGATGCACCGCGGCAAGCGGATCGTGGACCTGGACGTCAAGTCCGAGCCCGGCAAGCTGTTGGACCTGGTCGCCAAAGCCGATGTGCTGCTGGACTGTTTCCGTCCGGGCACCTGCGAGCGTCTCGGCATCGGTCCGGTCGAGTGCGAGGCCGTCAACCCGCGGCTGATCTTCGCCCGGATCACCGGCTGGGGTCAGGACGGGCCGCTGGCCACCACGGCGGGCCACGACATCAACTACCTGTCGCAGACCGGCGCGCTGAGCGCGATCGGCTACCGCGACCGCCCACCGGTGGCCCCGCTCAACCTGGTCGCCGATTTCGGTGGCGGCTCGATGCTGGTGCTGATCGGCATCGTCACCGCGCTGTACGAGCGCGAGAAGTCCGGTAAGGGCCAGGTCATCGACGCCGCGATGGTCGATGGCGTCAGCATGCTGGCGCAGATGATGTGGACGATGCGGGCCACCGGATCGCTGCGCGACGAACGCGAGTCGTTTCTGCTCGACGGCGGCGCTCCCTACTACCGGACCTACGAGACGTCGGACGGCGGCTACATGGCCGTCGGTTCGATCGAACCGCAGTTCTTCGCTCAGCTGGTGGCCGGTCTCGGTCTGGACGCCGCCGAGATCCCCGGGCAGTTCGAACTGACCCGGTATGACGAGATGCGGGCCATCTTCACCGAGCGGTTCGCCACCAAGACCCGCGACGAGTGGACCGAGATCTTCGCGGGCACCGACGCATGCGTGACGCCGGTGCTCACCTGGGGTGAGGCTGCCGAGGGCGAGCACCTGCAGGCCCGGTCGACGCTGGTCACCGTGGACGGTGTCACCCAGGCGGCCCCAGCCCCGCGGTTCTCTCGGACCTCGCCGGCAACGCCCGGCGGTCCGCCGCAGTCGAGCACCGACATCGCCGACATCGGCTGGACCTGACCGGCACCTGAGGTCTTTGTGCCCTGGCGATCGGGCTCAGAAGCAGCCACGATGAGGGTGTGACTTCCTCGGACGCACCAGTAGTAGTCGGAATCAACGGCAGCGACGGCGCACTCGACGCGGCCCGCTGGGCGGGCGCCGTCGCCGCCCGGTTCGGCGCGCCGCTGCGCATCGTGCACGCCCTACCGTCGATCGGCCGCAATCTGACCCAGACCGCGGCCGCCCTGACCGCGGCGATGATGTCGTACCAGCGCGACATGGCCCAGGCGTTCCTCAAGGCAGCGGACGAGGCCGTGCGCGCCGATCACCCCGACCTGTCGGTATCCACGGTCTCGTTCAACGAAGCCGCCGACCAGGTGCTGATCGAGGCCAGCCGGGAGGCACGCCTGGTGGTCCTCGGCGGTAAGACGGTGACCCCGGCGGCGGCCCTGTTGATCGGGTCGACGGCGCTGGCCGTCGCGACCCGGGCCGCCTGCCCGGTGGTCGCCTTCCGCGGCGATCGGGTCGCCCCGGGGGACGGCCCGGTCGTCGTCGGGGTCGACGACAGCCCCGCGGCGCAGGCGGCGCTGGAGACAGCATTCGATTTCGCGGAGCGGTTCGGGCTGCCGATCACCGCAGTGCGGTCGCTGTCGCTGGCCGCTCCGGCCGAGACCGGTGTCACCATCCCCCTGCTGATCGACTGGGATGGCGTGGAGTCCGCCGAACTGGCGGCCCTGACCGAGACCGTCGACGCCCACGAGAAACGCCACCCCGCTGTCACCGCCAAGTGCTACATCGAGCCGGACTCGCCTGGCAAGGCACTGCTGAAGCATGTCGACGATTCCGGGCTCGTGGTGGTCGGGTCACGCGGCCGCAACGCGCTGGCCGGCGTGCTGCTGGGCTCGACGAGCCTGAACCTGCTGCACCACAGCCCGGTACCGGTGATGATCTGTCGGGCACAAGGAGATTCGCATGAGTGAGCACGACGCCCGGTACGGCATCGTCGTCGGGGTTGACGGGTCGCCGGCATCGGACAATGCAGTGGCGTGGGCGGCCCGGGATGCGGCCTTGCGTGGTGTGGAGCTCACCCTGGTGCACGCACTGCCCGGTGCCATGTCGCCGGTCTGGTTGGATGTGGCTCTGCCCCAGGACTATTGGGACTACCAGGACCAGCTGGGTCAGGATGTCCTCGATGCTGCCCAACGGATCGCCCAGGAGGCTGCCGGGGCGCATCCGCTTCAACTCGTCGCCAAAGCTGTTCCGGGGCATGCGGTGGCCACACTGATCGAGTACTCGCGGCGCGCCGATCTGGTGGTCGTGGGTTCCCGCGGCCTGAGTAAATGGGGACGCCGGTTGCTCGGATCGGTGAGTTCGAGTCTGGCGCTCCATGCCCACGGTCCGATGGCGGTGATCCCCCACAACGAACGCCCGCCGACGGCGCCCGTGGTGGTCGGGGTCGACGGGTCACCCGCGTCGGAGCTCGCCACCGCGATCGCGTTCGACGAGGCCTCGCGGCGCGGTGTGGAGCTCGTGGTCCTGCACACCTGGACGGACTTGAACTTCGAGTTCCCCGCCGTCAAGTGGGAGGATCTGAGCAGCGAGGCCGAGCGTGCGCTGTCCGAACAGCTGGCCGGATGGGGCGAGCGGTACCCGGACGTCGCGGTCCGGCGGGTGGTCATGCCCGATGAGCCGGCTCGTCAATTGTTGGCGCAGGCCGACACCGCGCAGCTCGTCGTGGTCGGCAACCGAGGTCGGGGCGGATTCGCCGGGATGCTGCTGGGCTCGGTCAGTTCCGCGGTGGTGCATTCATCCACCGCGCCGGTGATCGTTGCGCGGCAACCCAACTGATTGTCGGCGCTTCAAAGCGAAGAATCCCAGCATCGGGCGGCGCAGTTCGCTAGATTTGGGGCGTGGCCGTACAGGCATCACGCGAGGCGGTCTTCGACGCCTCGCCGGAGGCGATCATGAATGTGCTCGCCGACGTAGACGCGCTGCCGACCTGGTCTGCGGTCCACCGTCGCGTCAAGATCATCGACCGCTATCCCGACGGCAGGCCGCACCATGTCAGGGCAACGATGCGGTTGATGGGTATCACCGACAAGGAAGTGCTCGAGTTCCACTGGGGCGACAACTGGATGGTGTGGGATGCCGAACCCAACCTGCAGCAGCGTGGCCAGCACGTCGAATACAACCTGACGCCCGAGGTGGACAGGACGCGGGTGCGGTTCGACATCATCGTCGACCTCGCCATGCCGATCCCGGAGTTCCTGGTCAAGCGTGCAAAGACCCTCGTTCTCGACGTGGCCATCGAGCGGTTGCGTCAGCGCGTCATGAGGAATTCACGGCACTGGTGAGCGTCGCCCAGCCGAATTCGTAACTTCCCAGAGTCCGGCGCAGCGTGATCGGAACGGAATAGCCCCGCCCGCCCTGCCTGTTGGTGCGGATATGCCGACCGGAGTCGTCCTCACCCTGAACCCGTCCGCCCCCAATGTTGTCGACGCCGCGATCTCACAGGCCCGCACCGCGTATTCGGCCGGGGTCCGTCAGATCTGGGTGGCCCAACAGTTCGACATCGATGCCATCACCCTGGCCGCTTTGATCGGGGCCGCGGTGCCCGGTCTCGGCGTCGGCACCTCGGTGGTGCCGCTCAATCCCCGTCACCCACTGGTGGTGGCGTCGGCCGCGCAGACCGCGCAGGCCGGCACGCACGGAAACTTCACGCTGGGTCTCGGCTTGGGCTCGCATGCGCCCGAGCACCGGGCATTCGGCACGGTGTGGTCGGATCCGGTCGGCCGGTTGCGGGAGCACCTCCAGGTGCTCCACGCGATCCTGCACGACGGTGCGGTCGATTTCCACGGCACGGAGTTCACCGCCAGCCCCGAGTGGCCCGTTCATGTGCCCGGTGGTGCCCCGGTCCCGGTGTACGTCGCTGCGATGGGGCCGAAAGCTCTTCGGGTGACCGGTGAGCTGGCTGACGGGACACTGCCGTACCTCGCCGGGCCGCGCACGGTGGGGGATTTCATCGTGCCGACGATCACCGAGGCGGCCACGGCGGCGGGCCGGCCCCGACCTCGCGTGGTGGCCATGGTTCCGGCGCTCGTCGCCGACGACGTCGATGCCGCCCGCGACGCCGCCGCGCAGCGGCTGGAGTTCTATGCGACCATCCCGTCGTATCGAAAGATCATTGCCCGCGAACAGGTTTCCAGCGTTGCGGAATTGGCCGCGGTCGGGTCGGCAGAGCAGGTCCGGGCACAGTTGCAGCGCTATCTCGACGCCGGCGCCACCGACGTGGCGCTCAGCCCGATCCGGACCGAACCTGAGGATCTGGCCGCGCTGTGGGCGGTGGCCGCCACACTGCCCTAGTCGGTGGGAATCCGGTTCCGCACATCGAAGGCGACAGCGGCCGCCTGAGACGGCTCCTTCACGCCACACAGGTCGACGGCAACGACGATATTGGATTTGGCCGCCAGGGCTTGGGCGCAGTCGGAGACGGAACCTGGTGATGCCGAATCAGTCACTGACAGAACACTGTTCTGCACCACGCGGTTGCCGAGGGTGCGTTGCTGAGCCTCACCGTTGCGGTATACCGCGGCACTCTTGCCCGCGCAGTACCCCCAATGCTCCTGCGCCGTCACCATGAAGGAATCGGCCGCCGCCGGGTCGGGGAAGATCATGACGCGCTGCTGCAAATGCACGCGGCCGGATGCTCCTTCGCCGGTGATCTCGCGTTCCCGCATCGCTGCGATGCCTGCGGGGAACGGCGGCAGAGACGATGGGAGCGCAGATGGGTCTTCCTCGGCTGCACAACCTTTCGATGACGATGGATTGCCGTTGGCGGGTGCGGTGTCGCTGCTCAGGTCAGGGCCGGTAGCGCTGAGACTGCCGGCGCCCACCAGCGTCTGTGCTCTCTCAGCACCGATCAGGATCTGCTCCAGGTCGGGCTCCTGGTAGGTGCGCACCACTTCCGGGCACTGCCAGAACTCGTCGACGGCAGGCCCTTTCGCCACGGGCGTCGAGTCCACCACCGCGGTGACGCGGTGTGTCGCGTCAGGAGTCACGGTGATGGCGTAGCCCTGCTCCCGTGACCACCTGGCCGGTACCAGCACGTAGCGGCCTGCGTGCGCGTCCAGGACGCGGAGACATTCGTAGCGGTAGACCGGCGCAGTCGGTGGCCCTTGGCTCGGCAGGATCGTCATCTTCACCAGATTCTCTGGAATGTTCAGCGCCTCAGTGGTGTCCACCTGCACCGCCGTGTATTCACCGTCGGCCGGCCACAGCTTGCCCGCGGCATCCTCGCCGTTGCGTTTACCCTGGTCGACGGCGTACAGGTCGGTAACCCAGAACAGCGCCCCCACCAGGCCTACGGCCGCCAGTGCGAGCAGGAGCCGCTCGGCCGTCCTGGACAGCCGGCCGACACCGGTGAGTCTCAGTGTCCAATAGCCGGCGGCCAGTAGCGCGATTCCGGCGGCGATCGTCACTGCCATGTACATGTCGGGCGGATTGTCGAACACCGATTTGATCAGGCTGCGATCGGACACCAGCCACACCACGGCGACACCCAAGGCGACTGCGCCCAGGGCCGCCAAGAGCCATGCGATGGTGCGTAGCAAGGTGATTCGCCGCCCGGTGCCCGACCAGTGCCGAAAAGCCGCAGCTGCCAGCACCAGTGCCGCGAGCACGATCAGCACCCGCAGCGACGCGAAGAAGAATGTGCCGATGGTGGATACGACGTAGTCGGCCGACGTGTAGCCCACGGTCCCTGGATCGACGCCGAAGTAGTGCAGCCGATTGCGGATCGCAAGTAGGCCGAAGAAGTAGCACAACCCGGTGATCAGTGATGTCGGCGCGACGAACACGACTACCAGGCTCAACCACCGCTCCGCCGATTGGGTCAGTGACTTCGTATCGTCGGTCACGCCGGCGGCGCCTGCGTGGTGGGAACAGACGTCACCGGAAGGTGCTCCGTCGTCGTCGGCGTCAGAGTGAACGTCGGGGTGGGCAGCGTCGTGATCGGCGATTCCGAAGTCGGCAGCGGAAGCGTCGTGCCCGTCGACGGCGTGGTGCTGGTGTAGCCACCGGGGTTCGTGGTGGTTGTCGGGGCCTGGTAGGTGGCGACCGGTCCCGGCGTGGTGGTCGTGGTCGACGGCAGTGTCGCGCTCCCAGTCGCCGGTGGCGGTGGCGGCGGCGGGTCGCTCTTGGTCTCCCCGCTACAAGCCACCGCCAGTGCGGCGGCCGCGGCGACCGCCGCGAACCCTGCCGCGCGCCCCACCGTCGATCCGATGTTCATCAGGCCTCCCACCAGTGTCTTTACGATGGTGGCAAATTCAGAGGGGTTGCGCGCGAGTACCGAACTACTCGAATTCCGGGTAGCCCGATGCGGCGCAGGCGTACCACTCGATCGTCCACGGCGTGCCGGAATGGCGAAGCAAAGTGTCGCGATCTGCGGTCGATTCTTTACAGGATGACAACCAGTCGGCTCCGGGCAGGCTGGCAGCATGGCAGGCCACACGCCACTTCGTTCAAAGGGGTGAACGCCTTGTCCCGCACGCTTTTCGACAACCGGCCACCGCTGGAATTCGTTGCGCGACAGGCGAACCGCGAGACCCCGGTCAGCCGTCCGGCGATTCCGGTCTACCGCTCACCTCGCAACCTGCCGCCACCCGCGTTCGAAGAGTGGAGCTGGCAGTTGCACGGCCTCTGCCGGGACCATCCGGCGGAGGTGTTCTTCCCGGAGGAGCTTCGGGGGCGCCCGCTGCGCAGACGCGAGGATGCGGCCAAGGCGATCTGCCGGGCCTGTCCGGTGCTGGACCGGTGCCGCTCGCACGCCCTCTCCGCTCCCGAGCCTTACGGAATCTGGGGAGCGATGACGGCCCGGGAGCGTGCCATCAAGCTGAGCCCCGAACGCTAGACCCGCAACGCCTCGAGTCGGCGGATCGCCTCTTCCATGGTCTCGTCGCGTTTGCAGAAAGCAAAGCGCACCAAGTGATTCCACAGATCGGCGTGTGGAGCCTCAGAGTCGCAAAAGGCGGACATCGGGATGGCGGCCACCCCGGTCTTGTGTGGTAGCTCGGCGCAGAACTGAGTGCTGTCCGGATAGCCCAGTGGCCGTGGGTCGGCGCACAGGAAGTAGGTGCCGTGACTGGCGTGCACCTCGAACCCGATGTCGGCCAGTGCGTTGCCCAGTCGATCCCGCTTGGCCTGGAACGACTCCCGCAGGTCGGCCACCCAGGCGTCCTCGTGATTGAGTGCGTGGGCCACCGCGGGTTGGAACGGCCCGCCGCCCACATAGCTCAGGTACTGCTTGGCGGCCCGCACCCCGGCGATCAATTCGGCCGGCCCGCAGGCCCAGCCGATCTTCCAGCCGGTCACGTTGAACATCTTGGCCGCGCTGGAGATGGTCACGGTGTGCTCGGCCATACCGGGGTAGGCGGCCAGGGGAAGGTGCGGAACGCCGAACACCAACTGCTCGTAGACCTCGTCGGTGATCACCAGCAGGTTGTGTTCGATGGCCAGCGCAGCGATGGCGCGTAGCTCGGCGTCGGAGGCCACGGCACCGGTCGGATTGTGTGGCGAGTTGAGGATCAGCGCCCGGGTCTTGGGCGTGATGGCGCGGCGCAGGCTCTCGGTATCGATCGCGAACCCGGCGCCGTCGGCCACCAGCGGCACGGCCTTCCGTATGCATCCGGCCATGGCGATCACGGGGGAGTAGGAGTCGTAGAACGGCTCGATCACCAACACCTCAGAGCCCGGTTCGACCAGGCCGAGGACAGACGCGGCGATGGCCTCGGTGGCGCCGACGGTCACCAGCACCTCGGTGTCGGGGTCGTAGTCGATCCCGTAGTGCCGTTTGCGCTGTGCCGCGATGGCCTGGCGCAACTCGGGGATGCCGAGGCCTGGTGGGTACTGGTTGTGACCTTCAGCGATGGCGTTCTGCGCCACTTTGAGCATCTCGGCCGGGCCGTCCTGGTCCGGGAAACCCTGGCCCAGGTTGACCGCGCCCAGCCGACTGGCCAGTGCAGACATCTCCGCGAAGATGGTGACGGCGAAGGGCTGCAGCCGTGTGACAGTCATGTTGCATGAGGCTAATGCGGGAATGATTGCCGCGCCCACGACGCTTTAGAGCGGCGTGAGCTACAAACTGAACGCCGACGCCGCACTGCTTCAGCCGATCCAGGTCGGCGACACCGTCGCTACCAACCGTCTGTTCATGGCACCGCTGACGCGTTCGCGCGCCGATGCCGACGGCACCCCGTCGCCGCTGGCCGCGCAGTACTACACGCAGCGTGCCGGGGCGGGCGTGATCATCAGCGAGGCCACCGCCGTCGCGGAGACCGCCAACGGCGCCTACATGAACACCCCGGGCATCTACACCGACCGCCACCAGCACGGCTGGGCCGAGATCGCCGATTCGGTGCACGACGCCGGCGGCAAGATGTTCGTCCAGCTGTGGCACGTCGGCCGGATGGCTCACCCCGACATCAGCGGGTTCGAACCCGTCGCGCCCTCGGCGATCGCCGCCGACATGGTCACCCACACACCCACCGGTAAGAAGCCGCTGCAGACCCCGCGAGCCCTCGAAACCGCTGAGATCCCCGCGATCGTCGAGCAGTTCCGGGCCGCCGCACGCCGGGCGATCGACGCCGGCATGGACGGTGTGGAGATCCACGGCGCCAACGGTTACCTGCTGCACGAGTTCGCCTCAGATGTCGTCAACCAGCGCACCGATGCCTACGGCGGTTCTCCCGAGAACCGTGCCCGGCTGACCGCCGAGGTGGTCGAAGCTGTCGTCGACGAGATCGGCGCCGGCCGGGTCGGGCTGCGGATCTCGCCCGGAAACTCCGCGGGCGATATGCACGAGAACGATCCCGTCAGCACCTACGAGGCGCTGTTGGAGCGGATCGCCCCGCTGGACCTGGCCTACCTGCACGTGGTGATCGACCCGGGTACTCGGACGTTCGGCGCCATCCGCGCCTTGTGGTCGGGGACGTTCGTCCTCAACACCGGCCGTGGCGCCGGCACCGATTTCTCTGCGCTGGAGGGCTACGCCGAGTGGGGCGCGATCAGCGCGGCCGCGGTGGGGCGGGCGTTCCTCGCCAACCCGGATCTGATCGATCGGCTGATCCTCGGCGCCGAACTCAACGAACCCGACGTGTCGACCTTCTACGCCCCCGGCCCGATCGGTTACACCGACTACCCCTCGCTGATCGAGATCGAGGCGCCCCGCTCCGCCTGAGGTGTGCGCCTTGAGGCGTGCGCCTTTGGGTGTGCGTCGTCTTCTACACCTGGGTTGTGTCGGCGCGCGGTGTACAGCCCCCAGGTCGAAAACGGCGACGGGGGCGTGGGGTGTGGCGTGGGGACGCCTGGTGTGCCGCGGCTGCGCGCGTCGTTTCCTACGCCTGGGTCGCCGCTCCACGCGATCCACAACCCCCATGTCGAAATCCGCGACGAATCCGCGACGAGGCCGCGACGAGACGGCGACGAGGCCGCGACGAGACGGCGACGAGGCCGCGAGGATCCACGACGAGTCGCGCGACCACCGGTTCAGGGAGATGCTGAGCACAGGCCCAACCAACGGGTTGGGCGAGGCTGCTACGCTGCCGTTCAGAGGACTGCCCACATTGGCTGGGCGGTTCCACAACCCAACCTGAACCTGGACGCCGATACGGCAGGGGAGCAGACATGTCCGAAGAAGCCTTCATCTACGAGGCGATCCGTACGCCCCGTGGCAAGCAGCGCGGCGGCGCACTCAACGAGATCAAGCCGGTCAACCTGGTTGTCGGCCTGATCGAGGAGATCCGCGCGCGGTACCCCGACCTGGACGAGACGCTGATCAGCGACGTCATCCTGGGCTGCGTGTCCCCGGTCGGCGACCAGGGCGGCGACATCGCCCGCACCGCCGGCCTGGTGGCCAACCTGCCGGAGACCACCGGTGGTTTCCAGCTCAACCGCTTCTGCGCCTCAGGCCTGGAGGCCGTCAACCTGGCCGCCCAGAAGGTCCGTTCCGGCTGGGACGACCTGGTGCTGGCCGGTGGCGTCGAGTCGATGAGCCGCGTCCCGATGGGCTCCGACGGCGGTGCCTGGGCCGGTGACCCGGAGACCAACTACCGCATCGGCTTCGTCCCGCAGGGCATCGGTGCCGACCTGATCGCCACCATCGAGGGCTTCTCCCGCGAGGACGTCGACGCCTACGCGGTGCGCTCGCAGGAGAAGGCCGCCGCGGCCTGGTCCGGCGGCTACTTCGCGAAGTCCGTCGTCCCGGTCAAGGACCAGAACGGCCTCGTCGTCCTCGACAACGACGAGCACATGCGTCCCGGTACCACCGTGGAGAGCCTCGGCAAGCTCAAGTCGGCCTTCGAGGGCCTGGGCGCCATGGGCGGCTTCGACGACGTGGCGCTGCAGAAGTACCACTACGTCGAGAAGATCAACCACGTCCACACCGGCGGCAACAGCTCGGGCATCGTCGACGGCGCCGGCCTGCTGCTGATCGGTTCAGAGAAGGCCGGTCAGAGCCAGGGCCTGACGCCGCGCGCCCGCGTCGTGGCCACCGCCACCAGCGGTGCCGACCCGGTCATCATGCTCACCGGCCCCACCCCGGCCACCCAGAAGGTGCTGGACCGTGCCGGTCTGACCGTCGATGACATCGACCTGTTCGAGCTCAACGAGGCCTTCGCCTCCGTCGTCCTGAAGTTCCAGAAGGACCTCAACATCCCCGACGAGAAGCTCAACGTCAACGGTGGCGCCATCGCGATGGGCCACCCGCTGGGCGCCACCGGCGCCATGATCACCGGAACCATGGTCGACGAGCTCGAGCGTCGTGGCGCTCGGCGTGCCCTGATCACGCTGTGTATCGGCGGCGGCATGGGCGTGGCCACCATCATCGAGCGCGTCTGAGAGGGCTGAACAACAATGGCTGAGAACACCATTCAGTGGGACAAGGATGCCGACGGCATCGTCACCCTGACGTTGGACGACCCGACCGGTTCGGCCAACGTGATGAACGAGCACTACAAGGTATCGATGCATAACGCCGTAGAAGAGCTAGCACGGCTTGTAGCAGAAGACCCTGATTCGATCACCGGCGTGGTCATCACCAGTGCGAAGAAGACCTTCTTCGCCGGTGGCGACCTCAAGGGCATGATGAGCATCGGGCCCGACGACGCCGCCGAGGCGTTCGAGATGGTCGAGACCATCAAGGCCGACCTGCGCAAGCTGGAGACCCTGCCCAAGCCCGTCGTGGCCGCCATCAACGGTGCCGCGCTCGGCGGCGGCCTGGAGATCGCGCTGGCCACCAACCACCGCATCGCCGCCGACGTCAAGGGCAGCCAGATCGGTCTGCCCGAGGTCACCCTGGGCCTGCTGCCCGGCGGTGGCGGCGTGGCCCGCACCGTGCGCATGTTCGGCATCCAGAAGGCCTTCATGGAGGTCCTCTCGCAGGGCACCCGCTTCAACCCCGCCAAGGCCAAGGACACCGGCCTGGTCGACGAGCTCGTCGGTTCGGTCGACGAACTGATTCCGGCCGCCAAGGCGTGGATCAAGGCCAACCCCGAGGCCCACACCCAGCCGTGGGACGTCAAGGGCTACAAGATTCCCGGTGGCACCCCGTCCAGCCCGGCGCTCGCCGCGATCCTGCCGTCCTTCCCGGCCCTGCTCAAGAAGCAGCTCAAGGGCGCCCCGATGCCGGCACCGCGGGCCATCCTGGACGCCGCTGTCGAGGGTGCGCAGGTCGACTTCGACACCGCCAGCCGCATCGAGAGCCGCTACTTCGTCTCGCTGGTCACCGGCCAGACCGCCAAGAACATGATTCAGGCGTTCTTCCTGGACCTGCAGGCCATCAACGGCGGCGCGTCGCGCCCCGAGGGCATCGCCAAGCAGGAGATCAAGAAGATCGGTGTGCTGGGCGCGGGCATGATGGGCGCCGGGATCGCCTACGTGTCGGCCAAGGCCGGCTACGACGTCGTGCTCAAGGACGTCACGCAGGAAGCCGCTGACAAGGGCAAGGCGTACTCGGAGGGCATCGAGGCCAAGGCGCTCAAGCGTGGCAAGACCACCGAAGAGAAGTCGGCCGCGCTGCTCGCCAAGATCACCCCGACCGCCGATCCGCAGGATCTCAAGGGCGTCGACTTCGTGATCGAGGCCGTGTTCGAGAACCAGGAACTCAAGCACAAGGTGTTCCAGGAGATCGAGGACATCGTCGAGCCCAACGCGCTGCTCGGCTCGAACACCTCCACGCTGCCGATCACCGGTCTGGCGACCGGCGTGAAGCGCCAGGAGGACTTCATCGGGATCCACTTCTTCTCGCCGGTCGACAAGATGCCGCTGGTGGAGATCATCAAGGGTGAGAAGACCTCTGACGAGGCCCTGGCCCGGGTGTTCGACTACACCCTCGCGATCCGCAAGACCCCGATCGTGGTCAACGACAGCCGCGGCTTCTTCACCAGCCGCGTGATCGGCACCTTCGTCAACGAGGCGCTGGCCATGCTGGGCGAGGGCGTCGAGCCCGCGTCGATCGAGCAGGCGGGTTCGCAGGCCGGCTACCCGGCGGCGCCGCTGCAGCTGTCGGATGAGCTGAACCTGGAGCTCATGCACAAGATCGCCGTCGCCACCAAGGAAGGTGTCGAGGCCGCCGGTGGCACCCACGTGCCGCACCCGGCCGAGGCCGTCGTGGAGAAGATGATCGAGCTCGGCCGCCCGTCGCGTCTGAAGGGCGCCGGCTTCTACGAGTACGTCGACGGCAAGCGGACCCAGCTGTGGCCCGGCCTGAAGGAGACGTTCAACTCCGGATCCGCCCAGATCCCGCTGCAGGACATGATCGACCGCATGCTGTTCGCCGAGGCACTGGAGACCCAGAAGTGCATCGACGAAGGTGTGCTCACCTCGACCGCTGACGCGAACATCGGCTCGATCATGGGTATCGGCTTCCCGCCGTACACCGGTGGTTCGGCCCAGTTCATCGTCGGCTACCAGGGTGAGCTCGGCGTCGGCAAGGCGGCGTTCGTCGCCCGCGCCAAGGAACTGGCCGCCCGCTACGGCGACCGCTTCCTGCCCCCGGCCTCGCTCGAGTCCTAAGCACCAAACGTCAAAAGCCCCCGGCGCAAGTCGGGGGCTTTTGCGTCTGGTCGTCGGCCCACGGTGCGGCAGTATTGAGAAATACCGACGACAAGGGGGCGTAATGGCGGACGCGACGTTGATCCCGCTCGAAGTGCTGCTCGGCAATCCGGAGCGCGCGGGCGCACAGATCTCGCCGGACGGGACGCGGCTGTCGTACGTGGCCCCGCTCGACGGCGTGCTCAATGTGTTCGTCGGCGTCATCGGGGCGGGTGACGATCGGCCGGTCACGCACGACACCGATCGGGGGGTCCCCAACTATGTGTGGGCGCACGACAATCGGCACATCCTCTATGTGCGCGACCGCGACGGCAGTGAGAACTTCCGGCTCTACGACGTCGACGTGGAAACCGGCGTCGAACGTGACCTCACCCCGTTCGACGATGTGCAGTGCCGAATCATCAGGCTTCCCAAGAAGTTTCCCAACGATGTGCTGGTCGGGATCAACAAGGACAACCCGCAACTGCACGACGTCTACCACCTCGACCTGACCACCGGGGAGTTGCGCAAGGTGGTGGAAAACCCGGGTTTCGTGGGCTGGCTGGTCGACGACGATCTGCGGGTCCGCGGCGCGATGCAGCCGACCGCCGAGGGCGGGATGACGATCCTGGTGCGCGACGACGAACACTCTGACTGGCGAACCCTGTTGGACGTTGCGCCCGAGGATGCCGAGACGACGGCCCCGCTCGCCTTCAACGGTGACGGCACGGCGATGTACCTGCTGTTGTCGGTCGGCTCGAACACCACTCGCCTGGTCACGATGGACATTGCGACCGGGACCGTCGAGGTGCTCGCCGAGGATCCGGTGTACGGCGTCAGCAATGTCGTCTTGCACCCGGACACCCGTGAAATCCAGGCCGCGACCGTGTATGGCGAACGGTTGGAATACCGCATCTTCGACGAGTCGATCCGCGGCGACATCGAGGCGCTCATGCGGGTGAGTCCGGGCGACCTGTCGATCACCGACCGTAGCCACGACGACGGCACCTGGCTGGTCGCCTTCGACCAGGACGCCGGGCCGGTGAAGTTCTACTCCTGGGACCGGACGTCGCAGACCCCGACGTTCCTGTTCGACCATCGCCCGGAGCTCAACGACTACCCGCTGGTGGCGATGGAGCCGTTCCGCTTCACCAGCCGCGACGGCCTGACCGTGCACGGCTATCTGTCGTTCCCGCCCGGCGTGGAGCGCTCCGGGTTACCCGCCGTGCTCACGGTGCACGGCGGGCCGTGGGCCCGCGTCGGCTGGGGCTTCGACCCTGAGGCGCAGTGGCTGGCCAACCGCGGCTATGTCGTCGTGTCGGTGAACTTTCGCGGCTCCGCCGGCTACGGCAAGGAGTTCCTCAACGCGGGCAACCGCGAATGGGGCGCCAAGATGCACGACGACCTGCTCGACGCGGTCGCGCATCTGGTGGGCAAGGGCTACATCGACGCCGCACGGGTCGCCATCTACGGCGGCTCCTACGGGGGCTACGCGGCACTGATCGGGGCGACGTTCACGCCCGACGTGTTCGCCTGCGCGGTCTCGATGGTCGGTCCGTCCAACCTGAACACGCTGATCGCGTCGTTCCCGGAGTACTGGAAGCCGATGATCCAGTTGTGGCACAAGCGAGTTGGGGATGACCCCGACTTCCTGTGGTCCCGTTCGCCGCTGTCCCGGGTGGACGCGATCAAGATCCCGATGCTGATTGCGCAGGGGGAGAACGACCCCCGAGTCAAGCGGGCTGAATCCGAGCAGATCGTCGCGGCGATGGCCGAGCACGGCATCGACCACGAAATACGTGATGTATGAGAACGAGGGGCACGGCTTCGCCAAGCCCGAGAACCGGCTGGACTTCTATCACCGCGCCGACCGCTTCCTGGCCAAGCATCTGGGTGGTCGCGCGGAGTAGGGCGGCGCTGATCTCAGCCAGGGTTGGAGTACACCCGGGTGGGCGCGATCAATACCGCGGTGCGACGCTCTTCGCGCATGACGCGGTCGTAGGTGTCCCAGTCGTCGTGGGTGCCGCCGGCGGCTTGGAAGATGGCACGAAGGAGCAGACGCAACCCCTCGGCGTCGGTGTCGGGATCCGGGTCGTCGGGCCCGATGATCTCGGCGGTGCCCTCGACCGTCACCCACTGCCAGCCTGAGCGGGCGACGACGGTGGCCCGGGGGTCGGCGCGGAGGTGCCGCAGCTTGCGCGCTCCGCCGATCGCCACGAGCGCGACCACCGGTTCGCCAGTCCGGGGGTGTGCCATCACGCCGGCATTCACCATCGAGGACTGAATGCTGCCGTCGCCGCGCAAGGTACTCAGCACGCAGAGGCCGTGATCGCCGGACAACATGTCGGCGAACTGGGCTATCTCAGTCACTCTGGCTCCCCTCAGTCCGCCACATCGAATGCGGCATGGACTTTCGTCGGCTTGACCCGCACCACGAGTTCTCCTGGGACCCCGTTGCGTCGGCCGAATTCCCCGGCGCGGTCGGCACCCATGTAGCGGCCGCCGATGCGGGTGGCGGTGGCGAGCAACTCGTCGGGATCCTCGCTGACCGCGGCGACGCCCTGCACCTGGACGAACGCGAACGGCGGGGTGTCGTCGTGGATCAACAGCACGACCCGCGAATCCCGGCCCAGAGCCCGTCCCTTGGCGGTGTTCTTACCGGTGTTGAAGACGAGTTCGCCGTCGTCCACCACGAACCACACGGGTGCCGACAACGGCCGGCCGTCAGCTGCCACCCAGCTCAGTACGGCAGTGCGAGTGCCTTCGGACAGAAATGCGATCACATCCTCGGAAAGTTCGCCCATGCGGCCACGCTACGCCCGCCTGCTGGTTACGGGAGTGTGGCCGGCCAGGCAGGCAGCGGCATGGTGTCGTAGAGCCGTACCCCTTTGGCGTTGAGCCGGGCCAGCGCCTGGGTCACGCCCAGTGGCAGGAGCGAGATCAACTGCCCGGCACCCACCAGTGCGCGGATGCCCAGACCAGTCATGGGCACCACGGTTTTCGCGTTGACGCGTGCCAGCTTCCGGCTGCCCTGAACAGATGCCAGCATCGTGCGTTCATATGCGGCGAAGGCAGCGGCGTAATCGTCACCGGCCCGGACCATCTCGGCGGCCAGGACGTAGGCGCCGTAGACCGCCAGGCTGGTGCTGCCTCCGACGGCCGGGCCGGGGCAGTAACCCGCATCGCCGACGAGAGTCACCCGGCCCCGCGACCACGTCGTCATCTGCAGCTGCGTGATGGCGTCGAAGTAGAACGTCGGCGTCCGGGGCACCTCGTCGAGCCAGCGGTCAACCTCGGGCGCCGTCTGCGCGAATGCGGCGCAAAGTTGCGCCTTTTGACGTTCCACGTCGCGGTAGTCGTAATCCAGCCGTTGACCCGGGCGGAAGATGAACACCGCGCGGGCATCATCGAGATGGTCGGCGGTGTAGATGCCTGCCATGTGGCCGGGCTTGAAATACCCGGTCATCTCGCCGTCGCGGGCCAGGTCCTTCGGCACCGACACCACCGACAGGTAGCCGCCGAGGAATCTCTCGGAAACGTTGTCGCCGAACGTCAGACGGCGCACACCGGAGTGCAGCCCGTCGGCTCCCACCACCACGTCGAAGCGCCGGGGTGCGTTGTGCTCGAAAGTTACGCTCCCGTCGGGTGAGATCGAGGTGATGGTGTCGCCGAAGAGGTATTCGACGTCGTCGCGGCTCGCGTTGAAGTAGATCTCGCTGAGGTCGTCCCGCATGATCTCGACGTGCCGGTCGGACATGGCGCCGATGATCTTCAGGTAGTCCAGACGGGCGGGGCGCGATGTGCCTGGCCGATGGATGAGCATCTCGGTGGTGCCGGTGGCGTGCGCCTCGATGTCGGACAGCACGCCCATGCGTTCGGAGATCTCCATGGCGGGCCGGAACAGGTCGACGGCGTGGCCACCGGTTTTGCGCAGCGCGGGTGAGCGTTCCACCACGGTGACGTCGAATCCATGCCGTGACAGCCAGTAGGCGAGAACCGGCCCGGCGATGCTGGCGCCGGAGATGAGTACCTTCACGATGCCTCCTTACTTAACGGTCGGTAAGTACTTCGTTCGTCAGCTTACCGATCGTTAAGTAAGTTAGGGTGGCTACGTGGCCAAGCCTGCATTGGATACCCGCCAGCGCATCCAAGACGTGGCGCGTGAATTGTTCGCCGAGAAGGGCGTGGTGCGCACCAGTCTGCAGGACATCGCCGACCGCCTCGGCATCACCAAACCGGCCTTGTACTACCACTTCCGGTCACGCGAGGACCTGGTCCGCAGCATTCTGCAGCCCCTCATCGACGAGGGCGAGGCCTTCATCGCCGAGCAGGAACGCAAGCGCGGAGCCGCCCGGGCCTCAGCTCGGGAACTTCTGGAGGGCTACTTCGACTTTCACTACCGGCACCGCGCCGATCTCATCCTGATCGTTTCCGAGCTGACCACGTTGGTCGATCTGGGATTGATCGACCAACTGCTGGCCTGGCGCGCCCGGCTCGGGGTGCTGGTGTTCGGCCGCAAGCCGACTCTCGAACAATCCACCCGCGCAGTCATCGCCTTCGGCGGCCTGCAGGACTGCTGCCTGCAGTTCCCCGACGTCCCCGGAGATCAGCTGCGCACCGCAACCGTCGACGGGGCGATGGCCGCGCTCGGGTTGTGAATCAGCCGAGCTTGCCGACGAGCTTGTCGACGACTGCGGTGACGACGGCCGCCGGTGCCGTCGAGGAAGTGCCGACGATCGCGGCGCCTGCCAGCCGGTATTCGGTGGTTTCCAGGCTCCCTCGGGTGTATCGGATTGTCTCTGCGCTCGATGTTCCTGGGATCAGCGCATAGGTCTTGTCCGTACTCGGGGTGCCAGCGCACGCCGAGATATCGCTGCCGATCCGGACGAACACCTTCTGAGCGCTCGCGGCGCTGTCGTAGACGGCGATCGCCTGTGTCAGCGACTTCTGTCGTGGGGCAAACATCGGCACCGCCACGAAGTCAACGGGGACGGGTGCTGCTCCCGCGAAGTCGATGGGCGCTACCCGGTTGCACGGATCATCCGCGCCGCTTGGGTATTCCGCTGGATTCCGAGGTGTGGTCTCGGCAGGATCGGCTCTGCTGAACTGCGTTCCGTCGGGGTCGGCTTGCCGTATCACCGCATTGATTTCGTCGACACTGAGTACGAGCGCGGCCGGCTTGATCGGGGTTGTCGTGGTGTCGACGGGCGTCGCCGTGACAGCTGCACCTGGCGTGGACACCGATGACGCCGTTGGTGAGGGGTGCTGCGATGAGCAGGCGCTCATGAAGAGAATGGTCGCACACAGTGTGGAAACGGTGACAGTTTTCATGGTTCTCTTCCGAGTATTGTTGGTGCTGAACCTAATTGAAACGAGGCGGTCCGGGAAATCAGTTGGGCCGCACGACGCGGACGGTGCCGTCGGACGTTGTCACTGCCTGTGAGTGTGCGGGTGTGCCGGACTCACTGGTCTCCACCGTGACGCCGTTACCCATGTAGATCGCGACGTGCGCGCCCGCGACACCCTGGCCGCCGTCGTAGTAGATGACGTCGCCGGGCTGCAGCTGTGAGGTATCCAGCTTGGGCCCGGTCTGCACCACTGATCCGAACGCCCCGGCGCCCTCGGTCATGTTCCCGTACTGCACCGAGGTGCCTTTGCCGGGGTCGTACCCGGTGGCCTGGTAGATCGCATATTCGGAAAGGCCGCTGCAATCGAATCCCTTGTACTTCCAGTCCTGACGGGTGTGTGCCTCGTCCGGGCCATCCTGTCCCTGCGTCGTGCCGTCCTTGCTTCCGCCGCCCCACACATAGCGGGTGCCCTGCTGGTTCTCTGCCGCTCCGACGATCTTGAGTTTCTTGTCGGTGACCGCCTCAGGCAGCGGGAATGCGGCGGGGGGCTGTCCCGACGGACGTTGGGTTCCGTCGCCGTTCTTACCGTTGAGGTAATCACGCCAGTTCTGGTCGCGCGCCTCGCCCGGCGGTTGGGGCGGGAACCCGGGCGGGTTCGTCATACCCTTCGCATCGGTCTTCCAGCCGGGCTCCGGCGGGTAGTCAGCTGGGTCGCCGGGGGCGTGGGGCACCTTGTACCCGGGGTCACCCGGTTTGGCGTCCGGACCGGGAACGGGCCCATTGGTGTCGTCGGTCGTGGGCTTCGGCTGGTCGGGAGGGGGTGGCTGCGGGGTGTTCGGGTCCTTGGGTTTGTCCTCGGCGTGGTTCAGGCCGTCAGTGGCCTTGCGTATCGCGTCGGCGAGTTCGCGGTCCTGGCTGTCGAATTGGGCCAGCAAGGTCTTGAGCTTCACCGAGTTGGCGGCGGTGAGTTGGCGCAGCTGCATCGCGATGACGGGGTTCTTCTTCGACATCACGTCCAGTGCGCTGTCGGGCCGGACGGATACTGTGCCGTCGTCGGCTATTTGAAAGCCTTGCTGCTTGAGGGTGTCCACCCCTGCGGTGACGCTGTTCTTGGTCCCCGACAACTGGCTCCCGCCGTCGCCGAGCACCGATTGCAGCCGCTGCAGCGTGTCGGCCACCTTCTGCTGATCGGTGAAAGTGCGGTTTGCGCTGGCATTTGCGGCATCGGCGGCCGAGCCCTTCCACCCGTCGTCCAGGCGTTTCAGGGTGCCGTGCCCCTCGGCGATCTGCTGGGACACCTTGCCGGCGGAGTCCGCCGCACGGCGCCCGGCGTCGATCAACTGCTCAGGGTGAGAATTGCTCACCCCCGAGATGGTCATCGTCATGGTGTCAGTTCCTCAGCATTCCCACACCGAGCACAGCTGCGGGTTCATGGCGGCGAACACGTCCTCATCGGCAGATGCCGGCCACTGTGCGGTGGGTGTTCCGGTGGACCACAGGCTCAGTTCGGTCACCGTGCTTCCGACGACCGCGAGATACAGATGTGCCGTTATGTGCTTGTCCGGCAGGCGAATTTCGGCTGCCACCTGATTGCAGCCACCGCGTTGCACGCTGGGGCAGAACTGCTTCGGAGTTGTCATGGTCACTTGTGCTGTCGGCGATGCTGACTGACATCCGGCCAGCGTGTTCTGCACGGTGGTGAACAACGCGTGCGCGGTCTGGCCCATGGTCCACGGATCGCCGGGATAGTGCACGATCACCTGTTGAACCGACCAGTTGTTGTCGCCACGATCGATGAGGGAGCGCGCATTGTCGCCGCCGCCGAGTTGCGCCGGTGAGCCCCCGCAGAGGCTGTCGATCTGAAAAGTGTTGTTGCCCAGGGGTTGTGCCGAATCAGCCAGATTCGGCCAGTGCTGAGAGTCGTTGAGTGGCAGGCGGTTGGAGTGGACCCATGCGGCGGAAGGCGCGGCCGTGGCGTTCGGTGCCGTCGTCGACACCGGACTGGCCGAAGGACTCGGCGCAGGGTGCGCCATGCCAGTGGTCGCGGAAGAGCCGTCGGCGCTGGGGGTACCGACGACCGGGGTGTTCTGACATGCCGTCAGCCCCGCCACCATGGCGCCTGCGGTCAGGACGATCGAGACTGCGCGCGTGAGCTTCACCAATTCTCCTGTCATCGGTCAGTAGCCCTGATGGGTGCCGGGATTCGTCTGCGGAATCTTCGCCCGGATGTCGGATCCGTCGGGATTCACGCCGTACTCCCCGACCAGATAATTCATCGACGCGGCGATGTTGGCGGCTGGATCGTAGATATTGTTCGACGTCCCAGGCTGGTGGTACTGCGCGAAGGTTCCCGGGACGCATTGGGCGAGTCCGCGTGAGCACCCGTTGCCGTAGCCGTCGGACACGTTGTAGGTCGAGTTCGGCGGTTTCGCGTTGACGTCCCAGTCATTGACCGACATCGGGTTGTAGGACGATTCGTGCTCGGTCAAGGTCAGGTAGGCGTCCATCCAGCGTTGCCTGGCCGCGGGATCGGTGACGCCGCGTTGGTCCAACGCCTGGTTGATGTAGGTGCGGGTGGCGTCCTGGCCCGCTGGCCACGACCCCTTGTCGTAAGTCACCTGATCCACCGGAATGGCCTCGGGCCCGTGTTGGGCCGCCGGTGGGGGAGTGGTGCCGTCGCCTCCG
Source organism: Mycolicibacterium arcueilense (assembly GCF_058536225.1). Taxonomy (NCBI): domain Bacteria; kingdom Bacillati; phylum Actinomycetota; class Actinomycetes; order Mycobacteriales; family Mycobacteriaceae; genus Mycobacterium; species Mycolicibacterium arcueilense. The sequence goes on from NZ_JBZTYL010000005.1 coordinate 208,994, forward strand.
TCGTCCGGCCCACCCGTGCCCTCACCGGCCTTCTTCACCTTCTTGCCGAGTTCGGCGTCGGTCTTCTCGTAGGTGTCGGCTGCAGAGTTCAGATTGGTCGAGAGTTTGGCGTACTGGTCGGCAACCCGCCGGCAGGCCGTGTCAACGGCGGTTCCGGCCTGTTGGCAGGCGTCACCGCTGCTCAAACCGGGAAGTTGGGCGGGCAGTGCGGAGAATTGCAGATCGGTACCGGTGCCGGCGCTGTCGGTGCCCAGGTGGTCGAAATCGCTCGCGGCCGATCGGAGAGTGGCGGGATTCACGCGCAGCGGCGAGGTCATATCGGAAGCCTAATGGCACTGCGGGGCCGGTTATGACACGAATTCCGTTGCGGCAGAACGCCTGTGAAGTAGCTGTGGATTTACTGCGGAACGCTGCGGATTGTGGCCGCCGGCTGTATCGCGGTCTGGTCTTGGGTGACCTTATGCGGTGCGGCGGAACAGATAGAACCGCGCTGCGTTCGCCCCGTTGTGGTCCATCGCCAGCTCGTCCCCGCTGGACAGCAGCGTCCAGTCCGTGCTGAAGCGCCGGAGCACTTCATCGAACCCGATCCCGGGCACACCCATGGATGCGCCCGGGATGAACGCCACGATCAGCAGTTGTGCATCGGGGGCGGCCACTGCACTGACCTCCCGGACGTAGGCGTCGCGGTCCTCGGCGTTCATGCCGTGCAGACAGCCACTGTCGACGATGAGATCGAATCCGCCTCCGATACCTGACCAACTCAGTTGTGTCACATCGGCTTTGGCGAAGACCGCAGGTAGTCCGGCGGCCTTGGCCCGTGCTTTCTTCAGCGGTTTGGCCACGTAGTCGACACCGGTGACCCGCCAGCCGTGTCTGGCCAGGTACACCGCGTTGTCCCCGGTGCCGCAGCCCACGTCGAGCGCGGTCCCGGGAGCCGACAACGCGTGTGTGGTGCCTTCGACGATCGTCATCAGGCTGTGCGCCAACGGGTGGCCGTCCCAGGGGGTGAACCCCACCCGGTACAGCCACCGGAACAAGCGTTGGCGCGAACTCACCGAGTTAGAGCGAACCCAGGTCGGACGACAGCCAGTGCTCGGGCTTGAGGAACACTGCCACGCTGTCGCCCTGCTCGCGGCGGGCGAATTCCAGATACGGCTCCACCTTCTCCGGGGCCAGGTAGCGCTTGGTCATCTCGACGAGTTGCTCGTCGGTGCCGGGCTCGATGCGGTCGATGGCACCGTCGACGGCCACGTAACGCACCGTCGGCTCGAGCCGCTCGACCATCAAGCTCAGATGGCCGGCCGCCTCGATCAGTCGGTGCTTGCGGGACCCGTTACCGGTCAGCAGCCATGGCTGCCCGCCTGGCGTGTACTGGTACCAGATCGGGACGGTCAGCGGACCGCGCTTGTCTCCTGCGTACACCGACAGGGCGGCGATGTGCGGTTCGGCCAGAAATTGCTCGCGTTCATCCTTGGAAAGGGGCATGGTGACAGCCTAGACCGAGTTTGAAAAAACTTGCCGGACAACGTTTTCAGATTATTGCGGACGCTCGGCGGCCAGTTTCTGCCCGGTCCTGGTCAAATTGCGTGTGAGTACTGGCCACTGGGCGCCTGGAGTCGTAAAGTCGGGATCCATGCGCTTTGGACTCTTCATCCCGCAGGGCTGGCGTCTCGATCTCGTCGACATTCCCACCGAAAACCACTGGTCGGTGATGCGTGACCTGGCCGCCTACGCCGATGCGGGCGCCTGGGACTCGCTGTGGGTGTACGACCACTTCCACACCGTTCCGGTACCGACCGACGAGGCCACCCATGAGGCCTGGTCGCTGATGGCTGCGTACGCGGCGACGACGTCGCGCATCAAACTCGGCCAGATGTGCACCGCGATGTCCTACCGCAACCCCGCCTACCTGGCGAAGGTCGCCGCCACCACCGACATCATCTCGGGTGGCCGTGTGCAGATGGGTATCGGCGGCGGCTGGTACGAGCACGAGTGGCGTGCGTACGGCTACGGATTCCCGTCGGCCGGGGTGCGGCTGGGCCGGCTCGACGAAGGCGTGCAGATCATGCGCGACGCCTGGCGGGACGGGCGGGTCAGCTTCGACGGTAAGCACTATCAGGTCGACGGTGCGATTGTGGCCCCGAAGCCACTGCAGGACAACGGTATTCCGATGTGGATTGCCGGCGGCGGGGAGAAGGTCACGCTGCGCATCGCGGCCAAGTATGCGCAGTACACCAACTTCACCTCCGAACCCGAGGGATTCGCGCACAAGTCCGAGGTGCTGGCTGGGCACTGCCGCGACGTCGGCACCGACTACGCCGCGATCGTGCGGTCGGCCAACTTCAACGCCGTCATCGGCGAATCTGAGGCCGACGTAGCCGAACGTGTGGCGCGGCTGCGGGCCCGGCAGGTCCCGGTGGCCGGAGAGGCCGTCGTCGACGCCATGCTGGCGAACGTCACGGCACCCGAATCGGCAAGTGGCACACCTGAACAAGTCATCGAGAAGCTCAAGCGGCTGCGCGACCTCGGGTGTGAGTACGCCATTCTGTACTTCCCCGAGGCCGCGTACGACCGGTCCGGTATCGAGTTGTTCGAGCGTGAGGTCATCCCTGCGCTGGGCTGACTGATGGAACGCGATGTGCCGGGTTAGCTCGATGCCGGGAGGTTTCGCCTAATAGGCTCGGACGGTGGAACTGCGTCAGTTGCGGTACTTCGTGACCGTCGCCGAGGAGCTGAACTTCGGCCGTGCCGCCGAGCGGCTGCGCATCGCCGGACCGTCGTTGTCCCAGCAGATCAAGGCACTGGAGCGCGACCTCAAGGTGCAGCTGTTCGACCGTGACCGGCGCTCAGTTGCGCTGACCCAGGCCGGTGTCGCACTGCTGCCCGGCGCCCGGGACCTGATCCAGCAGGCCGACGAACTACGCGGGCGGGCACAAGGTTTGGCGATGTCCGAGCCGGTGCGGATCGGGTATGTGAACTGGCGCCCGACTGATTTGGCCGAGCGAGCCGCCGGGGCGGCCCGGTTGCGGGTGGACACCTGGGTGATGCCGTCGCATGCGCAGGCAGCGCGGGTCGCCGACGGCACCCTGGACCTGGCGATCTGCTGGGTGCAGAATTCCGACCTCGACGCATTGGGACTCGATGCCCGGTTGATGGGTGTCGACCGGCTGTACGCGCTGTCCACCGGATCGGACGTTACGCCGGTGAACGCCGCCGACGTGTTGGTGCTGGTGGATGCCGACGCCGCGAGCTGGTCCTCGTGGAACCGATACGGGGAACAGTTCGCTGCCGACACCGAGGCGCGCGTCATGCGCACCGACGACGGCGGCGTGACCGGGCCGACCTTCTTCGAACACGTCCGTGAACTGCGGCGACCGGTGCTCAACAACCCCAAGGGGCAGAATGCGACGCTGCCCAAGGACCTGGTCCGCCGTCCGGTGCTGGACCCGGTGCCGCTGTGGACGTGGTCATTGGTCTGGCGCCGCGACGAGGACAGTGCGGCCGTCCGGGCCGTGATCGACGCGTTCACCCGCGACGTCGGGGACTTGGGTGTCCGCAATCAGGGAGTCTGGTTGCCCGCCGACGACCCGTATCGCGATCGCGGTCACCGCGGCGAGTAGCCCCACGACGGCCCCGACGCCGAGTGCGGCCCGAAACCCGTTGTGAACCAAGGGTGAAACCGCGACCGGCCCGAGGATCTGGCCGACGGAGTAACCAGCGGTCAGCAGCGCCACCGCGCCCGGGAACTGCAGCTGCCGCCCCGCCGCCAGCGCCAGCGTGCTGATTCCGATGAAGGTCCCGCCGAACAGAACCGCACCGAGGACGGCCGCGACGCCGCTTCCGGTGCAGGCCAGCCCGATTCCGCCGGCCTGCAACAGCAATGCCCCGGTGAGCAGCACCGGATGCGAGAAGCGGGAACTCAGCCGCGCCCACAACGCGGCTGACGGTATCGCGGCCAGTCCCACCACCAGCCAGGCGGCAGTGCCCAGCCGGCCCGGCGAGTGCTGTGAGATGGCAGCCACCAGAAAAGTTCCGGCGATGATGTAGCCGATGCCCTCCAAGGTGTAGCTACCGAAGAGCAGGGCGAAGGGGCGCCGGGCGGTTTTGCGGTGGTCGGCGTGGGCTTTCCCGTCGCTCGGGGTGGTGCCCGGGCGGATGAACCACGCGGCCACGCTCAACGCCGCGGTGCACCCGGCGGCCAGCCACCACGCACCCTGCCATCCCGCCCGGGGCGGCAGGCCGAACACCAGGGCGGCCGACAGGGCGATCCCGATGCCGACTCCGCCGAACGCCCAGCCGGGCAGATGGGCAGGGTGTCCGTGGAGATGGTCCAGCACCGTGTTGATGGCGATCACGAACACCAGGGCGCTGGCCACGCCGGCGGCCAGCCGCAGCACCATCCAGCCGGCGGCATTGTCGGTCAACGGCATTGCTGCCAGGCTGACCACCAACACGATGAGCGAGACCCGGCACGCCGACATCGAACGGGACAGCCGGGGCGAGAACGCTCCGGCGACCGCACCCACCAGATAGCCGATGTAGTTGGCGGTGGCCAGGTGTCCGGCCGTCTGCGGGCTGAGTCCGGCCTGCGCGGTCATCAGCGGCAGGATCGGGGTGTAGACGAAACGTCCGATCCCCATCGCGGCGGCCAGCACAGCGGCCGTACGGGCGACGTGCATCCAGGGGGCGGTGGGCATTGCCTCATGGTGTCCCAGGTGCGGCCGCACCTGCCACGTGTCATCGCCTTACAGCTGTGAGGCCCAACCTCCCACTGCTGGTCCATTGACGGCGGCCGCGCTTAAAGGTCGTCAAACGTACATCGCGTGACTGGCAGATGGCCGCAAAAGGTATGTCGGGTGAAACGTGCGGTGGATCGGCGCCGTGATGTGTTCCATGATCCCCACGTGACGCTGATATCACGGGAGTTCGGGAGCGGAAGCGTGTCCGCCCCAACAGTCGGGGCCGATGTGGCCGCGGTGCTCAACCCCTTGCCGCGCATGGCTTCCCGCGTGGCCACCCCGATTGACTGTTCCCGGCCCGTGCACAGCGCTGACGTCGCCCAATCGCGCCTGTTCGAGGACATTCTGATCGGCGAAATCGCCGAGCTTCGAGACCTTCTCGCCGCGACCGAACTGCGGTGGCGGCGGCTTCGGGAACGCAGCCGGGTGGCCGAGGCGCCGATGCCCGAAGCGCTGGTCCGGCTGCACGGACGCATCGCCGAGGCCGAGCGGTTGCTCGTCCAACTTCGGTGCCGGTTCGGTTACGAGGGAGATTCACTCCGCGTGATTTGAATTCCGCGGGTGCGCTCAGGACGTGCCGGCGCCGTCGGCGAGGTCAGTCGAATGTCACGACGATCTTGTCGGCGGCGCCGGGCGTCGAGGCGGTGGTGAGTGCTTCGTCGACGCGGTCGAACGGGATGGTGTGGCTGACGATGCGGGCGTACTTCTGCCAGTTGGCGCTGAGATCCCTGGTCACCTCGAAGATCTCGTCCGGGTAGCCCATCGAGCCGACGAACGTGATCTCGTTGCTCATCACCGAGAGGAAGTCGACGGGCACCGGCTCTTTGTGGACGGCCACGACGCCGACCGTGGCGCCTTTCTTGGCCGCGGTCACCGCGGTCTGGATGACGGCCGGCACGCCCGCGGCGTCGAGGTAGATGTCGGTGTCGGACTTGCCTCCGAACATGGCTTCGCCCGGCCCGTGCAGTTCGATGAGGCGCTCGACCACGTTCTCCTTCCCGGAGTGGATGACGGCGTCCGCGCCGATCTCCAGTGCGGTGTCCAGCCGGGCGGCGATGAGGTCGGCGACCACGATGTGTTGCACGCCAAGTGCTTTGAAGGCCAGCGTGGCTCCGAGCCCGATCGGCCCGGCGCCGAAGATGAGCACTTTGTCGGCGGGTTTGGGCGCACACCGGTTGACCGCGTGACGTGCGACGGCCATGGGCTCGTTGAGCGCGGCCACCTCGAACGGGATGTGATCGGGGATCACCTCGACGTGGGTTCCCCGCACGGCGTCGGTGATGAGCAGATACTCGGCCAGCGCGCCCCGGCCGCCGCCGTTGCCGATGATGTCGTGGGGAGAGGCCATCGGGTCGACGACGACGTGGTCGCCGACCTTCAATCCGGTGACGTCGGCGCCCGCGGCGATGACCTCACCGGCGGGTTCATGCCCCAGCGGCATTCGGCCCTGGTGCGGTGGCAGCCCGCCGATCGCGATGTAGAGCGCGTCGCTGCCGCAGATCCCGCACGCACGGATCTTCACCAGCACGTCGCGCGGCCCGACCTCGGGCCGGTCCACCTCGACGACACCCGTGGTTCCGGGGCCGGTCACCATCGCCACCTTCATGCGCTCACTCCTTGTAGACGTTCTTCGATTCGGCGCGCGGCGTCGCAGACGCGTGCGCCCAGTTCATGCACCTGGTCGGCGGTGAGCGCGGCGAACGGCGCTGCGGTCACCGACATCGTCACCAGTCCGTCCGTGTCCCGGACCGGCGCCGAGATGGTGGCGACGCGGTGGGGACCCGAGTCGTCGAGTTCGCCCGGCAGGTAGTCGACGAGGGTGAGATCGGCGAACGACCAGGCCAGGCGCCTGGTGATGGCGTCGGGCTCGCCCTCGCCGGCCAGGGCGCGCAGAGCGGAGTAGACCCGGACGTACTCGGGACTGAGCCGTTCGACGACGTATCCGCGCCGGCGCACCTCTCCGAGGACCGCCGCCAGGCGCTTGCGCAGCCTCGGCGACGGTTGCCCGACGCCGTCCAGCCAGGCCTGCTGAGCCGGCTCGGGGGCCCATGCGACGTAGTCGCGCCCGAACGGTGCGACCAGCGGGATCCGGAAGTCGGTGCCGATACGCGGGGCGGTGAGCGTCTCGCCCACTGTTTCGACGATCTGCAGGTTTGCCCCGTCGCGATGGGCCAGAAGTACCTGTGCGCCAACCGATTCGGAGAGGTGTTGCAGCACCGGCCGGAACCCGCGGTGATTCGCCGGGCGGCCGAGGGCGGCGATGGCCGGCCCGCAGGAGTAGCCCGCACTGTTGTCGTCGCGCACGACCCATCGATGTGCGGCGAGGGTGGTCAGGATGGCATGGCCGGTGGCCCGGCTTATGTCGAGCCGGCGGGAGATGTCGGCGAGGGTGAACGTTCGGTCGGGCTCGGCAGCCAGCAGCTGCATCACGGCGATCACCCGCTCGGTCGGCGGCGACGGCACTTGACTGGCGGTGTTCTGCCGGTCTACGTTCAGCGTCATATTTTCGAACGCTACGTCGAATATTCGACACGCACAAGTCACGCCCGGGGAGTCATCCATGAGCAGCGCCTCCGATGTCATCGAGTTCGACGACCTGGCGGCGCCGCGGCTCACCGAGGCGCAGCGGCAGATCCTCGACTACACCGAGTCCCGCCCGGTCGATCTGGACATCGCGACGATGCTGGCCGAGGCGCGGACGCAGGCCGGAGTCGATGACCTCGACGACACCGACGGCTTCGGTGACCGACTGGCCGCCCATGTCGCCGCGATCGAGGCCGACACCGGCCTGACCCAGCTGGCCAGGATGACCTTGCGCGCCAGGGTGGTTCGCCTGCTGCGCAACCGGCTGTCGCTGACCGATCTGATCAAGCGATACCCCGAGATCGAGTCGATTCCGATCGAGAAGCCCTTCATCGTCGTCGGCATGCCGCGGTCGGGCACGACGCATCTGGTGAACCTCATCGCCGCCGATCCGCGCCGCCGCGCACTGCCGTACTGGGAGAGCCAGGAGCCGATTCCGGCGCTCGGGCGCGGTCCCGACATCTATGGCGTCGACCCGCGCTATGCCCGGGTGAAAGCCGAACACGACGCGCTGATGGCCAGCACCCCGCTGGTGGCCGCCATGCACGACAGGTATCCGGAGGCGATCGAGGAGGAGGTCGAGATCCTCGACCTCGACCTGGCTTCGTATGTCCTGGAATGGCATGCGCGCGTGCCGGATTGGCGGGACTACTACCTGGGGCTGGATCAGACCCGGCACTACGCCTACCTCAAGAAGGTGCTGCAGGCACTGACATTCCTGCGCGGCCCGCGGACCTGGGTGCTCAAGAGCCCCCAGCACTGCGAGCAGCTCGGCCCCCTGATGGCGACCTTCCCGGATGCGACGGTGGCGTTCACGCACCGTGACCCCGTGGCGGTGATCCAGTCGGCCATCACGATGATGGCCTACGGCGACCGGATGCGCCGCACCAGCATCGACCCCGACTGGCTCCTGGACTACTGGAGTGATCGCGTACACCGGCTGCTCAGCGCGTGCGTGCGCGATCGTGAACTGGTGGCGAGCGACCGCAGCATCGACGTCGCCTTCCACCACCTGGGCGGCAACGAACTGCCGTTGCTGGAACAGCTTTACGCCCGCGGGGGAGTCGAGCTGACGTCGAAGGTGCGCAAACGCTTCGAGCAGTATCTCGACAGCAATCCGCGCGGCAAGCACGGTCACATCCGCTACGACCTGCAACGGCACTTCGGCGTCTCGGCCGAGGACCTGCGGGGCCGTTTCGACTTCTACTTCGACCGGTTCGACGTGCGGCCCGAGAGTTGAGGAGACGTCCACGATGAGCGGCGAAACTGTCGAACCGATCTACCGCAGCAGGCCAGGAGCCGGGGCGATGGCACCCGCCTCCGCCGCAGCCGCCGAGCAGGTCGCGCCCGGGCTGTGGTGTTCTCCGGGCCTGTCGAACTCCTACCTGCTGACCACCGCCGACGGCCGCGTGATCATCAACACCGGTATGGGTTTCGAGGGCCCCGTGCACCGGGCCAACTTCGACGCTGTCGATCACTCACCGGTGCGCTACATCATCTTCACCCAGGGTCACGTGGACCACGTCGGAGGTCTGGACAGCGTGCGCGACCCGGACACTCAGGTTGTCGCGCAAGCGAACTGGACCGTCTGGCGGGACGACAACGAGCGGCTGATCCCGTACCGAGCGAGCCGTAGTGCCTTCGCCTTCAGTGAGAAGCTGGCCACCGGCATCCAGGCGATCCAGCAGCGTCTCGGGACTCAGCGCCTGGCCGCCCAGAGCGTGCCCACCGTCGACATCGACTTCGACGAGACCCTGACCTTGGAGGTCGGCGGGCGCCGGATCGAGCTCATCTCGGTGCCCGGCGGAGAGACCACCGACTCGCTGGTGGTCTGGCTGCCGGACGAACGAATCTGCCTGTGCGGAAATACCTTCGGACCGATCTTCGGGCACATTCCCAACCTGGTGACGATGCGCGGTGACCGGTACCGCGACGCGCTCACCGCGATCGCGTCGGTGGAGACGGTGCGTGCGTTGCAGCCCGAACTCCTGGTCACTGGCCACTTCGCCCCGATCGCCGGAGCTGAGCGCATCGACACCGAACTCACCCGACTGCGCGGCGCCATCCAGCACATCCACGACGAGACCGTCGCCGGGATGAACGCAGGCAAGGACGTCGGGACGCTGATGCGGGAGATCACGCTGCCCGCCGAGTACGAGGTCGGGCAGGGCTACGGAAAAGTCGCCTGGGATGTGCGGGCCGTCTGGGAGAACTACTCGGGCTGGTTTCACCACCGCTCGACCACCGAGTTGTATCCGGTGGGGCTCGACGCCGTCACCGCGGACATCGTCGAACTGGCCGGCGCCGAAGCGGTGGTCGACCGGGCCCGGACACACCTGGACGCGGGCCGCCCGGTGCATGCCATCCATCTGGCCGAGCTTGTCGGACCGGGCCATCCGGGGGCTCGCGACGTCCTGCGGCAGGCCCATGAACGCCTGCTGGCCGAGAGCACGAACTTCTGGGAAACCGCCTGGCTCACAAATCAGCTGAGCCGGCTGACAGCGAGGAACTCATGACCGCACGCGTCAACTTCGACTTCACCGGGACCACCGCGTTGATCACCGGCGGCACCAGCGGGATCGGGCACGCCACCGCGACGTTGTTCCGCGATTCCGGAGCCGAGGTGACGATCACCGGTACCAGGGCAGCCGCGACGGATTACGACACCGACCTGACCGGCATGGCCTACCGGCAACTGGTGATCACCGACCACGAGTCGGTGGATGCCGTGGCCGAGAGCTTCGGGAGCCTCGACGTGCTGGTCAACAACGCCGGCGCGAATTTTCCCGGGGGACTGGACGAGTCGAAGCCGGACGGGTTCGACGCGTCGGTGGCGGTGAACCTCACGGGCCCCTACCGGCTGACGGTAGGGCTGTACCGGGCGCTGAGGGCGTCCACCGCAGCGGGCGGCGCCAGTGTCGTGAACCTGGCATCCATGTCGGCCCTGCGGGCGGTGCCGCTGGTTCCCGGCTACGGAGCGGCGAAGGCCGGGATCATCTGCGTCACCCGCAATCTCGCCGTCAAGTGGGCCGACAAAGGTATCCGGGTCAACGCCGTCGCGCCGGGGGCGATCGACACCCCGATGACCGCCCCCATGCAGTTCGCCCCGGAACTGGTGGAGTCCGAACTGTCCCATATCCCGCTGCACCGCTTCGGATCCGTCGGCGAGATCGCCCCCGCGATCGCCTTCCTGTGCACCGAGCAGAGCGCCTACACCTCGGGGACGGTCCTCGTCGTCGACGGTGCTTCGGACTGCGCGTAAGCCATGGCGCTGACGGTACTGCGGTTCAATTTCGCCTCCCCGCAAGGAGACCCACGCACCCAGAGCCGGCTGTTGTCGGCCGCGCTGGAACTGGCGCAGTGGGGTGAATCCAAAGGCATCACGTCGGTCAGCGTCGATGAGCACCACGCCACCGGGCATGGCTGGAGCTCCAATCCGATCATGGCGGCCGCGATGTTCCTGGCCCGTACCGAGCGGCTGATCGCCAGTGTGGACTGTGCACTCGGCCCGCTGTGGAATCCGGTCCGGCTCGCCGAGGACATCGCACTGGTGGACAACATGAGCCGCGGGCGGCTGTTCACCACGGTGGGCCTCGGTTATCGCGAAGTCGAATACGACGCGCTCGGAGTAGATTTCAGTGGGCGTGGCGCTCTGATGGACGACCTGATCACCCGGATGCTCGCGGTCTGGGCCGAAACGGGTACCTGGACCCGGCCACATCCCACGCTGTTCGTCGGCGGTGGAGTGCGGGCCACCGCGCGGCGGGCGGCGCGATTCGGTCTGCCGCTGAGCCTGGTCGACCACCTGCCCGACATCGCCGATCACTACCGGGAACTGTGTGCGCAGCAGGGCGTCAAACCGGCAGTCCTGATGCCCGGGCCGGTCAACCGCGGCATGGTCTACCTGCACGAAGACCCGGACCGGGCGTGGGCCGAACTCGGCGAGCACATCCTGTGGGAGGCGGTCACCTACGGCGGCTGGTCGGTCGATCAGCGCTCGCTCATGCATCTGCCGGGAGTCCGCACGCTGGAGGAGGTCAAGGTGTCGGGCCGGTACCGGATCCTGACGCCCGAACAGCTCATCGCCGAGATCCGCGGCGCCGACCAGTACGGGCCGCTCGTCATGCACCCGCTGGTCGGTGGCATGCCCGTCGACGAGGCGTGGAAGTCGGTCGAGTTGCTCACCGACAAGGTGCTGCCCGCGCTCGGCTGATCCCGTGTCCGATCACATATCCCGACCCACGCCTATGCGACCGCCGGAGGTGGCACGATTTGGGTATGGAGAAGATCTCGCTCACCGCGATTGCCCGTCAGCAGTTGGCCTCAGCCCGCACGGCCAACAGTGGACGCAGTGCACACACCGTCTACGGCGGGCATGAACACCAGCTGCGCCAGACTCTGATCGCGATGACCGAGGGCACCGGGCTCGACGAGCACGAGAGCCCCGGTGAGGCCACGCTGCAGGTGATCGAGGGCCGGGTGAAGTTGGCCAATTCCGACGCCAGCTGGGAAGGATCGCCCGGCGATCACATCGTGATCCCGCGTACGCGTCACAGCCTGCATGCGCTCACCGATTCGGTGGTGCTGCTGACCGTCGTCAAGGCCATGGGGCCGCACACCTGACTCAGCGGTGGCTGAGCACGTTGACCACGTTGCCCGACTGATCGGCGAAGAAGAACCGCCGTACACCCCACTCCTCGTCGCTGAGAGGATGCACGATCTTCAAGCCGGCCTCGACCGCGGCGGCATACGCCGCGTCGACGTCGTCGACCTCGATGGAGACGGACGGGTTGACCGGTGCCGTCGCGTCCTTGGTCATCAGACTCACCTGATGACGGAGTTCCGCGTCGGCCAGGGTGACGATCCAGCCGTGGTTCATCACCTCGGTCAGCCCCAGCGTCTGGGTGTAGGCAGCGGCGGTCGCGGCGAGGTCGGACACCGTGAGCACCGGCATCACCCGCCGCACGGTCATATCGCCGGCCCCAGCAGGTCGTCGGCGTCCTTGATGACGTAGCCGTAGCCCTGCTCGGCCAGGAAGCGCTGGCGGTGGGCGGCGTACTCCGCGTCCAACGAATCGCGTGACACCACGGAGTAGAACACCGCGCCGCCGCCGTTGGCCTTGGGCCTCAGCAACCGGCCCAACCGCTGCGCCTCTTCCTGGCGGGAACCGAAGGTGCCTGAAACCTGAACGGCGACAGAGGCTTCCGGCAGGTCGATGGAGAAGTTCGCCACCTTGCTGACCACCAGCGTGGAGATCTCGCCGCGGCGGAACGCGTCGAACAGGGCCTCGCGCTCGGAGTTCTTCGTCGACCCCTGGATCACCGGCGCGTCCAGTTCCTCGCCCAGTTCCTCCAGCTGATCCAGGTACGCGCCGATCACCAGGGTCGGCTCGCCCGGGTGGCGTTCCAGGATCGAGCGGACCACCGCGATCTTGGTGTGCACCGTCGAGCACAGCTTGTAGCGCTCCTCGGGTTCGGCGGTGGCGTAGAGCATGCGCTCGTTGTCGGTCATCGTCACCCGCACCTCGATGCACTCGGCGGGGGCGATCCAGCCCTGGGCCTCGATGTCCTTCCACGGTGCGTCGTAGCGCTTGGGCCCGATCAGCGAGAACACGTCACCTTCGCGGCCGTCCTCGCGGATCAGCGTCGCGGTCAGGCCCAGCCGCCGCCGGGACTGCAGGTCGGCGGTCATCCGGAACACCGGCGCCGGCAGCAGGTGCACCTCGTCGTAGATGATCAGCCCCCAGTCGCGGGTGTCGAAGATCTCCAGATGCTTGTACTCGCCCTTGGTGCGGCGGGTGATCACCTGGTACGTCGCGATGGTGACCGGCCGGATCTCTTTCTTCTCGCCCGAGTACTCGCCGATCTCGTCCTCGGTCAGCGAGGTGCGGGCCACCAGTTCGCGCTTCCACTGCCGCCCGGCCACCGTGTTGGTGACCAGGATCAGCGTCGTCGCGCCGGCCTTGGCCATCGCAGCCGCCCCGACCAGCGTCTTACCGGCCCCGCAGGGCAGCACCACCACGCCCGAGCCGCCAGCCCAGAACGAGTCGGCAGCCATCTCCTGGTAGTCGCGCAGCGCCCAGCCGTCCTGGGCCAGTTCGATCGGATGGGCCTCGCCGTCGACATAGCCGGCCAGGTCCTCGGCCGGCCAGCCGATCTTCAGCAGCATCTGCTTGACCCGGCCGCGCTCGCTGTTGTGCACGATCACGGTGTCGTCGTCGATGCGCGCACCCAGCATCGGGGCGATCTTCTTGTTGCGCAGCACCTCAGCGAGCACGGCACGGTCGAGGCTGACGAGCGTCAATCCGTGCGCCGGATGTTTGATCAGCTGCAGCCGCCCGTAGCGGCCCATGGTGTCCACGATGTCGACCAGCAGCGGCTGCGGTACCGGGTAGCGCGAGAAGCTGACCAGCGCATCCACCACCTGCTCGGCGTCGTGGCCGGCCGCGCGGGCATTCCACAACGCCAACGGGGTGATGCGGTAGGTGTGCACGTGCTCGGGGGCGCGTTCCAGTTCGGCGAACGGCGCGATGGCGGCACGGGCCGCCCCGGCCTGCTCGTGGTCGACCTCGAGCAGCACCGTCTTGTCGGACTGCACGATCAGTGGGCCGTCAGTCATTCGCGGGATCCCATCCACTCATCGCGCATCGCGGGAGAATTCATCGGATCCATTATCCCGAATCGGCCGACGCGCGCATTCAGCGCGGGGCAGCGGTCGGTGCCGGCGGCGGTGCACCACCGGCCGGGAGTGGCACCTGCGGCACTCCCGGGGTACCGACCGCACCGGCCAGCCAGGGCAGCGTGGTGTTCAACACTTCTTCGGCGAACGGCCAGTCATGCTTGCCCGGCAGCGCCGTGATCGCGCAGGCGATGCCGTGGCTGCGGCCCAGGTCGCACAGGGTGTGCGCAGCCTCGGTCTGATCGCCGGGGTTGCCCCCGGCGTCCTGGCCGCCGAGGCCCACCGCATCGGGATTGGCCGGATGCGCCCCGTGTTTGACCGGGGCGTCCGAGGAGATGACGAACCAGCCGGACACGCCGTGGTAGCCGCCGTGTTTGTCGATCACCGTGGCCGGGTCGAAGGTGGCCCAGGCCGCGGCGTTCCCGCCGTGCAGGCGCGCGATGGTCTGCTCCCTGGTGCCCGCGTTCGGGCCGGTGTCCCCGGCGATGTCGACGAACGAACTGAACAACTCGGGATGCATCACGGTCAGATCCACCGCACACGTTCCGCCCATCGACCAGCCGACCACACCCCAGCCGGCGTCGCGCACACCGAAGGTACTGGTCAGATACGGCGGTACATCCTTGGTGAGATGGTCGGCGACGTTGCCGCGCGGACCGTTGACGCATTCGGTGTCGTTGTTGAAGGAGCCGCCGACGTCGACGAAGACGAACACCGGGGTGTTGCCGCCGTGCTCGGCGGCGAAAGCGTCGATGGTGGCGATCGCGTTGCCGCTGCGCGCCCAATCGGCCGGGGTGTTGAATTCGCCGGCGATCATCATCACCACGGGAAGCGCGGGCGCCGATGGCGCAAACCAGGCCGGCGGTAGGTACACGAGTTCGTCGCGGTGCTTGAAGCCGGACTCGTCGGCGGGAATCGTGACGGACACCAACTCGCCCTGGGACGGAATCTCACCTCGTTGGCGCTGGTCGAGGGCGGTGGCGAGGTCGGTCTCACCCGGTAGCGGGCCGGCCGTCACCTCGTTCCACAGGGCGGTGACCGTGGGGAAGTAGCCGACCCAGAGGTTGACCGCGACGCCCACGCTGAGCAGGCACAACGGAACTGCGGCCACCGAGGCGGTCCGTCGGCGCCAGCGGCTGCCGCGCCAACCCAGGGCCAGCACGGCCACGGCCAACCCGGTCAACCCGATCCAGATCCACAGCGCCGCCGGTGCGGGATCGCCCGCGAGCCCCTGCGAATGGACGAACCAGCGGGCCCATGCCGTCAGGGCGACGCCGACCGCGATCGCGCACGGCAGCCAGATCAGGCGCCAGCGCCGGGTGCGCCAGCCGATCGCCGCGATCAGCGCCACGCCTGCCAGCGCCCACAATGTCGGGGGCAGCCAACCGTGCAGCAGCGACACTCCCCGGTATGCCGGGGGTACCTGATCCGCTGCCGTCAACATCGTTGTCACACCGCCATATTGGTGAACCGCTCTGTGAGCACGCTGTGTCGCGGCTAGTCGGGGTCGGCCGACACCACCGACGTGACCCGGTGGATGGCGAACTCCCGGACCCGCCCGGCGGCCGGGTCGAACGCGGTCAACTGGCCGCCGCGCACGTTGATGGGGGAGACCACCCGCTGTGTGGCCACCCCGGCCGGGTCGACGTAGCCGATCACCACGGAGGTCTGGTTGATCGCGGCCTCCTGCAACTGGGTGATGGCCATCGCCGGATCGAGCCGCACGCTGGCGAACGGACCGGCGGCCACCTTCCGGAGCACCGCGACGATCGCACCCAGGGTCTGGGCGGTCGGCGGAGTGGACGGTCGGTAGACGCGGCGCCGGGTCGGTGCGACGACGCGTGCACCGCGGGCCCTGATGTCGACGACGGTGCCCGTGGAATCCTCGGCGGCCGGGGCGAATCCGGCCTCGCGCAACACGGTCAGTACGTCGGCGATGGGTGCCTGGGACACCGCCACGGTAGGCGCCAGCAGCCGCAGTTCGAGGCGGTCGGCGCCCGGTGAGGCCACCGCCTGAGCCAGCAGGGCCGGATCCTCACACCGCAGGAACGACGTGGCCATGCCCACCCGCAGCTGGCCGTGCCGACGCGCGACGTCGTCGATCAGATAGGTCAACCCTTGCGGCACCGGAGTTTTCGAGTGCTTCTCGAACAGGGTGTGCAACTCGCTGGCGGTCCGCCCGGCATCGAGTGCACGCCGGATCGACGCCTCGCTGATCCGGTAGACCATCGCCGCGCCCGCCGATTCGACGGTGGCCACCTCGGCCAGGTGCTCGGCCAGATCCCGCTCCAGCGGGCCGGGCACGATCACGGTCAGGTCGGCCTGCAGCAGGAAGTGGTCGAGCGGTTTGGGCAGTGCCTTGGCCATCGCGGCCAGCACGTCCTCGTCGGGATCGCCGGCCAGCAGACCGCGAGCCGGGGTGCTGATCGCCCCGCGGCCCACCATGCCCAGCGCATGCGCCTCGGCGAGCAGCCCGCTGACGGTGCCCGGCTGCAGGCGCAGCGCCCAGCGTGGCCGCCGCCAGACCATCGCCCGGGCGGCCTCCGCACCGTCGACCCCGGCGCCCGGAGCCAGCTCGGCCAACACGCTCAGCAGCAGCCTGCGATCCAGGGGAGCTGCCGTCGAATACAGCGAATCCGACAGTGCGGCAAAGGGTTTGTTGTCCGGCCCACGACTACCGATCAGCGCGGGCCGGGCCGGCAGGTCCAGCCAGGTGGAGGCCAACAGGTGCCAGCGGGTGGCGGTAGTGGATTCGACGAACCGGTCGGCGGCCACCGTCGGCGCCCAGTACGGCCCCGTCCCGTCACCCGGGTCAGGTTCGGGCATCC
Organism: Mycolicibacterium arcueilense; assembly: GCF_058536225.1. NCBI lineage: Bacteria > Bacillati > Actinomycetota > Actinomycetes > Mycobacteriales > Mycobacteriaceae > Mycobacterium > Mycolicibacterium arcueilense. The sequence goes on from NZ_JBZTYL010000005.1 coordinate 225,822, forward strand.
CGGCCGCGATCAGGCCTGCCCCGGCCGCCAGTTCCAGCAGCAGCCCCAACCGTGGTTCGTCGATGCCGGTGGTCTTGGCCAACCGTTTCACGTCACGCACCCCGAGGCCGCCGTTGCGCAACTCGGGAACCGGTGTGCTGCCGAGAGTTTCGATGATCAGATCGATCTCGCGCAGCAGGTCGATCGCCGCTCCGGCAGCCGCCGCGTCCACATCGGCGGGTGTCGTCGACGACGTCTGAAGCACCGGCGTGGTCAACTCGACCGGGCCGGGGGCCTCGCCCCGCATCACCTGGCCGACCAACCGCGGCAGGATCACGGTGTCGTCGTCGATCCGGCGTAGTAGCCCGGCTTCCAGCAGCCGCGGCACCGGCCGGTCCGGCGAAGTGTCCGGTGCCGCGTCGCGGGTGCGGCCCACCGGCGACCCCTCCAACAACCGGGCCAAGAGATCGTTCTGTGCGTCGTCGAGTCCGTCGAGCAGGCCGGCGATCTCCTCGGCACTGCGCGCGGCCACCTCGACGGTGGCCTGACCGACGAACCAGGGCAGGCCGGTGGCCACCTCGGGCGCGACCCGTACCTCGGCCTCGCCCCACACCAGGGCCCGCTCGCGCAGATCGTCCAGCGCATCGGCCAGCTCGTTCGCGCAGACCCGGTCGCCCAACAGTTCGCCCAGCTGCGACACCGGCACGGCGTGGGTGTCGGCGTGCAGGACCAGCAGCGCATCCAGGATGGCCAGCCGCCGGAAGTCCAGGGAATCGGTGGCAGCCTTGACCGACTGGCGAGAGGTCGCGCGCGCGGCGAGCGCAGCGATAGTTCCCGGTGGCGGCTGGCTCAGGTCGGGCCGCAGCTCCAGCAGGCGGATCAGGGCCTTGTCATCGAGGTCGGACAGCCAGGCACCCAGCGGGAATCCGGGAGTCTGTGCGGCGGTCATATCCTGACCAGCGTAAAGCAGCCCGCGCGATCCCTCTCCGGGCTCTCCCCCGCCGGTCTCGCCTCCGGTGGAGGAGCCTGCCACAATATGGAGCGTGGCTGACAACAAGAAGAACCATTACGTCGACAACGGCTGGCCCGTGCTCTCCGACGGCGATGATCACGCCGTGAGTGAGCTCGCCACCGACCGCACCGGCGCGCTGTCCCCGTTCGGCGACCTCACCTTTCCGTTGCCGGCCGAGGAGCTGCCCTTCATCCAGTCGGCCACCGTCGTCAACAGGTAGTAGTGGGACTGTCGCACCTCGACGAGTCCGGCGCGGCGCACATGGTCGACGTCACGGCCAAGGACGTCACCAAACGCATCGCGGTGGCCGTGGGCACCGTGCGTACCCGCGCCGATGTGGTGGCTCTCATCGCCTCGGGCGGCCTGCCCAAGGGTGACGCGCTGGCCACGGCTCGCGTGGCCGGGATTCTGGCCGCCAAGCGGACTCCCGAGTTGATTCCGCTGTGCCATCAGTTGGCGCTGACCGGCGTCGACGTGGACTTCGACGCCCGTGACACCGAGGTCACCGTCACCGCCACCGTGCGCAGCACCGACCGCACCGGCGTCGAGATGGAGGCCCTGACCGCGGTGAGCGTGGCCGCGCTGACGCTGTACGACATGATCAAGGCCGTCGACCCCGCCGCGCGCATCGACGACATCAAGGTGTTGCGCAAAGAAGGCGGTAAAACGGGATTGTGGGAAAGAACTACTCAGTGACGCGTTCGGCGCGGGTCATCATCGCCTCCACCCGTGCCGCAGCAGGGGTCTACGACGACCGGACGGGCCCCCTCATCGTCGGCTGGCTCTCTGATCGTGGTTATGACGTCACCGAACAGATGGTGGTCGCCGACGGGCACGCCGTGGGCGATGCCCTGCGCGCCGCGCTGGCCGAGCACGTCGACCTGATCATCACCTCTGGTGGCACCGGCATCTCACCTACGGATGCGACACCGGAATCCACAATCGCCGTACTCGACTATCAAATCCCTGGCCTGGCGGACGCCATCCGTCGCGCCGGCGTGCACAAGGTGCCCACCGCGGTGTTGTCCCGCGGGGTCTGCGGCGTCGCCGGGCGCACCCTTGTCATCAACCTGCCCGGCTCGCCGGGAGGGGTCAAGGACGGGCTGGGGGTGCTGGCGGGCGTGCTGGAGCATGCGCTGGACCAGCTGAGCGGCAAGGACCACCCGTCGCAGCGATGAGCGCTTGCGCGAAGAGGAGACGAATATGAGTGCGAGCGTCCTACGCGTCGATCTGACCGAGACGCCGATCTCGCTGACCGAATACGAGGCGCTGGTGGCCCATGAGGCGGCCGGAGCCGTGGTCGGCTTCTCCGGGGTGGTGCGTGATCACGACGGCGGCCGTTCGGTTATCCGGCTCGACTACTCCGCGCACCCCAACGCACTTCAGACCTTGGAAGAAGTGGCCGCCGAAGTCGCCGCGCAGGCCACCGGGGTACGGGCGATCGCGGTCAGCCACCGCATCGGCACCCTACATATAGGAGACGCCGCCCTGGTGGCCGCTGTGGCAGCGGACCATCGCGGGGCGGCGTTCGAAACCTGTGCCCGTCTCGTCGATACCGTCAAAGAGCGGCTTCCGGTGTGGAAGCACCAGTACTTCTCCGACGGCACCGACGAATGGGTCGGCTCGGCCTGAAACTCAGCCGTTGATGACGATGTTGCCGTCGATGCCCTGCTTCTCGATGGCCTGCTGGATCTGATCGAAGTAGCTGACCGGCTGTACCGCAGGGGCGGGAGCGGGCGCTTCTTCAGGAGCCGGAGCCGGAGCCGGAGCCGGTGCCTCAGGGGCCGGCACCTGCAGCGCGGCGTCGGCGATCGGAGCGGCCTCAGGGGCCGGGGCAAGCGCGGCGTCCATCGGCGCGGCTTCGGGAGCCGGGGCCGGAGCCTCAGGGGCCGGTGGAAGGTCCTCGGGGGCCGGCGGCAGCGCTTCGGGTGCGGGCGGCAGCGGGGCGTCCATCGGGGCCGCTTCGGGAGCCGGGGCCGGAGCCTCGGGCGGAGGCGGCAGTTCGCCGTTGACCGCAGGTGCATCCAGCGGGGCAGCGGGAGCGGGCTCGTTGACCACGTTGCGCGGGGTGGCGCCCGAGAGTCCGCGTCCACAGACGGGCCAAGCGCCCTTGCCCTGGCCGGCCAGCACACGCTCGGCGACGGCGATCTGCTGTTCCTTGGTGGCCATGTAGGCGTTGGGTGCGTACTCGCCGCCGCCGTTGGAAGACCACGTGCTGGGCGAGAACTGCAGGCCGCCGTGGTAGCCGTTGCCGGTGTTGATCGCCCAGTTGCCACCGGACTCACAACGGGCGACGGTGTCCCACTCGCCGTCGGTCGCCGCCATCGCCTGGCTGGCCATCGCGAGGCTGCCGCCTGCGATCGCAGCGCCGGTCACCGCGATCTTCGCGACGTTCTTGGCTGATGAAGACGTGGTGGGCTTGCGATGCCGTCCACTCATAAGCGTGAAGGTCCTCTCGTATGCGCCCACGAGGTCAGCTGTCGGGTTCGGGCGGGAGAGGTCGCCCGGCCGTCGTCGTCGAAACTCTGACGGCTTCACCCCAAGGGGCCGCAAGCGGCTCCTGGTCCTGAAGTAAATCGGTGGACCGGTTGGGTCCCCCGCCTCCATCCTTGTTGTTCGTCGTTAACCCCTGCCCGATGGATGGAGCTCGGCGCTTCGGTATGAGGGTGGGCCAACTGATTAGGGTCCGTTGACTTGGGAATGAACGGTAACTGCTGCCCGCTATCCCGTCACCTTTAGCGGCCTCGGGCGTTTTCGATCCGAGCAAACTCTAAAAGTTGTTTAAAGGTGCAGGTTATTTCTGCGTTGTCGCAGGTGAGCGAAGGGCTCCACCCCGCCGTAGCCAGCTCGTGACCATTTCGTTATGTGATGCAAATCACGTTAGCCGCCGGCGAAGGGGGGTAACACATCGATCGTCTGCTGCGTTGATATCGGCTTGCCCATATCGCGGACGGCGACCCCGTCCGCCAGGTATGAGCAGCGCTTTAGGACGCGCCCGAGCTCCGCGTCGCGACCGCTGAGGTGCTCGACGAGCGTCGCGATCGTGGAATCCTTTGCCAAATCTAACGTTTCCGCATCAACTCCGGCTGCGGCGGCCGCAGCAGCGAAATAGCGGACCGTGACGGCCATGGTGTGCCCTGTCATCTAGCCGCCGATCGCGCTCATCGGCCGGGCGGGCTGCACGAAATCCGGGTTGTTGATGCCGTGCCCGGCGGGCTTGCCCCACATCGCCGTCCGCCAGGCCGCCTCGATGTCGGCGTCGTCGGCACCACCGCGCAGCAGTGCCCGCAGATCGCTCTCCTCGGTGGAGAACAGGCAACTGCGGATCTGGCCGTCGGCGGTCAGCCTGGTGCGGTCACAGGCCGAACAGAAGGCGTGCGACACCGAGGCGATCACCCCGACGGTGCCCGCGGGGTGATCGGCGCCTGCGGCGACCTGCCACAGCTCGGCGGGCGCTGAGCCGCGCGGCTTCGGATCGGTCCGCAGGTCGAAGTGCTTGCGCAGGGTGGCCAGGATGGTGTCGGCGTCGATCACCGTGCCGCGCTGCCAGGTGTGCCCGGCGTCCAGGGGCATCTGCTCGATGATCCGTAGTTGGTAGCCGTGGTCCAGGCAGTAGCCCAGCAGGGTCACGGCGTCGTCGAGGCCCGACACGGGATCCAGCACCGCGTTGACCTTCACCGGCGCCAACCCGGCCGCCTTGGCGGCCGCCAGGCCGTCCAGCACGTCGGCCAGTCGGTCCCGACGGGTGATGCGGGCGAAGTGGGCGGCGTCGACGCTGTCGAGGGAAACGTTGATCCGGTCCAATCCGGCCTGCCGGAGACCGGCCGCGCGCCGGGCCAGCCCGATGCCGTTGGTGGTCAGCGTGATCTCCGGGCGGGGGCGCAGCGCCGCAGCTGCTGCCACCACGTCCTCCAGATGGCGGGTGACCAATGGTTCGCCGCCGGTGAACCGCACGCTCGTGATGCCCAGGCGGGTGACCGCGATGCGTAACAGTCGGCTCAGTTCGTCGGTGCTGAGCAGCGCGTCGCCGGGCAGCCAGTCCAGGCCCTCGGCGGGCATGCAGTACGTACAGCGCAGATTGCACTTGTCGGTCAGCGAGACCCGCAGGTCGGTGGCCACCCGGCCGTAGGTGTCGACCAGGGGCCCCGTTGTCGGTGCCGGATCGAGAGGCGGGGCGGACCTGTTCACCGAGGGCAGCCCGAGCGAGGTCAGGGTCATACCGCGGCCTTCAGCGAGTCGACCGGGACGATCTCCTTGCCCAGCGGCACCAGCGAGACCGGGATCAGCTTGAGATCGGCCAGCGCCAGCGGGATTCCGATGATGGTGACCGCCATGGCCACCGCGCTGATCAGGTGGCCCAGCGCCAGCCACCAGCCGAACAGGACGATCCAGATGATGTTGCCGACCAGGGCGCCGGGCCGGGTGCCCGGCTTGTCCACGATGGTGCGGCCGAACGGCCACAGGGCATAGGAGGCGATGCGCAGCGAGGCGAACCCGAACGGGATCGTGATGATCAGGACGAAACAGATCAGCGCGGCCAGCAGGTATCCCAGCGCCAGCCACAGGCCGCCGAAGATCAACCAGATGATGTTCAGAATCACTCGCATTACCGGCGCATCTCTCTTCCAGAGGTGGTTTCAAGCCTACCGAGTAATAGGGGTGAAGCACCCAGGGAGGGCCGAGTAAGATCGCTCCATCGCGTCCCGGCGCTGACGGGGCGCGAACTTTATGTGTGTAGGTAGTTCTGACAAGACGAGCGGGTGAGTGCAGTGCCGACCGGCAAGGTGAAGTGGTACGACGCCGAAAAGGGCTTCGGCTTTGTGTCCCAGGAGGACGGCGAGGACGTCTATGTGCGGTCCTCGGCATTGCCCGCGGGTGTCGAAGGCCTGAAGGCCGGTCAACGTGTCGAGTTCGGCGTCGCGGCAGGCCGTCGTGGCCCGCAGGCGTTGAGCCTCAAGCTCATCGACCCGCCGCCGAGTCTGGCCCGGTCGCGGCGCGAGGCCGAGCGGCCCGAGCACAAGCACACGCCCGATGAGCTGCACGGCATGGTTTCGGACATGATCACGCTGCTCGAGGACATCGTGCAGCCCGAGCTGCGCAAGGGGCGCTACCCCGACCGCAAGGTCGCGCGCCGGGTGTCCGAGGTGGTCAAGGCCGTCGCGCAGGAGCTCGACGCCTAATACTCCCGCGCCGAACGTCGGCTTGTGTTCGAGGATCCGCTGATTTTTCGAACACCAGCCAACGCTCGACGGGCACACTGGGTCCATGGCTCAGGGCACCTACGTCGCCGACAAGTCCAGCTCCGGCGAGTTCAATCGCGATACCAACTACATCACCACCAGGATCACGGCCGACGGACGTGACGGTTACCCCGTCGAACCCGGCCGGTACCGGTTGATCGTTGCGCGGGCCTGCCCGTGGGCCAACCGCACGATCATCGTGCGGCGCCTGCTGGGCCTGGAAAACGTTCTCTCCATTGGCTTTTGCGGGCCGACGCACGATGCGCGCAGCTGGACCTTCGACCTCGATCCCGGTGGGCTCGACCCGGTGCTGAAGATTCCGCGGTTGCAGGACGCGTACTTCAAACGCGACCCGAACTACCCGAAGGGCATCACCGTGCCGGCGATCGTCGAGGTGGCCACGGGTGCGGTGGTAACCAACGACTTCGCCCAGATGACACTGGACTTCTCCACCGAGTGGACGGAGTACCACCGCGAGGGAGCCCCGCAGCTGTATCCCGAGCCGTTGCGCGCGGAGATCGACGAGGTGGCCAAGCGCATCTACACCGAGGTCAACAACGGGGTGTACCGGTGCGGCTTCGCCGGCTCGCAGGAGGCCTACGACCAGGCCTACGACCGGTTGTTCGCGACGCTGGACTGGCTCACCGACCGGCTGAGCACTCAGCGTTATCTGGTGGGCGACACCATCACCGAGGCCGACGTCCGGCTGTTCACCACGCTGGCCCGGTTCGACCCGGTTTACCACGGCCATTTCAAGTGCAACCGGTCCAAGCTCGCCGAGATGGACGTGCTGTGGGCCTACGCGCGAGACCTGTTCCAGACGCCCGGCTTCGGCGACACCACCGATTTCGTCCAGATCAAGCAGCACTACTACATCGTGCATTCGGACATCAACCCGACGCAGATCGTGCCCAAGGGCCCGGACCTGGCCAACTGGCTGACGCCGCATGGGCGGGAATCCCTGGGCGGCAGGCCTTTCGGTGACGGCACCCCGCCGGGGCCGACGCCGCAGGGTGAACGTGTCCCGGAGGGACACGGTGCGTCGTAGCCGGGAAGGTCAGAGGCCGGGCAGACAGTTGACGAACGGGATGAGCCCGGGGCACTGCTCGAAAATGTTCGGCGGATTCTCCGGCGGCGGAGGCGGCGGGATCGGCGTCGGGAACAGGTTGGGTCCCTCCCAGTAATGGGCAGGGGCGTGGGTTCGCACGTCATATTCGAAGTAGTAGGTGTGGCAGATACCCATGTCCCACACCAGGTCTGCATCCGACCGGGGCGGGTCGTTCGGCAGCGGTTGCCCAGGGCACCACTGGAACGGGCCGTAGGTGTAGGCGTGGGCGGTACCGAACCCGACGCCGAGCGCTCCCGCGATGCCGCCGCACACAAGTCCGGCGGTTGCCAGACCCACCCTCAGTGGCCTCATGAAAATACGTTAACGCTGCACAACCGTCGAAAATCACGGTCTGAGAGATCCGGCCCAGTGTTGCTTGTCAAGGCAAGCAGCAAAGCGGCCGGAGGCTCAGGGCCAGACGGTGCTGATCGACCATTCCGCATGCGGCAGCGCGAACTCCTCGCCGTCCTGGTCCTGAACCAGGGTCAGCACTTGCACCGCCAGGCCGGTCAGCCGACCCCGGTTGGGATCGACGGTCGGGATGGTCACGGCCAGCGTCGTCTTGGGCGCGAAGTACGACACCGTCGTGTCGATCGGGTTCTCGTACACCTGCAGCAGCCGCCACGGTGCACGGGCGACCGCACTGGGCACCGACAGCTGCACCGGGTTGTCTTTCCTGACCGCCAACTCGCCCGTGTCCCGCGGCTCCTTGCAGTCGTCGAGGTTGAGTACCTCGCAGTACTGGAACGGGCCGACCCGCACCGAGTGTCCGTGCGAGTACGCGCTGATCTCCGGAAGCCGGTCGCCCTGTGCACTGTGCAGTCGCCAGACCCCGACCGCGGTACCGGCGATCGCCAGTACGATCACGGCCCCCAGGACCGCCAGGACACGCTTCATCAGGACTCCCACTGTGCTGTTGTCGGGGCTGCCGCGGGACGGCTGCCACCTTCTCGTGCGGCATGGACCGGGCGATTACCGCCCAGGCCCGGAATCAGGGATTCGCCGCGGTAGCTCACGATCGTCTGCGCCAGTCCGAGTATCAGCACGGCCGTGATCGTAGTGAACCCGACCGTGAGGTCCGTGTAGATCAGCACCCCGGTGGCGCCGCCGATAACCCAGGCCAGCTGCAGCACCGATTCCGAGCGGCCGAATGCCGAGGCCCGCGAGGCCTCGGGGAGATCGTCCTGCAGGGACGCGTCGAGGGAGGCCTTGGCGATGGCGCTGGCGCCCGAGGTGATCAGTGTCGCCCCAGCGGCCACCAGCAGGTTCCCGGTGAGCGCGGTGGCCAGCGCGACAACCGTGACGGCGGCCGCGGCCCGCACGACCAGCTGTGCGGGGCGGCCTAGCTTGAGCCGCGCGGCGGCTATGTTGCCGCCGAAGTTGCCGATTCCGGCCGCAGCCCCGATCAGTCCGAGGATCAGCAGCTGTTCCCAGCCGCTGGCATCGTGGGACTTGGCGACGAAAGCCGGGTACAGGAACAGGAATCCGACCATCACCTTGATGGTGCAGTTGCCCCACAGCGCGGTGATGGTGTTGCGGCCCAACGGTTGACGTTCGGCCTTGGGCTTGCCGGGGTGACGGCGCATCTCGTCCCGCCCGCCGGATTGACCGTGGTAGCTCAGGGTGGTGGGCACCTCACCCTCGGTGACCTCGACCCACTTCGGGATCCGCATCGACAGCACCGCGCCGGCCACCGAGACGGCGACGACCACGTACAGCGCCCCGGGCAGTTGAGCCACCTTGAACAGATATTCGGCCCCCGCGGCGATGCCGCCGCCGACGACGGTGCCGCCGAGCAGTCCGAAGGTGGTCAGTCGGGAGTTGACCCGGACCAGGTCGATCGAGGGGGGCAGCACCCGCGGCGTGACCGCGCTGCGCAGCACCGAGAAGGATTTGGACAGCACCATCATGCCCAGCGCGCACGGGTAGAGCACCCAGGACGGATAGCTCCCGGTGGCGCCGTCGTAGTTGGCGATCAAGATCACGATCAACCCGGTGCGTAGTGCGAACGAGGCCGCCAGCGCCATTCGGCGACCGTGCTGCAGGCGGTCCAGCGCGGGACCGATCAGCGGGGCGATCACGGCGAACGGCGCAATGGTGATCAGCAGGTACAGCGCGACCTTGCTCTTGGACTCGCCGCTGGCCGCAGCGAAGAACAACGTGTTGGCCAGTGCGACGGCCATGGCTGCGTCGACGGCGAAGTTTGCCACAACCGGCCAGGTCAGTGCGGTCAGCCCGGACTTGTCGGCGCCGTCGGCGGTGGCCGCGCGGTGCACGAAACCGTACATCCGCGAACCCATTTCGCGGCTGCGTGCCGCGGCGGCCCGGGTGACGGTGACCTTCTCACCGGCTGCCGCGCCGACGCCGTGGGAGCGTTGCGAGTCGTCCTGCCTGGGGTGCGCGGTGGTGTGTTGCTCGTCGAGCGGCGGCAGCCAGCGGTTGGAGCTGGGCACCGATTGTCTGCGTGGCCGCCGCGGCGTCTCGTCGCTGGGGTAGTTGGCCATTCCGGGATGTTCCGCGCCGTGATCGGCCGGCGGCCGCGGCGGGTAGTAGGTCACCCCCCGATTCTCTCTTATCGGGCGCTCGGGCGGCCGACAGGCGACCGGTGTGGTCTGGGGTCGTCCCGATCAGGCACTATGGAGGCGATGGAAAGCGTGACCGAATCTGCTGAGCAGACACCCGAGACCGGCCCGGCGGCACCGTCGCAGGAGCAGGAGGCGGTGCTGTTGGGTGCCGCCGAACAGGCTCGCGCGGCGCTGATCGAGTTCAGCGGCGAGGGCGCCGTGGGCGAATACCTCGGTGCGAGCATCGAGGACGCCTCGTCGGCCACGCACCGATTCCTGGCTGACCTGCCCGGTTACCGTGGCTGGCAGTGGGCCGTCGTGGTGGCTGCCTACCCGGGCGCCGACCACGCCACGATCAGCGAGCTGGTCCTGGTTCCGGGTCCGACGGCGCTGCTGGCGCCGGAGTGGGTGCCGTGGGAGGAGCGGGTTCGTCCCGGGGACCTCGGGCCCGGCGACCTGTTGGCCCCGCCGCCCAATGATCCGCGTCTGGTCCCGGGCTATGTGGCCACCGGTGATCCGCTGATCGACGATGCGGCCCTCGAGCTCGGCTTCGGCCGGCGTCAGGTGCTCAGCGAGTGGGGTCGGGCGCAGGCTGCGCAGCGCTGGCACGACGGCGATTACGGGCCGGGTTCGGCGATGGCCCGGTCGACACGCCGGGTCTGCCGCGACTGCGGCTTCTACCTGCCGCTCGGTGGCGCGCTGGGCGTGATGTTCGGCGTGTGCGCCAACGATCTGTCGGCCGACGGGCATGTGGTGGAGGCCGAGTACGGCTGCGGGGCCCATTCGGACACCCCGCAACCGCCCGGCACCGGGTCGCCGATGTACGAGCCGTATGACGACGGTGTGCTCGACACCGCCGACTGAGGCGAATCTGGTCCGGCCGACTGAGGCGAATCTGGTCCGGTGCTGAGGCGAATTCGACCCAGTCGATGGAGTCGTCCCTAGTTCTCGGCGGCGGCCTTGATCCGGGCCAGCGAGTCTTTCATTCCCTCGACGAGTTCGTCCTCGAAGCTGGGGACGCCGCCGAACAACGCGCCGACCAGAGCGTTGGACACGGCTGTGGTGCCGTTCTCGGCGTGGCGGGATTCGGTCACCCGGGTGCCCGTGCCCGTCGGTTCCAGTTCGTAACTCCACACGGTGTTGTTGCCCTCCACCAGGAAGGACAGCTTCTTGTTGTCGACGACCTCGGTCAGCCGTGACGTGGTGGGCCAGAACACGAACTTGCGCCGGTTGAGGTTGAACGTGCGGGTTCCCGGACGCAGCGGGCCGAGCGGCTTCATCAGCCGGCACTGCGGGCTCCACTGCGGCATCCGGCGGAGGTCAGAGATCAACCCCCAGACCTTGTCGACCGGTGCGTCGATGTCGATGGTGGCTTGCAGTAGGGGTGCGGCCATGGTGTCTCCTCAGGTCAATCCGCTTTGCGCACCGCGGGATCCGCGGCGCACGGCGCGGCGCTGGATCAGAAAGATAGTCGTGCCGAGAACGCCGATCGCCAGTCCGGCGACTGTGAACGGCCGCCAGTGTTGCAGACCGCTGACCGTGAAGGTCAGGACGGTGGCGATCAGCCAGCCCGTGGCGATCACCAGAATCACCGGCCACGGTTCCAGCAGTGCGGCAGGCAGGGCCGGCGGTTGGGGCTCCGGCGCGTCGTTGTCCTCGGTCATCGGTGACCAACGTATCCGATGCGGTCCGCGTTCATTGGTCTTGGTTTTAGCCCTTTACCTTGAGCGCCTCAGTACTATTTCCGATGTGAAGGATCCGGAGGCGCGGCTCGCCAATGATCTGGCCCTGGCGGTTGTTCGACTCGCGCGTCAATTACGTACGCGGCGTGCGGAATCCCCGGTTTCGCTGACCCAGTTCTCGGCGCTGGCCACCTTGGCCAAGGAGGGCGCGATGACACCGGGCGCGCTGGCATCGCGTGAGCGGGTGCGTCCTCCGTCGATGACCCGGGTGATCGCCTCACTGGCCGAACAGGGTCTGGTGGCGCGGGCCGCCCATCCGTTGGACGGACGCCAGATCGTGGTGTCCGCCTCACCGGCCGGGATGACCCTCGTCGAGGCCGAGCGCCGCGCGAGCCAGGAGTGGCTCAAGACGCAACTGTCCCGGTTGGATCCGGATGAACGCCAGACGTTGATCACCGCAGCCGATCTGATGTCGGCCATGGTTCTCGAAGGCGTGTGAGTCTGCTGCAGGTTATCGATATCGACGATCCGGCCGATTCCCGGTTGGACGACTTCCGCGACCTCAACAGCGTGGACCGGCGACCCGATCTGCCCAGTGGCAAAGGTCTGGTGATCGCCGAAGGCGTGCTGGTGGCGCAGCGGATGCTGGCCTCCCGATTTGCCCCGCGTGCACTGCTTGGCACGGACCGGCGCCTGACGGAACTGGCCGCCGACCTCGAGGGTGTGGACGTGCCGTTCTACCGGACCGACGCCGACGTGATGGCTGCCGCGGTCGGGTTCCACCTCAACCGTGGCGTGCTGGCCTCGGCCTCGCGGGCGCCGGAGCTGACGGTGGCGGAGGTGATCTCCGAGGCGCGCACCGTGGCGGTGCTCGAAGGGGTCAACGACCACGAGAACCTCGGCTCGATCTTCCGCAATGCCGCCGGACTGGCGGTCGATGCCGTGGTGTTCGGGGCGGGGTGCGCAGATCCGCTGTACCGGCGGGCGGTGCGGGTGTCGATGGGCCACGCCCTGCTGGTTCCGTTCGCGCGGGCCTCCTCGTGGCCCGGTGATCTGGAGCTCTTGCGGGACAAGGGGTTCCGACTCATGGCGATGACTCCCGATCCGGCTGCCGCGACCCTGTCCGAAGCGATGACGCAGCTCGAAGGGGATCGGGTGGCGGTACTGGTCGGCGCCGAGGGGCCAGGCCTGACCGAGCACACGATGCGGGCCAGCGACGTGCGTGTACGCATCCCGATGTCACGCGGCACCGATTCGCTCAACGTCGCCACGGCGGCGGCGCTCGCGTTCTACGAGCGTGCCCGGCTCGGGAGCTGAACTCGCGTTAGATTGACACCGTGACCGACGATTCCACGCCGTGGGCGACCGGCCTGACGGTGGCGGGTTTCGTGGCAGCCGTGCTCGCCGCGGCCATCGTGGTACTCGGGATGGGGCTGTTGCGCGTGCACCCGCTGCTGGCGGTGGGCCTGAACATGGTCGCCGTCGGGGGATTGGCGCCCACCGTGTGGGGCTGGCGGCACCGGCCGGTGTGGCGCTGGTTCGTGCTGGGGTCGGGTGTCGGTGTGGCGGGCGGGTGGCTGGCACTGCTGGCCATCGGGCTGACCCAGGGCTGACCTCAGGCCACCAGTCGTGCGCCACAGAGCGGTCGACAGCGCTGAACATTGAGGTCACCGGGTAGCCGCAATCTTCAGCGCAAGTAGTTGTCCACAGGTGCGCGGAACGGGTCTGGTCGTGGAGGAGCCGGTGGGCAAGCATCGATGGCGTGGACATCGAGGACGTGCTTCGGCAGCAGTCGGGGGTGATCTCGCGTCGGCAGGCCCTGGATGCGGGGCTGCAGCAGCACGACATTCGACGGTTGCTCCGGCGCAATGAGTGGGCGCGGGTCCACGACGGCGTCTACGTCGATCACACCGGACCTTTGTCCTGGCTGCAACGAGCCTGGGCCGCAGTGCTTTACGCAGCTCCGGCGGCGTTGTGCCTGGAATCGGCGTTGACCGGCGAGGGTGCGGTGATCCATGTCGCAGTCTCCCGTGACCGGGGCGTGCTGGCCGAACCACCCGGAGTGCGCATCCACCATCTGACCCACCTGCAGGAGCGGGTGCTCTGGCATGTCGGTCCGCCACGGCTGCGTTTCGAAGAAGCGGCCCTTGACGTCGCATGTCAGGCCGTATCCGAGTTCGATGCGATTGCGGTGCTGGCCGACGCTTGCCAATCGCGGCGCACTACGGCGCGACGTCTGCTGCGAGCCCTCGACGCCCGTCGGCGGGTTCGCAGACGACGCTGGCTGCGGGCGGTGATCGTCGACATCGCCGAGGGCAGCTGCTCGGTCCTGGAGCACAGGTACCTCAACCGCGTGGAACGGGCGCACGGATTGCCCCGGGCCGCTCGTCAGAAGCGTTGGACGTCATCGGTGAAGGTGAGCTACCGCGATGCCGAGTACGACCGACGGCTCGTGGTCGAACTCGACGGCCTCCTGTTCCACAACACTGCATCGGCACGAAGCAAGGATGTCGAGCGTGATCTCGACGCCGCGGTCGACGGCCGCTCAACCGTCCGACTGTCCTACCGTCAGGTTTTCGACCGACCGTGCCGGACCGCCGCGAAGATCGCCCAGGTGATGCGGCGACACGGAATCACAGTGAGTGGCCACGCCTGCGGTCCGGACTGCGAGTTCACCCGCGTCGAACTGGCGGCCTGACTAGATAACGCTGAAGATTGTGGCTACCTGATGGCCGCAATCTTCAGCACTGACTCCACGAAAACGATCAGGGCTGGGTGCCCGAGGAACGCACGCCCAACAGCACGTCCTCCCAGGCCGGAACCGTCGCACGGGCCTTGCGGCTGCGCTTGGGCGCCGGGGGAGCCGGCGCGGGCATAGGTTCGGCTGGCCGGCTGAACTGCTCGGGTGCCGCCGCCGGGACGTCGTGGGTCTCGGCCTCGTGGTTGTCGAACAGATGCGGGACCGCAGCGACCGGGCGCAGCGGCCTGTCGAAATCGGGGTTGATCAGCTGGCGGGCCGCGTCGTCCGACGCCGAGACGGTGCCGCCGTGGGCCCCGGGGGAATAGCGGAAGTGCGCGACGTTGTCCGACCGACCGGCCTTCCAGGCCAGCTGCACGGTCCAGCGGCTGTCTTCATTACGCCAGGCGTCCCAGGCGATTGAATCGGGATCGAGGCCCCGCGCCACGATGGCCTGCGTCACGGTTTCGAGCAGTGTCAGCACGGCGGGTCCGTCGGCCAGTACCGGATGCGCTGCGGTGGCCAACTCGGCCGCCCGCGCGCGCTCCAGCAATACCGGATGGGCAAATCGCTCGACCCGTTCGATCGGCACTCCGGCTGCTGCGGCCAACTGCTCGACCGATGCGCCGGCGCGGATCTTTGCCTGAATCTCCTTGGGTCGCAGCACGTTCTGCACCTCTACATCGATCTCGGGCTGATTCGAGGTGACCTTGTCGCCGCGCATCGCGGCGCGCAACCGGTCGTCGACACGCAAGCTGAACGTCTCTTTGGAGTCGTCGTCTTCGCAGATGATGCGTCTGCCGTCTACGTTCAATCCAACGACTCTGAGTTCTCGCATACCGACCTGACCTCCTGCGCGAACCCTACTGCGTTATCAGCCCGTTACCGGGCTGACACGCTGGCGGAGGGCTACCGGGATCGAAGGATTGCTCAGAGCTGGCCGACGACCCAGTCGACGCAGGCGGTCAGGGCGCTCACGTCGTCGGGCTCCACGGCCGGGAACATGCCGATCCGCAGCTGGTTACGCCCGAGCTTGCGGTAGGGCTCGGTATCCACGATCCCGTTGGCGCGCAGCACCTTGGCGACTGCGGCGCCATCCACCGAATCGCTGAAGTCGATCGTGCCGACGACCTGCGAGCGCAGGGCCGGATCGGTGACGAACGGGGTGGCGAACGACGTGCCCTCGGCCCACGAGTACAGCCGCTGCGAGGAGTCTGCGGTGCGCTTGACGGCCCAGTCCAGCCCGCCGTTGCCGTTGAGCCAGTCGATCTGCTCGGCCAGCAGGATCAGCGTGGCGATCGCCGGGGTGTTGTACGTCTGGTTCTTGAGGCTGTTCTCGACCGCGATGGGCAGCGACAGGAAATCGGGCACCCAGCGGTCCGATGCGCCGATGGCCTCGATGCGGGCCAGTGCCGCGGGGCTGACGATGGCCAGCCACAGGCCGCCGTCGCCGGCGAAATTCTTCTGCGGCGCAAAGTAATACGCGTCGGTGTCGGCGATGTCGACGGGCAGGCCGCCGGCGGCCGAGGTGGCGTCGATCAGCACCAGCGCATCACCGGCCGGGCGCTGCACCGGCACCGAGACGCCGGTCGAGGTTTCGTTGTGGGCCCAGGCGACGGCGTCGACCGACGGGTCGGACTGCGGCTGCGGTGCGGTGCCCGGATCGGTCTTGACGATGATCGGGTCGCCGATGAACGGGTTCTTGGCCACGCACGAGGCGAACTTCGAGCTGAACTCCCCGTAGGTGAGGTGCAGCGATTTCTTGTCGATCAGACCGAACGCCGCGGCATCCCAGAATGCGGTCGAGCCGCCGTTGCCGAGGATCACCTCGTAGCCATCGGGAACCGAGAACAGCTCGCGCAGCCCGTCGCGGACGCGGCCGACGAGATTCTTGATCGGTGCCTGCCGGTGGGACGTGCCGAACAGATCCCCGGCAGCGGCCAGCGCGGTCAGTTGCTCCGGGCGGACCTTGGAGGGTCCACATCCGAAACGGCCATCGCGGGGCTTGATATCGGCGGGGATGATCAGTTCAGCCATGGGACCAGCCTAAAGTCGGCCGCTACCGCGTCAAAATTCGGGCACCGTCGGTGGTGAGCGCCACAGTGTGTTCGCTGTGCGCGGCGCGGGCTCCGGTGGCGCTGCGGAGTGTCCAGCCGTCGGGGTCGTGGACGTAGCCCGTGGTGCCGTCGGCGATCAGCATCGGCTCGATCGCGATCACCAGTCCGGGCTGCAATGTCATGCCTTGGCCGGGCCGTCCCGAGTTGGGGACGTGTGGCGCCTCGTGCATGGTGCGCCCGATCCCGTGGCCGCCGTGGTTGGCCAGCAGCCCGTAGCCGGCCTCGCGGGCCACCGAGGCGATGGCGTGTCCGACGTCACCGAGGGTGTTGCCGGGCCGTACCGCGGCGATCCCCGCGGCCAGGGCTGCGTCCGTCGCCTCGATCAGCGCGGTGTCGGCCGCTGCTGCGGTGCCCACGACGAAGCTGCGGGCGGAGTCTCCGCACCAGCCGTCGAGGATTGCTCCGAAGTCCACCGACACCAGGTCGCCGTCGGCCAGGACGGTGTCGTCGGGGATGCCGTGCACCACGGCGTCGTTGACGCTCACGCACAGCACCGCGGGGAAGGGTTTGGGCGCCCACCGCGGGTGGTAGTTCAGGAACGGCGAGGAGGCGTGATGCGCGGCGAGGATATCGGCGGCGATTCGGTCCAAATCGGCCGTGGTATGGCCCGGAGCGGCCTGACTGGCAATTGTTTGCAGTGTGTCGGCTACCACAGCTCCGGCCGCCGCCATCGCCTCTACCTGGTCTTCGGTCTTCAGATCGACCACGTGCGGTCACCTATCGGCAAACAATTCAAATCAGGCATGGACTTTTACTCGATACCTGCGGTACCGTTTGTACAACAGGTGGGTAGATGTAAACCTCAGACAAGTATAGAGAGGTCTGCAACATGGCTCGGACCAAGATGGTCAGGCGCTGGCGCAAGAACATGGACGTCAGCGACGACATTCAGTACACCGACATGCTCGCGACGCTGTCCGAGGGCTCGGTGCGACGCAATTTCAACCCGTACAAGGACATCGACTGGGATTCTCCGGAATTTGCCGTCATCCCCAACGATCCGCGCTGGATCCTGCCCGGGACCGACCCGATGGGCGGTCACCCGTGGTACCAGGCGCAGCCGGTCGAGCGGCAGATCGAGATCGGCATGTGGCGCCAGGCCAACGTCGCCAAGGTCGGCCTGCACTTCGAGAACATCCTGATTCGCGGCCTGATGGAGTACTCGTTCTGGGTGCCCAACGGCTCGCCGGAATACCGGTACTGCCTGCACGAATCGGTTGAGGAGTGCAACCACACCCTGATGTTCCAGGAGATGGTCAACCGCATCGGCATGGACGTGCCGGGCATGCCGCGGCTGCTCAAGTGGCTGCAGCCGCTCATCCCGCTGGCTGCGGGCCCGCTGCCGATCCCGTTCTTCTTCGGCGTGCTCGCCGGCGAGGAGCCCATCGACCACACGCAGAAGAACGTGCTGCGCGAGGGCAAGGCCCTGCACCCGATCATGGAACGGGTGATGGCGATCCACGTCGCCGAGGAGGCGCGGCACATCTCGTTCGCACACCAGTACCTGCACAAGCGGGTGCCGAACCTGCGTCGTCGTCAGCGCTGGATCCTGTCGCTGTTCGTGCCGCTGACCATGCGCATCCTGTGCTCGGCGATCATCGTGCCGCCGCGCACGTTCTGGAAGGAATTCGACATCCCGCGCTCGGTGCGCAAGGAGTTGTTCTTCCGTTCGCCGGAGTCGCGCAAGATGCTGCGGGACATGTTCGGTGATGTCCGCATGCTGTGCCACGACACCGGCCTGATGAACCCGATCGCCAAGCTGATCTGGCGGATCTGCAAGATCGACGGGGCGCCGAGCCGCTACCGTAGCGAGCCACAGCGCGAGCACCTGGTCTCGGTCGCCTGAAGCTCGTCCGGAAAGCGCAAGGTCTGCAGAGGTTCTAGATGCCCCACGTGATCACCCAGTCGTGTTGTAGCGACGGGTCCTGTGTCTACGCGTGCCCGGTGAACTGCATCCATCCCTCACCGGATGAGCCGGGCTTCGCGACGGCCGAGATGCTCTACATCGACCCCGAGGCGTGTGTGGACTGCGGCGCGTGCGTGAGCGCCTGCCCGGTCGGCGCCATCGCGGCCGATACCAAGCTCACGGACAAGCAGCTGCCGTTCATCGAGTTGAACGCCGCCTTCTACCCGAAGCGGGAAGGCAAGCTGCCGCCGACGTCGAAGCTGGCGCCGGTGATCGCGGCACCGCATGTGGCGGCGCGGCCAGGCGGTCCGTTGACGGTGGCCATCGTGGGCTCCGGCCCGGCCGCCATGTACGCGGCCGACGAACTGCTGACGCAGCGCGGCGTGCGCGTCAATGTGTTCGAGAAGCTGCCGACGCCCTACGGGCTGGTGCGTGCCGGTGTGGCACCGGACCATCAGAGCACCAAGCGGGTGACGACGCTGTTCGACACCATCGGCAGGCAGCCCGGTTTCCGGTTCTACCTCAACGTCGAGGTGGGTAAGCACCTGTCGCACGCCGACCTGCTGGAGCACCATCACGCCGTGCTGTACGCGGTGGGTGCGCCCAACGACCGACGGCTCGACATCGACGGCATGAATCTGCCCGGCACGGGCACCGCCACCGAGATGGTGGCCTGGATCAACGGGCACCCGGAGTTCACCGATCTGCCGGTGGACCTGAGCCACGAGCGGGTGGTCATCGTCGGCAACGGGAACGTCGCATTCGACGTCGCCCGGGTGCTCACCACCGATCCGGATATGTTGGCCCGCACCGACATCTCCGATCACGCGTTGGCGGCCCTGCGCAACTCGAAGGTCTCCGAGGTGGTCATCGCGGCCCGCCGCGGCCCCGCCGAATCGGCCTTCACCCTGCCTGAGCTGATCGGCCTGACCGCGACCTGTGACGTGGTGCTCGACGAGGCCGATCACCAGCTGGTGGTCGCAGATCTGGCCCGCGAGACCGATCCGCTGACCCGCAACAAGCTGGAGATCCTGACCAAGCTGGGCAATGCGTCCGCACCGCTGACCCGGCCGCGGATCCGGTTGGCCTACCGTCTCACCCCGCAGCGTGTGCTCGGCGAGGACCGGGTGGCCGGCATCGAATTCGGTCTCACCGGAACCGATCAGGTGCGTGAGCTGGAGGCCGGCCTGGTGCTGACCTCGATCGGCTACCGCGGCAAGGCAATTGCCGATCTTCCGTTTGACGACGATGCCGCCGTAGTGCCCAACGACGCCGGACGCGTGCGCGGTGCGTCGGGCGCCTACGTGGCCGGCTGGATCAAGCGCGGGCCCACCGGCTTCATCGGCACCAACAAGTCATGCGCGGCGCAGACCGTGCACCAGCTGGTCGACGATTACAACGCCGGCGCGCTGACCGATCCGGTGCACAAGGCGGCCGCCCTGGACAAGCTGGTGCGTACCCGCCAGCCCGCCATGGTCGACGCCGCCGGGTGGCGGGCGATCGACGCCGCCGAGATCGCCCGCGGTGGCGAGGACCGTCCACGGGACAAGTTCACCTCGGTCGACGAGATGGTCGCGGTCGCCGCGACGGCACCGAAACCGACTGTGCGGCAGCGACTCACCGCGAGCCTGCAGGCACACTGAGTTGCCGGGGCCCGGCTCGGGATTACTCGAAGCCGGGCCCGTGCAACGGCTCCCCGAAGCGCATCGAAAGCTCCACCAGCGGTTCGACGGTGCGTAGCGCCAACTCGACACGGTCGGACAGCGAGCCCGTCAACAGCACCCAGGAGTGCCCGGCCGCGGTCAGAGCATCGGCGAACCAACCGGTCATCGCCGCCCGCATATCCAGGTCTCCCTCCCGCATGCCGTCGTCGTGCCACGGCACGTCTGTGTGGTCGGTGAGCAGATACACCGCACGGCGCGGCACCCGGGTCCAGGGCTGACCGCTGCGTGCGGCCGTCCCGAGATAGCGGCGTTCCCAGACCGCGGTGGCGAACGCGTCGGTGTCACACACCAGGATCGGTGAGCCGTCGCGAGCGGCGGCTTCCTCCCGGCGGTTCTGCTCGGCCCCGATGTAATCGAAATCGGTGCGATCCCACACCAATTCGTCGATGGCGCGGTCGGGTTGGCGTTCCCAGAGCCGGGCTGTGTGCTCGCGACCGTACTCCTCGACGTTGCGCGTCGTGGCCCACACTCCGCCGCGTGCCGCATAGTGCTGCTGCAGTTGCGCAGCGACCGTCGTCGTCCCCGTCGACTCGGCACCGAGCACGACGACCCGGGTCGTCAGCCCCGCGCGCGTGGCCGGGGCCAGTTCGAGCCACCGGCCGGCCAGGTCGCGGCGGACGGCCGAGGCGCTGACCGGGCTCCGGGTGATCCGCACACTCGCGGCGTCGAACCAGCGTGCCAGCTCGTCACCGTAGTCGTCGCCGCAGAACACCGCGTCGACCTCGGCCGGGCAGCCTGCCGCCCGCAACCCGGCCCGCATGGCAGCCACCTGCGCTGCCCACACGCGCTGGTCGGTGACGTCCAGCGGTGCATCGCAAGGGATTCCGGCGACGGTCACGTTGGTCTGCGCCGAGTGTGTCTCTCGGAGCCAGTCCACCCGATCGGTCAGCGGCACAGTCTCCGGTGCGGCCGCCATCACCAGCGCGCTCACCCGGTCGCACCGGTTCGCCGCGTCCGTGATGGCGGCGTGGTGTCCGCGATGGGGCGGATAGAACTTGCCGATGAACAGGCCGTGACCGAACTCGCTCATGGCACCCGCACCTTCCGCCAGGACTGCAGCCCCGACAGACACAGCACCAGGAACACCGTGTAGATCGCCGCGGTCAGGTTCAGGTCCCGGCTCACGTACAGCGGGATGTAGACGCAGTCGGCGGCAATCCAGAAGTACCAGGTCTGGACGTACTTCCCGTTCAGCAGCCACTGCGCGACCAGTGACAGGCTCGTGGTGAGCGCGTCGAGAAACGGGGCCGCGTCGTGGGCGGCGCGCAGGATGACCGTCAGCAGAGCCGTGCCGGCTACGACAACGCCAATGCACCAACCGATTTGGTCCGGTCGGGCCCGGGTGACCATCAGCGGGGTGCGACCGGCGTTGCCGTACCGCCACTGCCACCACCCGGCGAAACCCAGTGCGATATAGAGCACCTGAAGACCGGCGTCGGCCCACAGCCGGGCCGAGGTGAACAGCACCAGGAAAAACAGGCAGTTGGCGATACCCACCGGGAAGTTGGCGATGTGCCTGCGCACGGTCAGCGCCACGCACAGCCCGCCGGTGAGGAAGCCCAGCAGCTCGGCCCAGCTGACCGCGTCGCCGCCCAACACAAACAGCGTGGTGTTGAGCGGCTGCACGAGCTGCGCCAGCCAGTCCAGCATCGACTCTCCCCTCCGGTTGTTCCGCGTCGACCCTAACCGGGAGCGGTGAATTCGAACCTGCCTGCGGTCAGCACCGCGATCAGATCGGCGCACGCCCTGGGGTGGAACCGCGCGATGAACTCGTCCTCCTGGGCGGCCCACCGGTCCCAGTACGGCCGGTAGGTCTCGCCGTCGCGGTCCAGTGCCCGGCGCTTGCGCTCGGTGTCGTCGGCGTCGACCCAGATACCCAGATCGGCCAGCGCCCGGCCGGCCGGGGTGAGCGCCCCGATGCCCTCGACGATCAGCCGTTGCCCGGGTTCGACCTCGTGGTGCCCACTCGGAGCGGCGGTGGCCCAATCCCATTGCCGCCAGTGTCCGTTATGCCCGGCCGCCCGTGGCTCGAGCAGCGAATGCTGCACATGCTCTGCGGCCCACGCCAATCCGTCCCATCCCGGGTAGATGTCGTCAAGGCGGACCACGACGGAATCGGCCCAGCTCTCGTGCAGTTGTGCCGCCAGCGTCGACTTGCCCGACCCGGAACGGCCGTCGATCAGCACGGTCGTCGCGGCGGGGCCGAGCCGGCCCAGGATCTCATCGAGTGCCAATGAAGTTCCAGGCTCCGGAGGAAACCGACACGCCGATGGCGGCGGCGGCAATGGCGAATCCCGCCGCGATCAAGGCGAATTCGCGGACGCCGAACGGCGACGGCCGGGCCCAGGTGCGCGTGGGGTAGGCGCCGAACCCGCGGGCTTCCATCGCGGTGGCAAGTTTCGACCCGCGCCGCACGGCGAACACCAGCAAGGCGAACGTCTGCCCCGCGATCCGGCGCACTCTCGCATGGTCGGCCACCCCGCGGGCCCGCCTGGCATAGCCGAGATACTGCCAGTCCTGTCCGAGCAGCCCGACCAGTCGCAGGCCGGCCAGGGCGCCGATCACGAACCTGGCCGGCAGTCGCAGCACCTGACCCAAACCGTCTGCCAATTCCGTCGATTCGACGTCGATGAACAGGATGACCGACGGCAGTGCGATGGCCAGGACCCGGAGGAAGGTGGCGGCGGCCAGGGCGATGGATCCGTCACTGATCGTGACGAGGAAGAAGTGCCAGTACACCGTTCCGCTGACCTGCCCGTAGAGCAGGATGGTGATCGCGGTGAGCGTGGCCGCGAGGGCGACCACCGCACCTCGGGTCAGCGCCGCCCGCAGTCGCACACCGACCACGGCGAACAACACGATCTCCCCGGCCAGTGCGGTCAGCGCCGAGACCCAGTCGACCGACAGCACCAGGGCACCCGCGATGACCAGCGCGGTGAGCAGTCGTGCGACCGGGTTGATCGTGCGCGCGGTCATGGTGCGGTCTCCGCGGTGGGCTCCCAGTCGGGCAGCACGATCCGGGCGTCGGCGAGCACGTCGGCAAAATCGAGATCGTGGGTTGCGGCGACGACCGCCGTACCGCCATCGGCGATTTCGGCCAGCAACCGGGTCAACTCCTCCCACGTGCGGCGGTCCTGGCCGAAGGTCGGCTCGTCGAGGATGATCACCCTGGGCGCGGTCGCCAGCATGGTCGCCACCGAAAGGCGTCGCTTCTCGCCACCCGACAGCGTGTAGGGGTTCACCGCCCCGAGGTGTGTCAGGTGCAGGCGTTCGAGGAGTTCGTCGGTGCGGGCGGTGATCTCGGCAGTGGGAAGCTTGATGGCCTTGGGCCCCAGCGAGAGTTCGTCGCGCACCGTGGCGGTGAGGAACTGGTGCTCAGGATCCTGGAACACGCTGCCGATCCGGGTGAGCAGTTCTTTCGATCGCCATTTGACGGGCTTGCGGCGAGCCGGGGAAGGGGCGAAGTCGGGGTGTGCCTCGAGACGTCCGGCGGGCACGGGCAACAGGCCGCCGAGGGTGAGCGCCAGCGTCGACTTGCCCGCCCCGTTCGGACCGGTGATCACCGTGGTCCGCCCGGCCTCGATCTCGAAGTTCAACCCGACGTGCATCGGCGGATCCCCCGGGTGGGCCAGTGCGAGATCCGTGGCATGCAGCAGTGATTCGCGGGTTGCGGACCGGTGGCGGGTGATCTCGGGCAGCGGGGTGTCCGGCACCCACACACCCGATCGGACCAGGTAGTCGTGATTGCGCCGGATGGTCGCATCCGGTGTTCCGTCGGCGATCACCTGACCGTCGGCGCCGAGCACGACGACGCGGTCGATGACGGGCATCCACACATCGGTGCGGTGCTCGATGACGATCAGTGTGGCGCCGGTCCGGGCGGCCGAGGCGGCAACCGCATCCCGCACTTCGAGGACACCGGCGGGGTCGAGATTCGCCGTCGGTTCGTCGAGCAGGATGAGCCCGGGATCCATCGCGATCACCCCGGCCAGTGCGAGCCGCTGCTTCTGTCCGCCGGACAGTTCCGAGGTGGATTGGGATAGAGCGAGTTTCAGGCCGACGGCGTCGAGGGCCGTTCGGACCCGGGGCCAGATCTGTTCGCGCGGAACGCCGAGGTTCTCCATGCCGAAGGCGACGTCGTCACCGACCCGGGACAGGATCACCTGGGCGTCGGGATCCTGCAGCACCATCCCGATCCGGTGACGCTGTTCGCTCGGCGCGGCACCGTCGACCCGCAGTGTTCCCGCCTGCCTGCCCTCTTCGGCACCGCCGAGTAATCCCGCAATGCCATGCAGCAGAGTCGATTTCCCGGCGCCGGACGGTCCCAGCAGCAACACCCGCTCGCCGGGCTCGATCCGCAGATCGAGATCCCGCACGGCCCAGGCGGCGCGTCCGGCATGGCACCAACCCCAGGTGTGCGCCGTGACGGTGGCACCGGCGCCGTGCGGTGAGCTCATCGAGCCTCGGGGCCGATCCGCCCCGAGGCGAACCGGCTCAGCGCGCCGGTCTTCGCCAGACCCCTGACCGCGAACCAGGACAGGAGCCCGGCGACGAGTGCGCCGGACACGATCGCCGAAACCGTGTAGATCGCGGCGAACGTGTTGGCCGAACCGGGATACCAGAGGATGAGGTCGTTGATCGCCAGGGCGAGCCCGGCGACGGCCCCGGCGATCAGCGCGACCGGCAATCCCCAGCGGCGGTAGAGGAACACCGCGAAAACCAGTTCCGCGCCGAGCCCCTGCACCAGTCCGGATTCGAGCGTGAGCACACCCCACTGGTTGCCGACCAACGCCGACACCGTGGCCGCGACGAGCTCGCCGTACAGGGCCGCGCCGGGCTTGCGGATCACCAGGGCGGTGAGCACACCGGCGAACAACCAGCCGCCGGCGAGCAACGCCTGTAGACCCGGAAGCGCCGCCGTCAATGGTGCGCCGATCGGGTTGGACGCGATGTTCCACACGACGAACACCAGCCCGGCCGCCGTTGCGAGGACGCTGGCGACGACGATGTCCACGACCCGCCAGCGCAGGGCGCGGGCAGCCGGCGTGGTGTCGGTGGGCTGGGTGTTCATCGATCTCCTTCGTGGCAGGAGATCAGTATGGACTGCGCGCGACGGCGGGGGAGTGGGCTACTGCCCGGACTGCATGGCCTGTGCGATCTCCTCGGGACTGACCTCGCGCACCGGCTGCCCGAGTGACCACTGGTGGCCGAACGGGTCGCGCACCATGCCGTAGCGGTCACCCCAGAACTGGTCCTCCAGCGGCATGATGACCTCTGCGCCGGCGTCGACCGCCTTGGCGAAACTGGCCTCGACATCGGTCACGGTGAGGTGGATGGTCACCGGGGTGCCGCCCAGCGCCTTGGGGGTCGTCGACTTGCCGTCGTTGTACTCGGGAAAGTCGTCGTTGAGCATGACCGTGGACCCGTTGATGCCGAGCGCGGCGTGGATCAGTCTGCGGCCGTCGGGGCCGGGCACCCGGCCCAGCTCCGTGGCACCGAATGCCTTGATGTAGAAGTCAATTGCCGCGGCGGCGTCGTCGACAACCAGATGCGGCAGGACTGCGGGTGTTACTTCGATCGCCATGATCTTCTCCTGGTGTGGGTGAGCGGTTTCAATGCAGACCCGCGCGGCAGGCGGATCTCATCGGCGGACAGGTCCCATGGAACCACTGCCCTCTGACACCCGCACGAACCGCGAAACTACGCTTTGTGACGGAAATGGCCCTGAACTCGTCAGAACCCGTAGTTTCGGCGCAAGAAGCGGGCACCGCTCACGACGTGGCGATCTTGTCCCATCCGGTGACCGACTGCACGCTGCGCGGTTCGGGGCCGACGTAGATGGCGGCCGGACGGACCAGCTTGCCCAGCCGTTTCTGTTCCATGATGTGCGCGCACCAGCCGGCGGTCCGGCCACAGGTGAACATCGCGGGCATCATCGAGGCGGGCACCTCGGCGAAGTCCAGGATCACCGCCGCCCAGAACTCGACATTGGTCTCGATGGCCCGGTCCGGGCGCCGTTCGCGAAGCTCCGCCAGCGCCGCCTGCTCCAGGGCCGCGGCCACCTCGTAACGGGGCGCCTCAAGGCGTTTCGCCGTGGCCCGCAGTACCCGGGCCCGTGGATCCTCGGCCCGGTACACGCGGTGCCCGAAGCCCATCAGCTTGTCGCCGCGGTCCAGGATGGATTTCACCACCGCGCGGGCGTCACCGGACTTCTCGACCTCTTCGATCATCGGCAGCACCCGGGCCGGGGCACCGCCGTGCAGCGGCCCGCTCATCGCGCCCACCGCGCCGGAGAGGGAGGCCGCGACATCGGCGCCTGTGGAGGCGATCACCCGGGCCGTGAACGTCGACGCGTTCATCCCGTGTTCGGCGGCGGTGACCCAGTAGGCGTCGATCGCCTCGACGTGCCTGGGATCCGGGTCGCCCTGCCAGCGCGTCATGAAACGTGCTGTGACCGTGTCACATTCGTCGATCCGGCGTTGCGGCACGGCGGGCTGGTAAATGCCGCGGGCGGACTGGGCGACGTAGGACAGCGCCATGACCGAGGCCCGGGCCAACTGGTCACGTGCGGTGGTGTCGTCGATGTCCAACAGCGGCGCGTAGCCCCAGATCGGTGCGAGCATCGCCAGTCCGGCCTGGACGTCGACGCGGACGTCGCCGCTGTGGATGGGCAGCGGGAACGGCTCGGCCGGGGGCAGGCCCGTGCCGAAACTGCCGTCGACCAGCAGTCCCCACACGTCGCCGAAGGTGACCCGGCGGTCCACGAGTTCCTCGATGTCCACGCCCCGGTAGCGCAGCGCGCCGCCGTCCTTGTCCGGCTCGGCGATCTCGGTGGTGAAGGCGACGACGCCTTCGAGGCCGGCAACGAAGTCTTCCGGTACAGCTGGCATGGCCAGATTGTTGCACCAAGTCCAGGCGTAGCGTTACCGCGGTGGCCATACCTTCCGGACCAGCGCCTGAACACGACCAACACGACCTGGCTGCCATGCGCGTGGATTACGTGGAGAAGGACGGCTGCGGCGACCTGGACGTCGATTGGCTGGGCGAGGACCCGGCAACCGGTTGGCTGACGCTGTTGCGGACCTGGCTGGCCGATGCGTTCCGCGCCGGGGTGGCCGAGGCCAATGCCATGGTCGTGGCCACCACCGACGGCGAGGGAAGACCCGTCACCCGAACCGTGTTGTGCAAGAGCATGGACGAGACAGGCATCACGTTCTACACCAACTATGACTCCGCCAAAGGGTCACAGCTGGCTGCGCATCCGTACGCGTCGGCGACCTTTCCCTGGTACCGGCTGGGGCGCCAGGTCCATGTGCGCGGACCGGTGACGAAGGTGAGCCGTGAGGCCACCCAGGAGTACTGGTCGAAGCGCCCCCGGGGTTCGCAGCTCGGTGCGTGGGCGTCGCAGCAGTCGAGCCCGATCGCGTCGCGCCCGGCGCTGCTCGACCAGCTCGCCGAGGTGACGGCGCGGTTCGCCGATCTCGAAACGGTTCCGGTGCCGCCGAACTGGGGCGGCTACCTGATCGCGCCGGAGAGCGTGGAGTTCTGGCAGGGCCGGGAGAACCGGGTACACAACCGAATTCGCGTGATCGGCAATCAAGCCGAACGCCTCCAGCCCTAGTGCGTAGGT
Source organism: Mycolicibacterium arcueilense (assembly GCF_058536225.1). NCBI lineage: Bacteria > Bacillati > Actinomycetota > Actinomycetes > Mycobacteriales > Mycobacteriaceae > Mycobacterium > Mycolicibacterium arcueilense. The sequence goes on from NZ_JBZTYL010000005.1 coordinate 253,521, forward strand.
TCTTCGCCGACACCACACCCCTGCGCACCCCGGACTTCCGGCGGCTGTGGGTGGCTGGTATCCCCACGGTGATCGGCGCCAACCTGACCATCTTCGCGGTGCCGGTGCAGCTGTACGTGCTCACCGAGAACTCCGCCTATGTCGGGTTGTCCGGCCTGTTCGCGCTCGTCCCACTGGTGGTCTTCGGCCTGTGGGGCGGTGCCTGGGCCGACGCGATGGACCGCAGGCTGCTGCTGATCATCGCCTCGATCGGCCTGGCCGTGTCGTCGGTGCTGTTGTGGCTGCAGGCCGCGCTGTCGCTGAACAACGTCTGGGTGGTGCTGTGTCTGCTGTCGGTGCAGCAGGCGTTCTTCGCGATCAACAGCCCGACCCGGTCGGCGGCGATCCCACGGATGCTGCCGGGCGAGCAGTTGCCCGCGGCGAACGCGCTGAACATGACGGTCTTCCAGTTCGGTGCGATCGTCGGACCGCTGCTGGCCGGGGTGATGTTGCACTGGGTGGATCTGTCGACGCTCTATCTCATCGACGCCATCTGCTGCCTGGTGCCGATCTGGGCCACGTTCCGGCTGGCGCCGATGCCGCCGGTCAGCACCGAGGACGGCGGTTCGCGATGGGGCCTGACGGCGGTGCTGGACGGTTTCCGCTACCTCGCCGGTAATCGGGTGGTGTTGATGTCGTTCGTCGTCGACCTGGTGGCGATGATCTTCGGGATGCCTCGCGCGCTCTTCCCCCAGATGGCACACGAGAGCTTCGGCGGTCCGGTGGAGGGCGGCACGGCCATGGCATTGCTGGCGGCAGCGATGTCGGTGGGTGCGGTGGCCGGTGGCGTCTTCTCGGGCTGGCTGCCGCGGATCCGCAGGCAGGGACTGGCCGTGGTCGTGGCCATCGTGGTGTGGGGCGTGGCGATGGCCGGGTTCGGTGTCGCGGGCGGGGCGGCAGGCGGCAGCGCCGGGCTGGTGTTGTGGATTGCGTTGGCGTTCTTGGCCGTTGGTGGTGCGGCCGATATGGTGTCGGCCGCGTTCCGGTCGACGATCCTGCAGCAGGCGGCCTCTGACGAACTGCGCGGCCGGCTACAGGGCGTCTTCACGGTCGTGGTCGCCGGCGGCCCGCGACTGGCGGACACATTGCACGGCGCGGCAGCGGCAGCGGTGGGCACCACGGTCGCCGCGGCGGGCGGCGGGGCGCTGGTGATCGTCGGTGTGCTGATCGCCGCGCTCGCGGTGCCGGCGTTCGTGCGCTATCGGGTAGGCGCGGACGGCGCACAGACGACCGTCCCGCAGGAACAGTCCGAGGCTGACAAAGTATGACCACCGGCGAATGGCACTCAACGCCACATAGTTGCCGAAATGGACCGAAAAGCAGGCCTTTGAGGGCTAACATCCGATCTCGTGGTTGACGGGATGCGCCAGGCCGAGACCGGATTGCGTGAACGCAAGAAGCAACGCACCCGAGCGATGCTGATCGAGGCCGCGATCGACCTGTGCGACCGCCACGGATTCGAGAGCACCACCGTCGAGCAGATCGCGGCGGTCGCAGATGTCTCGCCCCGCACCTTCAGCCGCTACTTCGCCACCAAGGATGCGGTGGTGCTGGCGTTCGTCGACGAGGTGATCGAGAGCGTGGCGGTCGAGTTGACGGCGCAACCGGCCGACATCGGCCATCTCGAGGCGGTGTACCGCGCTCACGTGCAGGCCTTCCTCAAGACCAAGACCGCGCCGCCGACCCAGCTCACGGCCGATCGGCTGTTGGCCTCGGCGCGCATCGTCACCTCGTCGCCGGCGTTGATGCACACCGCGTCGCAGTTCCGGGCGGATGCGGTCAACGTCGCGCTGTCCCGGCGGATGGGCGTGCCCGGCGACGATCGCCAGCTCAAGCTGACGGCCGTGGTGTGGGGTTCGATCATCATGACGGCCATCGCTGAGCTGGGATCCCGGGCCGATTGGGCTTCGGTGAGCGTGGACGACATCGTCGACAAGATCAAGGCGACGTACGCCGATTTCCTGGCGGTCGTCGAGGGTGCGGGATAGCTCGCGGGAGCTCCACATCCGGGAAATCTTGGCGCACAGCCGACCCCGCAGATGCGGTTAGGCTCAATCGGCCGCGTGAATGCGAAGTATCGGCAGTATTCGTCGGGTTCCGCGCAGTTCAGCGAACGCCGCTGCGCACGGCGGCGCCGGGCCCGATTACCATCGAATCTTCGGATCGTCGTCGGTTGGCGATCGCTGTTCGGCGGGGTCAACGAGCAATGGGTGGGGAAAAGCAGATGACAGACGGCTGGCACGGGGACGGCCCGGCTGATCCATTCGGCAACAACCCATTCGGCGGCCCACGACGGGCGATGGCTTCGGCCAACCATGGGGTCGCCGTGCAGCCTGCTTCGATAGCATCACGTGGTGCGGTTCGGGGGACTGGCTTCGTGTTCAGCGGTGGGCATCCCACGCTGCGCCGACCTGGCTCGACCGAGAACTGAAGACGGAAGGATTGGTGGCGTTTGAGCACCCCGAGTCCATTCGATTTCAGCGACTTCGGTCCCCCGGCCCGGACCGGACCCTCCGGCCCGCCCCCCGGCCCCGGCGGGCGTCCCGCACCAGGGCCGGGTGGGCCCTCGTCGGGTTTCGACCCGTGGGCCGGCGCACCTCAGTCCCAGCCTCAGCCTCAGCGAGCCTCGCACGAGGTCTTCGGGGGGCCGCCTGCCGGCCAGCCCATGGGAGCGCAGGACGCGTTCGGCCAGCCCATCACGGTCGGGCCGGGAGCGGCCGCGCTGCGGACCACCGGACCACCGTTGATCTGGTTTGCGGTGGCGCTCGCACTGGCCCTGGCCGGAGTGATCGCCGCGGTGATCGGCGCGGTCATGGGGCCGATGATCCTCACGGCGGTCGCGGGCTGGTTGTTGGCCGGACCGGTGGCCATCGGCGCGCTGGCGGTCTACACACGGGTCGACACCCGGCGCCGCACGGATGCCATCTACTCGGCGCCGAACTGGACCTCGACGCTGTACTGGGCGGTGCTGGCGGTGTGCCTGGTGGGTATCGCCGTAGGGGCCTGGCAGATCGCCCTGTGGGCGGGCAGGCTCTAGAGCGATGACGAGGGGATTGCACAGGGGATTTGTGCGCGTCGTCGCCACGATGGTGCTGGTCGTGTTGACCGGGCTGGCGACCGTGCTGGTCGGTTTGACCCTCCCGACCGCGTCGGCACAGGAATCGGCCGGCGGCGCCCAGCGCTTCGGTGCGTGTCTGGCCGCGCAGAAGACCGGTGACCTGTTGCTGTTGTTCGACGAGTCGAGCAGCTTGCAGCAAAGCGATCCACAGGGCGCGCGGGTGCAGGCCGCCCGCTACCTGCTGCAGACCCTGGGGCGCTATGTCGGACGGGTGGATGCGGACCTTGAGGTGGCGTCGGCCGGCTTCTCCGACACGTACACCCCGGAACACGACTGGACCCGCCTCACTGATGCCAACGCCGGTGAACTGGCGCAGCAACTGGGCAGCCTGGAGTCCAAGAACACCGGCATCGACACCGACTACTGGGTAGCTCTGGACGGGGCACGTCAGGCGTTGGCGGCCCGCGCGAAGAACACCGAGGGCGGTCAACGCTGCCAGGCGATCGCGTGGTTCTCCGACGGCAAGATCGACTTCACCGCACGCGAGGTGGCCAAGCCGTACGCCGACGGCGTCGATCTGAGCAGCCAGGACGGTGTCGATCAGGCCCGGCAGCGCGCGATCGACTCGATCTGCCGGTCCGGCGGCGTGGCCGATCAGGTGCGGTCGTCGGGGATCGTCATGCTCGGCATCGGCCTGGGTGCCACCACGGCGCCGGCGGACTTCGACGTGATGAGCGCGATCAGCACTGGGAAGGGTCTCGCGGGCAAGACCTGTGGGGACAAGACCGATCCGGTGCCGGGCGACTTCTATTCGGTCGCCGACATCGACGACATGCTGTTCGCATTCGACGCACTCAATCCGGACCCGGGTATCGAGAGCCAGGGCGCGGTGTGTCAGCTGCAGGTGTGCCCGGAGGCCAAGCACAACTTCGTGCTGGACCGCTCGATCAAGTCGGTGACCATCCTCGGCTCCGGCGACGTGCCCGGCGTGGTGCCCTATCTGGTGTCACCGTCGGGGCAGACCGTCGAGTTGCCACGCAAAGACGGCGCGACCGACATCGACGTCGCGGGCGTCAAGGTGACGTACGAGTGGCTGTCCGAGACCGGGCAGAACATCGTCATGCAGAACACCGGCGGCGGTGAGTGGATCGGCCAGTGGGGCATCGTCTACGTCGACACCGCCGGTAAGCACCCCGACGCGGTGTCGAAGGTCAGCATCCACATCTCCACCGACATCTTCCCTGCCCTGATCAGCAGTGACGGTAAGCAAGGGCCTGCAGTCACGTGGCACAGCGGCCAAACCCTGGACGGGGTGACCTTCGGCCTCGTCGACGGGCAGAACAAGCCTCTGACGCCCACCGACCTGGTTGGTTCGGCCACGCTGTCGGCACAGCTGGTGCCTGCGGGGGCCGCGCCCATCGACCTGCTCGCCAATGTCCCGAAGGAGGACATCGGCAAACCGGTGAAGGTCGATCTGAGCCAGGTCGAGCCCGGCCCGGCCACGTTGAAGATGTCATTGGTCGTCACCACCGCGCCGGCAGTGGACCTGACGGGTGTGCAGGTAGCGCCCGGTACCCAGTTGTCGCCGCAGAACGTCGACGTCAACCTGCAGATCCTGCCCAAGCTCGGCCTGCCGTCGCCGGGCGAGCGGATCGACTTCGGCAGCGTCCAGGCCGCAGAGGGAGCGACAGCGTCGCTGAACGTCACCGGCCCGGGTTGCGTATGGATCGCCGATTCCGACGCCGTCACGGTAGAAGCCGGCCCGGAGGGCATCGGTACACCGAAGGTGACTTCGGCGGCGAACTCGCCGGGCAACTGCCTGAAGCTGCAGGAGGGGCAGACCGGGAAGCTGGAAGTCACCCTGCGCACCGAGCAGGACGGGCACGGCGGCCTCAACGGCACGGTCCCGCTGCACGTCGCCGCGCTGGAAAACCCCGATGACTCGCAGACGGTCCAGGTGCCGTTCACCGCATCGTTGATCAAGCCGTTGAGCACCGTCAACTTCGTGCTGGTGCTCATCGCCGCGCTCCTGCTCGGCCCGGGCATCCCGCTGGGGTTGCTGTACCTGTCGAAGTGGTGGGTGAGCAAGATCCCCGACATCCCACTGTTGGCCGAACGGATCCGGGCCGAGGTGCGTTCGGACATCGCGCTGCGGGACGGCGAACCGTTCGCGATGGTCGACACCGATCTGGTCAACCCGGTACCCGGGCTGGCCGGCGGTACGCGTCGGCTCTCGGTGCTGGGAACGACGCTGACCGTGGTGTTGGGCCGCAGCCCGTTCGGCGCGGGCCACGTCAGCGTCGACGCCGGCCACCTGGTCACCACCGGTTCCGAATTGCCGGCCACCGATGCCACGGGCCTGCACGCGGTGCTGCCGCTGGCGGTGCACAACACCTGGGTGGTGCTGCACGATCCGCGTGGGCCGTCCACCGAGGCCGAAGTGTTGTTGCTGGTCAGCGGCAACACCGACATCGCGGCGCGGGAAAAGCTCTACGAAGAGGTGGCGCGCCGGCTGCCCGAGGTTCTCAACGGCCTTCGGTTGCGGGCCGTCCAGGCCGGGCTGGCGTCACCGCACGACGATGCCGGGCCGGGTGCGTCCCCGTTCGGTGACACCGCCGTGGGAGCGCCGGTCGGTTATGACCCGTTCGCCGATGGTGCACAACCGTCGGGACCGCCGCCGATGGGCCCGCCTCCGTCGGGACCCCCGCCGATGGGCCCGCCTCCGTCGGGACCGCCGCCGATGGGTCCCCCGCCGTCGGGGCCCGGTCCCGGTCGGCCCGGGCCGGCCCAACCACAGCGGTATGACAGCGATCCGTTCAATCCGTTTGGAGAAGGAGCCTGATGCGACGATTCCTGGTAGTGGGATGCGGCGGTTCGGGTGGCGCCACGTTGGCGTTCATGATGGACCAGCTTCGCTCCGAACTGCACGCCGCCGGCGTCGACAAGGTGCTGTCGGGTTGGCAGTTCGTGCACATCGACGTGCCCAGCGCTGCCGAATCGGGGCCCGAGGGTCTCGCCAACGTGCCCGCGCAGGGCGGCAGCTACATCGGTTGTGGCCCGCAGGGCAGCAGCTACGCGATCCTCGACGGCGCGCTGTCGCAGCGGCTGGCCGCCGACGGTGCGCTGGACGCCATCGCCACCTGGGCGCCGCGCAATCCGCAAGAGGTGACCAACCCGATCTCGGCAGGTGCGGGGCAGTACCGCGCCATCGGCCGGATGATCACGCTGAGCAAGGCCAGCGAGATCCATGCCCGGCTGCAGGCGGCCTGGGATGCCTTGTTCCGGGTCGAGACCATCTCGGAGATGTCGACGGTCAGCGTGCCCGGCATGGGCCGATTCGACCCCAACGAGCCGCCGCTGGTGCTCGTGGTGTCGTCGATGGCCGGCGGTGCGGGCGCGTCGATGGCGCTGGACATCTGCCGGCTGCTGACCCTGGTCACCGGCCTGGACCCGAAGCTGATGGGCGTCTTCATGGTGACCCCCGACATCTTCGAGTCGCTGCCGGAGAGCGCGCGGATCGGTGTCCGGGCCAACGCGCTGGCCATGCTGGGCGAGATCGTCGCCAGTCAGACCGGCGCGGCCCGCGAACACGACGTGCGCATCCTGCGCGCGTTGGGCCAGCATCACGGTGACGGCGAGCCGATCCCGTTCGCCCGCGTCTTCCCGGTGGGTCGCTACATCGGCGCCGACCGCACCCTGTTCGGCGACGGCTCCCAGTACGCCGTGTACCGCGGTCTGGCCCGCGGGCTGGCCGGCCTGATGATGAGCGGTAAGGCCAGCGACCAGTTCGTGTCCTACGACCTCGGCAACACCGCGTCGCCGACCGGCGACCGTGACGTGCTCGGCTGGGGTATCTCGTCGTGGGATGTGTTGCCGTGGGGCACCTATGGTTTCTCCAGCCTGAGCATGGGACGGGACCGCTACGCGGAGTACGCCGCGCAGCGCCTGGCCCGCAGCTGTGCCGACAAGCTGTCGTTCGGGCACCTGCAGGCCGGCAATCCGGCGTCCAGCAATGAACAGCTGGACACGTTGCTGAGCAGCCAGTGGCAGGCGCACTGCAACGAGCTGCGGATGCCGGCCGCGGCCGGCGACGAGCAGGCACGCGTCGGCATCCTGGGCAACTGGATCGCCAACGGCGCCTTCCCGCCCGAGGCGGTGTCCTCCACCGTCAACGGGCTGATCGAGCGGCAACTACGCGGCTACCTGCCCAACCCCCAGGGCATGTCCGCCGAGCAGTGGGTGCCGGTGTTCCGTCAGGCCGTGATGAACCGCCGCGCCGACCTGGCCCGGGCCTGCTCCGAGACCGCGTACGCGATGGTGTTCTCCTGGCATCGGGAGTTCGCCGACCAGGTCGAGCAGATGGTCGGTACCGCGGCCGCTTCGCTCGGCCTGCCCTATGCCCGCGAGCTGATCGACCGGCTACGCCTGCACCTCGACAGCGTCCTGGCGCCCGGCATCGCGCAACTCGGCGCCATGGGCCCGCCCGATATCGTCGCGATCCCTCCGCAGGTCGACGCCGCCCTGCGGTCCCTGCGAGGCGTGATGACCAACGCCGACCAGGTGCTGGGCATCGCACTGGACGGTTTCCGGTCGACGGTGCGCCGCCAGCTCTATGCCGACGCCGCGGCCCGGATGGCCGATGTGCTGCGGGTGATGGGCGCCGAATTGCTGGCGCCGCTGCGCGATGCGCTGGGCGAGGCGATGATCCTGCTGGAGAAGGCCCGGTCCGAGCCGCCGTCAGACGTCGGCCTGGCCCGCCTGTCCACCGACCAGTACGTGGCATGGCCGTCCGACGCCGACGAGCTGGTGCCCTCACGGTTCGCCGAAGCCAACAACGAGGTGCTGCTGATCAGCTCCTCGGCGTTCAAGCAGCGCTACGAAACCGACCTGCCCAAAGCGGTGGGCGGTTCGAACGCGATGATCCCGCTGCGCACCGCCGTCGACGACGCCACCACCCGGGTGATCCTCGGCCTGTGGCAGACCACCGGCGGCACGGCAGCGCCCGGCGGGCTCGTCGAGCGCACCGCGACGTGGGTGACCCGGGCGCTGGGCACCGATCCGGAGAACGGGCGGCCGCGAGTGCCGTCGATGGCGCAGTTCGACGTGCACACCCGGCCCGCCGAACTGCTGGCGCGGGCCCGGCTCTACGTGGGACGGCCCGGCGAGTCGTTCGAGGAGTTCTGCAAGGTCTCGTTGCGGGACTACGTGCAGGGCGCGGGCGCCTCGGAATCGGAGCTGGTCAACCGGCGTCGTGACATCGACACCAAGTTCGCCGAGGCCCTGTCGCTGGCCCGGCCGCTGGCCAGTGTCAACGATCAGGCGTTGCAGCGGGTGCACCCCGGCCAGCAGGTCGAGTACCGGTACAAATTCTCCGAGATCCCGTTCGCGGGCCAGCCCGTGGCCGACACGTTGGCCGAGGTGCTGCGCGCCAACCCGCGCATCGACCAGGCCACCAAGGACAACTACGGCCGGTCGCTGTCCGACGAGGACAGCGTCACCCGCATCGACATCTTCGGGTCCTACCCGAACTACTCACCGCTGGTGTTCGATTCGGTGCTCAAGCCGGCCGCGCAGCAGTGGGCGCAGACCGCCGGTCCGGGCCGGGGGGCGTTCTGGCGGTACCGCCGTTCGCGGCCGTTGTCGGCGTCACTGCCGATGACCGACGCCGAACGGCGCACCATGACCGCGGGTTGGTTCCTCGGTCAGATGCTCGGACGGATCCAGATCCCGGCGTCGCCGTTCACCGATCCGGTGCGCATCTACGACGGGGACGACAACCAGTGGCTGGGCTTCCCGAATCCGCTGCTGACCCCTCCGTCGGCGTTCACCGCGTCCTACGACTGGCTGCCCGCGGTGCTGGAGTCGAGCCTGCTGGCCATCGCCACCTCCCATGAGCCGCCGGTGATGCGGTCGCTGCGGCCGTACACGGTGCTGCGTGCGCTCTATGACTCGCACAGCCAGGACCCGGCCAGCGGCATCGTCGAGCTGTCGGCGGCGGCACTGGTGCGGGAGTTCCTCAAGACCGGAACCTCCGGTCCGGGGATCACTTCCCGGGTCGGGCCGATCGCGGCCGCGCAGACCGCAGAGGAGAGGCAGGCGGCCGCCGAAACGTGGTTGGGCAACGTCCGTGACGTCGCGGCCCAGTACCTGCCGGCCGACACCCCCGGGGCCACCCCCGATGGTGCGTTCACGACCGTCGCCACCCGGTCCAAGGCCGCCAAGACGCCGATCTTCCGTGACGTGGCGCCCGATGTGTTCTGGGCGACCGAGGCGCTGATCAAGCTGTTGCAGCGCGAGGGTGCGGCGTTGGCTCAGGGTGAGACGGCCGGTGCGGGCGCGTTCTTCGATGACGGCGGCTCGGTCGTCATCCCCGATGGCGGGACGTTCTGACGATGGCGCTTCCCGGGACAACTCCGACCGCCGCGCCGCAGCGGGCGTTGACGGTGCTGCTGGCGCCCCGCCCACAGACCGAGGAGATCCTGTCCGTCCTGGTGGATTACTCCGCGGTCGGTCTGATCGGGTCGTTCGTGTGGGTCGACGCCGCCGAAGTCGGCGACAGCTCGACGCACGGAACGCTGGTTCGCGACGGACAGTGCGAGCCGGTGGTGCTGCAGCAGATGCTGACCGGTGAACGCTATGACCGGATCCGGATCGCGGTGCTCGTCCCGGTCGACGTCTCGCCGACCGATCGGGTCCCGCTGGCGGTCGAGCAGGCAGTGGAGCAAACCGTCCGCAGCAGTTCGATGGGTGCGCCGATCAACCTGCTGCGGCTGTTGTTCACCCGCGGTGACGCGGTCCCCACCACTCCCGATCTGGCGCTGGTGCTCGAGGGCTGGCACAACCTGTTGATCGCGCCGGAAGATTCGGCGGCGCCCGGTCTGGGTGCGGTGGCCTGGGGCCGGCTCACCGATCCGTTGGATGTGGCGCAGTTCGCCGCTCCGGTGGTGGCCGGCGTGACGGGGTTGTGGGCCGGGGTGGACCAGGGTCCCTTCGACACGTTGGAAATCCTGCCGGGGCAGACGGTACGCGCGGTGCGGGCGTTCTATCGGTGGCTCGATACCGACGGCGTGGAGGAAGGGCTTCGGGCGCACCTGTTCGACCCGACGGGCCGGCTGCCGCTGCCCCGCGGTGGGCAGGTGCCGGTGGTCTACGTCGAGGATGTCCCGACCGCCGCCCAGTCGATGGCGCGCGCGTTGTGGACGAAACACCGGGACGTGCTGCGCGGTCCGAGGATCGCGGCGACCGCAGGCCCGGAGCAGGCCATCTCGATCTGGGCCGCGATGAAGATGTTCCTCAAGTTCATGGGTGCGGCTGTCCGCAGCGCACCCGCGGCGTGGTGGTCGGCAGTGATGGGGACCGTCACCTCGGCGGTGGTCACCACGGTGCAGAGCACCGTCTTCGGCCGCACCGACTCGGCGTTCGCCGTGGTCGCCGACACCACCCAGTCCGACTGGCAGGACCTGGGCCGCAGCGCGGAAACCCTGAGTAACGCCCTGGGCGGGCAGCCGGAACATTTCGCCCAGCAGGACATGAGCGGGTTGTGGACCGACTTCGTCAACGGCGCACTGACTTTGGCCGACGGAGGCCGGCGCGCCGGCGGGCTGGAGCCCGTCCAGGTCGGCGCGGCCATCGGGGTGGTCTACAACGCCGCCGACGTGGTGCCGAGTGCGTCCGAGCGCTTCCAGGGCATTCCGACGTCGCTGGCGGCGGTGATCGGCGTCAGCTCGGTCGAGGGCGCCGATGTGCTCGGTGCGGCCAACCTGCGGGATCGGCTGCAGCGCGCGTACTCCGACCCGGCGGCCGGCGTAGAGGCCCGCAACACCGGGACCGAGCTCGATCGCTGGCAGGCGTCCGTCACGAAAAGCTATGCCTGGCAGGTCAGCTCGATCCTGGCCGATTTCATGCACCGGGGCCGCGCCGAGGTGGCGGATCTGGTGTCCCAGATTCAGACGCTGGCGAACCGCGGTGCGGTCGACGAGCGGCTGAAGGCACGGCAGCAGGCCATCAGCACCATCCTCAAGACGTTCACCTGGGCGCTGCTGGCCGTGCTGGTGATCCTGATCGGTGTGGCCGCCTTGGACTGGGTGCGGTGGAAGTTCGCCCTGTCCACCGGCGGAGCCCTGATCGGCCTGTACATCATCGTGTCGATGGCATTGTTCCTGCTCGGTCAGCGAGACCTGTTCGCCGAGATGAACATGCGCAAATCGCAGGCCGCCGAACTGGACGCGTTGCAGGCGAACTTACGTACCGCAGTGCAGGACGTGGGCCGGTTGTCGACGGCCTACGGCCAGCTGCTGGCCTGGTGCAGGACCCTGGGCACCGTGCTGCGGGCACCCTTCGGTGCGGCACCGCCGGCACGTCCGCCGGTCGGTCAACTCGTCGCAGGGCTGCCGCGGTCCACCCAGGTCGGGGTGGCGATGGCGTCGACGGAGCAGGCCGACAACGCCATTCACGGCATCCAGAGCCGGCTCTATGCCCTGGGTTGGCTGAGCAAACCGTGGGAGGACATGGTCGGCGAGGCGGCCGCGCGGTTGCGTGAGGAGCCGACGGCGTTGTTCAAGCAGCCCGGTGTGGGCTCGTCCTCGGGGCTCGACCAATGGTCTCAGGCGGTGATCGGCGGCCGGGTGAAACCCACCGGTGCCGACGCGCTGTGGGCCCGGGTGGAGCACATGTTCAACGAGGACAGCGGGACCGGGGTCAGCGACACGCTGACCCGAAACGTCCTGGTGCCCACCATCGGTCGGCAGGTGCCCGCCCAGCAGTTCAGCGCCGGAATCACCGATCACCGACCCGGCCATGCCGCCCCGTTCGACGCGTCGCTGTTCACCCATGCCGCCGTGACGGCGGGCCGTTCGGCGGTCGCCGTGGACAAGGTGACCGTCAACCGTCGGGGGCTGGGCTACCGGGCGGTCGTGGTGCAGGCCAGCGACGGTCTGCCGCCGTATGACTTCGCGTTGTTCGAGACTCCGGTGGCGGTCACGCCCGGGTTCGAGGACGAGCCGACAACGATGATCAGCCGGGCCGACCTTGGTGTGCCGCCCGGGGAGGACATGGTGTTCTAGCGATGAATGATCCACGTCCCGCCCCCGACAACGAGGACGATCCGCGGTTGGCGCCGCTGCTGGCCTGGCGTCAGCAGTTGCTCGACTCCGGGGTCGTGGCTGCCCGCAGCTTCAAGGAAGCCCACGTGCGCCTGGTGTTGCGGTCGGGTTGCACCGACGTCGAACGGATCCGGGCGATGCTGCCGGGCTCGGTGGCCGAGCATGCCGAGGACATGGCCCGGGTGCTGGCCGAGTTGGGCGACGCAGGACCTGGGCCCGACGCCCCCTCGGGGCGGCACCGCTCCGGCGAATCCGTCACCGAGTCCGTGACCGAAACCGTCGAGACGCCGGGCCCGCCGGTCTCTCCTGCGCCGGCTCTGCCGGCCGAAGCGGCGCCGCCGCCGCCTGCGCCGGCCGAAACACCGTTGAGCGCAGCCGATTTCGCGCCGTTCGCGTTCGGTGCCCAGCAGCCGCCGAGTCACAACATCGCGCTGCGGCGACGCCCGGACGGTGCCACGCTGGACCTGAGCTGGCCGCCGTACGAGTCGGCTGAACCGGTGGTGCTCTACCGCCTGGTCAGCGCCGAGGGTGACGCGCCGTACGCGCCGGACCGGGCTGACCTGGTGGCCGCCACCGCAAACTCGTACGCCGAGGACGCCCGGCCCGCCACATCTGCGGCCCGGCACTTCCAGGTGTGGGTGAACGTCGGGTCGTCGCGTGCCGACGCGCTCGCTGCCCAACCGGTGCTGTACGCCGCCGGGGTGCTGGTCAGCCCGCTCACCGCGTTCGACATCCGGGAGGATTCCGGACGGGTCATCGGACAGTGGGCGGTGCCGACCGGGGTGAGCGCGGTGTTCGTCTACCGCATCCCGGCCGAGGACGCCGGCCGCGACGGCCCTCAGTACCGGATCCTGGCCGACAGCGCCAACCTTTCCGGGTTCATCGACACCGACACCGTTCGCGGGCAGCGCTATCTGTACCGGGCCCGGTGCGCGGCCACCGTGGACGGCGTGCTGCGACTGTCCGAGGCGGTCGAGGCTGATGTCGCGGTGTCTGCGGTGTTGGAGCCGGTCACCGACCTGGCGGTGGTGGCCGGTGGTGACGGCTCGGTGTTCGACCTGACCTGGACGCCTCCGCCCGCCGGGCGCGTGGTGATCTACCGCAGCGAGAACGGGCCCAACGCCGGCGCCGATTCCGCCGAACTGGCCGAGGACGCCCTCGAACAGGTAGGACTCACGCCCGAGTTGCAGCTGACCCAGCCGGTGGTCACGCGGCACACACCGGACGGCAGGCCGGAGTCGGTGTTGGTCGCGGTGTCGTGGCCGGCCGATTGGAGCCGTGCCTACCTGACTCCGGTGACGCTGCTCGGCGGGCGCGCCCTGTTGGGCAAGACCTTGTCGTCGGTGCGAACCGGCACGATCACCGACATCGAACTGGCCGAGTACTGCAACAAGCAGGTGCTGACGTTCGACTGGCCGGACGGCGCCGCCGGCGTCGTGATGTACCTGGCCCCGAAGGGACACGATCCGCGTGACGGGCTCACCGGCAAGTCGTTCGAGATCTCGCTGCAGGAGTACGAGAAATACGGCGGCATGCAGTTGACCGGGCAACTCCCCGTGGGCGGCTGCTCGCTGCACCTGGCACCGGTGGCGTTCTCCGGCGGACGGCGCGTCACCGGCACGGTCACCAGCACCGAGTACGCCGGGCTACTACGGCTGCAGTACGCCGTGCAGGTTGCCCGTGACCCCAACGGTTTTCCGGTTTCCGCCACGATCGCGATGCGCTCCGAACACGACCTGCCGGGGTCTCCGGCTTTCGTGTTGGTCAACAATCCACAGCGAATTCCGCTCGGCGTGCATGACGGTCAGGCCGTCGATGTGGCGCCGCTCACCGAGCAGGGCCAGATCGGCGACCGGCCGTCGAAGGAGTTGCGTTGGACGGCCCTCACCACGACCGGCACGGGCGAGCTGTGGGCCGCTGATGTGCGTGGCTTGCAAGGATGGATCAGGTTGTTCGTGAACACCCCCACACCCGCGCGGCTCCGGGTCATCGCCCTGCTCGACCCGCCGGTGGAGACCCTGCGACTCACCCCGCCGGCGCGATGACCGCACGCTACGGCCAGTTGGCCTACACGTCGTTCGACAAGGTCGGGTCCGCCGGCGGCTGGCAGGTCAAAGAGTCCACCGGCGGGTTGACCGCCGATGAGACACAGCAGTTGATCGCCGGTGTGCGCACGGTGTTCCATCCGGTGGAGCCGTTGCCCGCCTACCCGACACCAGAACAGTTGGAGGGCGGCCCGCGCCGGTTGGCCTACTGCCCGCTCGACAGTGGTGCGGCTGGTTACTGGCATTCGATTCCGGCCGGGTCCGACAGCACCGGGCGGCCGGGCAACGTGTTCGCCCACGTGGTGCTGGACCGGCAGCCCGATGCCGCGCGCCGGCCGATCGAATGGTGGCGGTCGGCCGAATGGCTGCGGCCGTACGGGCCTGTGGCGGTTTCCCGCGCGGCCCTGCCGCCGCGCGCCCCGGAGCCGGGTGCGGTGGTGACGAAGGACAGCGTGATCGCGTTCGCGCTCGATCCCGCCACGTGGCGCCTGACCACCTTGTTCGGGCTGCTGGATGCTGTCGTCGCCGCGCTCGCCGGTGGTCCGTCGGTGGTGTTCGGGGCTGAATCACCCGAATCGGCCGCGCAGTGGATCGGGTTGGTCAGCTTCCTGATGTCGTCCGGGACCGCAGCGGACTTAGGTTTCTCGACCTTCGACCGCGCCGATCAGCTGGCCTTGGCGCTGCAGAGCGGCCAGCACCTGACGGCAGTGCCGATCGGGGACCTGGGCGCGGTTCCGCCGGGAGTCGTCGGTATCGGGGAGACGGAGCTGATCTCGCTCGGCGAACTGGGCGGGGAGCCCCACCGCACCGCGGCCGGGCAGGCCATCGAGGTCACCGCGTGGTCGGCCATGGCGCAGGTCGTGTTGCTGGATCCGGTGTCGGCGCGCGCCGTGCTCGACGACATCGACCGGTTCGCCGCGGAGGTGTCCGATGCCGGATTGCATCCGGCGTGGCCGATGGCGATGGCGGTGACGGCCAACGCGGAGTTCGCCGACGCGATCGACGAGGCGCACGAGGTCATCACCACGTACTCGCCGCCGGGGGTGCCGGCGGGATCTGCCGCAGCCCAGACCATTGCAGGTGTTCTGGGTGAGGTGGTGGGCACCACCACCGCCGAGGCCTGGCAGGCGGTGCAGAACCTGCCCCACGGCGCAGCCGCCGACTTCGCCGATGTCAGCTATCTGTGCCGGGCGCTCGGTGACGACGCCTGGCTGGCGCAGCGAGGTCTGATTCCGCTGGGGCCGAGGGGTTTTCACGGAAAGGCGACGCCGGTCGAGGTGCAGGCGGCGATCGGACCGGCGCTCCAGCGGGCCCGCGACACCGGACCCGAGCGGGTGCTGAAAGTGGTTGACCTGCTGCTGCGGGCCGGCGTGCGGGACGACCGGCTGGTGGCGGCGTTGCGTGGTGACGTGGTGGCGCAGCTCGATGATCCGTCACGCGCCGCCGAGCTGGCCCGACGCCTCGGCGCCGAGGGCAGGCTGACATTGGCCGCGGCGCTGCTCCGCACTTCAGGCGGCGACGTGGCGGCCGGGGCCATCGGCGACGGCCTGCTGGACTGGCTGGTCGACGGGGTCGACTTTCCCACCGCCGCAGAGCTTTCCCGGGCGCAGCCGTGGGATTCCGGCTGGACCCGGGCGGCGGTGCGCGGAGTACGCGCGGTGCGGCGTGGCCCGTCCGTCCCGGGCGATCGCGTGGCCGAGCTCTGGTGGCTGGGTGTATCCGGCTCGCCCCGGTTCGTCCAGGTGGCGGGCGACACCGTCTGGGACCCGGCCGATCTACTGGCCGTCGTGGGTGACGGCGCACTGCCCGGCGCCGCAGCGGTCCGCACACTGCTGGGTGCCCCCGATTCTTCCGAGCTGGATCGGTTGGCCGCCAAGGTGATCGACGGCAATGACGACAGTGCTGCCGTCGCGCATGCCGCGGTCCGGCACATCACGCCTCAGCAGTGGATGCAGCAGCGCTATGTGGATACCCATCAGCGGGCCTACCTCCCGTTCTGGGAGCAGGCACTGACCTCGGCCCGGCCGGGCGAGGTTCACCGTGATTTCCTGGCCGGTCTGCTGACCTTCGCGGTGTTGGGAACCATTGCCGGCCAGCCCTTCCCGGACAGCTGCCATACGCTGGCTGCCGATCCGGAACTCGCCGCCGACGCGGTACACCGGGTGCTCCCGCTGGTGGACGGATACGAGATCGCGCCACACGTGGTGCTGGCCGTCAGCCTGCTGCACACCGTGGCGGCCGAGGACACCGAGATTCCGGTCAGCGGCGTCGAGGCAGTGCTGGCGCAACTGGCCGAGCAGGTGGCAGCACCGCTGCAGAATGACGACCACGAGGTCGAAGGGGTGGCCGCGCTGATGGCGCAGATGTCCGGAGACTTGTCCGACGGCGAGCTGCGCCGATACCGAAAAATGGTGAGCAGGCTGTTGACGCGCCGCGCTGATGCACAACCGTCGCTGGCAGCCCGACTGCGGGGGAGCCGCTGATGCCGATCTATGTAGTGGGTGCGCGCAACCAGCGTGTCCAGATTCCGAATCAGGCACTGACAGTGTCGATTACCGGCGCGGTCGGAGGTGCCGCACTGGAAGTGCAGGGTGGGCCTGACCAGCCGGTGGTGCGTTCGACAGCACACCAGGCGGTGCTGCCGAGCCTGACCGGACCGGTCACGATCGTGGTGCGCCCGGTCGGCGCGGACCGGTTCAATTCCGGCACGCTCATCCACCTGGCGATCGCTCACGACAACCCCGGTGATGTCGACCCGGTGCAGGTGATGTTCGATCCCGTCGACGTCGGCGGCGACACCGTCGTCACCTTCGCCGCACTCACCCCGAACGGCACCCAGATCGAGGTGGCCGTCAGCGCGGTAGCCGATACGCCCATGGGCCCGTTGGCATCCGCCGCCCGGACGTCTGCGCGCAAGGTGACCGGCCGTGGCCCGGGGAACTCCGGCGGCTCGGTGGTGCTGGCGCTCGACACGTCGGCGTCGATGCGGCGATGGTTCGCCGACGGCAGTACGTTCGCGGCGGCCGACATCGTGGTCGGGGTGGCCGATGCGCTCGGAGTGCGAGACGTATCGGCGGTGTTGGTCGGCGCCGAGGTCACCCCGGTACCGGCCGGCGACGCCGCCGCCCTGGTGGAGGCGCTGCGCCAGGCCGAACCCCGGTGGTCGGCGGGCGCCAGGTGGTCGCGGTTGCCGGCCGGACCGGCGCGCACCGTCATCTGCTCCGACTTTCCCACTCTGGCTGTGCGGCAGCAGTTTCCGGTGCTGGCACTGTCCAACGACCGGCGCCTCGACGCGGATGGTGCGCGGTTGCCGTCGCCCCGTCCGGGCAACGAGGCCGGGGCTGAGCTGCTGGCACATCCGCCGGTGCTGGACCGGGTCACGGCGGCGTTGGTGCGGGCGCTGACGTGACGAAGTGCCCGCGCTGCTTCTCGGTGCTGAATCCCAATCATTTCCTGTGGACGTTGATTCCGCAGCCGGGCGCACCTCGCTACCGTGACGACGTGGCGACGGCCTTTCTCGGCGCGCCTGCCGAGTGCGGTCCGCTCTACACCTGGACCAATCCCGGCCACGGCGGTCCGCCACCGACGACGGCGGACGCCAGCCGTGCACTGCAGGGGCCGGCGGTCGAGATCTGCACGGTGTGCCACTACACGCTGCCCGAGGGATGGCGGCACGGGCATGCGATCTGCATCGCGATGGCAGGCGCCCGCGCCACCGGCAAGAGCCTCTATATCGCCGTTCTGGTCAAGCAACTGGAGCTGTTGTGCGAACGGCTCGGGGTGTCAATGGAACCCGTCACCCGAGCCACCGCGCAGGCCTACGAGGCGAATTACGAGACCCCGCTCTTCGTGCAGCGCGGGCTGATCCCTCCGACGCCGACGATGCACACCCAGGCATCGAGTCAGCGGGAGCCGCTGGTGTTCTCCATCGGCGGCTGGCACGGGATTCGGCGGTTCCTGGTGCTGCGCGATGTGGCCGGGGAGGACATGGAATCCGGCGACCTGCATACGCCGCCGTTCCGGTTCTTCGCCAACGCCGACGCCGTGTTCTTCATGTTCGATCCCCTGCGGGTCCAGACGATCCGTGACCAGTTGCGAGACCTGTTGCCGGCCCAGCAGTTCAGCGGCGGTGATCCCCGGTCGGTGCTGAACAACCTGTTGATGGCGGTGGGGCAGGGACAGCCGAAGCTCGCGGTGATCCTGTCGAAGTTCGATGCGCTGCGGACATTGCGGAATGTCGAGGGCTCCGAGTGGAGCATGATCATGTCCAACACCGGCGCGGCGTATCTTCGCGATACCTCCGACGCGCCGCGCTATGACGAACTCGGCGGGCAACTGCTGCATGAAGAGGTGCGCAGCCTGCTGACCCGGCTGCATGGCGGCGCGATCGTGGCCGCGGTGGAGAATCCATCGACCGGAATAGTGTTGCCGCACCGCTATTTCGTCGTGTCCGCGCTTGGGCAGCCGCCCAGCGGCAACAAGCTGCATTCCCGGGGGATCGCCCCGTTCCGGTGCGCCGACCCGATCCGGTGGGTCACCTCGAGCTTCGGGGTGTTGTAGGTGACCACTCAAGATCCGTTCGGGGGCAACCCGTTCGGACAATATCCGACGGGGCAGCCGCCATATGGTGGGCCGCCGACGGTTCCGGGTCCACCGCAACCGCCGGGGCCGCCGCCGAATGACGAGGTGAACTCGTTGGCGACGTTGTCGGTGGTGTTCGCGTTCTTGTTCGCGCCGGCGGGCGCGGTGTTGGGGCATCTGGGCCTGTCGCAGATCAAACGCACCGGGCAGCGGGGCCGCGACCGGGCACTGGTGGGGTTGGCGCTGTCCTACGCGGTCATCGTGCTGGTTGTGGTGGCGCTGGTCGTGTGGGCCGTCATCAGTGCCAAAAGTGTCGATTCGAAACCGGTTACGTCGCAGATGAGTTCACCGTCCGTGTCGCCCACGAGCACCAGTTCGCTGCCGGCGGAGCCCACCGTGACGGCCAAAGACCTACCCAGCCTGGTGCCCAACCTGGCTGAGATGCGGGACATTCTGAACGACGACACCGTGACCAACTCACAAACCCAGACCCGGGTCCAGGACCAGCCGCCTGAGATATTCACGTTCGACCCGGCCGAGTGCGCGGCCTCGTTCATGGGTCTGTTGCCCCAGGGGTATGCGGGTAGTGACTACCGCGAGGCATACGCGACCACCCATGTGGGCGCCGACAACGTCGTCACGGCCGAGGGCGTTGTCAGGTTCCCCGATGCAGCCGCAGCCGAGCAGGCGCTGGCGGGTTATCAGGATGTCTGGCGCCGGTGTACGGGGCGGGTGCTGAAAGTGACCTCGGGATCGACGGGTAGAGCAATGGAGTTCAATCTCGGTGCACCCGAGAACGATGGCGGTGTCACTTCGCTGGTCAGCGTCAGCCCGGGTACCCCGGAAGTGGTGATGAGCCGCGCGATTGCGGTCAAGGCGAACGTGTTGGTGGATGCCCAGGTCTGGGCGCAGCGGCACGGGCGTGAGCACGTCATCATCGCCAATCACATTCTCGACAAGATTCCGGGTTGATATGACACAAGGTGGTTTCGGGGGTCCACAGGATCCCTTCGGTGGTTCTCCGTTTGGCAGTATGCCTTTCGGGCAGTATCAATCGGGGCAGCAGCCGCCGTATGCGGGGCCGCCGATGGCTCCAGGGTCACCGCCTCCACAGCCACCGCATGATGAGGCCAATACGTTGGCGACGTTGTCGGTGGTGTTCGCGTTCGTGTTCGCGCCTGCGGGCGCGGTGTTGGGGCATCTGGGTCTGTCCCAGATCAAGCGCACCGGGCAGCGGGGCCGGGATCGTGCCCTTGTGGGGTTGAGTCTGTCGTACGCGTTGATCGTGGTTGCCGTTGCGGCGCTGGTGATCTGGGCGGTGATCCCGAGTTCTTCGACTACCACGACCGCCGAGACAGGAACCAGGACCACGGCTCCCGTCACGACGACGACAACGACTACCACCCCAGCGCCACCGCCGCTCGTCACCGAGGCTCAGTTGGCGGGCTTGCTCCCGAGTCCGGCCGAGATGCAGGAGATCACGAAGAACCCGGAGTTGGTCGCCGAGGAGAAGAACATGGATGTCGGCCTGCCTGCCACCCATACGTACAGTCCGGTCGAATGCGCCAGTTCATTCAGCATGTTCACACCACTGCCGTTCGAGAACAGCGGTTACGTCAAGACCGCGGGAGTCGCACAGTTCGACGGCGTAGATATGGAGGCGTACGAAGGCGTGGCGATGTTCGCTGATGGCGCGGCGGCGCAACGCGCGCTCGCCCACTACGTCGAACTGTGGCGTGGGTGCGCCGGCAAGGCCTTGAAGTGGACGATCGAAGACGGCCGTTCCACGAACTTCGTGCTGGGTGGCCCAGAGGACAAGAAAGACGGAATCATCACCTTGCGGAGCAGCAATCAGGGCTCGGAAGTGTGGATGCTGCGTGCGATCGGCGTCAAGGCCAACGTTCTCGTGGATTTGCACATCATGGGGCTAGGACTGACCGACGAGGCGGTCACCGTGGTCAAACGAATCTTCGACAGAATTCCGGGTTGATATGACGCAGGGTGGTTTTGGGGGTCCGCAGGATCCGTTCGGCGGTTCGCCTTTTGGTGACACCCCGTTTGGGCAGTATCCGTCGGGTCAGCAGTTCTCGTCGGGCCAGCCGCCGTATCTGGCGCCGCCGGTCGTCCCGGCAGGTCCGCCGCCATCGCCGCCAAATGATGAGGCGAATACGTTGGCGACGCTGTCGGTGGTGTTCGCGTTCCTGTTCGCGCCGGTGGGTGCGGTGCTGGGCCATCTGGGTCTGTCGCAGATCAAGCGGACCGGCCAGCGGGGGCGTGACCGTGCCCTGGTCGGGTTGAGCCTGTCGTACACGTTGATTGTGGTGGCCGTTGCGGCGCTGGTGATCTGGGCGGTGATCCCGAGTTCTTCGAGCGCTACGGCGACGGAGGCGAAGTCAACTGCGCCGACGGCGACACCCAGTCCCGTGACCACGACAACGACCACGACAACGACGCCGGAGCCCCCGCCGCTGCCCCTGGTCACCGAAGCGCAGCTGCCCGGCTTGCTGCTCAATCTCGACGATTCCATCCGGCTCGTCGGTTTGAACGACGGATACAGCACGTTCGACTTGACCGCATTGAGAACTGCTGCCGAATCGATATCCGCACCACCGCAATGTTTCCCGGTCATAGCCTCCGGAAGTCCCGATATTTTCGCGAACAGCGGTTACACCGCGACACACGATCGATCTTTCGGCAGCGTGGATGTGAAGACGATGTTGATACGGGGCATCCTCGATGAACGAGCGACGCTGTACGCCGATGCGTCCGCGGCGAGTCGACAGGTCGACGCGATCGAGAAGGTGTGGCAGGGATGTCGCGGAACTGTCACGCACACAACGCCGGCCGGGCCGGTCGTCTACGACGTCGGTACGGTGACCCGTTCGGCGACCAACTCGTCGATCGTGCTGGTGAGCAGCGCGGTGATGGAAGGGCAGCTGG
The DNA here is from genome assembly GCF_058536225.1 of Mycolicibacterium arcueilense. Taxonomy (NCBI): domain Bacteria; kingdom Bacillati; phylum Actinomycetota; class Actinomycetes; order Mycobacteriales; family Mycobacteriaceae; genus Mycobacterium; species Mycolicibacterium arcueilense. Next base: position 275,285 of record NZ_JBZTYL010000005.1, read on the forward strand.
TAGGTCAGCACGCTGCGCGTGCTGTGGTGGCCAAGTCGAACGTCGTGATCGACGTGGTGTTCATGAGCCCGGACCCGGGCGGCCGCGCGGAAGCGGTCACCGCTGAGATCCTCTCGCGGATACCGGGATAACCGGTCCTAGGCCGGGTCTGGCAAATCGGGCAGCCCCACGACGGCGGCCATGTGTGGGTTCGCCGGTTGGGGCTGTTACGAGCCGACACTGTGGCGGATGTGCAGATTGTTGCCGCATTTTGCGCAGCGATTTCACGACCGAAAGCTGCCCGTTCGCCACAGCGTGTAGCAGGGCCGCTGGTCCAGACGCAGCTACTTCAACCCTCGAGATAGTTACGCCGAGGATTACAGCCATCAGGTAGCTGGAAATCTACACTTAGAGACTGTCTAACTGATGTGAATGGTGTTGCGGCCCACGGGAAGGCTTGACTTGCCGCCGACAAGTCCTATTCGCGCGGAGTCGACACGGGTGCAGTGCCGCGCCGGTAAATAGCAGACACGACCTAGTCGATCCGGCGCAGTGTTCCCACGATCTGGTCGATGACGCCCGGATCGGCCGCGCCGTCAGCGCCCTGCTCCAGGTCGATGATGAAGTTCACGGTCCCGGACTGACCCGGCACGGTGGTGGACACCACCGAATAGAGCGCCGAGCTGCCGGCGCAGTTGTCTTGGATACCGGTCACGGTCGCGACGACCTGAGCTGCGGGCGCTCCAGAGACGGTGAGGTTGCGTGGTGCTCCGAGTGAGACCGACGGCACCGCACCCTTGTCCGACGTGAAGATCTTGGTCGCCAGCTTTGCTTCCAGCGTTGCGGATTCGTTGACGTCCGTGAGATCCGAGATCACCGTGGTTCCGCTGATGGCACTGCTGCTTTTCGGGCACGCCCTGCTGGGCATGGTGGCCGCGCCTTTCAGGAGCCGCACCGGGCAATAGCCGAACGGTCCATCGGGGCAAGGTTTTTCCCAGCCGACTGTGGTGCTGCATTCCTCGACCGTCCAGTCCGCGGGCACGTCGTAGGCGAGTCCCCGAGTGGTGGTCACCGTCGACCATCCGGCGGGGGTCTGGGGGCCGGGAGGCGCGGTGCGGCCGTCACAGCTTGCGGGTGCCGCTTTCGGCGGTGCGGCCGGTGCGGTCGAGGTGGGAGCCGCCGTGGTGCTCGGCGGGGCCTTGGTAACCGACGAGCTAGTGGTGGAATCGGCGGTGTTCTTGGTGTCGTTCTTGTCGCCGTAGTTCAGCTTCCACAGCAGGCCACCGAGCAGGAGCGCGACAATGACCACTCCCGCGATCGTGCCGAGGATCCAACCGGTGTTGTTCCGATTGGGTGGCTGAAAGTCGCTGGGCGGTGCCTCTCCGTACCCCGACCACGTCGGCGGCTGCTGGCCGTAATTCGGCCACTGTGGGGTCTGTCCGAACGGCTGGTTGGAGCCAAATGGATTGCCCGACGGCTGGTTCCACTCCGGCGGTGGCTGTGGTGGGTATGTCATCGATGTCCTCCGCGCTCGTTCAGGTCTTTAGTTCCAGGTCAGCTTGGGTGGGCTTGTCGACAGGTCCGCGGTCCCGGATGTCGGAACCGTCACGGTGTTCGGCACCATGGCTCCGTTGATGTTCTGAAGGGTGATGGTCGCGGTGAGGGTGCCGATCAGCGAGGCCGTCATCGCACTGGTCAGCGGAATTATCTTGAACGTGTCGGCGCCTTCGATCGGGCCCCAGGTGGCTGTGCCGTCAACGTAGTTCGTCGCCGTGATCCGGACGGGACAGCCCGGCGGCCTGATCAGGTTGGAACTGGTGCACGGTGAGAACGAGTCCGGTATCGCGGCGCGGATCGCCTGCTCGCCGGCGTCGCTGAGCTTGAAACTCATCGACATGATTGACACTCCGGCGGCCAATTCCTGCAGCAGCATCGGTTTCGAGGTGACGCTGAGGTACGGGCTGCTGCTGCCGACGTCGACAAAGCCGGGAAACACGTAGCGGGGTTGGTCGACGGGTTGGCCAAACACCGTGAGGGTCTCGGCGTCCTTCTGCCCGATCTGGGTCTTGTCGATCTTGATGAACGCGTTCGTGAGCTTCCAGCCGCCGTGCTTCTCCACCAGCAGCCTGGTCTCGGAGACCTCGTTGCCGAACTTTGCCGTGACATGCACCTGGGATACGACGCTGTTGTCGGTGGTGTCGAGGACGCGGATGTCGGTGATCGGCCACTTCGCGATCTGGCGACCGAGGATCTCGTCGGTCAGCAGGTCTGCGGATACCGGCTGGGACTTGCTGTACGACAGGGCGGTGGCCGCATCACCGCGGGCCAGTGCTTCCAGGTATGCCACCACCGCGGCTTGCGCGCTTTCGCCACCTGCGCCGCTGCCGCCCGAATCCGACCGGGTGATCACGACGGTCAGCGCCGCCAGTACCGCGAGCACCGTCACCACCGCAGCTACCACCAGTCCGATGACCATGCCTTTGCGGCGTTTGGGCGGGGGAGCCCCTGGCGGTGCACCGAAGACCGGTGGCGGTGTCGCCAGCGGGTAGTCGGGGAAATGGGGCGGCGGAGCGGACGAAAAACTGGGATTCGTCGTCGGCCAACCTGGCGTGGGCGACTGCCCGCCGACGCCGAACTGGCCCCCGGACCAATCGGCCACGGCCCCCTCCTTGCCTGTGTGCGGCACCACGTCGGTATCGCGCACGGGGTTGCCGTGAGCAGTATAAGTGGGCGGCCACGGGCGTCGGTGCGCCAATCTGGAACGGTCGCTGAGCTGGGATCTCAGGAAAATCGGGGCGGTCCGGGCCAGGCCCGTGACGAGGCGCGGGGCAGTTGGTGGTGACCCGTTGGTAACCCCCCGCGGGCAGCGCCGATCGATTGCGACTACCTTTTGTAGAGCAGTTAGTTGGTTCCCAACGACTTCCTAACGAGGATGAAGGGATTCCCGTGGCCGAAAACCCGTCGAGGGGGCAGGAGCTTGCCACCCTCAAGTACCCCGGTGGCGAGATTGACCTGGACATTGTCCATGCCACCGAGGGCAGTGACGGCATCGCGCTTGGTCCGTTGCTGTCCAAGACCGGCTACACCACGTTCGATGGTGGCTTCGTCAACACCGCTTCGACCAAATCTGCGATCACCTACATCGATGGTGATGCCGGAATCCTGCGCTACCGGGGTATCCCGATCGAGCAGTTGGCCGAGAACTCCACGTTCATCGAGGTCAGCTACCTGCTGATCTACGGCGAGTTGCCGACGGCCGAGCAGCTGGAGTCGTTCACCACCCAGATTCAGCGGCACACCCTGCTGCACGAGGATCTGAAGCGGTTCTTCGACGGTTTCCCGCGCAACGCGCATCCGATGCCGGTGCTGTCCAGTGCGGTGAACGCGCTGAGCGCCTACTACCAGGATTCGCTGGATCCGCTGGACAAGAAGCAGGTCGAGCTGTCGACGATCCGCTTGCTGGCGAAGTTGCCGACCATCGCCGCCTATGCCTACAAGAAGTCCGAGGGGCAGCCGTTCCTGTACCCGGACAACTCGTTGACCCTGGTGGAGAACTTCCTGCGGATGACGTTCGGCTTCCCGGCCGAGCCGTATGAGGTCGATCCCGAGATCGTGCGGGCGCTGGACATGCTGTTGATCCTGCACGCCGATCACGAGCAGAACTGTTCGACCTCGACGGTGCGCCTGGTGGGCTCGTCGCAGGCCAACCTGTTCACCTCGATCTCCGGTGGCATCAACGCGCTGTGGGGCCCGCTGCACGGTGGCGCCAACCAGGCCGTGCTGGAGATGCTGGAGAAGATCCGCACCGGCGACGACGATGTGCAGACCTTCGTCAAGAAGGTCAAGAACCGCGAAGACGGTGTGAAGCTGATGGGCTTCGGTCACCGGGTCTACAAGAACTACGATCCGCGGGCCCGCATCGTCAAGGAGCAGGCCGACAAGATCCTGGGCAAGCTCGGCGGCGACGATGAGCTGCTCGACATCGCCAAGCAGCTCGAAGAGATCGCGTTGACCGATGACTTCTTCATCGAGCGCAAGCTCTACCCGAACGTCGACTATTACACCGGCGTGATCTACCGGGCCATGGGCTTCCCGACCCGCATGTTCACGGTGCTGTTCGCGCTGGGCCGGCTGCCGGGCTGGATCGCGCACTGGCGTGAGATGCACTCGGAGCCCAACAAGATCGGCCGTCCGCGCCAGATCTACACCGGCTACACCGAGCGCAATTACCTGGACATCAACAAGCGCTGACATCAACTGACGAAAGCCCGGGGGCGTTGCTCCCGGGCTTTTGCCATGTCGGATCAGCGCACCGCGAGCGCGACGCCGCCGGTGAGAGCCAGTAGTTGTGCGTAGGTCAGCGGCATCACCGAATCGGCGGTGCCTGCCGCGGTCCAGATGACCGGGTAGGACTCCAGTGTCTGGTCGACGACGGTGCGCAGCGGTTCGGGGTGCCCGACGGGCGCGACCCCGCCGATGACCTGTCCGGTTGCGTTGCGGACGAGCTTCGGGTCGGCCTTGTGGATGTCGTTGGCGCCGAGATGATTTGCGACGACGTCGGTGTCGACGCGGGCGGAACCACTGGCCATCACCAGCAGCGGCTCGCCGTCGCATTCGAAGACCAGGCTGTTGGCGATCGCCCCGACTTCGCATCCCAGCTGTTCGGCTGCAGCAGCGGCGGTCTTGGCGTCGGCGTCGAGGATTCTGATGGCCGGTTCGATTCCGGCGGCGGCCACAGCGTCGGCGACGCGGGAGTTCCGTTCGTTCATTTCTCGTACCGTACAACGCCGTTCATCATCGTCAGCGTGACGTTCGCCTGGTGGATCTCCGAGTGTGGGATCGGCGGCTGTGACGCGGTGGAACGATTTCGATTTGCCTGACAGATAGTTGTAGTTTCACAATGGTTGTGTGAATACAACCGTCGCATCGCTCACCGCGCGGCGCAAGGCGATCATCCTCGTCTCGTGCTGCCTGAGCCTGCTGATCGTGTCGATGGACGCCACCATCGTCAACGTCGCGCTCCCGAGCATCCGCGACGATCTGGGCGCATCGCCGTCGCAGCTGCAGTGGATCGTCGACGTCTACACGCTGGTGCTGGCCTCACTGCTGTTGCTGTCGGGCGCCACCGGAGACCGATTCGGCCGCAGGCGGACATTCCAACTGGGCCTGACGATCTTCGCGGTGGCCTCGCTGTTGTGCAGCCTCGCGCCCAACATCGAAACCCTCATCGCGGCTCGCTTCCTCCAGGCCATCGGCGGCTCGATGCTCAACCCGGTGGCGATGTCGATCATCACCCAGGTGTTCACCGGCCGGGTCGAGCGCGCCCGGGCCATCGGCGTCTGGGGCGGGGTGGTCGGCATCTCGATGGCACTCGGCCCGATCGTGGGCGGTGCGCTGATCCAGTACGTCGACTGGCGCGCGGTCTTCTGGATCAACCTGCCGATCTGCGCGCTGGCCGTCCTGCTCACCGCGATCTTCGTGCCGGAGTCGAAGTCGGCGACCATGCGGGACCTCGACCCGGTCGGCCAGGCTCTCGGGGTGGCGTTCCTGTTCGGCGTCGTCTTCGTGCTCATCGAGGGGCCCGGGTTCGGCTGGACCGACCCACGCACGCTGGCCGTCGCCGCGATCGCGTTACTGGCGCTGGTGGCGTTCCTGCGCTACGAGTCGCGCCGCCGGGACCCGTTCATCGATCTGCGGTTCTTCCGCAGCGTGCCGTTCGCCTCGGCCACACTGATCGCGGTCTGTGCGTTCGCGGCCTACGGTGCGTTCCTGTTCATGATGTCGCTGTACCTGCAGACGGACCGGGGCTACTCCGCGATGCACACCGGCCTGATCTATCTGCCGGTCGCCATCGGCGCGCTGATCTTCTCGCCGCTGTCGGGTCGTCTGGTCGGCCGGTACGGCAGCCGGCCCTCGCTGCTGGTGGCCGGAGCCACGATCACCCTGGCGACCCTCCTGTTGACCCGGCTGACCGGTGACACCCCGGTATGGCAGCTGCTGGTCATGTTCGCGGTGTTCGGCATCGGCTTCTCGATGGTCAACGCGCCGATCACCACCACAGCGGTCAGCGGGATGCCGTTGGACCGTGCCGGTGCGGCCTCGGCGGTGGCCTCCACGAGCCGTCAGGTCGGTGTGAGTGTCGGTGTGGCGCTGTGCGGTTCGGTGGCCGGTGCGGCGCTGGCGGACACCGGGGTGGATTTCGCCTCGGCTGCCCGCCCGCTGTGGTTCGTCTGTGCCGCACTGGGGTCGGTGATCTTCGCCCTCGGCGTCGTCTCCACCACGCCGTGGGCGCTGCGGTCGGCGCAGAAGCTGGCGCCCCTGATCGGTCAGCACCACGCCCCGGAGGTGAGTCATGTCCGGTGATCGGCAGGCAGAGTTGGCCGACGAGGTGTGGCGGGGTCTGACCGCGTTGGTGTTCGATCACCGCGACCGCTGGAGGCGGGCGGTGATCGAACAGACCGGCCTGCCGTTCAGCCGCGTGCGGGTCCTGAAGCGGCTGGCGCGCCAACCGTTGACCGTCAAGCAGCTGGCCTACGCCGCCACCGTCGACGCCCCGGCTGCCACGGTCGCGGTCAACGATCTTGAGGAGCGCGGCCTCGTCGTGCGTGAGATCGACCCCGCCAACCGGCGATCCAAGCTGGTCTCGTTGACCGAGGCCGGGCGGGCGCTGCTGGCGCGCATCGACCGCGTCGAGGACCCGGCGCCGGACGCGCTGGCCGCGCTCGATGCCGACGACCTCGAAGCCGTGCGGGCAATTCTGCGCAAGATCAGCGGGTCGTAGCCGCGACTGGCGTGCGTCAGCCTTCGAGGACTGCCATCGCGGCGTTGTGCCCGCCGATCCCCGAGACTGCACCGCCGCGCACCGATCCCGAACCGCACAACAGAATCCGCTCGTGACCCGTGTCCACACCCCAGCGTTGCGCCGGCGTCTCCAACGGGGCCTCGTCCTCGGCGAAAGGCCAGCGCAGCGCTCCGTGGAAGATGTTGCCCGCGGTCATTCCCAGGGCCTGTTCCAGGTCGGCGGTCGTCTTGGCCTCGATGCACAGCCGGCCGGCTGCGTCCTCCATCAGGACGTCCTGGATCGGTTCGGCCAGAACCGAATTGAGCGAGTTGAGCACCGCCGAGGTCAGTCGATCCCGCGCCCGGTCGGGATCTTTCAGTGTCAGTGAGTGCGGGGTGTGCAGGCCGAAGACCGTCAGCGTGTGTGCACCGGAGGCCCGCAGGTCCTCGGACAGGATGCTGGGATCGGTCAGGGAATGGCAGTAGATCTCGCACGGCAGGGGGTCGGGAACGCGTCCGGTGGCGGCGGTTGCATAGGCCCCGGCCAGTTGGCTGAAGGTCTCGTTGATGTGGAACGTACCGCCGAATGCCTGCTCGGGCGTGACGTGTTCGTCACGGAGCCGGGGGAGCCGGCGCAGCATCAGGTTGACCTTCACCTGCGCGCCCGGGGCGGTTTCCGGTACCGGCTCGCCGAGCAGCTCGGCCAGCACTGTCGGAGTGACATTGGCCAGCACCCGCTCGGCGTGCACGCGTCGCGCTGATCCACCCTGCCGGTAGCACACCTCGCCATCCAGGGTGACCGCGTAAACGTCTGCACCGGTGATGATTTCGGCACCGTGTCCGGCCGCGGCGGCGGCCAGGGCCCCGGTGACCGCGCCCATCCCGCCGACCGGTACATCCCAGTCGCCGGTGCCGCCGCCGATCAGGTGGTAGAGGAAGCACACGTTCTGCATCAGCGACGGATCGTCGATGCCGGCGAAGGTGCCGATCAGGGCGTCGGTGGCCATTACTCCACGCACCAGATCATGCGATACCGCGGCGCTGATCGCCTCGCCGATGGGCCGTTCGATCAGCGACTCCCAGGCGGCGGCGCTTTCGGTGTCCGGTGCGCTGAGCACATCCCCGCGCATCTGCGACCGGGTGCGCAGCGGCTGCAGCAGCGTCGGCCAGATTCGCTCGGTCACCAGCCGGCAGCGGCGGTAGAACTCGCCGAACCCGGCCGCGTCGTCGCCTGCACCGATCGCGTCGAACGTCGACTGCGGGCCGATCAGCAGGCCGGTGGCACCGCCCGTGACCGGATCCGGTGTGTAGGAGGAATATCGGCGCCGTGACAGCCGGATCCGGGCGCCCAGATCGGTGATGATCCGCTGCGGCAGCAGGCTGACCAGATACGAGTACCGCGACAGCCGCGCATCCACGCCGTCGAAGGCATGCGCCGAAACCGCCGCCCCGCCCACGTGGTCGCTGCGTTCGAGTACCTGTACCCGGCGCCCGGCGCGAGCCAGGTAGGCAGCAGCCACCAAGCCGTTGTGCCCGCCGCCCACGATGACGGCGTCCAACGTGCCTTCTGTCACGTCATACCCGTCCGGTCAGCCCTTGTAACCTTCGACCTCGTCGGCCCCACGGGGGTGGGCCAGTCCGGGGTCCTGTCCGGTCTCGCGGAGCGCGCGGCGCTGCCGCAGCAGGTCCCAACACTGGTCGAGGGCGACTTCCAGCGATCTCAGTCGTTGTTGCTCTTCGGATTCGTCTATTTCCCGGCGCTGCAGTTTCGACCGGAGCTCCTGCTCTTCGGCAACGAGCCGGTGAACTTCGGCGAGGATGTCCTGATCTTTGGCCACACGACCAGTCTGCCCGACTACCGTTGATCGGGTGAGTACAAAACCTGAGATCGAGTTTCCGGACGGACCTGCCCCTACCGAATTGGTGATCAAGGATCTGGTGGTCGGCGACGGCGCCGAGGCAGTGCCCGGTGGCACTGTCGAGGTGCACTATGTGGGCGTCGAATACGACTCCGGTGAGGAGTTCGACAGCTCATGGAATCGTGGCGAATCCATTGAGTTTCCGTTGCGGGGCCTAATTCAGGGCTGGCAGGACGGAATTCCCGGGATGCGGGTGGGCGGTCGTCGCCAGCTCGTCATTCCGCCGGCCCAGGCCTACGGTCCGGCGGGATCAGGGCATCGGCTTTCGGGGAAGACTCTGATCTTCGTCATCGATCTGCTCGCCACTCGCTGACGTCGCGGTGGGTTCGGTCAGTATTAGCCGAACCTAACCATCAAATTCCATTTGCTGCTAACGTCAACCTGTTTCGTTGTTATCGATAACTGTTCGTCGACTTCAGGAGTGCCCAAATGTCGGGTTCGGACGAATCTCGGACAATCACAGGCTGGCAAACAGCCTCCAAGTTATATCGGCGACCACCCGGATTGGGTTGGTTGCTGGCGCTGGCGGCAGTTCCATTGTTGCTGGGGCTGATCGGATGGGGCGGGCTCGATCGCTCACACAAGAACTCCGATCTCAGTCTTCCCGATGTCAATCCCACGGCGACAATGACGGCTCCGGACGTCAATGCCCCGGACGTGAACGCGCCCAACGTCAATTTGCCCAACCTTTCGTTCGCACCGTTGTCGATCGCCCGTAACGGCAACGACTTCACCCTCACCGGTGATCTGCCCGATGCGAATGCCAAGGCCTCGCTGATGGATTGGCTCCGCGGAAAGTTCGGTGCGGACGTCAATCTGATCGACAACTTGAATCTGCGTCCGGGTGTGAGTACCCCCGATGTCGCGGCGCTGGGCAAGGTGTTCGACGCCGCCGCCGAGGGCATTCCGGATTTCAATTTCAGTGTCGACGGTGACACGTTGACGCTGACCGGTACCGCGCCGTCGGCGCAGGTGCGCGACGCGGTGGAGGCGGCCGCCAAGGCGGCATGGCCGAACATCAAGCTCGTCAACAACATTCAGGTCGCCGCGGCGCCGGCCGCCCCAGCACCTCCGGCGCCTGCAGCTCCGGGTGCACCGGGAACTCAGGGTGGTACGCCCGGACCCTGCGCGGTCCTGCAGGGCGATGTGAGTGCACTGCTGCGTACCCCGATCAACTTCAGCACCGACGGGTTCGTCGTGGCCTCGTCGTCGCAGCAGTTGTTGTCGCAGGTGGCCGACAAGCTCAAGTCGTGCGAAGGCGCGAAGGTGGCTGTCACCGGCTACACCGACAGCTCGGGTAATGACGCCATCAACATCCCGCTGAGCGGCAACCGCGCCAAAGCTGTTGCCGATTATCTGGTTTCGCAGGGTCTGGCGGCCGATCACGTGACGTCGTCCGGCGCGGGTTCGGCGAATCCGATCGCCAGTAATGACACCCCCGAAGGCAAGGCGCAGAACCGCCGTGTCGAGATCACGGTCAATTAGGGAGATTCGACATGGACTTCGTAATCCAGTGGTTGTGGTATCTGCTCGCGTTCGTGGTGGGGTCGCTGGTGGCCTGGCTGATCTCAGTGGTGACCGTCAAGCCCACCAGTGAGGAAGAGGCGTTCGCCGAACTGCCCGGCTCGCGTGAGATTGGAGCACGACGATGAGCGATGTGAACTGGTGGTTGATGGCCCTGGCCTTCGTGCTCGGGCTGGTATTGACGCTGGCACTGACCCTGCGTCGGGTGAAGCGGGAGGTACCGGTGTACGGCGCCCTCGGCCGGCGTCCCGAAGCCGGGGCCACCGGTGGCGGCACCGCTGCCAAGGCTGCGGCAACCGGCGGAACTGCCGCTGGTGCAACGGCTGTCGCCGATGACGCGACGACCAAGCTGCCCAAGGTCGGTTCGGGAGACGAGCCCACCACGAAGCTGCCCAGGGTCACCAGCGCCGGTGCCGCGGCGGCGGGTGCGGCGGCAGCCGGTGCGGCAGGTGCGGCCAAGTTCGCCTCCGGTGGCGGCGCTCACGAGGCCGATGAGGACGCGGCGGCCGGTGATGACGTCAAGGTCGTCGAGGCGACCCCGTACGGCGCGGGTTCGGTCCGGGTTTCGGGTGCGGGAACGCCCACGGGCTACCTGATCAAGGGCAACGAGGATTCGATGCTCTATCACTCGCCGGAGAGCCCGTCCTACTCGGTGACCATCGCCGAGATCTGGTTCGCCGACGTGGAATCCGCCGAGAAGGCCGGCTTCAACCGGTGGGACAGCGGTAAGTCCCAGCGCGAAAAGAAGTAACACGAACGCAGATCGCCCGCCTCCACGACCGGAGGCGGGCGATTCTGCGTCTGGGAACCCCTTCTAGTGCGGGCCGGGCAGGCGTAACAACAGTCGTGCCCCGCCCAGTGGGCTCGATTCCAGAGTGGCGGTGCCGCCGTGTAATTCGGCCTGTTGAGCCACCAGCGCCAGTCCGAGACCGGAACCCAACCGCGATGCCGTCGACCCTCGGGAGAAGCGGTCGAACACCATTTCGCGTTCCTCCTCGGGCACCCCGACGCCGTCGTCGTCGACCGCGATCTCCACGCCCTCCCGTGAGCTCACCGCCGACAGCTGCACCCGGGTGGCGCCACCGTGCTTGACGGCGTTGGCGATCGCGTTGTCCACGGCCAGCCGCAGCCCGGTCGGCAGCCCGATGATGATGACGGTGGGCGACGGTGCCAGCGACACCTCGAGGTCGGGATAGACCCGCATGGCGTCGTGGGCGGCGCGGTCGAGCAGTTCGGTGATATCGACGGTGACGTGATCGTCGGTGGTGGTCAGCTCGCCCTGCGCGAGCCGCTCCAGGGCGCCGAGGGTGGCCTCGATCCGTGACTGGGTGCGGATGACGTCGCTGACCACTTCCTTGCGCTGGTCGTCGGCCAGGTCGAGGGTCGACAGGACCTCCAGGTTGGTGCGCATCGCGGTGAGCGGGGTGCGCAGCTCGTGGGCGGACACCGAGGCGAAGTCGCGGGCCGAGGTCAGCGCGGCCTTGGTGCGGTCTTGCTCCTTCCAGATGCGTTGCAGCATGCCGTTGACGGCGTCGGCGATCTCGACGGCCTCGCTGGCGCCGCGGACCTCGACGTCGGGGGCCTCGTCGCTCGCCTCGATCTCGCGGGTCTGTTCGGCCAGCCGTTTGAGCGGTCGGACCGCGAATGCGGCCAGCACCCAGCCCAGCACGGTGGCGGCGCCGACGGCGAACACACAGATGATGAGCACCCGGCGGTGCAGGTTGTTGGTGTCGGCGATGGTGGCGTCGTAGGTCGCGCCGACGGCCACCCACATGGGGCCGGGGGCGGGGATCTGCACGGTGCGGACCCGCCAGCGCACGCCGTCGATGTAGGTGTCGGCGTAGCCGTCGGGCAGCTCGGGCAGGACCACGTTCGAGTTCGACGAGACGTTTCCGGCCTGGCGCACGGTGATGACCGCGTCCTGATCGCTGGGGGAGCGGGGGATCTCGCCGAGGCCGCGGGGCAGGAACGGGATGGCGAAGCCGGCGGCCTCGTCGAGACGCCGGTCCAGCCGTTCCTTGCGGTCGTTGGTGATGCCGACCCAGACGATGGTTCCGACGATGACGACGACGATGGCCGCGCCGATGGCGGTGGCGAACGCGACCCGGGTCCGCAGCGAGGGGGTGCGGCGGAAGATCCGGGTCAGCGGTCTCATGTCGCTATTGCGTCCTGAGCACGAATCCGACGCCGCGGACGGTGTGCAGCAGCCGGGGCGCGCCCCCGGCTTCGAGTTTGCGGCGTAGGTAGCCGATGAACACGTCGACGACGTTGGTGTCGGCCGCGAAGTCGTAGCCCCAGACCAGTTCCAGCAACTGGGCCCGCGACAGCACCGCGGTCTTGTGCTCGGCCAGGACGGCCAGCAGGTCGAACTCGCGTTTGGTCAGGTCCACGTCCACACCGTTGACCCGGGCGCGCCGGCCCGGGATGTCGACCTCGAGCGGGCCGACCTGGATGGTCTCGGACGAGAAGGTGGCCGAGGCGCCGCGCCGGCGCAGCAGGGCCTTGACCCGGGCGACCAGTTCTTGCAGCACGAACGGTTTGACCAGGTAGTCGTCGGCGCCGGCTTCGAGGCCGGCGACGCGGTCGTCGACGCTGCTGCGGGCCGACAGGACACAGACGGGCACGTCGTTGTCCATCGCGCGCAGTGCGGTCACCACGCTCACGCCGTCGAGCACGGGCATGTTGATGTCGAGCACGATCGCGTCGGGTCGGGTCTCGGTGGCGCTGCGCAGCGCCTCGGCCCCGTCCACGGCCGTCGATACGGTGAACCCGGACAGCCGCAGCCCGCGTTCCAGCGAGGCGAGCACGTCGGGGTCGTCGTCTACGACGAGGACCCGGGGCGAAGCTGTGCCACCGGTAGCGCTATCCATGCCCGCCATCTTGCCCGATGAAGTACGGCCGATCGCGCAGGCTCCCAGGGAAGTCCCCGGGATGTTTTTGACCTCAACAATTGTTCAGGTTTTACGGTGATGCCTATGAGTATGGAAACAGTGGCCAGACAGGCGCTGTATCGGCAGACGCATGCCCGCGACGGTGACCTGCGCGCACTGGCCGACCGGAGGTTGTTGTCCCGGATCTGGCGGTTCGCTGCGCGCCACCACCGCAGGCTGGGCTGGTTCGTCGCGATCAGCGTGGTCAGTGCGCTGCTGACGGTGACGACGCCGGTGTTGGCCGGCCGCGTGGTGGACGTGATCACGCAGGGCGGACCGGCGTCCACGGTCGTGCTGCTGGCCGGCACGATCGCGGCGATCGCCGTCGCCGAGGCCGCGGTAGCCCTGTTGACCAGGTGGTTGTCGTCGAACATCGGCGAGGGTCTGATCCTGGATCTGCGTACCGCGGTGTTCGACCATGTGCAGCGGATGCCGGTGGCGTTCTTCACCCGCACCCGCACCGGAGCCCTGGTGAGCCGGTTGGGCAACGACGTGATCGGGGCGCAGCGCGCGTTCTCCGACACGCTCTCGGGCATCGTCGCGAACCTGGTCACCCTGACGCTGACGCTGGTGGTGATGCTCAGCATCTCGTGGCAGATCACGCTGTTGTCGTTGGCCCTGCTGCCGTTGTTCGTGCTGCCCGCCCGTCGGATCGGCACCCGGATGGCCGGGCTGTCCCGTGAGGCGGCCACCCACAACGCCACGATGAACACCCAGATGACCGAGCGGTTCTCCGCCCCGGGCGCCACCCTGGTCAAGCTGTTCGGCAGCCCCGAACGTGAGTCCGACGAGTTCGCGGTGCGCGCCGACCGGGTGCGCGACATCGGGGTGCGCACGGCGATGCTGCAGTCAACGTTCATGAACTCGCTGACCCTGATGTCGGCGCTGGCGCTCGCCCTGGTCTACGGGCTGGGCGGGGTGCTGGCGATCGGCGGGCAGCTGCAGGCCGGTGCGGTCGTGTCGCTGGCGCTGCTGCTGACCCGGCTGTATGCGCCGCTGACCGCGCTGGCCAATGCGCGGGTCGAGATCGCCAGTGCGCTGGTGTCGTTCGAGCGGGTCTTCGAGGTGCTCGACCTGGTGCCGTTGATCGCCGAGAAACCCGATGCTGTTGGAGTGCCGGCCGGACCTGTTGATATCGAATTCCACGACGTCCGGTTCTCTTATCCGTCGGCCGACAAGGTGTCGCTGGCCTCCCTGGAGGAGGTGGCTGCCCTGGACGACCGTGGTGGGGACGAGGTGCTGCACGGCATCTCGTTCGCGGCGCAGCCCGGGCAGATGGTGGCGCTGGTCGGTTCGTCTGGCGCGGGCAAGTCGACCATCGCGTCACTGCTGGCCCGGCTCTACGACGTCGACTCCGGATCCATCACGCTGAACGGCACCGACGTGCGCGACGTGAGGTTCGCGTCGCTCAGGGACACCGTGGGCATGGTGACCCAGGACGGGCACCTGTTCCACGAGTCGATCCGGTCGAACCTGCTGCTGGCCGCGCCGTCCGCCGGCGAGGACGAAATCTGGGAGGCGCTGCGCCGGGCCCGGCTCGACGACGTGGTCGCGGCGATGCCCGACGGCCTGGACACGGTTGTCGGTGAGCGCGGATACCGTCTGTCCGGAGGGCAGCGGCAGCGGTTGACCATCGCGCGGCTGCTGTTGGGACGATCCCGGGTGGTGGTGCTCGATGAGGCGACGGCGTCGCTGGACTCGGCCTCGGAGGCCGCCGTGCAGCAGGCACTGGCCGAGGCGCTGGATGGGCGGACGTCCATCGTCATCGCCCACCGGTTGTCCACGGTCCGGGCTGCCGATCTCATCCTGGTCATCGAGGACGGGCGCATCGTCGAACGCGGCACCCACCGCGATCTGCTGGCCCGCGCCGGCCGGTATGCCGAGCTGTACGACACGCAGTTCTCCGAGGAGGTTCCCGCGGCGTGAGGTTATTCGTTTGCCCGTGATGGGAAGATTGATTCAGTGAGCCAACCCGCGATCGCCCCATCTCCGAAGCGGATCCGGACCAGTTCAGATCTGTGGCGGCTGTTGCCTTACCTGCTGCCGTACCGGGCCCGCTGGATCGTGATGGTCGTGACCGCGATGGTCAGCCTGGCTGCCACCGTGGCGATTCCGCTGATGACCAAGGCCGTGATCGACGGTCCGGTCCGTCACCAGGATCAGCACGGGTTGTGGGTGCTCGGTTCGGCCGCTGTCGCGGTCGGCATCTCCGAGGCGGTGCTGTGGTTCATCCGACGCTGGATGGTCGCCCGCGCGACCATGGGCGTCGAGGCCGACATCCGCAAGGATCTCTACGCCCGGCTGCAGATCCTGCCGATGAGTTTCCACGGCCGCTGGCAGTCGGGGCAGCTGCTGTCGCGGGTGATGAACGACCTGTCCACGATCCGCCGGTTCCTGTCCTTCGGGCTGGTGTTCCTGATCCTCAACGCCCTGCAGATCGTGGTCGTCACGTCGATCCTGCTGGCCATGTACTGGCCGCTCGGTGTGGTGGTGTTGGTGTCCATCGTGCCGATCACGCTGACCGTGCTGCATTTCGAGCGGGAGTACACCCGGTTGTCGCGGCTGGCGCAGGACCAGACCGGCCACGTGGCGACCCATGTCGAGGAGGCCGCGCTCGGGCTGCGGGTGGTCAAGGCGTTCGGCCGTGAGGATTACGTGTTCGACCGGTTCGACGAGCAGGCCACGCAGTTGTACGACACCCAGTTCGCGAGGGTGACGGTGTCGGCGAAGTTCTGGACGCTGCTGGAGGTCATCCCCAACCTCACCCTGATCGTGGTGCTGGGTTTCGGTGCGTACGCGGCGGGCCACGGCCACGTCACCATGGGCACCCTGGTCGCGTTCATCACGATGATGCTGTCGTTGGTGTGGCCCATCGCCTCGCTCGGCTTTCTGTTGTCGATGACGCAGGAGTCGTTCACCGCGGCCAACCGGATCGCCGAGATCTTCGATGCCCCGGTGGACATCGCCGACGGCCCGGTGTCGCAGCCGCCGCGGGGTGGCCGGCTGGAGCTGCGTGACGTCGGGTTCAGATTCCCTGACAGCGAAGACGAGTGGGCCTTACGCCATGTCGATGCCGTGGTCGAGCCGGGGCAGACATTGGCGCTCGTCGGCGCGACCGGCTCGGGCAAATCGGTACTGGCCGCGTTGTTCTCGCGGCTCTATGACGTGACCGAAGGTCAGATCCTGATCGACGGCCGCGATATCCGCGAGCTGAGCCTGCAGGCGCTGCGGCAGACGGTGGCCACGGCCTTCGAGGATCCGACGCTGTTCTCGATGTCGGTGGCCGAGAACTTAGGGCTCGGCCGCGCAGATGCCACCGACGAGCAGATGGAGCAGGCCATCGAGATCGCGGCGGCGCAGTTCGTCTACGACCTGCCGTTCGGCCTGGACACCCGGATCGGCGAGCAGGGTATGAGCCTGTCGGGTGGTCAGCGCCAACGTCTTTCGCTGGCCCGCGCCATCCTGGCCGCACCCAAGATCCTGGTGCTCGACGACACATTGTCGGCCCTGGACGTGCACACCGAGGCCGTGGTCACCGAGGCGCTGGGCCGGGTCCTGCGCGGGGTGACGGGCATCATCGTCGCGCACCGCGCATCGACCGTGCTGCTGGCCGACAAGGTGGCGCTGCTGCAGGAGGGCACCATCACCCACATCGGCACCCACGCCCAATTGCTCGCGCAGGTACCGCAATACCGTTACCTGCTGGCTGCAGATGACCAGCTCGACGACGCATGTGAGCGCAGCTGCGACTGGGAGGACGAGGAGGAGTTGGGCCGGTTGCAGCGCGGGCACGATGAACGCACGGCCATCGACGAAGTGGGCGAGCCTCCACGTTTCGGTGCGGAGGTGCAGCGCCGATGACGACCACCGAGTGGCGCGGACAGGTCACCGATGACGATGATCAAGCCGGCAGCTCCGGCACGTCCAACCTCCCGATCGACGAAAGCGTGCCCCGGCGCCGTGAGGCCCGTGAGCTCCTCCTGTCACTGCTGCGGCCCTACCGTTGGACGGTCGCAGTGCTGGCCCTGGTGGTCATCGTGGAAAACGCTGCCCGGCTTTCGGTTCCGATCCTGGTGCAGCGCGGCATCGACCGCGGCATCCCGCCGATCCTTGAGGGCGGCCCGGCCCGCGAGCTGATTCTCATCGTCGGCACTCTGTGCGTGGTGGTGATCGTGCAGGCGGTCAGCCGGATGTTCTTCCTGCGGCGCTCCGGCCGGATCGGCCAGCGGGTGCTGCTGGAGTTGCGCCGCCGGGTGTTTCGTCATTTCGGCAGGCTCGATGTGGCGTTCCACGATCGCTACACGTCGGGCCGGGTGGTCAGCCGGTCCACCAACGACGTCGAGGCCATCCAGGACATGCTGGAAACGGGCTTCGACAGCCTGATCACCGCGGTGCTGACACTGTTCGGCACCGCGGTCCTGCTGGTGGCCCTCGATTGGCGCCTTGGCCTGATGTGCCTGGCGGCGTTCCCGATCCTGGTCGCCCTGGTGTGGTGGTTCCGCAACGAGTCGGGCAAGACCTATCGGCTGGTGCGTGAGAGCGCGGCGCTGGTGATCGTGCAGTTCGTCGAGACCATGACGGGTATCAAGGCCGTGCAGGCCTATCGGCGCGAGCCGCGCAACCAGGAGATCTTCGACGACGTCGCCGACGAGTACCGGGCCATCAACGAGAAGACCTTCAAGCTGCTGGCCGTCTTCATGCCCGGGGTCAAGCTCGTCGGCAACCTGACCACCGGTGTGGTGCTGCTCTACGGCGGCTACCGGGTGCTGCACGGTGAGATGACCATCGGCACGCTGACCGCGTTCCTCCTGTACCTGCGGATGTTCTTCGAGCCGATGCAGGAGATCTCGCAGTTCTTCAATACCTTCCAGTCGGCGTCCTCGGCGTTGGAGAAGCTGGCCGGGGTGCTGGCGCAGCAGCCGGCCATCGCGGATCCGGCGCGGCCTGTGGACCTGCCGGAGCCCAAGGGCGACATCGGTTTTCACGATGTGCAGTTCGAGTACGCGTCCGGCCGGCCGGTGTTGCCCGGGCTTGAGCTCGCGGTGCCTGCCGGGCAGACCGTGGCGCTGGTGGGGACCACCGGCGCGGGTAAGACCACCATCGCCAAGTTGATCGCCCGGTTCTACGACCCGACGGCCGGGTCGGTGACGCTCGACGGTGTAGACCTGCGTGAGCTGGCCCAGTCGGACCTGCGTCGCCATGTCGTGATGGTCACCCAGGAGAACTTCATGTTCTCCGGGACGGTCGCCGACAACATCCGGTTCGGGCGGCCCGAGGCCACCGACGCGCAGGTTCGGGAGGCGGCCGCGGCGGTCGGTGCGGACCGCTTCATCGACGCCCTGCCCGAAGGGTATGACACCGATGTCGCCAAGCGTGGTGGCCGGCTCTCGGCCGGGCAGCGTCAGCTGGTGGCCTTCGCCCGGGCGTTTCTGGCCGACCCGGCGGTGCTGATCCTGGACGAGGCGACGTCCTCACTCGACATCCCGAGCGAGCGAATGGTGCAGCGCGCGTTGGAAACCGTACTGGCCGACCGCACCGCGCTGGTGATCGCGCACCGGCTCTCCACGGTGCAGATCGCCGATCGGGTCCTGGTACTCGAGCATGGTCGCATCATCGAGGACGGTGCACCGGCGGATCTGATCGGCCGGGCCGACGGGGCGTATGCGGCGCTGCACCGCGCCTGGGTGGATTCCCTGGCCTGAGCCGCCTGGCCTATCGCGTGGCGGTGACCCGCAGGACGGCGTCGTAGCTCTGTGCGCCTGCGCCGATGCGGACCGTGATGTCCCACCGTCCGGGCGTGGACAGGTCGATGACGCCGCGGTAATCGTCTCTACCTATGGGCGTGGCCTCGACGGCCGGCGCGCTCAGGCCGATCTGCGGCATGCGTGGTTCGAACCGCACTGAATCCGGGGTCGGGGTTTCGCCTGCGCTGCCGAGGATTTCGATGGTCAGCGGGCCGACCCCGACTTTCGGCGGATCGTCTTTCAAGCGCACCAGGTACGGGCCTGCGGTGGCTTCGGCGACGATGGGTGGCCGTGGTTGCGGCCACAACAGCCACAGCATGCCGGCGCCCACCGCGACGACGATCACAGCGATCCCCAGCCAGCGCAGGCGGTTCACGGGAGCGGCTACAGCTTCTCGATGTCGGGAAGCGCCCAGGTCTTGTCGAACAACGCGGGTTTCGGACCGTAGAACCGGAACAACACCTCGAACTGGCCGTCCGGGGTTGTAGGGATCCAGTTTGTTTCCCGGCCTTCTGGGGCGACCGGGCCGAAATACACGTCGACGGAACCGTCCGGGTTGACGCCGAGGTCGGGTCGGTGCGAGGAGCGGCTCCCGTACGGCAGGTCGCGGATCAGCGCGTGGGTAGCGCGGTCGTACACCGTCGCCGACCAGTAGAGCGAGACCGGCGGATCGGCGGGCACCCGCAGCCGGTAGGTGGCTGCGCCGTCGAAGGCCTCGCCATCGGCGTCGGCAATGGTCATCACGTAGAACTGGCCCTGGCCAAGGTGTTTGGCGCTGAAGTAGATGAACGAGTACAGCAGACCGCGATCGTCGACGGGATAGCTGGTCGGGTCGGCGAAACCGGTCTGCATGCCCTGCACCACCTCGGGTGAGGCGGGCACAGCCCAGTGGGTCCCCTCGAAGTACGCCGGGGTGAAGAACTTCGGATAGTTGGCGTCGAGCCAGTCGTGCGCTTCGGCGGCCGCGGCTTCAAGCACCGACTTCAACTCGGCGTTCGGTTCGAAGAGCTTGCCTTGCTCGATACCGATCGAGGCGAGGACCGAGATCATCACCCGGTCCCGCTGCAGCCACGGCTCCCGTTGCACGAACTGATCGAGCAGCTCGAAGAAGCGGACCCCGTAGGGAATCGTGCTGTCGTACAGCCCACCCGATGCGTCGAAGAAGGCGGTCGGTTCGGGCTGCGCCAGCGGGTAGCACTTGATGCGCTTGCCGTATTCGGCAGCCGCGGCGACGTCGGCGTCGGCGCTGGACGCGATGTTCGCGCGCAGCGCCCCGAACCCCGTGTAGGTCGCCGACTGCAGCACGATGTAGCCGTCGGGGATCTCGCCGTCGAATCCGGGCGGCAGGATCAGGTACTTGCCGCCCTGTCCCTTGTCGACCCCGGCGGGTCCGACGTCTTCGAGCGCCTCCTGCCAGCCGTTGTCCACCGATCCGGTGATCGAACCCCCCTCTGCGGGTGGGATTTCCAGTACCACCGGGCCGCCCTGCGTGTTGTAGAACGGGAAGAAGTACAGGGTGTCGGGGTTGGGCGTGAGCGTCTGGTTCTTCCAGTCCAGCAGTTTCGACCAGAACACCACCTGGTTGTCGCCCGCGCCGACTCCGACCGCCGCCTGACGCAACAGTTCGAAGTTGACGGCGGGCATACCCCAGATGACGGCTTGCACGGCACGGGCATGTACCAACGGGTCCATGCCCTGACGCTAGTACCTCAGCGCACCGTGTCGAAGAAGGTCTTCACATCCTCGACGAACAGCTCCGGCTGCTCGAACGCCGCGAAGTGTCCGCCGCGAGGCATCGTGGTGAAGTGCGTGACGTTGTATCCCGTCTCGCACCAGCTACGCGGAGCGCGCAGGATCTCCATGGGGAACGACGCGATCCCGGTCGGCAGGCTGACGTATTCGCCTCCGCCCCACGTGTTGTGGCTCTCCCAGTACAGCCGTGCCGACGACGCTGCCGACGCGGTCACCCAGTAGAGCATCACGTTGTCGAGCATCTCGTCTTTGGACACCACGCTCTCGGGGTTCCCGTTGCAGTCCATCCAGGACCAGAACTTCTCCACGATCCAGGCCAGCTGGCCAACCGGGGAATCGACCAGGCCGTATCCGAGCGTCTGCGGCCGGGTGGACTGCTGCTTCATGTAGCCCGAATCCCATTTGCGGTAATAGTCGATGCGGGCCAGCGCCTTCTGCAGGTCCTCGGTCATCTCGCCGATGCCCTCGGCGGGCGGCTGGGCGATCGGCATGTTGACGTGAATGCCCACGCACGAGCCGACGTTGCGGCCGATCTGCGTCGTCACCGCCGCACCCCAGTCACCGCCCTGGGCGCCGTAGCGGGCGTAACCCAACCGCGTCATCAGGGTGTCCCAGGCCTGCGCGGTCTTCTCGATGCCCCAGCCCGCCGTAGTCGGCTTGCCGGAGAAGCCGTAGCCGGGCAGCGATGGGCACACCACGTCGAATCCGGCCTCGGTCAGCGGCTCGATCACCTTGTGGAATTCCACGATGGATCCCGGCCAGCCGTGGGTGATCAGCAGCGGGAACGCGTCCTCGCGTCCAGATCGCTGGTGGATGAAATGGATGTCCAGTCCGTCGATCTCGGTGGTGAAGTGGTCGAACCGGTTCAGTGCGGCCTCGCGGGCGCGCCAGTCGTACTCGTTGGCCCAGTAGGCCGCCAGTTCCTTCGTGTACTCCAGCGGAATCCCCTGGGTCCAGTCTTCGACAGGCTCGGCCTCGGGCCAGCGGGTCCGGTTCAGTCTCTGTTTGAGGTCGTCGAGGTCGGCGTCGGGAATG
This sequence comes from Mycolicibacterium arcueilense, assembly GCF_058536225.1. NCBI lineage: Bacteria > Bacillati > Actinomycetota > Actinomycetes > Mycobacteriales > Mycobacteriaceae > Mycobacterium > Mycolicibacterium arcueilense. The sequence goes on from NZ_JBZTYL010000005.1 coordinate 296,948, forward strand.
GCGATGCGGAACGGCTTGATCAACGGGTCGCTCGGGGTCATGTAGGCCATCCTCTCAGCGCGAGGCGGCGCACTGTGCTGAGTTTTGCGCTGAAGATCGCGGCTACCTGGTGACCGCAATCTTCAGCGCAACTGTTTCGTCAGGGGATCTGCCGTAGGCGACGCGCCTTGGACACCGCCTCGTGGCGGTTACGCGCCCCGAGTTTGGCCGCCGCGCTGCGCAGATAACTCTTCACCGTTTCCGGCTTGAGGGAAAGCCGCTGGGCAGCTTCGGCATTGGTGCAGCCCAGCGCGACCTGGGCCAGCACGTCGATCTCGCGGACCGTCAGGGGAGCACTGGTAGGCGGGTCGCCGCGCAGTGCCACTGCCAGCCGGTCGGCGAGCTCGCGCAACGGCCCGGCCAGGTCAGGGGTGTCGGCGGCGAGCCGGCGCAGGTCGGCGTGCACCTCGCGGATCTGCTCGGTGTCGGCCGGCCGGTCGGCGAAGGTGGTCAGGGCCGCCTCGCGCATCCGCATCCGCCGGTCCACCTCGTCGCGCACCCGTAGTTCCTCGCTCAATCGCTGCGCCGAGGCCACCATCGCGGCGGCGGTGCGGCCGCCGATCGGGGCGCTGGTGCGGTGCGCGCCGTAGAGCACGGCCCGCGTCCGGCTGTCGACGACCACGGGCACCGCCAGGATCGAGCGGATGCCCTCGGACAACACCGGCTCGTCGTAGTCGTGGGTGATGCTCGAGGCGCGTCGGTAGTCGGGCACCGAGATGGGACGACGCGACACCACACTCGCCCCGCCCAGTCCGGCGCGGGGCAGCACCGCAAGCCCGCGCATCGCCCCGGTGCGGGTGCCGAAGAACTCGCTGAGCAGCAGGGTGTCCTCGTGTACCTGCCCGCCGAAGGCCAGCGGGAGACCGGTGTCGGCGGCCATTCGGCGCAGCTCGGCGCGCACCGCGTCGGCGTCACGAGGACGCAGCAGCGAGGAGCGCATTGCAGGTACCCACTTTCGGGGGTAGCGGTGGGGTGAGTGTGACGTAGAGCATAACTGTCATGAATGTCGCTGCGAGCAACACCAGTCGCTACCGCGATGCCCGTGACCAGCTGGTTGCCACCCTCGGGGACTACGGCCGGGCCGTCGAGGAATTCGCCTGGCCGCAGATCACCGGCACTTTCAACTGGGCGATCGACTGGTTCGACGTCATCGCCAGGGACAACGACCGCACGGCGCTGTGGGTCGTCGAGGAAGACGGCTCCGAGCAGCAGGTCACGTTTGCCGAGATGGCGCAGCGGTCCGACAGGGTCGCCGGCTGGCTGCACGGGCTCGGGGTGGGCAAGGGTGACCGGGTCCTGTTGATGCTCGGCAATCAGGTCGAGTTGTGGGAGGCCATGCTGGCGATCGCCAAGCTGGGCGCGGTCATCATGCCGACCACCGGGGCGCTGGGCCCAGCGGATCTGGCCGACCGCATCTCCCGCGGCGGCGCCCGGTTCGTCGTCGCCAATCCCGCCGACACCGCCAAGTTCGCCGAGGTGCCCGGTGACTATGTGCGGATCGCGGTGGGCGCCCCGGTGCCCGGCTGGCACCGCTACGCCGACGCGTAAGACGTGCCACCGCGCCGCTTCGACGCCTGCACCACGGTCGACGACCCGATGCTCATCTACTTCACCTCCGGCACCACGAGCAAGCCGAAGCTGGTCGAGCATTCCCAGGTCTCCTACCCGGTCGGGCATCTGACCACGATGGCCTGGATCGGGGTCAGGCCCGGCGATGTGCACCTGGCGATCAGCTCGCCGGGCTGGGCCAAGCACGCCTGGAGTTGTTTCTTCGCTCCGTGGATCGCCGAGGCGACGATCTTCGTCTACAACTACGCGCGCTTCGATGCGGCGGCGCTGCTGGGCCAGCTGCGCCGGGCCGGGGTCAACACGTTCTGTGCCCCGCCGACGGTGTGGCGCATGTTGATCCAGGCTGATCTGGGCGAGCGTCCCGAGGGGCTGCGCGAGATCCTCGGTGCCGGTGAGCCGTTGAATCCGGACGTGATCACCCAGGTCGAGAAGGCCTGGGGGTTGACGATCCGCGACGGGTTCGGCCAGACCGAGACCACTCTGCAGGTCGGCAACACCCCGGGGCAGCCGGTGAAACCCGGCTCGATGGGCCGCCCGATGCCCGGCGTTCCGGTGGTGCTGGTGGACCCGATCACCGGGACGCCTGCCGAGGAGGGGGAGATCTGTCTGGACCTGGCACAGCATCCGCGCAACCTGATGACGGGTTATCTCGGTGACTCGCAACGCAATGAGGCCGTGATGGCCGGCGGCTACTACCACACCGGCGACGTCGCCGGCCGAGACGCTGACGGCTACATCACCTACATCGGCCGCACCGACGACGTGTTCAAGTCCAGCGACTACAAGGTGTCGCCATTCGAGCTGGAAAGCGTGCTGATCGAGCATCCGGCCGTGGTCGAGGCCGCGGTGGTGCCGCAACCGGACGACACCCGGTTGGCGGTGCCCAAGGCCTACGTCGCGCTGGCCGAGGGTTGGGAAGCCAACGCGCAGACCGCAAAAGATGTGATGGCTTATGCCCGGGATCACCTTGCGCCGTATCTCAAGGTGCGCCGGGTCGAGTTCCTCGACCTGCCCAAGACTGTTTCGGGCAAGATCCGCCGCGTCGAGTTGCGCAAGCGGGAAGATGCGGCTCACGAAGCGGGCCAATCGATTTCCACCGAATACCGATACGAGGATTTACTGGGATGAAGTCTTACGACGCCGGCCCTACCGATGTGCCCGTGCTCGAAGAGACCATCGGGGCGAACTTCGAGCGCATGGTGGCGGCCGGGCCGGATGCCGACGCGCTGGTCGAGGTGTCCACCGGACGGCGCTGGACCTATGCGGAACTCGACGCCGAGGTCGACGCGGTGGCCCGGGGGCTGATGGCGCTGGGGGTGGCCAAAAGCGATCGCGTCGGGATCTGGGCGCCCAACTGCGCCGAGTGGGTGATGCTACAGCTCGCGACGGCAAAGATCGGGGCGATCCTGGTCAACATCAACCCGGCCTACCGCACCCACGAACTGGCATACGTACTCAAGCAATCCGGCATTCGGACCCTGGTGTCGGCCACCGCGTTCAAGTCCTCGGACTATGTGACGATGGTGGCCGAGGTACAGGCCGACTGTCCGTCGCTCAAGGACATCATCTTTCTGGGCACTCTGGATTGGGACCAGCTGCATACCGAGCAGGTCGGCGAGGAGCAGCTGCGTGCCCGGATGGCCGAGCTGTCCAACACGGATCCAATCAACATCCAATACACCTCGGGGACAACGGGTTTCCCCAAGGGCGCGACGCTGAGCCATCGCAACATCCTCAACAACGGGTTCTTCGTCGGCGGGTTGATCAACTTCGGCGCCGGTGACCGGGTGTGCATCCCGGTGCCGTTCTATCACTGCTTCGGCATGGTGATGGGCAATCTCGGGGCGCTGACCCATGGTGCGGCGATCGTGATCCCGGCACCGGGATTCGATCCCGGGATCACGCTGGCCACAGTCGAATCCGAGCGGTGCACCGCGCTGTACGGGGTGCCGACGATGTTCATCGCGATGCTCGGCCATCCCGACTTCGCCGGCTTCGACCTGTCCTCGCTGCGCACCGGCATCATGGCCGGTTCGGTGTGCCCGGTCGAGGTGATGAAGCGGGTGGTGGCCGACATGCACATGGCCGAGGTGGCCATCTGTTACGGCATGACCGAGACCTCGCCGGTGTCGTGTCAGACCCTGGTCGACGACGATCTGGAGCGTCGCACCGCGACCATCGGGCGGGCCCATCCGCACCTCGAGGTCAAGATCGTGGACCCCGATTCCGGTGAGACCGTCGAGCGCGGGCAGTCCGGGGAGTTCTGCACCCGTGGGTATTCGGTGATGCTGGGTTACTGGAATGAGGAGGCCAAGACCGCCGAAGCCATTGATTCCGACGGGTGGATGCACACCGGGGATCTGGCGGTGATGCGTGCGGACGGCTACTGCACGGTGGTCGGCCGGATCAAGGACATGGTGATCCGCGGCGGGGAGAACGTGTACCCGCGGGAGATCGAGGAGTTCCTCTACACTCACCCCGACATCGACGATGCGCAGGTGATCGGGGTCCCGGACGCGAAGTACGGGGAAGAGATCTGCGCGTGGATCCGGATGAAGCCGGGCCGCGCGCCGTTGGATGCCGAGGCGGTGCGGGCATTCGCGTCGGGCAAGCTGGCGCACTACAAGATCCCGCGTTATGTGCATGTGGTGGAAGAGTTCCCGATGACGGTCACCGGCAAGATCCGCAAGGTCGACATGCGCGACGAGAGCGTCAAGCTGCTGGGGCTCGACCCCGGACAACCGGGATAACTCAGCCCCAGCGCTTGATCACCTCGGCCACCGGCTTCCCGGTCGCCAGTGCCGCCATGATCAGCACCCGCGCCTGGCTCGGCCGAAGATGGGGGACCATGACCGCGCCGGCCTTCACCATGTCGTCGCCGGGACCGTATTCGGCGATGACGTCCCCGGTCGGGACACGGCTGGAGATTCCGAAGGACACCCCGGCCGGCGCGTGGCGGCGTACGGCGTCGACCACGCCGTCGCCCGCGTTGCCGGATCCCAGTGCCTCCACGATGATTCCGCGCGCTCCCGCGGCCACCGCGGCATCGATGGGGCCGGGTCCGTCGCCGGGATAGGCCGCGACGACGTTGACGCGCGGTGCACTGACCGCAGGCACCTCACCGAGGAACGGCCGCTGCGCGGGGTGGTCCAGGGTGAAGGCGTTGTCGGCGACGGACCCGATCGGTGGGGTGCCGCCGAACGCGTGGAGATCCTGGGTGTTCACCTTGTGGGTCCCCAGGGCCTGGAAGACGTCCCCGGCGAACATGATCATCACGCCCTGATCGCGGGCGGCGGGACTGGAGGCGACAGTCAGCGCGTCCCGCAGGTTTGTCGGGCCGTCGGCGTCCGGGGCGTCGGAGCTGCGCTGCGCCCCGGTCAGCACTATCGGCGCCGGCCCGTTGTAGGTGACGTCCAGCCACATCGCGGTGTCTTCCATCGTGTCGGTGCCGTGGGTGATGACCACGCCGGACGCCCCGTCGGCCACCGCCTTCTTGGCCGCCGCCCCGATCACGTCCCAGTCAGCCGGGGTGAGCTGTGAACTGTCCTTCTTCATCACATCCATGACCTCGACGTTCAGGCCCGCCGCCAGGTCGGAGCCACTGACCGTCGGGCGGCGCACGCCGTTGGCATCGGTGCTCGTCGCGATGGTCCCGCCGGTGGTGATCACCACGACGCGCCCCGGTGCCGATTCGCCCTTGGCGCTGTCCGGGTTTGTCGTCGCTTCGGTCGAGTTGGTGTTCGTCGAACATGCCGTCAGCGCGATGGCGAGAAAAAGCGTGCCGATCGCCAGTCGCGACCGGGCGGGGCGGGCTGCGAAGTTCGTCATGAGGCAGACGCTACGGCGGCAGGCAGATACGCACCGGTGTTTTGGCAGCTCACCCGGGTTTCGGCAGCGGTGGACTGCGATTGCTGCGACGATGGTGGTCATGTCGGCTGCACAAGCCTGCAGTGTTCTCGGGCGGCGCACGTGTGCGCTGCTGGCCGTGAGTTCGGCAGGGCTGCATGTGGCGATGCTCGGCGCCACCTCCAATCCGGTGGCCGCTGCAGTGCTCGCGGCGATGATCGTCGGTTGCCTGTACTGCGCCGGTCATCTGTGGCGGCGTGGCACGTCCGGTGTCTGGTGCACGATCGCGTTGATGAGCCTGGCGATGATCGCCCTGCACACCCCGATGCCCATGCATCACCACGGTGTGGTGGCCCCCGTCCAGACGTCGACGATGATGACGACGGCGACGCTGCTGGCTCTGCTCGAGGTGATCATCGCCGCAGCGGTGCTGGCCTACACCACCAGGCACCGCTCGGTGATCAGCCCGTCGGCGGGATGAACTGGCTCAGGACCAGCCGGGCGCCTTGAGGGTCCTGAATCAGGGCGGTGTTCGTCCACTCATTGTCCTCGCTGGAAACCACGGCGGCGCCGAGCTTTTCGGCCAGTGTCGCGGATTCGTCGCGGTCGGCCACCGCGAATGCCACCTGCCAGTGTTCAGGCTGCTGTTCGTCCGCCAGCTGTCCGATCCAGCCGATCGCGTCGGAGAATCCGGGCGGGGTGCCGGTCGCGGCATGCCGTTCCCTGATACCGGGGTCGACTGTGGCGGCGAGGTGGTCGGCGTAACCCGGACGACGAATCATCGTCGCGAAGCCCGCGTTGTCGAATTCCCAGCCGAACAGCGGTCCGTAGAAGGTCGCGGCGGCCTGCGGATCGGTTGCCTGCAGGTCGCTGAAATTCCAGGCGCCGGGAACGTTGACCAGCTGGGCGCCGAGGCGCCGCCGTGGCTGCCACAGCTTGAAGTGTGCACCGTGCGGATCGGCGCAACCGGCTTGCCGCCCACCGGGCCCCGCGTCGATGGGACCACTTGTCACGGTCCCGCCTGCGGCCGTCACCGCCTCGGCCGACGTATCCGCATCGGTTACCGCGACGTAGGTGTTCCAGGTGATCTCGTCACCGGTGTGTGCAGACGCGATCGCCGCCACGTCGTGACCGTTCAGGGTGGCGATCAGGTAGGTCTCCTCGGCGTCCTCCGGCAGCACGTTCTCGAACGTCCAGCCGAACAGCCGGCCGTAAAAGTCCTGGGCGGCAGCCACATCCTGCTGGTCGGTGTCCACCCAGCAGGGGACACCGGGTGGATAGGTCCTTGGCTCGGTCATCTGTCCATGGTCGCATCTCATATGTTCAGAACCATTGACCGAACCTGCGGATGTAGATGGTCTTGACGGTCTGCGCGACGACGCAGTACGACACCAGCGTCGCGGCGAGCCATCCGAAGTACGCCCACGGCAGCGGCTGCAATCCGACGGCCGCTCCCAGCGGCGAGAACGGGATGAGGATCCCGAGGACGCAGACCGTCCCAGTCGCCAGCAGCACCGGCAACGCTGCCGTGCTCTGGATGAACGGGATCTTCTGGGTTCGCAGCATGTGGACGACCAGCGTCTGCGACAGCAGGCTTTCGATGAACCAACCCGACTGGAACAGCGATTGCATCTCGGGTGAGTTGGCGGCGAAGACGTACCACATCACCGCGAACGTGGTGATGTCGAAGATCGAGGACGTCGGCCCCATCCAGATCATGAACCGGCCGATGTTCCTGGCGTCCCACTTGCGCGGCTTGAGCAGGAACTCCTTGTCCATGCGGTCCCACGGCAGTGCCAGCTGGGAGATGTCGTACAGCAGGTTCTGGATCAACAGGTGGATCGCCAGCATGGGCAGGAACGGGATGAAGGCGCTCGCCACCAGTACCGAGAACACGTTGCCGAAGTTCGAACTGGCGGTCATGTTCAGGTATTTGATGATGTTGCCGAAGGTCTCGCGGCCCTTGACCACGCCCTCTTCGAGCACCATCAGGCTCTTCTCGAGCAGGATGATGTCCGCCGATTCCTTGGCGATATCGGTGCCGGTGTCCACCGAGATGCCCACATCCGCATCGCGCAGGGCCGGTGCGTCGTTGATGCCGTCGCCAAGGAAACCGACCGTGTGCCCGTTGGCCTGCAGGGCTCGCAGCACCCGGGACTTCTGCAGCGGCGTCAGCTTCGCGAAAACGGTTGTCGCATCGACGATCCGTCGGAGCGCGTCGTCGTCGAGGGCGTCGATCTGGGGTCCGAGAATCGGCCGGCCGGGATCGAGTCCCACCTCTCGACAGATCTTGGCGCTGACGACTTCGTTGTCGCCGGTGAGGACCTTCACGGTCACGCCGTGTTCGGCCAGGGCCGTGATGGCCGGGGCGGCCGCGTCCTTCGGCGGATCGAGGAAGGTGAGAAAACCGTGGACGACGAGGTCCTTCTCGTCTTCGATGCGGTATCGGTGGGTGCGCTCGATGCGCGGGATCTCCCGGGTGGCCACCAGCAGCACCCGGAACCCATCGCGGTTGTAGTCGCGCGCTGTTTCGGCCAGCGCCTCGCGGTCGGCCTCTTCGAGCGGGCGACTGGCCGTGCCGTCCCACACCTGGGTGGACACCGTCAGCATCTCCTCGACGGCACCTTTGCAGACCAGCAGGTGATTGCGTTCGACGTCCTGGACGACGACGGACAGTCGGCGTCGTTCGAAGTCGAACGGAAGCTCGTCGACCTTGCGGTATGCCGAGGCGGCGAGTAGCGCTTCGGGTGTCCCGTCGGCGAAGTGCAGCACGGCGCGGTCCATCAGATTCTTGACGCCGCTCTGGTGAAAGCTGTTGAGCCAGGCCAGGGCCAGCACGTTGTCGTCGCGATCGCCCCGGATGTCCGCGTGATGCTCGAGGATGATCCGGTCCTGGGTGAGCGTGCCGGTTTTGTCGGTGCACAGCACGTCCATGGCGCCGAAGTTCTGGATGGCGTTGAGCCGCTTGACCACGACCTTGCGGCGTGACAACGCGACCGCGCCCTTGGCCAGATTGGACGACACGATCATCGGCAGCATCTCCGGGGTCAGCCCGACCGCGACGGCCAGCGCGAACAGGAACGCCTCGGGCCAGTCGCCCTTGGTGAAACCGTTGATGAACAACACGATCGGCACCATCACCGACATGAACCGGATCAGCAGCCAGCTGACGCTGTTGACGCCGCGGTCGAAGGCTGTCTCGGCGCGAGAGCCCACGACCGCCTTGGCCAGCGAACCGAAATAGGTGTGTACGCTGGTTGATACGACGACCGCGGTGGCCGTGCCGCTGACCACATTGGTGCCCATGAAGCAGATACTGGACAGGTCGAGTGGGTCGGCCTCGTCGTCGGCGCCGCAGGTGTCGTACTTCTCGACCGGCAGGGCCTCGCCCGTCAGCGCTGCCTGGCTGACGAACAGATCGCGAGAATCGATCAGGCGGAGGTCGGCCGGAATCATGTCGCCGGCTGACAGTTGGACGATGTCACCGGTGACGATCTGCGCCATCGGGATTTCGGTGAGTTCGGGTGTGGCATCTGGGCTGGCCCGGCGCCGGACTGTCGCGGTGGTCCGCACCATCGCCTTGAGTGTCTCCGCTGCCTTGCCCGAGCGGTACTCCTGCCAGAACCGCAGCAGCGCGCTGAGCGCGACCATGGTCACGATGATCAGCACGCCGGTGTAGTCCGGCGCCTGCCCGTCGCGCATCGGAAGGTAGATGTCGGTCACCGAGCTGATCGCGGCCAGCACCATGAGCACCGCGATGAACGGATTCTTGAAGGCCTCCAGAAACTGGAGTATCGCGGGAGGTGCCTTGTCGTGGGCGACCTCGTTGGGGCCCTCGCCGGCAAGGCGTTCGGCGGCATCCTCGGACGTCAAGCCGTCGAGGTGGCCTCTGACGTTCGCCAGCGTGACCTCCACATCGTTGTGCGCTTCAGCGGCTGCGCGCAGGGACAGTCGGCGGTCGTCGAGGTTGGCGGGTGTCAGGGCGGTCTGCTCGAAGGCGGTGTTCATCGGCTGCTCCGGTCGGTGGTGCGCGCGCACCACAAGTCACACCGAATCGCATGGAGGAGGATCGATTCGGTGGACTTGAGGTGGCGCGCGGAATGAAAGGTGTTCGGATCGAATTGATTTGGGCTACCCGCTCACCGAGCGGTGTGCGAGCCACCGCCCAGGGACGCGGTCAGGACCGCCACCGGGGTGCTGTTCATCCTCAGGTTGTGCCGCTCCTGCGGGGTCAGCGACGCACGCGTGTGGATCCACGCGAGGGGGCCCTTGACCGCGCTGTGGGCATGACGGAGAAAGGTGTTGCGCTGCATCGGATCATCTCCAGTTCAATCGGAGCTCTCCGCGTCGATACGCATGCGGCAGCCGGCCACCGCGGGTCTCTCGGGTGGCGGCCCTAGCCGGTCATCGACAACGGAAAGGTGTTTATGGACAGACGTTTTCGAATCGGACTGGGATACGGACTGTCACTCGACGTCATGTCGTCGTCACCTCCTCGCTGTCGGGCGCGCGGCGCGCCGCTGGTCTTGACGCAATCGTCAGATGCAAACACGCTGAAGAGGAAGTTTGGGCACACGGCCGAACGCGCCAACTGACGCGAGCACTTCCTCATCAGAGCTTTGGCACTACACGACGTGTCCCACCAGGGGTGGGAAGCCACTTCGGGTCATCCCTTAAGCCGGGAAGACCTGTCCTAATCCTGGGCGTCTCTCGAAGTCGTCGGATCAGTGGCCTGTGTTCGTGTAGGAGCCTCACCTAACGAAGCGCGGTTTTCATTAGAGACCTTACACGAGCCGATTGTCAACACGGTTCGCCGTCGGATTTGCGCTCCCAAATAGGTTGTGTCAGTTGGGCAGTGACACAACGCGTCGTTTTGGTGACGGCCGTCACGGGAAGTCTCCGAGCGGTTCCACAGCATTCACCCAAGAATCGGCAGGGCAACGGCCTTTGCGGTTGCCTGTGCGCACCCGCCGGATGTGTTGTGATGTGCCTATGCCTGAGCAAAGTCTCGAGCCTGACGCCGGCGAGGACGAGCAAAAGCCACCGGCCATCACTGCGCGCGGAATCATGATGCACGGACCGTGGGGCCCGGTGTACGGACCCATCGACCTCGACATCGATGAAGGCGGGGTCACGGTGCTGGTGGCCCCGTCGGGCACCGGGCGCACCGCACTGCTGATGACGCTGGCCGGGCGGATGAGAACAGCACGCGGGAAGCTGACCGTGTTCGGGCGTACCCGGGCACCCGACATCTTCCGCTGCGCGGCGCTGGCCGGGATCGACGAGCTCGACACCGTGTCGGAGTCGGTGACGGTGCGCGACCTCGTGACGGAGCAGCGTCGGTGGGACGCGCCCTGGTACACGCTGGTGGGCCGGGCCGACGAAGACGCGCTGACCGCCATGTGCGCGCCGGTGTTCGGTGAGCTGCCGCTGCCGTCGCTGACGTCGTACTTCGACGGCCTCACCGAGCTCGACCAGATCCTGCTGCGCATCGCGCTGGCCAACACCGCGACCCCGCCGCTGCTGGTGGTCGGCAACCTCGACCACCTCACCGACGACCGCAACCGCGACATCCTGCTGGGGCGGCTGTTCGCGCTGGGGGAGAAGCAGACCGTGATCACCGCGACGGTCAACGGAGTGCCCGGCCATCTGGTCTCGGCCGTGCGAGCGCAGGTGTCAGTACCCAACACGACGCTGGCCGAGCTGGCCGGTTCGCAGAAAGGTGGCGAGTAACTGTGCTAGCCGGAATGTCGTTGGGCACTGACCTCAAACGATTCTCGCGCGGCACGATGCCGCGGATCGCGCTCGTGACCGTCATCCTGCTGCCGCTGTTGTACGGCGCGATGTACCTGTGGGCGTTCTGGAACCCGTTCGGTGAGGTGAACAAGGTTCCGGTGGCGCTGGTGAACGAAGATCAGGGCGCCGTCGCGGAGGGACAGCAGATCAAGGCCGGGGACGAGGTCTCCGATGCGCTGGTGGATTCGGGTCAGCTTCAGCTGCATCGGGTTTCGGCGCAGGAGGCAGCCGAGGGGGTGGCCGACGGCAAGTACTACTTCTCGATCACGCTGCCGCAGGATTTCAGCACCAGCATCACTTCTCCGTCGGGTGGGTCGCCGCACCAGGCCAACGTGCGCTTCACGTTCAACGACGCGAACAACTACCTGGGCTCGATCATCGGCCAGAATGCCGCCCGTGAGGTGATCAACCAGATCAACGCGAAGATCGGCGAACGCACCCTCGGCACCGTGCTGACCGGGCTGACGGATGCCGGAACGGGACTGGTGAAGGCGGCCGACGGCGCGCAGCAACTGGCCACCGGTAGCGCGGCGGCCAACGATGGTGCGCACCGGTTGTCCACCGGCGCCAACGCCTTGACGGCGGGCCTGGTCACCGCGCGCGACGGGTCCGCGCAGCTGGCCGCGGGCACCAGGCAGCTGTCGACGGCGGTCGACACCGCGACTGATCCGCTGCTCACGGTGCTGGACCGGGTCAGCGGGCTCGGCCTGGATCCCAACGAGGTCGGCATGGCTGCGCAGCGGCTGTCGGGGGCGGTGCGTTCGACCACCGATCGGATCGCGGCGCTCAACATCGATCAGGCGCAGGCTGCGGCGATTGTCGATCAGGCGGTCGGTTTCTTGCGTAACAGCCCCGATCCCGCAGTGCGGGACACCGGGGAGTTCCTGGCCGGTGCGCAACGGCTGCTGCAGGCGCGCGGACTTGACCCCACCACTGACGAAGGCCTGATCCGGTTGCGGGACAACGCAGCCCAGTTGGAGAACGAGCTGGGCGACCCGAACAGTAAACTGCGGGTGTTCCTCACCAAGGCGGTCACCGGAGGGTTGCGCTCCGATGTCGTCAAATTGCGCGACGGTGCGCACCAACTCGACAGCGGCGCGCAGCGGCTCAACAGCGGTCTGGTGCAGCTGACCAACGGCGGGCGCCAACTGTCCAGCGGGGCGGGCGAACTGGCCGCCGGTACGGAGAAGCTGCAGGCCGGCAATCAGCAACTGGCGACCGCGCTCAAGGAAGGCTCGACCCAGGTCCCGTCGTGGACCCCGCAGCAGCGGACCGACGTCGCGCGGACGCTGGCCGCGCCGGTGGCGCTGGACATCCAGACGCACAACCCGGCTGCCACGTTCGGCACCGGTTTCGCGCCGTTCTTCCTGCCGCTGGCCCTGTTCATCGGCGCGCTCATCATCTGGATGTTGTTGAAGCCGTTGCAGTCCCGTCCGGTGGTCAACGGGCTGGGGGCGCTGCGTGTGGTGCTGGCCTCCTACTGGCCTGCCCTGCTGATCGTGTTCTGCCAGGTCGTCGTGATGTATGTGGTGGTGCATTTCGGGGTGGGCCTGCAGGCGAAGTACCCGCTGTCCACCGTGGCGTTCCTGCTGTTGGTGGCGGGCACGTTCCTGGCGCTGATCCAGGCGTTCAACGCCTTGTTCGGGGTGTCGGTGGGTCGGGTGGTGACGCTGGCCTTCCTGATGCTGCAACTGGTCTCGGCCGGCGGGATCTACCCGGTGGAGACCACCGCGAAACCGTTCCAGATACTGCACCCGGTCGACCCGATGACCTACGCCGTCAACGGACTTCGCCAGTTGATCGTGGGCGGGATCGATTCCCGGCTGTGGGTCGCGATCGCGGTGCTGCTCGGTGTGCTGGTGGTGTCGCTGGCTGCGAGTTCGTGGGCCGCGCGAAGAGACCGGCAGTACACCATGGACCGATTGCACCCGCCGATCGAAGTGTGAGCCCGGTGATTTCGGTGCGTTTGGTAACGCTGAGCGTTACCAAACGCACCCAAATCACCCGAGCCCGATGCGCCGGTAACGGTCCAGCCGGGTCTGCAGCCGCTGCTCGCCGGGCACCGCACGCAACTGGGCAAGCTCGCTGCCGATCGCGGTCGACAGTCGCTGGGTGAAGGCCCTTGGCTCGTCCGCGGCGTCGGGATGTTCGGGCACGATCACATCGACGATGCCCGCCCGCAGCAGGTCTGTCGACCGAACCCCTTGTGCGGCAGCCAGTTCGGCGGCATGAGCGGTATCGCGGAAGACGATCGCGCTCGCCCCCTCGGGCGGCAGGGGCGCCAGCCAGCCGTTGGCCGCGGCCAGCACCCGGTCGGCGGGCACCATGGCCAGGGCGGGCCCGCCGCTGCCCTGGCCCATCAGCACCGACACCGTCGGAGTGTCCAGTGTGACCAATTCGGCCAGGCAGCGGGCGATCTCACCGGCCAGCCCGCCCTGCTCGGCCTCGATCGACAGAGCTGGGCCCGGGGTGTCGATCACCAGGACCAGCGGCAGTTGCAGACCGGCTGCCAACGCCATGCCGCGCCGGGCCTCACGCAGCGCGCCTGGCCCGACCAGCCCACCCTCACTGCGGCGCTGGCCGAGCACCACCGCGGGCTGCCCACCGAAGCGGGCCAGGGCCAGCAGCATCGTCGCGGCTTCGCCGCGTTCGGTTCCGGAGAGCAGTACCCGGTCCGTCGCTCCGTGCCGCAACAGGTACCCCACTCCGGGGCGGTCGGGCCGCCGCGAGGCCAGCACCGATTCCCAGGCGGGCACGTCGGGCAGTGGCTCAGGGGCCGTGGGCGCAGGGGGCGGGACAGGAGTGTCCACGACCACCCGCAGCGTGCGGTCCAGGGTGTCGCGCAGCAGCGCGAGCGGCACCACCCCGTCGATCACGCCGTGGGCGTGCAGATTCTCGGCGGTCTGCACACCGGAGGGGAACGGTTCTCCGTACAGGTGCTCGTACACCCTGGGCCCGAGGAAGCCGATCAACGCGCCGGGCTCGGCGGCGGTGACGTGCCCCAGTGAACCCCAGGAGGCGAACACCCCGCCGGTGGTGGGATGCCGCAGGTAGACGAGGTAGGGCAGGTGGGCCTGCTTGTGCAGTTCGACGGCGGCGGCGATCTTGACCATCTGCAGAAAGGCCACGGTGCCTTCCTGCATCCGGGTCCCGCCGGAGCTCGGGGAGGCCAGGATCGGCAGCCGCTCGGCTGTGGCTCTCGTCACCGCGGCGGTGATCCGCTCGGCGGCCGCCACCCCGATCGATCCGGCCAGGAAATCGAACTCGCAGGCCACCACGGCCACCCGGCGGCCGAAGATGGTGCCCTCGCCGGTCAGCACGGATTCGTCGAGCCCGGTCTTCGCCGATGCCTCGGCCAGTTCGCGCTGGTAGTCCTCGGAACGGGCCACCTCAAGGGGCGCCGTGTCCCAGCTCTGGAACGAGCCCTCGTCGAGCACTGCATCACGAAGCGCGCGGGCGCCGATCCGACTCACGGCGTCAGCCTATATAGGCTGACCACATGATTGGTGTGACCAGAGACGGCAGTGTCCTGACCCTGGAACTGCAACGCGAGGAGCGGCGCAACGCGCTGAACTGCGAGCTTGTCGACAGCTTGCGGGAAGCGGTCGAGCATGCCGCTGAGCAGGACATCCGGGCCATCGTGCTGACCGGCGCGGGCCCGGTGTTCAGCTCGGGCGCGGACCTGACCGATGCCGCGGGCATGGCCGAGAAGCTTCCCGACAAGGCGCTGGCGCTGAACCTGGCGATCGACAAGGCGCCGGTGCCGGTCATCGGCGCGATCAACGGCCCGGCGATCGGTGCGGGCGTCATCTTGTCGATGATCTGCGATCTGCGGGTCGTCGCGCCCGAGGCCTACTTCCAGTTCCCGGTCGCGAAGTACGGCCTGGCCTTGGACAACTGGAGTATCCGGCGGCTGACCTCGCTGGTGGGTTACGGCCGGGCACGCGGCATGCTGCTCGGCGCCGAGCGGCTCACCGCGGAGACCGCGCTGCAGACCGGCATGGCCAACCGCATCGGCACGCTGGCCGACGCCCAGAAGTGGGCGGCCGAGCTCGCCGGGTTCGCCCCGCTGGCGCTGCAGCACGCCAAGCGGGTGCTCAACGACGACGGCGCCTACGAGGAGTCGTGGCCCGCCCACAAGGAGCTGTTCGACAAGGCGTGGGGCAGCCAGGACGTCATCGAAGCCCAGGTGGCCCGGATCGAGAAGCGGCCACCGAACTTCACCGGGGCCTGACATGCTGGGCGCTGCGCTGCGGTTGGGTGCCAGGTCGGCTTCGCTGCTGGCCGGCGGGTGGTTGGTGCGTGCGCTGAACGGAACCTACGCGTCGGTGGGGGCACTGCCCCGCGACATCCGCCCGGTCGCGCAGCGGTCCCTGCAGTACGCCGACGGCGTGTTCGTCAACATCGAGCCGGCCTCTCCCGGCGTCACCATGAGCCGGGAAGAGTGGCGCATGCTGATCAGCGAGATGCTCAGCTCACGCTCGGCCAGCCGGCCGCCGGGGCCGATCCCGCTCGCCGATCCCGCTGAAAATGAAGCCGGGGAGTCCGTATCCCCATGTGCGGTGTCCTGGTACGGGCACTCCACCGCGCTGGTGGAGATCGACGGGTACCGGGTTCTGACCGATCCGGTGTGGAGCCGTCGCTGTTCGCCGTCACGCGTGGTGGGCCCGCAGCGGCTGCATGAGCCGCCGCTGCCGCTGGAAGCTCTGCCGGCCGTGGACGCGGTGGTGATCAGCCACGATCACTACGACCATCTCGACATCGAGACGGTCCTGGGGTTGGTCCGAACCCAGCGGGCGCCGTTCGTGGTGCCGCTGGGCATCGGGGCGCATCTGCGCAAGTGGCGGATACCCGAAGAGCGGATCATCGAGCTGGACTGGAACGAGAGTCACCGGATCGGCGAGCTGACCCTGGTGTGCACACCGGCCCGGCACTTCTCCGGGCGGCTGTTCCAGCGCAACACGACGCTGTGGGCGTCGTGGGCGTTCATCGGGCCGCAACACCGCGCGTTCTTCGGCGGAGATACCGGCTACACCAAGAGCTTCGCCGAGATCGGTTCGGAATACGGGCCTTTCGATCTGACCCTGCTGCCGGTCGGGGCGTATCACCCGAGTTGGCCCGACATCCACATGAATCCCGAGGAGGCGGTGCGAGCCCATCTGGACGTCGCCGATTCCGGGTTGTTGGTGCCGGTGCACTGGGCGACGTTCCGGCTGGCGCCGCACCCGTGGGCCGAGCCGGTGCGCCGATTGCTGACTGCGGCCGATCCGGCCGGGGTGCAGATCGCGGTGCCACGCCCGGGGCAGCGGGTGGACGCCGCGTCCGCGGCACTCGACCCGTGGTGGGAGTTCTGACCGGTTTCCGATGGCAAACTGACGTCTTGAGCTGCACGACACCGACGGGACGAGGACTTTTCGCGGATGACGACGATCAATGTCACTGGCCTCACCGATGCCGAGGTGGCCCAGCGGGTAGCCGAGGGTAAGAGCAACGACGTCCCGACGCGTGCGGCGCGCAGCATCTCCGACATCATCCGCGGGAACGTGTTCACGCGGATCAACGCGATCCTCGGTGTGCTGTTTCTGATCGTGCTGTCCACCGGTTCCTTGATCAACGGGGCGTTCGGCCTGTTGATCATCGCCAACAGCGCCATCGGCATCATCCAGGAGATCCGGGCCAAGCAGACCCTGGACAAGCTGGCCATCGTCGGACAGGCCAAGCCGACGGTGCGGAGAGAATCCGGTAGCCGCGCGGTGCTGCCCGCCGAGGTCGTGCTCGACGACATCATCGAGCTCGGCCCCGGCGATCAGATCGTGGTGGACGGCGAGATCATCGAGGATTCCAACCTTGAGGTCGACGAGTCGTTGTTGACCGGCGAGGCCGATCCGATCGTCAAAGCCGTGGGCGACGCGGTGATGTCGGGCAGTTTCGTGGTTGCCGGTTCCGGCGCCTACCGGGCCACCAAGGTCGGGCACGAGGCGTACGCCGCCAAGCTCGCCGAGGAGGCCTCCAAGTTCACGCTGGTGAAATCCGAACTGCGCAACGGCATCAACAAGATCCTGCAGTTCATCACCTACCTGCTGGTGCCCGCCGGCCTGCTCACCATCTACACCCAGCTGTTCACCACCGACCCTCGGGTCCTGGACTCGCTCAAGCGGACCTACCTCGACATCGTCGCCAACGAGGGCGGCTGGCGAGAGTCGCTGGCAATCATCATGAGTCAGGTCTTCACCACCGATGCGGTGTGGCATGAACCGGTGCTGCGCATGGTGGGAGCCTTGGTTCCGATGGTGCCCGAAGGCCTGGTGCTGATGACGTCGATCGCGTTCGCGGTCGGGGTGGTGCGGCTGGGCCGGCGCCAGTGCCTGGTCAACGAGCTTCCCGCGATCGAGGGTCTGGCGCGCGTCGATGTGGTGTGCGCGGACAAGACCGGCACGTTGACCGAAAACGGTATGCGGGTCAGCGATCTCAAGCACTGTCACCGAGACGACGAAAATACTGTCACAGACGCTTTGGCGCAGTTGGCTGCCGATGACGCCCGGCCCAATGCGAGCATGCTGGCCATCGCCGAGGCTTTCGCGACGCCGCCGGGATGGACGGCCACCGCGACGGCCCCGTTCAAGTCCGCCACCAAATGGAGCGGTGCGTCCTACGGTGAGCACGGCAACTGGGTGATCGGTGCCCCGGATGTGTTGTTGGACTCCAGCTCACCGGTGGCCGAGGAAGCTGAGCAGATCGGGGCCCAGGGGCTACGGGTGCTGCTGGTCGGGTCGTCCGACCTGGTGGTCGACGCGCCGCAGGCCCCGGGTACGGTCACCCCGGTCGCATTGGTGGTGCTGGAGCAGCGGATCCGTCCCGATGCCGGTGACACCCTCGAATACTTCGCTTCCCAGCATGTTTCGGTCAAGGTGATCTCCGGGGACAACGCGGTGTCGGTGGGCGCGGTGGCCGGCAAGCTCGGACTGCACGGCGAGACGATGGATGCCCGCCAGTTGCCGCACGAACCCGAGCAGTTGGCCGAGACCCTGGAGGAATACACGACGTTCGGCCGGGTGCGCCCGGATCAGAAGCGGGCCATGGTGCACGCCCTGCAATCACGCGGACACACGGTGGCCATGACCGGTGACGGCGTCAACGACGTGCTGGCCCTCAAGGATGCCGACATCGGCGTCGCGATGGGCTCGGGCAGTTCGGCGTCGCGTGCGGTGGCGCAGATCGTGTTGCTGGACAACAAGTTCGCGACGCTGCCCTATGTGGTCGGTGAGGGCCGGCGGGTGATCGGCAACATCGAGCGTGTCTCGAATCTGTTCCTCACCAAGACCGTGTACTCGGTGTTGCTGGCTATTCTGGTTGCGCTGGCCGGATTGTCGTCCAAGTTGTTCGGCACCGATCCGCTGTTGTTCCCGTTCCAGCCGATCCACGTGACCATCGCGGCCTGGTTCACCATCGGTATCCCGGCCTTCGTCCTGTCGCTGGCCCCGAACACCGAGCGCGCCCACACGGGCTTCGTGCGCCGGGTGATGACGGCCGCACTGCCCTCGGGCCTGGTGGTCGGCACCGTCACCTTCATCTCCTACCTGGTGGCCTATCAGGGCCGGGATGCCGACCTGACGGAGCAGACGCAGGCCTCGACGGCGGCGCTGATCACGTTGCTGGTGTCCTCACTGTGGGTGCTGTCGGTGGTGGCCCGCCCGTATGAGTGGTGGCGCGTGGCCCTGGTCGCGTTTTCCGGGTTGGCGTACGTGCTGATCTTTTGTTTGCCGTTGGCTCAACGCCTGTTCATGCTGGATCCGTCGAACCTCAAGGTCACCGCGGTTGCGCTGGGCATCGGCCTGGTCGGAGCATCGCTGGTCGAGGTGCTCTGGTGGGTTCAGGGGAGGGTGCTGGGGGAGAAGCGCCGGTTGTGGAGATAGACTGGCGCGGCGGACGCCGGTGAGTTTGCGGCAGCGTTTCCGCTGATCACGAGAAGATAGGGTGGGCTGATGGGATTCCTGGACAAGGCCAAGAGCCTGTTGTCGCAGAACGCTGACAAGGTGGAGCAGGTCATCGACAAGGCCGGCGACATCGTCGACGAGAAGACGCAGGGCAAGTACAGCCAGCATGTCGACAAGGCGCAAGAAGCGGCGAAGAACGCCCTCAACAAGGAAGAACCGCAGCAGTAAGCTATGGCCAAATTGTCTGTCTCCGTCGATGTTCCGTTGCCGCCGGAGAAGGCGTGGGAGTACGCCTCAGATCTGTCTCGTTACGACGAGTGGCTCAGCATCCACCGGGCGTGGCGCTCGAAGCTGCCCGAAACCCTGGAAAAGGGCACGGTCATCGACTCGATCGTCGAAGTCAAGGGCATGTTGAACCGCGTGAAGTGGACGCTGGTGAACTACAAGCCGCCGCAGTCCCTGACCCTCAACGGCGATGGCCGTGGCGGGGTAAAGGTCAAGCTGATCGGAAAGATCACGCCGGCTGCCGTTGACGGCGACGACGGTGCGAAAGTTTCCTTTGACGTGCACCTCGGTGGGCCCGCCCTGTTCGGGCCGATCGGCATGGTGGTCGCCGCCGCGCTGAAGGGCGATATCCAGCAGTCGCTCAACAAGTTCAAGGCGCTGTACGCGTCGTAGTTTCTCGCGAACAGCCCCCGCGTGCGGGGGCTGTTCGCGCATCAGCGGCGAAATCGCCGGCTGACCAGCTTGCTGAACTCGACCGTCGAACGCCGGACGGATTCGAACTCGAGAGACACCAGCAGCGTGTCGACCATCGCGAAGGGCAGCGTGGTCACCACCGCGCCGCGGCCATATTCGAGGTGCCAGGATCCGGGGTGGATGGTCAGGCCGCGGGCATGCCCACGTTCCAGGCAGGTGCGCTCGCCGGGGAGCAGCGTCGGCATCGGCTCGGTGTCGTCGGAATCGAGGTCGTAGGAGTCGATCTGCCCGGCGAGCAGGAACTTGTGGATGTCGACGTGCTTGTATCGGCCTGAAAAGCCCTGTGTCCCAGTGGGGGAACCGAAAAGCACCAGATACTCGCGGGGGCTGAAGTACAGGAACCTGACCTTTCCGAGGATTCCTCCGGCCTTGCTACCCACCCACCGGCCCGGACCCCTGTGGATCAGGTCGGGATACGCGTCGGCGAGTCGTTCGATTGCGTGTGCGAGGAGCGTGCCATCTGCCAATGGCAGGCCGACGACCTGCTTGGCCACGCTGTGCAGCACGTCCGGGTCGATCTTGTACGTCATCGGTCGAACTCCAGCGGAAGACTGGTCGGGCCGCTCAGACCGAGTAGTGGCTTCCAGGGAACCGATCCGGCCACCCGCGGGTTCGGAAGCCGTCGAGACAGGATCGTGAGTGCCTCGGACAGCTCGAGCCGCGCCAGGTTGGCGCCCAGGCAGTAATGCACGCCGCCACCAAAGGTCAGGATCGGCGGCGGGTCGTCGCGGGTGATATCGAAGCGGGTCGGGTCGTCGTAGACGGATTGATCACGGTTGGCCGCATAGGTGTTCACGAGGATGAAAGCCCCTGCGGGAAAACTGTAGTCGCCGATCTCGGCGTCGTCGGCGACGCTGCGCACGGTGCTGCACATCGATGGCGAATGCCGCATGGTTTCCTCGACGGCGCGCATGGCCAGCTCGGGCTGCTCCCGCAACAGCGCCCACTGGTCGGGGTGGTCGCAGAGCACCTGCATCGAGGCCGCCAGTTGGCTGCGGGTGGTGTCGGTTCCGGCGATCAGGATGGAGAACGCCAGCATCCTCAGTTCGGCGGCGTCCAGTCGGTCTCCGCCGTCTTCGATGCGGATCAGGTCGGACAGCAGATCGTCGGTCAGGTGCCGGCGCCGGTCGGCGATCATGTCGTCGATGTAATCGTCGAACTCGTCCCACGCCTTCAACACGACCGGCTCCTCCTGGGCGAGGTCGCAGTCGAAGCTGACGATCTTGAAGATGTCCTCGGCCCAGCGGGAGAACTGCTGCCAGTCCTCGCGCGGTGCGCCGAACAGGGCGCAGATGATCGGAATCGGATACGGCCGTGCGACGTCTGCCACGAACTCGCACCGGCCGGCGTCTTGAATTCCGTCGAGCAGTTCGTTGACGACACTGTGGATCGCGTCGTGCATGCGCGCGGTGGCGCGCGGCGTGAAAGCCCGGGCGACCAGGCTGCGCAACCGGCGGTGTTCTTCACCCTCCATGTTCAGGATGCTGCGGGTCACCCTGTCCCACAACGGACCCGACGTGATGCCATGGGCGGACAGGTGAATGCCCTGGGGGATCCCGAACCGCGGATCGCGCAGTACGGCGCGCGCCATCTCGTAGGACAGCACTTCGGGCCCGATCGGGCCGAGCGCGATCGGCGCGACTTCCTGAGCCGCCCGGAACTGCTGATAGATCTGCTGCGGGGTGTCGGTGACGGAGTAGTCGAGGGTCGGCAGACCCGCTTCGAAAACACTCGGCTTACACATTGGTGGACAGGAATGTCAGGGGCAGTCCCAGGGCGGACACGTCGATCTCGTCGAGGTAGGAGCCTTCACCGGAGAACCCCTGACGGAACCGCGTTTCCGACCCGTACCGCTGTGTCACGGCCTCGGCCGCCGCGGCGTCCGGCACGCGGAGAACCACGGTGTAGACGCCGTCGCCGTGACGGTCGAGGAAGTCGTTGACAGAGGCCGCGACTGACGCGGTCGAGCCGGGCAGTGGGCTGATCAGCTCGACGCCGCGGTCCCAGTCCAGGTGTACATGGACGCCGAGGTCGCTGAGTTCGGCGGCGTTGAAGGTGAATCCGAGGTCGGTGAACATCTGCACCATGTCGGCTGTCCGCTCCGCGGCGACCGCGAACACGACATGGTGCAGGGCGGGCTGGGCGGTCATCGGCGGACGAGTCCGCGAGGCCGGATGAGCCCGAGGTCGAGGTGGTTGTGCCAGCCCGGCGGGGCATCGCAGACATCGGGGATCGCGTTGATGGCTCCCATGGCCGTCCAGTCGTAGCCGGGATGGGCCATGGTGCCGTCGGCCTGCCGGACACCTTTGAGAGTCAGCTCGGTGGGCGGGTCGCCCTCGATCACGATCTCGTACCGGGTCTCGCCCCAATCCCATGCCGGTTCGAGTTTGTCGGGGCCGGCGGTCACGTAGATCGCGTGGAAGACGATCAGCGGCTGCCCGCCCACCCACGCGGTCCATTCGTGGCGTTGCGCGGCGACGGTGCCCTTGGGGATCGCGCCCTCGTCGTGGGGGATGTCCTCGGCGGCGGTCGCGACTTCGACGTCGGCGGCGGTCACCTCGTCGATGGTCACGCCGAGGCCGTCGGCGATCATGTGCATCGACTGGGCGAAGAACGGCAGGCCGAGACCCAGAATTGTTGGCTCGGTGAGGAATTTGTCCTTGTCCTTGCCGAACCCCATCCAGTCGACGTGGTCCATCGGCGCGTCTTTGAGGACGTCGACGACCTCGTACACATGGATCGTGTCGATCCGGCTCATCACCCGGGCCAGGGTGAGCGGCAGGATGTCCCCGGCGTAACCGGGATGGATACCACCGCCGTGGAACGAGGTCCCGCCGTCGGCGCAGGCGGCTCGGATCTGTTCGGCGGGCTCGCGGAAATCCGGTGACGGATGGAAGAACCCGCTCGTGGTCACCACATTCTTGCCGGACCGTAGCAGCCGGCACACGGTGTCGACGTCCATGATGACCGGCGTGTAGAACACGCAGTCGGCGTCGAGCGCGACGATGGCGTCGACGTCGTCGGTGGCGGTCACGCCGATGGGTGGGATACCGGCGATCACACCGGCGTCCTTGCCCACCTTGTCTTCGCTGTGCACCAGGACACCGACGAGGTCGAACACCGGACTCTCGGCGAAGTGCCGCACGCCGGCCCGGCCGACGTCGCCGGTCATCCACTGGATGATCCGGTAGGTCTTGTCAGACATGGAGTACACCTCGGGGCATCAGTAGGGGCAGGTCGTTGTAGGTGGCGATGCCCGGGGGCGCCGCCACCACCGCGAGGATCGCGGTGATTGCGGGCATGGCGGTGATCGTCAGGCCGAGCATGATGAAGTCCTCGATGGTCTCGGCTACGAAGTCCGGAGGAGGTTCAAAGCTCAAGGTGCTCTTGATGGTCGGCCGGCCTTCCACGGTGACGGTGTAACCGAACGCGGTCGACCAGGCCGGTTCCAGCGATTGGCCCTTCGTCCAGACGCCGCGAATCTCGATCACGTCGCGCCCGCCGGCCGTGCCCACCCACCGGACATCGATGCCGGCCACGCAGCCGGCGGCGATGGTCCAGTCTCCGGGCAGATCCAGGTCTTCGGTGGTCTGGGCATAGGCGGCGTCGCACCGGATACTGTCGAGTTCGACGCCGAGAGCACCCGCGACGAGTTGGACCGCTTCGCGGAAGATGCCTGATCCCTTCTCGGTGACCGCGTGCAGGTCCGGGTGGTCGATGGGATAGCCGAAGCCCATCGGGATCTCGGTGGCCGGCGAGTTGTAGATCGTGGTGTCGAACGACTCCAGGATGGAGATCCGGTCGACACGATCGGAGATGCCTGCGGTCACGACGGCGAACAACTGGATGAAGCCCGGGTTGATGCCGCTGCCGAATATGGTTGAGCCGCCCCGTTTGCAGGCGTCGATGACGCGATCGCGGCCGTCGCCCAGGTTGTCTCCGTTGATGAACTCGGAGGTGGTGACGACGTTGATACCGGCGCCGAGGATGCGGACCAGTACGTCGACATCGGCGAACATGGGGTTGTAGACGACGCAGTCCGGCTGCAGGGCCAGGAGCGCGTCGACGTCGTCGGTGGCGGCCACGCCCAGTGGTTCGATGCCGCAGAGTTCGCCGACGTCCTTGCCCACCTTGTCGGGTGCCCAGGCGTAGCAGCCGACGAGCTCGAGATCGGTGTTCGCGACGATGGCGTGGACCGACTTGCGGCCGACGTTGCCCGTCGTCCACTGCACGACCCGGTAGGTCATGTGTCCGACCGGCTGCCGGGCGTGAAAGTGACCGGGACCGAGCGGAATCCGCGGGTGACGGAGTTGCCATGAAATCGTGCGACTTCGTCTCCCGCGAGAGTGAAGTCGGGCATTCTGGACAGCACCCGCTCCAGGCCCACCTGGAATTCGAGTCGAGCCAGGTTGGACCCGAGGCAGCGGTGCACGCCGGCGCCGAAGCCGAGGTGCCGGTTCTCGCGGCGGTCGAGGATGCACCGGCCCGCGTCGGCGAACTCCTGTTCGTCGCGGTTGGCGGCGGCGTAGTTGACGATCACCGACTCGCCCGGCGAGAAGGTGCAGCCGTTCAGTTCCACCTGTTTGGCCACGGTGCGGGGAATGCCGTGGATCGACCCGGCGAACCGGATGAATTCCTCGACAGCACGGGTGAGGAGTTCGGGATCGCCGATCAGGCGGTCGCGCTCGGCCGGGTTGGTGGCGAGGTAGTGATAGGCGAAAGACATTGCACTGGCGGTGGTCTCGAGGCCGGCCTGGACCAAGAGCATGGCGTTGGACACGACGTCGCCGAACGATAGTTTCTCTCCGTCGATCTCCGCGGACAGCAGGACGTCGATCATGTCGTCACGGGGCGGCTGGTCCATTCGTGCGGTCACGGCGTCGTGCAGGTGCTGATACAGCCCGCCCCAGGCGCTCATCCGGTCCTGCTCGGTGGCGCCGTTGAGCGCCGTGTCGGTCAGTTCGACGCACAGCGGGACGTCTTCGATCGGCATGCCGAGCAGATACTTGAAGAACACGATTCCGGGCTGGCGCCAGGCGATCTGGGCCAGGTCACCGGATCCACCCTCGATGAGCTCGTCGATGAGCCGGTCGGTCTCGGTACCGATCTCGGGTCGCAGCGCCTTCATCCGCGCCGGGGAGAAGTACGGGTTCAGGACCTTGCGGAACTTCTGCTGCCGCGGCGGGTCGAGGGTGATCACCAGATCCCCGGCGAGCTGCTCGGCGCCCTCGGGCGTCGGGTTGCTGGAGAAGTGCTCCCAGTCCTGCAGGATCTTGACGCACTCCGCGTAGCGCACCGCCACCCACGCACCCGCCGGCGTCGCGCTGAGAAATGGCTTGTCGGTGCGCGCGAACGGCGATTGCCGTCGCATCACCTCGTAGACGTCGTACAGGAAGTCGTTGTCGTTGAAATCCTGGTGGCGCAGATCCCAGTTGTGCGCGTGGCGTTCGAGTGACTCCGGCACGGGGGCTCCTACGGGCTCGGCTGTTGTTGCTGGGCTGACTCACGTGCTTCTCGTTCTTCGTGGATGCGCACCAGCTCACGGAATCCGATCCGGTGATATTTGGGTACCGGCTGGATGCCCCACTCGTCCTGCGCGGTGTCCTTGCCCTCGGCGCCCTCGGGTGGGCCGAATGCCGGGTACGGCACCTTGCATTCGAGGGTGTCGTCGGAATACCGAACCTTGAGCAGTTCACTGCAGATCTGGGTCAGGCTCAACGTGGGGTAGCCGTAGTACACCGCCATGAACGGCAGGGTGAAGGCACCCTCGACGACGAGGGCGACCAGGCACACGAGGACCGCGCGCTTGATCCACTTGTGCATGCGTGCGTAGTAGGGCGTGGTCCCGGGAGGGAGGTCCTCAGACTTCTGGTCTTCGGTGGTTTCAGGTGTGGTCGTCACAGTGTCTCTCCTAAGTGCTGCATGAATTACGTTCAGTCGGAGAAGATTTCGCGGTTCACCGTGTGCAGGTACGGGATCGCGAGGAACGGGGTGATGTAGAAGATGTCGTAGAGCCACCACCCGATGACCGGGAACACGACGCCGGCGTAACGAACGTCGGCATACATCGTCATGTTGAACACGTACAGACACCAGATGAGTACGCCCATCCAGCAGGTGATGATCATCCACTGGTGGCCCCAGCGCTTCATCTGCAGAAAGCCGATCGCTGCGGCACACCGCATCGCGAAGACGGTGAGGATCATGCCGAACACCATGGACTTCTCACCCGGCCCGGCGGCGCCGCCCATCCACAGTTCGTTGTAGTGCCAGAAGTATCCGGCGTCGAACATGGCGCCCCAGCCGACCATCAGCACCCGGTTGATCAGCGTGTGGTTGGCGACCAGGTCGAGGGCCCACCCGAGGCTGTTGAGCATGCCGTCGATCAGCACGAGATACCCGATGAGCGTGACGATCATCGGCCGGACCGAATATCCCGCGCGCAACGCCTGGCGCTGTAACCACACGCCGCGCATGAAGATGGGGAAGCCGATGAGCCCGGGTGCCCACATGCCCATCAGGGCCGCACCGACGATCATCCACTTGTCGGCCCGCCGCTGCGCCAACCGGGACTGTTCGTGGTGCTCCTCAAGGTTGAGAGAGCCCTCTGCTGGGACCGATGCCGTGACTTTCACAGGTCCCACCAGCCTCGGGTGAACGACATGTACAGCTGGATTCCGAACATCGCCAGCAGGTATCCGTAGATGACGATCTGCAGGACGATGAGGGCTTTCTTGCGGTTACGTTCCTTCTGATCCACCATGGTGGCGATTCCTTCCTAGGCGCTTGAGGTGCCGGCGTCGGCTCCGGAGAGGCACGCGGACGCGACCTCCCGCAGCCCTTCGGTGATGGCGCCGTCGCTGGACAGCGGGGCGAGGACACAGGCCTCTGCGGCTTCGAGTTCCGTTGCACCGGCGGCGATCAGGTGTGCCGCCGTGACGAGAACCCGAGTGGAGGGCGGTTCGAAGTGGAACGCCTCGTCCGCAGTACGGATCGCGGTGGCGCACCGGACCAAGCGCTGTGCGGTGGGCAGTCCGACGCCGGTCTCGGCGACGATCACCTCTGCCTCGCGTTCGGGCGGCAGGTACCGCATCGGCAGCGTGACGAAACGCTGCCGGAAGGACGGTTTGAGCTCTTTGAGTGAGCTGCGGTAGGCGGGATTGTAGGAGCACACCAGCATGAAAGTCTCTGGCGCATGGACGACTTCACCCGCACGATCCAGATAGAGCGTCCGCCTGTGGTCGGTGAGCGAGTGCAGGACGGCCAACGAATCGTGACGCGCCTCGACAACCTCGTCGAGGTAACAGATCGCCCCGGCCTTGACGGCCCGCGTGAGGGGCCCGTCGGTCCAGACCACGTCACCCCCGGTGACCATGAACCGTCCGACGAGGTCCGAGCTGGTCAGGTCGTCGTGGCAGCTGATGGTGACGACCGGACGGCTGAGCAGCAGTCCCATGTGCTCGACCAGGCGGGTCTTGCCGCATCCTGTCGGGCCGGTAAGCATCACCGGCAGGCGCTGGCGGCAGGCCTGCTCGAACAGCTGAACCTCGTTGGCGTTGGCGTAGTACGTGTTTTCGGTCATACGGATACCAGCTCCCGGTGGACGTGCGCGAGGACGCGGGGAAGTTCTTCGATGCGGCGGATGCGTTGGGACCGTTTGGGGCCGAACACTTCCGGCAGGGGATCGACGCGCACGGGGCCGACGCCGACGTAGTACATGGAGACGCCGGCGTCGTTGGCTTCCTCCACGGCGTGGGCGGCATCGGCCCAGGCGTAGCGGCCCTCGTAGCCCTCGTCCGAGATCAGGCCGTCACCGATGACGATGAGCAACCTGCGCTCCGAAGGCTGTGCGAGCAGGCGGCTGGTCATATGCCGCAGCGGCGCACCGAGTCTGGTGTAGCCCCCGGTCGACAGGCCCAGGCTGCCGGGCGGGACGAAACGACGGTCCGCGAAATCCTTGAGGCAGTTGACTTCCACGCGATGGCGGGTGTTCCCGGTGAACGTGAATATGCCGTGGCGTTCCCGGGCCGACGTCATCGCGCGGGACAGGGCGTCGGCGCAGGCGAGCTCCAGTTTGAAGATCCGGCCCCCGTGCACACCCAGCGACGAGCTGCCGTCGAGGAGCAGCGCGGATGTCACGTCACGGCTGGCGGGCAACAGTTCACGGAAGAGGCGCGGTTCGACCGCCTCACCGGTCGTCAGGTCGATGAAGTGGTTGACGTACTGGTCGACGTCGAGGTCGGAGCCGTCTTCCAGCCGGTTCTTCATGGCCCGGTGGGTGTTCTCCTCGAACCACTTCCGGACGTCGACGGCGACTGCACCGGGCTGCCGGTCGCGGCTGGAGCGGGTCTGCTCGAGAACCGCGACGTGGTCCGGCATGAAGCTCTTCGTCCACGCGTTCCATTCCGGGTAGGGGATTCCCGGCCGGTGGTCGGGGGTGATGTCGAGGTCGTTGTCCTGAGGCCGGCTGGGTGGGGGCAGGTTCGAGTTGCGTACTCCTCCGTCTCCGCCGGCGGGGACGGAGTGTGGTGCGGGTGAACGCTTCTGGTTGGTGGTCCACGGCAGTCGCCCGAAGGCACGGCGCAGCTTGTCGGACAGGCCCTGCGGCAGGGTGTATGCCCGCGGCAGGCTGCCGAGCAGTGGGTCGATGGAGAGCTGCTGCGAGGTACGCGCAAGGGCAATGGCCCGGTTCAGCATCTCTTCGGCGTCCAAGTCCGCGCTGGCCGGTTCCAGGTGTGGCAGCGCTGCGCGCAGGTCGGCCGCCAGCCCGGGCCAGTTCTCGGCGACCCAGCCCAGCGCGACGCCGGCTTCGACGAGGGTGAGCGCGGCCAGTTCGCGGGTCGAGAGCTCGTTGAGGCGGTAGTCGAGAATGCGCTCTTTGGATGGTGAGCACTGCAGTGCCACACCGCATGTCAGCGTCCGCCGGGTCCAGTCACGACGGGGCGGATGGGGCACGTGCACGACGTCGAGCAGGGAACTCAGACCGAAGCCGCGATGCTGGCCGCTGACCAGGCGGGCCCCGGTACGGCGCTGGTCGCTCAACGCCACGGCGGTGACGGCGCAACTGCGCTCGGTCGCCATGGCGTGGGCTTCGCTGAGCTCGGGCATCTGCTGCGTCACGCTTCAGAAGGTCCCGATGTTGGAGAACATCCAGTACCAGAACCAGATGATCAAGCC
Source organism: Mycolicibacterium arcueilense (assembly GCF_058536225.1). Lineage (NCBI taxonomy): Bacteria > Bacillati > Actinomycetota > Actinomycetes > Mycobacteriales > Mycobacteriaceae > Mycobacterium > Mycolicibacterium arcueilense. Next base: position 326,068 of record NZ_JBZTYL010000005.1, read on the forward strand.
GGTGCCGCCCCAGGCGGCCACGTAGCGGAGTATCTCCCAGATCCAGCCGGCCACGTCAGTTCTCCTCGCAGAAGGGATGATTCATCGGACCTCCAGTCCTCGTCGTGCGGTGATGACCAAGTTGGCCAGCATCGCGTCGCGGTGCTGACTGTTGGCGGTGGTGGTCAGGACGCCGTAGATCCCCAGGAGGAAGAATGCGGCGCTGTAGAAGGCGTCGACCTCGGGATGTACCTCGCCGTCACCGCGGGCGCGCTCGATCTCGCGGACGAGCAGAACGATCATCGGGTGGTCGCTCCATTCGTCCTTGGTGGGACGCGTCGGCGAGAAGTGCAGCGCAAGGAGCTCTTTGAACAGGAGCGGCCCGAAGCGCTGCTCCAGGCTGCCCACCAGGCGGACGAGCTCGGTCAGCGCCGTTGCGAGATCATGTGCATTCTCGAGAAAGCCGGCGAATTCGGCTGCCATGCGCGTCTCTTCGCGGCGCTCCAGTTCCAGCAGCACGTGTTCCTTGCTGGGGAAGTGGAAGAAAAAGGTTCCGTGGGCAACGCCCGCTGCACTGACGATCGCGCCGACATCCGCCCCGGCCATGCCCGACGACTGGAACTCGGCGACGGCCGCGCCGAGTATCCGTTCCCGCGTCTGTAATCGGCGCAGATCGCGCGCCGACTGCTTGATCTGTGGCGTCATGTTCCGCTCATTTCTAGCCCTATTACTGATTGCAGTCAATGAGTGAAGTCATTGAACTAATCGGAGAAGATCTCGCGGTTGACCGAATGCAGGTACGGGATCGCGAGGAATGGAGTGATGTAGAAGATGTCGTAGAGCCACCACCCGACCACCGGCAGCACGACGCCGGCGAAGCGGACATCGGCGAACATCGTCATGTTGAACACGTAGAGACACCAGATGACGATCCCCATCCAGCAGGTGATGATCATCCACTGGTGGCCCCAGCGCTTCATCTGGAGGAAACCGATGCCCGCGGCGATCCGCATGGTGAAGACGGTGAGGATCATGCCGACTTCCATGGCCTTCTCGCCGGGTCCGGCGGCCCCGCCGATCCATAGCTCGTTGTAGTGCCAGAAGTAGCCCGCATCGAACATTGCGCCCCAGCCGTTCAACAGGATTCGGGCAAGGATGGTGTGGTTGGCGGCGACGTCGAGCGCCCAGCCGACGGTGTTGATCGCGGCGTCGATGATCACCAGATAGCCGATCAGGGTGACCAGCATCGGCCGGACGGACAATCCGTCGCGCTGAGCTTTGCGAAGCAGCCAGACGCCTCGTAGGAAGAGGGGCAGGCCGAAGATTCCGAGGGCTGCGGAGCCGATCAGCAGGCTGCCGGAAATGAGCCACTTGTCGGCCTGGCGCTGCGCACGCTGGGAGGCCTCCAGGTGTTCGTCGAGCCCGCTGGCCGACGGGCGCGCCACGTCGTCCGCACTGCCGCCACGCTTCAGATTGAACGTTGGCAAGTTCATGCAGACTGACTATAGTCAATCAACCTGGGCAGTCAATCGGCTACTCCACCCGCGCCGAAATGGCATTCCAGCAGGGTTCCACTCGACATTTCCCTGCTGGAATGCCATTTCGGCAGCTGCCTCAACGGAGAGGAACGCCATGGCAATAGAGCAGTTCGGCCTGGAAGGTCAGGTCGCGATCGTCACCGGCGCCGGCAAGGGCGTCGGACAAGGCATCGCGCGAGTTCTGGCGGAGGCCGGCGCCACCGTAGTCGGCACGGCGAGAACGGAATCCGACATCGTCGGGACCATCGAAGGCATCGAGGCCGCCGGCGGTAAGGGTTTGGCGGTGGTCGCCGACGCGATGAGCCGACCTGACGGGGAGCGGGTGGTGGGCTCGGCCATGGAGCGGTTCGACCGCATCGACATCCTGATCAACAACGTCGGCGGATCCACCTACGCGCGGTTCCTCGATATCACCGACGAGGACTTCAGGCACACCTTCGATTGGTGTGTCACTTCGGCTTTCATCATGAGTCAACTTGTGGCACCGCACATGATCGCGGCCGGGCGGGGCTCGATCGTCAACATCTCCTCGGGGTCGGCCCGGTTCGGGATCCCTGCCTTGACCGCCTACTGCACGGCCAAGGGGGCTCTTGAGGCGCTCACCCGCGCGATGGCGCAGGAGTTGGCGCCCAAGATCCGGGTGAACGCCATCGCGCTGGGATCGTTCGCGACCGAAGGTTTACAAGGAAGCCTTGACTTGTTACCCGGGTCGTTGGAGAAGATGAAGGAGGCGACGCCGTTGCATCGCCTCGGCGATGTGGAGGACCTCGGGAGGTTGTGCGTGTATCTGTCCACGCGCGACTGCTACGCAACGAACGCGATCTTCCACGTCGACGGCGGTATCGACTCGAACAACTCGCCGTTGCCGATCCCCGACTACTGAGCAGGAACAGGTTTTGACGATGCGCAGAGTGGTCCAGTTCTCCACCGGCAATGTCGGCAGGCATTCGCTGGCGGCGATCATCGGCAGGCCGGATCTCAAGCTGGTCGGTGTTCATGCCTCCGGCCCGGACAAGATCGGCCGTGACGCTGCCGAATTGTGTGGAATAGGCGACCCGACGGGTGTCATCGCGACCGACGACATCGACGCGCTCATCGCCCTTGGCCCCGATTGCGTGGTCTATACGGCATTGGGTGAGACCCGGCCGATGGAGGCAATCGAGCAGATGTCGCGGTTCCTGGCGGCCGGGATCAACGTGGTCGGGACCTCGATGGTGTGGTTGGTGACCCCGCGCCAGGCCGACGACTGGTTACGGGTGCCGCTTGAGGAGGCATGTTCGGCGGGGAACTCGTCGCTGTATGTCAACGGCATCGACCCTGGGTATTCGGGGGACACCGCGGTGTACGCCGCGCTCAGCCTGGTCACCCGCGCCGAGTCGGTGACGGTCAAGGAGATCTTCGACTACGGCAACTACGACGATTACGAATACACCGGCACCGCCATGGGTTTCGGCACCACCCCGGACGACGATCTGCCGATGGCGTTCCAGCCGGGCGTGGTCACGTCGATGTTTGGTGGCCTGGTGCGCAATCTCGCCGACCGGCTGGGGGTGGAACTCGACGAGGTCGGTCAGCGTTTCGAGCCGTGGTACAGCCCCGAGCGCATCGAATGCACGATGATGACCGTCGAGCCAGGACAACTGGCCGGGGTGCGGTTCGCCGCCGAAGGTGTGCGTGGCGGCGTCCCCGTCATCACGATCGAGCACACCACGCGGCTCACCCCGGCGGCCGCGCCGGATTGGGAGTATCCGCCGGAAGGTCAGTCCGGGGTGCACAAGGTGATCGTGGAGGGCGAGCCGCGCATCGAGGTGAGCACTGAGCTGTCTCATCCGACGCTCGACGTGACCGACGCCGGATGTGTGTCCACCGCGGCGCGGGTGGTCAACGCGATCGACTGGGTGTGTGATGCTCCAGCGGGATTGATTGCCGCCGAGGACATCCCACCGACCGCACTGATCCGTGGCTTGATGTGGTGAATGGGTGATCAGTCTCGACGGCCCTCGGACGGTACTGGCCGAACATCTCACTAAGTGAAGGCCGTCGATCTCAGTCGCTTGATTCGTCCGGGTTTCAACTGATGCGCGGACCGTCATACTGACAAATGTGACGCCGAGAAAAGTGCGGGACACATCACCGAAGCGGGGATGGTTGACGCCGAAACAGCAGCGCGCCTGGGTCGCGTACATGCGGGTCCAGCTGCGGATGAACTACGAAATCAACCGCCAGCTGCAGGCCGACTCCGGATTGTCGCTGGCCGACTATGACGTGCTGGTGGCGCTCAGTGCCGACAACGCCGCGGGCATGCGGGTCAGCGATCTGGCGGCGCAGATCGGCTGGGAACGAAGCAGGCTGTCACATCAGCTGCGGCGCATGGAACAACGCGGCCTGACCGAGCGCCGCCCCAGCGCCGAAGACGGCCGCACCACCAACGTCGTGCTCACCGCGAGCGGCCGGCGGGCGATCGCCGAGGCGGCACCCGGGCATGTCGACCTGGTGCGCAGCCTGTTCTTCGACCCCCTGCCCGAGAACTTGCTCGGCCCGTTCACCGCCGCGCTGGAACACATACACGTCCACCTCAATCACAACTGCTCACTACCGCCTGCGCCGAGCTAATCTTTAGGTGATTAATCACCTAAAGATTCAGGAGCAGGACATTGAGTGAGGTCATCACCCGCCTGATGGAGGCCAATCTGCTGGCCGTGTTCGACGAGCGCGACCCGCAGCGCCGCGCCGCGGTGATCGCCGATACCTACTCGGCCGACGTGCAGTGGATCGACGACGAAGGCACCGCCACCGGTCATGATGAGTTGAACGCCAAGGCTGCTGAACTGCAGGAAAAGTTACCGGGTCTTCACTTCGTTAAAGCGGGCCCGGTGCGCCAGACTCGCGGCCTGGGTTTTCTGGCCTGGGAGGTCCGCACGCCGGACGACACGACGGTCGCCTCCGGCTTCGACGTCGCCGAGATATCCGATGAACGCATAGTTCGGATGTGGACGGTCCTAAGCTCGCCGGAATAGGTGACATATCACCTAGGTTGTAGTGGGCGAACCGCACGAACCACACGAACGGAGCTTGATCATGGGACAACTCGACGGCAAGACGGCACTGGTCACCGGTGGAACCTCGGGCATCGGTCTGGCGACGGCCAAGCGGCTCGCCGATGAAGGCGCGTATGTCTTCATCACCGGACGCGACCGCACCCGCCTCGACGAGGCTGCGGCGTCGATCGGCGCGCACGGCGTGCAGAGCGACATCAGCAAGCCGGAAGAACTCGACGCCCTCGCCGCTGAGATCGCCAAGCGCGGCCAGGGTCTCGACGTTGTCTTCGCCAACGCCGGCGGCGGCGATTTCGCCACTCTCGCCGAGGTGACGCCGCAGCACTACAGCGACAACTTCGACCGCAACGTGGCCGGCACGGTGTTCACCGTGCAGAAGACGCTCCCGCTGCTCAATGAAGGCGCCTCGGTGGTGCTGGCCGGATCCACCGCCGCCGCCAAGGGCATCCCGGCATTCGGGCTGTACGCCGCGTCGAAGGCCGCCATCCGCTCCCTGGGCCGCACCTGGGCCGCCGAACTGGCTGACCGCAAGATCCGCGTCAACACCATCGTTCCCGGCCCGGTCGAGACTCCCGGACTCACGGGCCTGGCACCCGCTGACCAGACGCAGGATCTGCTGGACGGTTGGGCGGCTCAGTTGCCGGTGAAGCGGGTGGGCCAGCCCGACGAAATCGCCGCGGCGGTGCTGTTCTTGGCCTCGGACCAGAGCAGCTTCATTACCGGGGCGGAGCTGGCTGTCGACGGTGGGCAGATTCAGGTCTGAGTTCAACGTGGGGGGACCGAAACGTCACCGTGTCAACCGATCCCGCAGTTCGCGTTTGAGCACCTTGCCGTAGCTGTTCTTCGGTAGTGCGTCGATGAACTCGTAGCGCTTGGGGCGTTTGAACCGGGCGATGCGTTCCAACAGATGAGCATCGAGATCGGCGGGGGACACCTCGCCGACGACGAACGCCACCACCACCTCGCCCCAGTCGGCATCGGGCGCACCGACTACGCCGGCCTCGACCACGCCGGGATGTTCGAGCAGCGCCTCTTCCACCTCGCGGGGATAGATGTTGCTGCCCCCGCTGATCACCACATCCTTGGACCGGTCACGCAGGGTGAGGTAGCCGCGCGCATCGAAGGAACCCATGTCGCCGGTGTGCAGCCAGCCGTCTTTGAGGGTGGCGGCGGTGGCGGTCGGGTTGTTCCAGTAGCCCGACATGACGACGTCGCCGCGGCAGACGATCTCGCCGATCTCCCCGACGGCGGCTTGCGTGCCGCCGTCGTTCAGCACGGCGACCTCGACGCCGGAGCGGGGATACCCGACCGAGCCCAGCGTCGCGTCGTCGGCGCCGACGTGATCGGCGCGGCGCAGCCCGGTGATCGTCATCGGTGCCTCGCCCTGCCCGTAGAGCTGCACGAAGATCGGGCCGTAGGCAGTCAGCGCCTTCTTCAAGCTGTCGACGTACATCGGGCCGCCGCCGTACACAACGGTTTTTAGGTTCGCCGGTCTGGACCGGCCGGTCTGGACCAGGCGTTGCACCATGGTCGGCGCCAGGAAGGCGCTGCTGTCCGGGTGGTGGCCGCACAGGTCCAGGAACTCGTCGGGCTCGAACGCCGAGGATTCCGGTATCACCTGGCGGGCGCCGCGCAGCACGTACGGCGGGATGTACAGGCCGGAACCGTGTGACATCGGAGCGCCGTGGATCAGGCTGCAGTTCTCGTCCGGATCATCGAAATCGGCCAGGTGCGCCAGTGTCATCGCCATCAGGTTGCGATGGGACAGCATGGCGCCCTTGGACTTTCCGGTGGTGCCGCTGGTGTAGAACAGCCAGGCCAGGGCGGCGGGATCGGTCGACGGCGGGGCCGCGGGCGCCGCATCGAACCGGGCCGAATAGGTCTGGTCACCGATGGTTTCGACGGGTACCCCGGCCGCCGATGCCAGGCCTTCGCCGATCTTGACCGACGCGAACACCTGCGCCGCACCGGAATCGTCGAGGATGTCGGCCATCTCACGAGGATGCAGCTTGTAGTTGATCGGCACGAACACGCATTCGGCCGCCCAGATGGCGAACATCAGCTCGACGATTTCGGGCCGGTTCTCGCTGGCGACGGCGATGCGGGTGCCGCGATCACCGAGGGCCTTCAATGAGGTGGCCAGTCGCAGTACCCGGTCGCGCAACTCCGCCCAGGTATGGACTTGACGTTCGCCCAGGAACACCGCGCCCCGGTCACAGAACCGGTCGGCGGCTTGATCGAGCACCGCGAAAACGTTCATGGAGCAATCCATTCAGAATGAAGCGCGAACTCCGAAAGGTATTTCGTCGAGCTCCAGCCACCGTCGACGACGATGGTCTGCCCGTTGATGAAGCTGCCGCCGTCGGAGCACAGGAACGCGACGGTGGACGCGATGTCCTCGACCCGGCCCAGTCGGGTGTGCGGTGTCATCTCGGTCTGCATCTTGCGGAAGCCGGGATCGTTGAGGCGTTGTTCGACCATGGGGGTGACGGTGACACCGGGGGCCACCGCGTTACAGCGGATGCCCCGGGCACCGTACTGGCAGGCGATGTGTGTGGTCAGCGCCGTCAGTCCGCCCTTGGCCGCCGAATACGCCCCGCCGCGCAGGCCGCCGACGACGGCGAACGTGGAGGTGATGTTGATGATGGCCGAACCAGGTTCCAGATGCGGGATGACGTCGCGGGCCAACCGGAATGGTGCGCGCAGCATGATGCCCAGGAAGTGGTCCAGGGTTTCGTCGTCGGTCTCGTGCAGGGGCTTGGGGCTGCCGACTCCGGCGTTGTTGATCAGAAAGTCGATGCGGCCCCAGCGGGACAGCGCGGCGTCGACGATTCGTCGTGGGGCGTCATCGGCGGTCAGGTCGACGGCCAGTGTCGCAATCCGATCCGGGGCGACCCGTTCGAGTTCGGCCAGCCGTTCCTCATCGCGTCCGGTGCCGAGCACGGTCATGCCCGCCGCCGCGAGCGTGGTGGCACAGCCGAATCCGATGCCGCTGCTGGCCCCGGTGACGATCGCAACCTGCATTAGTCGTGCCCCTTCAGCGTCGCTCGGATCTGATGCTTCAACACTTTGCCCGCGTCGTTCTTCGGCAGTTCATCCCAGATCTCGACGCGCTCGGGTGTTTTGAACCGCGCCAGCCCGTGTTCGGTCAGCACCCGACCCACGTCGGCCACGTCGGGGCGTTGCCCGTCGGCGGTCACCAGCACCGCGCAGGCGCGTTCGCCGGTGCGTTCATCGGGCAGGCCGACGACGGCTGCCTCGGTGATGCCGAGTTCACCAACCAGGATGTCTTCGACTTCCTTGGGGGAGATGTTCTCGCCGTTGCGGATGATGAGGTCTTTGGCCCGTCCGGTTATCTGCAGGTGGTTGCCGTCCACCCAACGGCCGAGGTCCCCCGTGCGGAAAAATCCGTTCTCGTCGAAGGATTCGATCTCATCCTCGGGGTGCAGGTAGCCCCTCAGCATCTGGGGACCGCGGGCCCTGATCTCGCCGGAGACGAGCCGGACCTCGGCGATCCCTGGGCGGCCGTCGGTCTCGGCGGCGTGCTCGACGCTTCCCGGGGCCAGTGAGCCGACGGTGGTGACCGGGACCTCGGTCGAACCGTACACGCGGCTGACGGCAGCCCGGTCGAAGTAGTGCGTGGCCCGCCGGATCAGTGACGGCGGTACCGAGGCGCCACCGCAGATGAACACCTTGAGATCGGGCAGCCGGGTGCCGGCCCGTTCGGCGGCTCCCAGCAGTTGTTCCAGAAACGGTGTGGCCCCGGCCATGTGGGTGCACTGATGTTCGGTCATCAGTGCCACACCGTCATCGGCATTCCAGCGGTGCATCAGTACGGCGGTGCTGCCCAGCAGCAGCGGGCATTCGAAGGCGTAGATGGAGCCGCCGATGTGCGCGATGGGGGAGGGCACCAGGAAGGTGTCCCCTGGGTCGATCATCCAGTGCTCGCGCAGCTGCATGATCAGCGCGTTGATCGAGTTGTGGCTGTGAAGTACGCCTTTGGGCCGACCTGTGGTTCCCGAGGTGTACATGATCATGCGGATGTCATCGGGGTCGAGCGCGGGAAGTTCGCGATCCGGCGCGGTTGCCAGCGCGTCGAATGCGCGGTGCGGCCCCGGATCACCGCGCAACACCACCACTTCCGGCGGGGTGTCCATCTGGCTGCACACCCGGGTCAGCATTGCCGCGTAGTCGTGTTTGCCGAACTGGGCGGGGATGAAGACCGCCCGGCTCTGCGCGTCGTCGAGGATGAAGCGCAGTTCGCGGTCCCGAAGTGACGGCAGGATCGGGTTCACCACCATGCCGGCCAGCGTGGCGCCCAGGTAGATGGTCGCGGCCTCGTGCCAATTGGGCAGCATGAACGACACCACGCTGCCGGTCGGCATCCACGCCGCCAGCTGCAGCGCCAGAGCCTGTGCCCGGCGGTGTAATTCGTGGGCGGTCAGCCTGGTTTCCCCATCGACCAGCAGCACCCGGTCGGGGTTGTCACGCGCCGCATCGGCCAGGGCGTCGGCCAGGGTGGTGGACACCCACAGCCCGCGGTCGTAGGCGTCGGCCGCGCGTTCCTCGTCCCATCGCACGGAAGTTCGCACCCGCCTCAGCCCTTGACCCGGCGCATGGTCATGGCGTGCCGGAAGCGGTCCGACGGGTGGGTGTTGACCGTGACCTGGGCGATCTCTCCGTCGGAGGTGGTGTACGTACGTTGCATCTGCAGGGCGGCGGTGCCGGCGGCGACCTTGAGGCCCGCGGCGAGTTCCGGCGAGGTGACGATCGCTGAGATCTCCTGGTGCACCTCGACGATGCTGACCCCGAACAGATCCTCGATCAGCGGGAAGATCGGCCCGGAGTGCCGTTGCAGCAGCCGGCCGACGGCGGCGAAGCTTCGGTTGATGTAGTACTCGGTCCGGCACACCGGTGCGGCATCGTCGTCGGCCTGCCGGTAGCCGCGCACCGCCAGCCACTGTTCGCCGAGCGGGAGGCCGGTGCGCTGGGCCAACTCGCCGTCGATCGTGACCATGGCATTGGACTCGATGGTGAACTGGGCGCCGGTGGCGAATGCGAGCAGGTCGTTGATCGAGACCACGTCCTGCGCATAGGTATTCGCCGCGGCGCGCGGTGCCACGGTGGTTCCGGCCCGGGGTCGTGAGGTGACCAGGTTGTCGTCACGTAGCCGCCGCAGGGCTTCGCGCACGGTGTAGCGGCTGACTTCGAAGCGCTCGCAGAGTTCATGTTCGGTGGGCAGTTGGGAGCCCACCGGGTACACCCCGTCGACGATCTCCTTGCGCAGGGTGCGTGCCACCTGCAGGTAACGGTGGTCGGCCGGCGTGACAGTCATGGTCGCGTCAGGCCCTGCGCAGCGCCAGCACGCTGCCGTCGCCGTCACCCGAGATGTAGAGCGTCCCATCGGGTCCCGCGGCGATCCCGGCGAACGGGCCCTGCGGACCGGAGAACGGGGGCATGCCCTTGAGTGGTTTGGGGGTCACCCCGGGTGGCGGGCCGACCGGCAGTCCCGCGGCGATGACGGTGCGGGCAGCGTTGTCCAGGTCGTACTCGAGAACCTCTTTGCTGCCGGCGTCGACGATGTAGAGCGCGCCGTCCTGCACGAGAAGGCCGTGTGGCGTGTGTAATCCGTCGACCAGCGGCTGCGCCGTCCCACCGGTCACCCGGAGAACGGCGCCGGCCACCGAAACCAACGGTGCCCCGTCCGGTCCGATCACCACACCGACCGGGGTGTCCAGCCCCGAAGCCAACACCGTCACGGAGCCGTCATGCACCGAGAGCAACCGGCCGGCGCCTTGCTCGACCACCAGCACGGACCCGTCGGGCGCCGACGCGACACCATAGGGTTGGTCGATGCCACTGGCGAGAACCTGGCTGACCTCGCCCTCGGCCCCCGCTGGGCGGAACCGTGCCACGGTGTCGGCCGCAGTGGTGACGATGAATTCGCCTGGGCCTGAGGAAATCACCCCACGCAGGAAGCCCGGGTAGCCCGGCGAGAACAGCATTGCGACCGTCTGCAGGGCGCCGTCGGGACCGACCCGGTAGAAGTAGGTGCCGTCGGCCACGTACAACGCGCCGTCGGCCCCGACGGTCAGATCCAGCGGCCAGTTCAACCCGCCCGGCAGCAGGGCATGAGTGCCGCCGCTGGACAAGATCTCGGTGATCTCACCGGTGAAGTTGGAGACGAACAACCGACCGTCGACAAAGGTGCAGTTGTCCAGGCCGGGATTCAATTGGGCCAGCAGCGTCTGTTCGCCGCTGCGGGGGTCGATGCGCAGCACCTGTCCACTGGCCACCTGGGTGGAGACGATGTGGCCGTCGGCATCGAACTTGACCGAGTCCGGTACCCCGAGCCCGCCGGCCACCACCTGGGGCTCGCCGCCGTTGGGGTCAATGCGCCAGATCTCGTTGGCGCCCATCACCGGGAAGTAGAGCAGCCCGTCGGGGCCGACCTCCATGGCGTTGGGGGAGGGCACGTCCTCCAGCAGGATCCGCGGGGCGCCGCCGGCGAGGTCGAACTCCATGAGCCGGCCGCCTTCGCGGCACTCGCCCACGAACAGGCGCCCCTGATGGAAGGTGATGCCATTGGCCGAGGGGACGTCGTCACGCAACACGCGCGTGGTGCCACCGGCCGTGCGCACGCTGACCCGGCCGTCCATCACCTCGGTGGCATAGAGGTTGCCGTCGGCGTCGAATGCCACGTCGTCGGGGGCGATGATGTCGCCGCCCTTGGCGCTCACGGTTTCCAGGCGCCCGGTACTCAGGTCGAGGGCGCTGATCTGGCTGCCGGTCACCTGGGCGACGTAGATGCGACCGTCCGGGCCCGTGCGCAGGCCGTTCGCGCCGAACAACCGGCTCGGGGCGGTGACCTGCTCCAACGCCCAGCTCCCGGCGGCTGTCGGGTTTGCGGCATATCTCGCATCAGATACCAATGGCGCGCTCATGACCTCGGACGTTAGCAACTCCTCGTAGTCCAGACAATAGGCGCCTCGGTGCTCAGATCGGCCCTTGACGGTGCATAAGTGCTGGGGAATAGTGTTCTCCAATATGAAGATCGCAATATGTTGTCCGGACAATTAAGCCGATAAGGGTTGCGAATGGATAGTTCCCTGAGCCTGGACGGCCGGGTCGTGGTCGTGTCGGGCGCCGGTGGTGGCGGCATCGGCACCACCGTCACGCGGATGGCGGCGGAGGCCGGGGCCACGGTCGTGGCGGTGAGCCGATCACAGGACAACCTCGACACCCACGTCGCGCCGCTCGCGGACAAGGGTCTGAACGTGGTGACGGTGGCGGCTGACGCGTCGACGGACGAGGGCATCGCCACCGTGCTGAAGAAGGTGGGCCGGCTCCAATCTGACGGACAAGGGACGCTGTACGGGCTGGTCAATGTCGCCGGCGGCGCGGCCCCGTCCACCTGGATGCCGGCCACCCGGGTGTCACGGGCCGACTGGCGCGAATTGTTCACCGCGAATCTCGAAACCATGTTCTTCATGAGCCAGGCTGTGGCCGCCGAAATCCGGGCCCAGGGCAACCCGGGCTCGATCGTGTCGGTGTCCTCGATCAGCGGGATGAACACGGCGCCGTATCACGTCGCCTACGGCACGGCGAAGGCCGCGATCGTGGCGGCCACCCGAACCATGGCCGCAGAGCTTGCCGCCGAAGGTATCCGCGTCAATGCGGTCGCACCCGGCGTTACCGAAACCGCCGCCTCGGCAACCTATGTCGACGCCGACCCCGAGCGTGACCAGCGGGCGATCGCGATGGGACGGCGCGGTACTCCCGAGGAGCAGGCGGGGGCCATCCTGTTTCTGCTCTCAGATCTTTCGAGCTACATCACCGGCCAGACCATCCTGGTCGACGGCGGACTCAATCTGCGCTGGACCCATCTCGGCGGTGACAACACGTCGCTGTTCCTCAAAGACGAATCCTTCCGCGAAGCCATCAGGAGGATCTAATGGCCCACACCGAATCTGATCTCGACGCCGCGATGGAGGTCGACGCCGAACCCGACGACTCGACCGGAGTCATCGCCGAGGACCTGTCTGCGCCGACGACCATCCCGGTTGAGGCCTATATCTCGACGGACTACGCACGCGCGGAACGGGATCGACTGTGGCGCAAGGTGTGGCAGCAGGTAGGCCGGGTCGAGGAGATTCCCGAGATCGGTAGTTACCTCACTTACGACATCCTCGACGACTCGATCATCGTGGTACGAACCGGCGCAAATGAATTCGCCGCGCACCACAACGTCTGCATGCACCGCGGCCGCAAGCTCATCGACAATCCCGACGGTGCCAAGAACGCCAGCGGCCGGGCCCGGAAATCCTTGGTCTGCGGATTCCACGGCTGGACCTACGGCCTCGACGGAGCCTGCACCCACATCCGGGAACAGGACGACTGGCAGGGCAAGCTCACTCCGCGCAACACGCATCTGGCGCCCGTGCAGGTGGACACCTGGGGCGGGTGGCTGTTCATCAACATGGACCCGCACTGCGAGCCGTTGGTCGACTACCTGTACCCGGCAGCCAAGATCCTCGACCCGTTCGGGCTGGAGAACATGCGCTACAAGTGGCGCAAGTGGTTGTACTTCGACTGCAACTGGAAGGTCGCGATGGAGGCCTTCAACGAGACCTACCACGTGTTCACCACGCACCCGGAGTTCAACCAGTTCGGCGAGTTCAAGGGCTGGGCGAAGGCGCAGGGCAAGCACAGCAACATCGGGTACGACGCGCCCAAAGGTATGGACGAGACCAAGTCCAAGATCCGTCTGGGGACCGGTGATCCGCGCATCTCCACCGCCGAGATGCAGGTCTACACCATGGAAGAGACCAACGCGACGACGACGAACACGCTGGTGAACGCCGCCAAGCGACTGGTCGACGAACTGCCCGAGGGCACCCCCGCCGACGAGGTGCTGCAGCACTGGCTGGCCTCGGCCCGCCGCGATGACGAGGCGCGTGGCGTGGTCTGGCCGACCATCCCGCCGGACATCCTTGGGCAGAGCGGCACGGCGTGGCAGATCTTCCCGAACTTCCAAGTGGGCCAGGGCCTGACCAGCGCGCTGTGCTACAGCGCACGCCCTGATCCGAGCTATAACCCGGACAAGTGCATCTTCGAGGTCGCCGTCTTCGAGCTGTACCCCAAAGGTGAAGAGCCGCAGACCGAGTGGGCCTACACCCCGAAGGACTCACCGAACTGGCTGTCGGTGCTGCCGCAGGACTTCTCGAACATGGCGGCGGTGCAACAGGGGATGAAGTCGGCTGGTTTCCCGGGAACTCTGCCGAATCCCTACCGCGAACGCAGCACGGTCAACCTGCACTACCAACTTTCCAAGTACATGGGCACCGGAGAACCCCGAGACATCCAGTGATTTCGGTGCATCCAGTAACGCCCAGCGTTACCAGACGCACCCAAATCGCCGAGTAAGGAGACGCAATGAAAGTAAATTTGGGTACCGGGGCGCAGAACTCCCACGACTGGGAGCGCGTGCTCGCCGGTGACTTCAGCACCCCGCCGGCCACGCCGGACTACAAGTGCGTGCAAGCCGCGCTGGCCCTCGGTGATCTGGCCGAGCCGCTCGGCTTCGACGGGATCTGGTTCCCCGAGCACCACGGCACGCCATACGGCATGACGCCCAACCCGATCCAGGCCCTGACGTATTTCGCCGGACGCACCGAGCGGGTCAGCCTGGGCACCTTCGTGGCGGTGGTGCCGTGGTGGAACCCGATCCGGTTGGCCACCCAGATCGCCTACCTGGACATCGTGTCCAACGGTCGTTACACCACGATCGGCCTGGGCCGCGGGGTGTCGAAGGGTGAGTTCGCCGCGGTCGGTGTACCGCGTGAGGAGAGCCGCGACCGCTTCAACGAGACACTGGACATCCTCAAACTGGCGTTCTCAGGTGAGCGGTTCTCCTACGAGGGCAAGATCTTCAGCTTCCCGGAGATGTCGCTGCGGCCCGAGCCGATCAGCACCGACCTGTTCGACCGCATCTACAGCTCGTCCTCGACGGCCGAGTCGCTGGAGATCCTGTCCCGGCGTGGCATGGTTCCGCTGTTCGTCGGCAACAAGCCGATCACCGACGCGGGCGAAGAGGTGCGCAAGGTCAACACCTTCCGCGCCGAAGAAGGCCTGGGGCCCTGTCAGCCGAAGAACGTGATGTTCATGTACTGCGTGGGCTCCGAGGACGAAGTGGCCCAGACCGAGGAGTGGATCTGGACCGCCAACCGCGACGTCAACGTGCACTACGGCTTCGCCGATGCGTCGAACTTCAAGGGCGTCAAGGGCTATGAGGCCTACGCCGCCCGCGAGGCCAGCGCCACTGCCGTGCTCGCCTCGGAGGTCGGTAACCAGAAGAAGGGCGGCCCGCCCGGATACCACGCCTCCAACCTGCTGATCGGCACCCCCGAGACGGTGTTCGAGAAGCTCAAGGCCGCGCAGGAGGCCTGCTCGTTCTGCGAGGTCACCATCGTTCCGCAGTTCGGCACGATGCCGTACGAGAAGGCGATGGAGTCCACCAAGCTGTTCGCCGCCGAGGTGCTGCCCGCGGTGCACGATATGCCGGCCCCGCTGCACGCCGCCGCGCTGCCCGAGAAGGCCAACGCATGACGGAAACAACGTGTGGTCCCACCGACACTCCCGCCGATTTCGACATCGACGCGATCCGGGAGAAGTACGCGGCCGAGCGGGCCAAGCGGCTGCGGCCCGAAGGTGGTGACCAGTACCTGGAACTGGAAGGCGAGTTCGCCGAGTTCTACGAGGTAGACCCGTACACAACGGTGGCCGAACGGGATCCGGTCAGTGAGGACTCCGACGTCGTCATCCTCGGTGGCGGCTTCGCGGGCCTGCTGGCCGGGGCGTACCTGAAGAAGGCGGGCGTCGAGGGTATCCGCGTCATCGAGATGGCCGGCGACTTCGGCGGGGTCTGGTACTGGAACCGCTTCCCGGGAATCCAGTGCGACAACGACGCCTACTGCTACATCCCGCTGCTCGAAGAACTCGACTTCATGCCGAGCAAGAAGTTCGCCGACGGTGCCGAGATCTTCCAGCACTGCCGCAACATCGGCAAGCACTTCGGCCTGTACGACGGTGCCCTGTTCTCCACCCAGGTGCGGGACATGCGGTGGAACGACGCGACGCAGCGCTGGCAGATCAGCACCGACCGGGGAGACGACATCCGGGCCCGCTTCGTCGTGATGGCGCAGGGCTCCTACAACCGGCCGAAGCTCCCGGGCGTCCCCGGCATCAAGGACTTCACGGGACACGTATTCCATTCCGCACGCTGGGATTACGACTACACCGGCGGCGACGCTGACGGCGGCCTGCACAAGCTGGCCGACAAGCGCGTCGCCCTGGTCGGCACCGGTGCGACGGGCATCCAGTTGGTGCCGCACCTCGGCCGCGACGCCGAGCAGTTGTTCGTCTTCCAGCGGACCCCGTCGTCGGTCGATGCCCGCTCCAACCCGCCCACCGATCCGGCGTGGGCGGCGTCCCTGCAACCGGGCTGGCAGGAGGAGCGCAAGCGCAACTTCCACAACTGGTCGCCGTTCGTCGGTGTGGTGTTCGGCGAACCAGACCTGGTGTGCGACTTCTGGACCGAGCTCGGGCGCAACCTGACCGCCCGGATCGCGGCCAGCGAGAACCCCGCCGAAGTGACCATCGAGCAGATCATGGCCTTCCGGGAAGAGGAAGACTTCAAGATCATGGAGCGGCTGCGTCGTCTGGTCGCCGAGATCGTCGAGGATCCCGGTACTGCCGAGGCGCTCAAGCCGTACTACCGCTTCATGTGCAAGCGACCGACATCCAGTGAGCACTATCTGTCCACGTTCAACCGCCCCAACGTGACGCTCGTCGACGTCTCGGCATCCAAGGGTGTGGAACGGCTGACCGAGAAGGGCATCGTCGCCGACGGCGTCGAATACGAGGTCGACTGCGTCATTTTCGCGAGCGGCTTCGAGATCTCCACCGAGATCAGCCGCCGGTTCGCGATCGAGAGCATCGTGGGTCGCGACGGACTGTCGCTGTTCGACTACTGGCAGAACGACTACAAGACCCTGCACGGGATGACCAGCCGCGGATTCCCCAACCAGTTCTTCATGGGCTTCATCCAGGGCGGCGTGTCGGCCAACACCACGGCGATGTTTGAACAGCAAGCCAAGCACATCGCCTACATCATCGCCGAGGCGCAGAACCGGGGCGCCACCACGGTCGAGCCCAGCCAGGAGGGCCAGGACACGTGGGTCGCGACGGTCCGCGAACTGGCGATCGACAATTCGGCGTTCGAACTGTCGTGCACGCCCGGCTACTACAACAACGAGGGCCGCGGTGGAGCGGAACGCAACGGTGCCTTCCTGGGTGATTTCTACTCGCCAGGTTTCTATGCCTTCGATGAGCTGATCGCCGACTGGCGGGACAAGGGCGACCTCGAGGGATTAGAGCTCACCTCATGACCACGTCCACAGCTCTGCAGACCCGGGACATCAAGCCCCGCATCGGAACCGAGATCATTGCCGACAAGGCCACGCTGCTATCGGGTGAACATGCCGGGCGGATCCGGGAACTGCTCGAGCAGCGCGGGGTGCTGGTGTTCCCGCAGATCGGGTTCAGCGACGACGAGCAGATCGCGTTCACCGAGACTCTCGGCACGTTCGCTCCCGAGCACCAAGGCGAGAAGCTCTACAAAGTCTCCCTCGACACTGAGGTGAACAAGCAGGCCGACTACCTCAAGGGCTCGCTGTACTGGCACATCGACGGCACCATGAACGAGGTGCCGATCTTGGCCTCGCTGCTGCAGAGCGTGGCGCTCGGTAACCCGGAGGAAGGCGACACCGAGTTCTGCAACACCTATGCCGCCTACGACGACCTGTCCGACGAGGACAAGGCCGAGATCGAGGGCATGCGGGTGATGCATTCGGCGTGGAACACGCTGTTCTACTACGACCCGGAACCCACGGCAAAGACCCTGCGCCGCATGATGGCGATCGGTGACCGGGAACTGCCGTTGGTTTGGACCCATCAGTCCGGTCGCAAGTCACTGGTACTGGGTGCCACCGCACGACACATCGTCGACACCGACGGCCCGATCGACTTCCGCAAAAGCGCCGAACTGCTGGTGCGGCTGCGGGATTGGGCCACCCAACCCGACTTCACCTACCGGCACAAATGGACCGTCGGTGACCTGGTGATCTGGGACAACACCGGAACCATGCACCGGGCCACCCCGTATGACCCGACGTCAGGCCGGCTGCTGCAGCGGACCAAGCTCGAGGGCGAGGAGCCCTTCGCTTGAGCACTCTGAGATTCGACGATCGCGTCGCCGTCATCACCGGCGCCGGCCGGGGGCTGGGCCGCCAATACGCCCTGCTCCTGGCCTCGAAGGGCGCGAAGGTCGTCGTCAACGACCCCGGCGGCAGCCTCACCGGAGACGGTGCCGACACCGCACCGGCGCAGCAGGTGGCCGACGAAATCGTCTCGGCCGGTGGAGAAGCCATTGCCGTCACCGCTTCGGTGGCCACCGCTGAAGGCGGTCAGGCCATCATCGACGCGACCATCGAGCGCTTCGGCCGCATCGACATCCTGATCCACAACGCCGGCACGGTGCGCCGGGGCTCACTGAAGGAACTCACCTACGACGATTTCGAAGCCGTGCTCGACGTGCACCTGCGCGGTGCGTTCCACGTTGTGCGCCCGGCTTTTCCGCTCATGTGCCAGGCCGGGTACGGCCGCGTGGTGCTGACCTCGTCGATCGGCGGGCTGTATGGCAACCATCAGGTGGCCAACTACGCTGCGGCCAAGGCCGGGATCCTCGGGCTGTGCAACGTGGTGGCACTGGAAGGTGCCGCCGAAGGTGTGTTGTGCAATGCGATCGTTCCGGGCGCGGTGACCCGAATGGCCGAGGGCCTGGATACCTCGGCCTACCCGCCGATGGGCGCGGACCTCGTGGCCCCCGCAGTGGGCTGGCTGGCCCACGAAACGTGTTCGGTCACCGGCGAGTTCTTCGTGGCGATCGCCGGGCGGATAGCCCGGGCCGTCGTCGCCGAATCGCCGGGGGTGTACCAGCCGTCGTGGACCGTCGAGGAGGTCGGCGAGCAGATCGACCGCATCCGTGACCTGGGTGAACCGGTGATCTTCCCGGTCGTTCCCGACGGGCACGCCGACCACATTCGCTACAGCTTCGGACGCGCAGCAGAGGGAGCCCGATCATGAGCACCGGTCCATTGCAAGGGGTTCGGGTCGTCGACCTCACCGCGATGGTGATGGGGCCGTACTGCACGCAGATCATGGCCGACATGGGTGCCGACGTGATCAAGGTCGAGACGCCGGCCGGCGACAACACCCGATACATCTCGGTGGGGCCGGCCCCCGGCATGAGCGGGGTGTTCGTCAACGTCAACCGTGGCAAGCGCAGTGTGGTGCTGGATCTGCGGTCGGAGCAGGGCAAGGTGGACCTGCGGGCGTTGATCGCCGACGCCGACGTGTTCATCCACTCGATGCGCGCCAAGGCCATCAGCAAGCTCGGCTTCGGCTACGACGACGTGGCCGCGATCAACCCGGGCATCGTCTACACCAACTGCTACGGGTACGGCCGCCGCGGCCCGGATGCCGACCGGCCCGCCTACGACGACACCATTCAGGCCGAGTGCGGATTGCCTGCGGTGCAACAGCAATTGACCGGAGAGGCGTCCTACGTCGGCACGATCATGGCCGACAAGGTGGCCGGGTTGACCGCCCTGTATGCGACGACGATGGCGCTGTTTCACCGCGAGCGCACCGGCGAGGGCCAGGAGGTGGAGGTCAGCATGTTCGAGACCATGGCCTCCTTCATGCTGGTCGAACATGCCAACGGCGCCATGTTCGACCCTCCGCTGAGTCCTGCGGTGTACCCCAGGGCGGTCACCCCGAACCGCAGGCCGTATGAGACCAAGGACGGTCACATCGCGGCGCTGATCTACAACGACAAGCACTGGAATGCGTTCATCGAACGGGTGCAACCGGCCTGGGACAGCCACGAATACGCGACGCTGGAGCAGCGCGCCCGCCAGATCGACACGGTGTACGGGCTGCTGGCAGGCACTCTGAAGGAGCGCACCACCGCGGAGTGGCTGGACCTGTTCGCGGAGTTGGAGATTCCGGCGGCTCCGATGCTCACGCCGGATGAGCTCTTCGACAACGAGCATCTCAACGCGGTCGGACTGTTCGAAACCGTCGACACCCCGCACGGCCGGGTGCGCATGCCCGGAGTGCCCACGTGGTTCTCCCGTACCCCGGGACACATCGCCGGGTATGCACCGGAACTGGGCGCGGACACCGCCGAGGTGCTCGCTGAACTCGGTCCGCGATAGAAAGGCCAGGAGTGGATTTCGACTTTGGTGAGGCGGCCGACACGCTGCGCGGTGAGCTGCGGGAGCTGATCGCCGACCAGGTGCCCGCCGACTTCCTCGGCGCGTTCACCGATGACCCTGCCGATCTGGCGGTGGCCCAGCAGTTTTGCCGGACGCTGGCGCAGCAGCATCTGCTGTGCATGTCGTGGCCGAAGGAGTTCGGCGGCGGCGACGCCACGGTGTGGGAACAGACCGTGGTGCGCGAGGAGATGTGGGCGCACCACGAACCACGCGGGGCCCAGTACATGGGCGTCAACTGGGTCGGGCCGATCATCATGCGGCACGGCAGCGAAGAACAGCAGCGCAGACACCTGCCGCCGATCGCCAATGGTGAAGTGATCTGGTGCCAGGGCTTTTCCGAGCCAGAGGCCGGCTCCGATCTGGCCTCGCTGCGCACCTTCGCCCGCCGGGAGGACGACGGCTGGCGGGTCAACGGTCAGAAGATCTGGACCTCGTACGCCACCATGGCGCAGTGGATCTTCCTGCTGGCTCGCACCTCCAAGGGGGAGAAGAAGCAACAGGGCATGACGATCTTCCTGGTGCCGATGGATTCCCCGGGGATCACGGTGCGCCCGATTCGCACGATGATGGGTCCGCACCATCTGAACGAGGTGTTCTTCGATGATCTCAAGGTGACCGAGGCCGATGTGTTGGGCACCGTGGATCAGGGCTGGTCGATCGTGCAGGACGTGGTGTCCTTCGAGCGCGTCGGTATCGCCCGCTACGCGCGTTGTGAGCGGCTGCTGCAGGCCGCGCCTGAGGTGCTCGGCGACAAATGGGAACAGCTGCCCGCCGAGCTGCGGGGCCGGTGGACCCGGATGCTCACGCACTGCCGCCGGGCCCGGCTGATGGCCTACCGGGTGGTGTCGATGCAGGCGACCGGGCGGGTGAATCCCGGTGACTCCGCGGCATATCGGATCGCGGTCACCAGGCTGGATCAGGAGAGTGCCGAGGTGCTCATGGAGATAGCGGCCGCACTGCCGCGGGGTGAGGACAGCCGCATCGAATACTTCCGTGCCGAGGTCGAGGACCACTGGCGGTACTCGCAGGCATCCACGGTGTCCTCGGGCAGCATCGAGATGCAGCGCATCCTGCTGTCGCGCACCATGCTGGCCGGAAAGGCGTGACGGCGATGATTCTCGATCTCAGTGATGACGCCAAAGAATATGGCCGCCAGGCTCTCAAGGCATTCGAAGCCGCCGGCGGCGATCAGCTGCTGGCCCAGGCCGACGCCAAACCCGATACCCGCGCCGACCTGACCACCCCCGTGCTGGAAAGCCTCGGCGCTTTCGAGTTGGAGCCGCGCAGCGATGCGGACTCGTTGGAGGCCGCGGCTGCCTTGTGCCGCAGTGCGGGCTATTGGGCGCTGCCGTATCCGGTGGCCGAGCGGCTTTCGCGCCCGGCAAACCTCGACGTCGACGGCCTGGTCATCGTCGATCCCGACGCGCCCGAGGCGGCGCTGCAGGGCTTGGACAACCGTTGGGCCACTGTCACATTGGATGGTCGGCGCAGCACCGTGACCAAGACAGGTGCGTCAGGTCCGTCGTTCGCCACCGCACTGGAACTGTCGGCGCTGGACGACGCGGGCACCACAGATGTCGCCCTGGCCCTGGTGCTGCCGTCGTGGACGCTACTCGGCATGCTGGATCGGGCCATCGACCTGACCATCGCGCATGTCAGTCTGCGCAAGCAGTTCGGTCAGCCGCTTTCAGCCTTCCAAAGTGTGCAGTTCCAGCTGACCGACGCCGAAGTGGAGCGCAGCGGTGCCGACATGCTGGCCAAACACGCACTGTGGAGCCTGGGCATCCACCCCGCAGACGAGGCCATCAACGACGCGCTGGCTCTGCGACTGGCCACGATCGAGGCGGCCGAGGTGGTGTTCCGGGTATGCCACCAACTGCACGGAGCCGTCGGCTTCTGCGACGAGACCGTACTGTCCTGGCTGTCGCGCTACAGCCAGCCGTTGCGCCGCTTGCCATTCGGGGTCTCCAAGACCCGCGATACCCTCACCGCCCGGCTCGGCCGGCGCGGACTCACCGGGTTGTTCTCGTCATGACCGACCTCGATGATTTCCGCGCCACAGTAAAGGACTGGTGCGCACTCCACGTCCCGAAGGACTGGCGCCCCAACCAGACCGGCGTCGGCGACGACGAATTCGTGTCCTTCCAGAAATCCTGGTTCGCCGAGCTGCACACCGCCGGATACGCTGTGCCGCACTGGCCTGCCGAATGGGGCGGCGGTATGTCCGTGCCTCAACAGATCGTGCTGTACCAGGAACTGGCCGCCCACGATGCGCCCCGCCTGGTGCTGGCGTTCGTCGGCATCCACCACGCCGCTTCCACACTGCTGGCCGCGGGCACCGACGCGCAGCGCAGGAGGCACCTGCCTGCCATTCTCGACGGCGAGATCTGGGTTCAGGGTTTCTCCGAGCCGGAAGCCGGATCCGATCTCGCGGCGTTACGCACCACGGCCAGAGCTGATGGCGACAACTTCATCGTCAACGGCCAGAAGCTGTGGGCCAGTGGCGCGATGCACGCCGACTGGTGCCTGCTGCTGGCCCGCACCGATCCGGACGCACCCAAGCGGCACGGTATCTCCTACTTCCTGATGGACATGACCACCCCCGGCATCGACGTGCGGCCGATCCGAAATGCCGTGGGGGATTCGCACTTCTGCGAGATCTTCCTCAACGACGTGGCCGTGCCCGCGGCCAACCTGATCGGCCCGGTGAACAAGGGCTGGCAGGTGGCCCAGGCCACCCTCGGTGCTGAACGTGGCATGACCATGCTGGAACTGTCCGAACGCCTCGGCAATGCAGGTTTCACGTGGCTGCTGGAGGCTGCGCCGACAGATGACCCTGCGGTGGCAGATCGGCTGGCGCAGTTCGAGATCGAGCTCTCCGGCTTGCGCGGGCTGTGCCGGGATCTGGTGGAGCGCACCGAAGCAGGGAAGGCCGGACCGGCCGACGCCTCGATCGTGAAGCTCTACTACAGCGAATTGTTGCAGCGGATGACGGGTTTCGGTGCGGAGATCGGCGGCCTGGCCGCCCACACCGTGCTGACCAAACCGGCTTCCAGCGGGTGGGAGTCGGGATCCTGGATGCTCGATTTCATCGGATCGTGGGAATGGACCATCCCCGGCGGCGCCAGCGAGATCCAGCGCACCATCATCGGTGAGCGCGGTCTGGGCCTGCCTCGAGAACCGAGTGCGGTGTGATGAGCGAATTTTCTGAGATCCATGACGAGCTGCGTTCGGTAGCAGCCGATCTGCTGGCCAAGGACACCATCGACTGGCCACTGCTGGTCTCGGCAGGCTGGGTCGGGCTGGATGCGCCCGAGGATGCCGGTGGTGCCGGCGCCACGTACGCCGAGGTCGCGGTGATCTGCGAGGAGCTCGGCCGGGCCGCCGCGGCCACCGGTTACCTGGGCGGTGCCGTGCTGGCCATCGGCGCCCTGAATATTGTGCACCCCAATGAATCACGTGACGCACTGCTCAAGGCGGTGGTGTCCGGAAGTATCCGGGCCGCGATCGCGCTGCCCGGAGCAGGCGATTCGGCGCCCTTCGAATTGGCCACCACCCGGCTGGGCTGGCGCATGCACGGCAGTGCCGCGTTTGTGCCGGACGCTGCCGGAGCCCAGCGGCTGCTTCTGCCTGCCCGTGACGCCGATGGCGTTGCGGTGCTCGTCGACGTGGCCGCGGACTCACCCGGGCTGGCGGTCACCGAGCAACCGGTGCTCGACGAGACCCGCAGGCTTGCCACCGTGACGGCCGAGGGTGTCGAGGTCGACGAGGACGCGGTCTGGCATTTCGATGGTGATCCCGACGCCGGCTTGGACGCACTCACCGACCGGGCCGCGCTCGCGGTGGCCTGCGACAGTCTCGGTGTCGCGGAGGCCATGCTCGAAACCACGGTGTCCTACACCGGGGTTCGCCAACAGTTCGGTCGTCCGATCGGCTCGTTCCAGGCCGTCAAACACGCCTGCGCCGACATGCTGGTGCAGATCTCGGTGGCCAGACAGCTCGTCGGGGCCGCCATTGCATCACCCGATCCCCGCGCGGTTTCCATGGCCAAGGCGTACACGACCGAGGCCGCTGTCGAGGTGGCCGGCAAGGCCATGCAGTTGCACGGCGGCATCGGCTACACCTGGGAGAGCGGGGTGCACGTCTACCTCAAGCGGGCAGCGCTCAACCGTTCGCTCTACGGCTCGCCCGCCGAGCACCGCGCCAAGGTCGCGCAGCGTTATCGGTGAGCTGCGTACAGTAGCTGCGTGCGGGTAGGCGCGGGGTTATCAGCGATTGTCGGCGTATTCTTCTGCGGTCTGGTCGCTTCCGGGTTTCTGCTGATCGACTACTACCGGCTGCGTCCGTTTCTGCTCCACCCGGTGATCTTCGGCGTCGCAGGTTGCGCGGCCCTGGCCATCGCCTGGGGGTTGGGAATTCGTCAGCCGGTGCTCAAATGGCTGGGCGTGGTGCTGATCGTTGTGATCGGAGTGGTGTGGGGCGCCATGGCGTGGTTTGCGATGTTGCTTGCCGGCGGGCACGAGCGCGAGGTGAAACGGGTCCCCTCACCGGACGACAGCATGGAGCTGGCCGTGTTCAGTGGCGGCGGGTTCACGATCGACCCGATAACGTCGCTGCGCGTTTACACCCACAACGGTCTGCTGTCGCGGGAGAATTATCTGGGTTGCGTCAACGGCGACCGTGACGGGCTCAAAGAAGTCGAGTGGACGGGTCCGAGGACGGTGCGGGTCGAGCTGTCGCGTGGCGGGACGACCACCATCACGCTGGACGACCGAGGTCGGCCGGATCAGACACTCAGCTGTTGAACCCGCGATGAGTTTTCCGCGCGGCAGTGGTCAGACCTAGCGACTGTCCATTCCGTGAAGGAGAAATATCGTGGTTACCCGTCAGAGCGCCCCGCTGGGCGCCCCCAATTGGATCGACCTGGCCACGTCCGACCTTGAGCGTGCCCAGCAGTTCTACGGTGCGGTGTTCGGGTGGACGTTCGAAACCGGCGGCCCCGAGTACGGCGGCTATGTCACGGCGGCGGTCGACGGTCAGGTGGTCGCCGGGCTGATGCGCAACGATCCGCAGTGGAACGCACCCGATGCCTGGACCACCTATCTGCACACCGCCGATGCCGATGCCACGGTGGCGGCGACAATCGCTGCGGGCGGGAGCAATTGCGGTGGCGTGATGGACATTCCGGCCAAGGGTCGGATGGCGATGATGACCGATACCGCGAACGGGTTCTTCGGTATCTGGCAGCCTGCCGGGCACGACGGCTTCGCCCTGTTCAACGAGGCCGGCGCACCGGTGTATCACCAGCTGACCACCAGCGACTACGCCAAGGCGCTGGACTTCTACCGGACGGTGTTCGGCTGGACCACCCAGGTCGTGTCGGATACCGATGAGTTCCGTTACAGCACGGCATCATTCGATGGTGAGGAGTTGGTCGGTGTGATGGACGGTTCCGCGTTCATCCCCGAAGGCGCGCCGTCGGCGTGGACCACGTTCTTCGGATCCGACGACGTGGACAAGACGATCGAGCTGGTAATCGCCAACGGTGGTTCAGTGGTGCGCGGAGCCGAGGACACCCCATACGGGCGGCTGGCCGCGGTGGCCGATCCGACCGGGGCCGGCTTCAATCTGTCGTCGCTGCAGGGCTGAGCGCGAAGTCGGCGAAGTCGAAGCCAGGCACCACCACGCAACTGACCAGGGCGGGCTCGTCGTCGCGGGGCTTTGCGCGCTGCCAGTGGCCGGGCGGCACCAGCAGTTGCGGGTGCTGCCCGGCTTCGATGTCCGGACCCAGCAGGCGCGTGCCCGCCGCGTTCCGGTCCGCACCGATCTCGAGGATCAGCGGGCTGCCCCGATGGTGGAACCACAGCTCGGCGCTGCGGACGGTGTGCCAGGCCGACTGTTGGCCGGGCATCAGCAGGAACAGGATCGCAGTGCCGGCGCTGCGGGGCCCGGAGTAGCCCGGCGGCAGCGAGGACTGGCTCACCGTCAGTTCGCTGCGCCACGTTTCTCGGTACCACCCGCCCTCGGGGTGCGGGGCGAGGTCGAGCCGTCTGGCCCAATCGGGAAGTTCGGTCACAACCGATAGTCTCGTCGTCATGGTTCGTCTGCGTCCAGGGTGGCGCATTGCCCCTGGGTGGCTGATCGCCCTCTGTGCTGCGGTCCTGGTGGTGGTCGCCTGGTTGCCGTGGCTGACCACCAGCGCCAACGGCGGCGGCCGGGCCAATGCGATCGGCGGGGCAGTGGGAAGCATCGTGCCGCCCAGCAGTTTCGGCGCCGGGCAGCTGATCGTTCTGTTGAGCGCCGGATTGATCGTGGCGGGGGCTATGGCCGGGCGAGGCCTGTCGCAGCGGTGGGCTTCGGCTGTGGGGCTGCTGATTTCGGTGGCTCTGGTGGCGTTGACGGTGTGGTACTACACGCTCAACGTCAAAGGCCTGGTGGCCGCGGGTTACGGGCTGTACGTCGGCGGTGCGATGGCGGTGCTTGCGGGGTTGTGTTCGGTGTGGTCCTTCCTGTCGACGTTAGGTGACCAGTGATGGGTGAATTCGTCACGCCGGTGGAGTTGACCGGGCAACGGTGGGTGACGTTGGAACCGTTGACGACCGAGCATGTCCCTGAGATCGACGCCGCGGCTGCGGACGGTGAGTTGGGTTCGCTCTGGTACACGATGACGCCGAAGCCCGGCGGTGCCGCCGAGTGGGTGCAGCGCATGTTCGAGTTGCGCGCTGCCGATCACGGCGTGACCTTCGTGGTACGCAACTTCGACGGCGAGTTGGTGGGGTCTTCCAGCTACCTGCATGTCGACGGACCGAACCGGCGGCTGGAGATCGGGCACACCTGGTACACCGCCGCGGCCCGGCGCACCGGCATCAACGCCGAGACCAAGCTGTTGATGCTCGGGCATGCATTCGATGAGTTGAATTGTGTGGCAGTGGAATTCCGCACCCACTTCTTCAACTTCGCCAGCCGTGCGGCCATCGAACGGCTCGGTGCCAAGCTCGACGGCGTGTTGCGAAGCCAACAGCTGCTGCCGGACGGATCCCGCCGCGACACCGTGGTGTATTCGATCCTGGACATCGAATGGCCCGCTGCGCGGTCCAACCTGAAGTTCAGGCTGGACCGCCGCGGCGGGGGCAATTAGTCCGCGTCGACAGTGGTTGTTTCGATCGACTTGCGGTCGGCACCGTGGGCCACTGCGATCTTGCGGGGCCTGGCACGTTCAGCCATCGGGATGGTGACGGTGAGGACACCGTTCTCGTACGTGGCGGAGATCGCCGACGTATCGATCCCGTCGCCGAGCGACAACTGGCGTCGGAATTTGCCGAAGAACCGCTCATTGGTGAGCCACTGCGCGGATTCTTCCGAACGAGCGGTTCGATGCGCCGAGATGGTGAGTGTGCCGTTGTCGACGTTGACGTCCACCGAGCCCGGATCGACACCGGGAAGGTCGGCTGTCAGGACGTAGTGGTCGCCGATCTTGCATAGGTCCATCGGCATGAACCGGGGTGTACGCGTTGACCCTGAGTCACCTGACAGCAAACTTCTGGTCAACACATCAAGGTCGCTGAACGGATCAAAACGAAGCACAGTAATTCACCTCCCGTACCGTCTCAGAGCCCGCCACCCTGGCGGGCAACCAATCACTGTGCAGCGCCGATATTAGCACTCGATCCAGGAGAGTGCCAGAACTTTTTGGCGCGCGATTCTTCCTAGGTGATGCATGTCAGAGACGTTTATCGGCTGCGAAGCGCTCGTGATGGTGTGTACCGAGGCGAAAGGGTTGATGGTGTCGCCGTGGACTCGTCCGGAGGTGTGGCCGAGTGTTCGGGAGGCGCGAGCCGACGCCGCCCCACTGTCTGCCGCCACCGACCCTTGGCCGGTTCGGCCGAACCGGTAGCAACCTTGCCATCGGGAAACCTCGGGCCGGTGTGGGTCGCTGTTTCGCTTACCGGGGCCGCCCTGATGGTGGTGCTGGCCATCACGATTCGACGACGGACACTGCTGCGCCGGTGAGCCGTTCACTGCACTGATCGCACGTCAGCATCGGAGAAAAGGGATGCCTGTGGCCGGTGTGGGTGAGGAGCACCGCCGGGCCCTCGACGGCCGGGAACGACCGCTGCGCCCACGCCAGGGCTGTGACGAGAACGGGTAGGAAAGCGGCACCCTTCGGGGTCAGCCGGTATTGGCGGTCCTCGTCGGTGGTGGCGAGAATCCCGTTGGCCCGGAACGTCTGCAGCCGGTCAGCGAGCGACGCCGGCGACGCGGACAGCGCCCGTTGAAATTCGGAGAACCTGGTGGTGCCGGTGAAGGCGGCGACCAGGATGGCAAACGCCCAGCGGTTACCCAGCACGCTCATGGTCTGGGGGAACTGGCCGGAAGGGGAATCGCGCCGATCGCCCTCGGAGCGACGCCGCGTCGTGGCCCCCGGCAGCGACCGATCCCAGCCGCCGCTGGGCCCCCATACGGCGGTCACGTCGCCGGCAGTGGTCGGTGCATCGCAGCTGCCGCACGTCAGGACCGGGGTGAAATCGGCGCCGCACCGCAGATGCCGCATGGCAGGCAGGGATTCGCGGTGCTCGGGCACCCAGTGGCGTTCCCACTCCCAGATGGACAGCAGCACCGGCCACAGCGCCCGGCCACGGGCGGTGATCAGGTATTCGTCGCGCGGAGGCCGCTCCTGATAGCGGTGGCGTTGCAGCAGCCCGTTTTCTGTCAGAGACCCGAGGCGGCGGGTCAGCACCGAGTTGGAGATCGGCAGCCGGGTCCGGAATTCCCCGTAACGCGTGGCGCCGAGCAGGGCCTGCTGCATCACCAGCAGCGTCCATTCGTCGCCGACCAGAGCCAACATCTGCCCGACCGCGTTGGTGCCGCCGGACGGAGCGTCAGTCACGCACCAGCCATCGGCGCAGCTCGTCGCCCGGCGCCCAGGTGGAGTGGGTGCCGCTGGAAACCCGTTCCGGCAGAGCGAGTTTGCACACCGGCCCGTCGGGAACCCGGGCGGCATCGAACACCAGGCAGTAGGAGGCGTCGCCGTTCATGTCCGTGGTGATGGTGACCAGATAGCCGTCGTCCTCACCGGTGCTGCCCACCCGCGGCGCCATGGCGGTCTCGCTGCCGTACACGCCGTCGTCGAACGCATAGCGCTGTTCGGAGCCGGTGTGCAGATCGTGACGGACCAGCCCGTCGAAGAGGAACCAGCCCGGTTTCCCGGTGGCGGCGTAGGCGTAGCGGTAGTCACGCCCCGCGTGACGGGGATTGATCATGCCGAATTCGGTGATGCTGTCCGACAATTGCTCTTCGCGGGTCTGGCCGGTGACCAGATTGAACCGCCAGCGGTGCAGGCGGGTCTGCATCTTGTCCAGCGCCAGGGCCGGCGTCGCGTCGCCCTGGAAGAACCCGTCGAGCACGATCTCGTCGCCGTCCTCGTAGGCGTTGGTGAAATGCAGGACGTAGGTGGTGTCGGCCTCGAACCACTTGACGTCGCCGGCGGCGCCGCGGCGGGGCAGGATCGCGAACCGGGACGGCAGGTCGCGGTGCAGCTTGGGCAGGTGCACGTTGCTCTTGAGGAACTTGGCGTCCCAGAACAACGGAAAGTCGTTGAGAATCACGTAGTTTTCGGTGAACGCCATGTCGTGGGGCAGGCGGGGTCCGGGCAGCTCGACGTCCACGTAGTGCACCAGGCGGTTGTCGGCATCCACCACGCCGTAGTGCATGTACGGCACCTGCTTGCCATAGTTGAAGAACAGCAGTTCGCCGGTGGCGTCGTCGGCTTTGGGATGCGCCGAGACGCCCCACTCGGCGGGAAACGCCCCGCCCCAATCCTCCTTGCCCAGGGCATCGCCGGTGTACGGGTCGATGCGGTACAGGTCGCCGCACTGGTAGAAGCTGGTGAGCGCGACGCCACGGTGCACCGTCACGTCCGTGCTGGAGGCGTCCTTCATCAGCGTGCGCGCACCCCAGCCGTGGTCGCGTTTGGCCAGTTCGATCGGTTCGGCGATTCCCGGCCACAGCGGCCCGCCCGCCTCGATCTCGGCCAACAGTCCGTCGGTGGGGATGAACCTGTTGCGGTAGAACGCTTTTCCGTCCCGGAAGCCGACGATGTGCAGCATGCCGTCACCGTCGAACGGGTGGTACGTCTGTAACGCCGGATGCAGTGGGTTCTCGGTGTTGCGCAGGTAGACACCGTCGAGATCGGTCGGGATCTCACCGTCGATGACCCGCAGGTCGTCGGAATCCCATTCGGTGGTCTGTGGCCGCCACGCCCCGGTGCGGTACGGATGGTCGTCGTCCTCGGGCAGCGTGGACAGATACTTGGCCACAACCTCGGTGTTCATTGCGGGGCTCCTCCTACGACGAAGCTGACGGTGGTGGCGGTACTGCCACCGAAGTTCAAGGTGCCGAACGTCTTTGCGCCCTCGACCTGGTACGGGCCGGCGGTAGCGCTGACCTGCTTGGCGGCGTCGAGCAGCATCCGCACCCCGGACGCGCCAACCGGGTGCCCGCCGCCGATCAGCCCACCGCTGGGGTTGATCGGCAACCGCCCACCGATCTCGATCTCAGCGTTCTCGATGGCCTTCCAGGATTCGCCGGGGCCGGTCAGTCCGATGTGGTCGATGGCCAAGTACTCGCTGGGGGTGAAGCAGTCGTGCACCTCGAAACCGTCGACGTCGTCGAGTGTCAGCCCAGCGCGGCCGAACGCGTCCAGCACGGCATGACGCACATGCGGCAGCAGATACGGATCTGCCGCACTGCGGTCGAGTTTCTGTTGCAGACCCAGACCGACGGTGCGGTGGCCCCAGCCCTCGATTCGGGCGATGGGGCGGACGTTCGGGTGTGCGCGCAGGTAGGCGTCGCTGACGAGTACCAGCCCTGCTCCGCCGTCGGTCATCTGACTGCAGTCGAACCGGCGCAGTCGTCCCTCCACGAGCGGATTGGTGGCGTCGTCATCCCCGACGGGATCGGGCACCGTCCAGTCCCGGGTCTGGGCGTGGGAGTTGGCCTTGGCGTTGCGGAAGTTCAGCGCGGCGATGGCGCGCAGATGTTCGGCGTTGAGGCCGTAGCGGCGGTCGTAGGCGTCGGCCACGTCGGAGAACATCGATGGCCAGACGAACCGGGCGTCCCCGGCCTCGTGGCCCGTCCATGCGGCGGCGCCGAGGTGCGCGGCGGCGGTGTCGCCGGGCACTGTCTTCTCCAGTTCCACCCCGATGACCAGGGCGCTGTCGTAGGCGCCCGAGCGCAGATCGGCAATAGCCGCCAGCGTCGCGACGCTGCCCGACGCGCACGCGGCCTCGTGTCGGGACGCCGGGGTTTCCCACAGGTCGGGGTGCACGGTCGCCGGCATGGCGCCGAGGTGGGCTTGCCCGGCGAACAGGTCGCCGAAGGCGTTTGCGACGTGGACGACGCCGATGCCGGCGGCGTCGATCCTGGCGCTGTTCAGCGTGTGATCGACAACCTCGCGGGTGAGTCCGGCGAAGTCGACCTCCTCACGGCTGAGATTGCGGGCGAAATCGCTCTGGTACCCACCGAGAATCCAGACGTCCTCCATGGCGGCGACGCTACTACAACTAAGAGAGTGACTACAGGCATTCAACGAGAAAACGCCGTGGCGGGAATCCAGGATCAGATTCCCGCCACGGCGTTACCCGTGGTTAAGTCGGCTCAGTCGTCCCAGCCGCCGTGGCCGTGTCCGTGGCCGCGGCCGTGCCAGCCCCTGTCCCAGCCGTTCCAACGGCCCCAGCCGGGACCCTCGACGCAGGCCTGCACGTAGCCGTACGGACCGGTCGCGCAGATGTCGGGACCGGCAGACGCCGGAGCGGCTGACGCCACGGCCACGCCCACCGGAATTGCCAGCGTGCCCAGCCCGATCGCCGCGACTTTCTTCAGTTTCGAACGCATCTTTCTCGCCTCCGGGTTGTTAGCTGTGTACGAGCTCAAGACCCCCGTCTGCAGATAACATTAGTGCATCTCACGATATTCCTGGGAATCGCCTGGAATGCCACGGTGCAGCCAATTTGCTCTCATCGAAGCCTTCCCGGTCAGAGCGTTGAATTCATTTGCCAAGGAAAATAGGGTTCCGTGGCGTCTTCCCGGAGTGTTGCCAGCCAACGTGTGTGACTCGCGTGCCAGGTGGTGCGACGAGCCGTGGCGACGAATTTTGCCCGTGCCGGGAACTGACCAGTCGATGATCCTGTCCGAACGGATTGAACTAGGGCGCGATGCGCCGTGACCCGGCGCCAGGCGGGAGCCGCTGCCTTCCCGCCCGGTGCCGGCGCGCGACTCAGCAGCCGCAGCTGCAGGAGGCTTGCGCTTCCGTCGTCGCCTCGCCCCCGTCCGCATCGTCAGACCCGGGGCGCCAGTCGAACGGGAAGTGCTTGCTCGAGGCGCCGGTGTGCTCGTGTGACCAGTCGAAGCCCACGGCGTGGTCTTCCTTGACCACACCCCAGGTTGCGACCTGGCCTGGGCCGACCTCGGCGCCCGGCGCGTTGGTGGTGGTCACCCGTCGGTTCGGATCGGCCGTCGGGCCGGTCAGGGCCTCCACTTTCAAGTCGACCTTGCCGGGAATCTCGGCCCGCCAGTAGGCGAGGTCGTCGGCGGCCTCGAAGCTGATCGGGGCGTATTCGATGCCGCGCAACTCCTCGATCAGGCTGCCGAACTCGGCCGGCCAACCGCCTTCCTTGCCGGTGAAGATCCGTTCGAGCGCATCTCGCTGGGCGGCGTCACCCTTCTCGTCGATGTAGAACATCAACTTCATCGTCGCGTTCGGGTCGCCGATCCACATGTTGCCGGCGAACTCGCCGAGGGCAATCACGCTGAGACCCGCCAAATCGGTGTCACCGTAATGCCCTTCACGGACGTGCCACACCAAGGTGAACAGGCAATCGCCGTGCGTGGGCTCCTGGGCGAAGCTGCACGGGCAGGGCAACTTGCAGCTGCACACATCGAACCATTCTCCGCGCAAATGCCAATCGACCTGCGTCGATGCAGTGGTCATCGATCCCGCTCCTTTCGTTGAATACCCCTGGGGGGTATCTGACACGGCGAACGTAGCACCGTCGAAGAGTGGAGCGCAAGTACCCCCTAGGGGTATTCTTTCGGCATGTTCGCAAGGATGTGCATCGGTGTAATCGCGGTCGTGGCTTCGGTGTCGTTGGCATCGTGTGGCTCACCGGCCGAGGCGCCGCCGGCTGCCTCCACGGGAGCCGCGGCGGCAAGCGTTGTGCAGCATCGACTGGTCGGCCCTGATGAATTCGCCACTGCCATAGGTGAATCCGACCGGACGACGATCAACGTCCACGTGCCTTTCGAAGGCGACATCGCCGGTACGGACCTGTCGATTCCGTTCGATCGGATCGTCGAGCAGGCAGATCAGCTGCCCACCGATCGCGGGGCGCCGATCGCGATCTACTGCCGAACCGGCCCGATGAGCGCGACGGCCGCCGAAGCGCTGAAATCGCTGGGCTATACCGATGTGGTCGAACTCGAGGGCGGAATGAAGGCCTGGCAGGCCAGCGGCCGGCCATTGGTGGGAAATTGAGCTTGCTTTGGCGGCCGCCCGGACATGGGCCTTGGCCTGCAACAACGTGAGTGCCCCCGGCAGGATTCGAACCTGCGACACCGGCTTTAGGAGAGCCGTGCTCTATCCCCTGAGCTACGGGGGCTCGGGACCTACCGAGATAGGTGTTCTACAACCCTAAGGGACGACTCATCGTAGTTGGCGAAGCGTCAATCGGTGGCATCGGGCGGGCTTTGCGCAGATCACTCTCGTCGAACTCGAATCCCGACGCCATGGTCGTTGTATTCGCAGTCCCGGGCCTCGATCGTGGTCTTGGAAGGATCGCGGCGCGTGGTGTTCAGAACGCCAGCCCCAGTGCGAACAGGGCCAGCGGCGCAAACGGTACAGAACCGATGAATATCAGCACGACCGGGACGGCCCTGCGGCTTGCAACGGCTGCCGCCCATGCCCCGGCCGCGGCGACGATGCTACTAACAGCTGCGGTGCGGAGGCCGGCGATGTCGGTTCCCGGCGGTGCGACTCCGTTCTCGAATCTAGACGCCATATCAGTGTCAGTGAGAACCGTGAACGTAAGCAGGTAGGCGATGACCATCGCGGCAAGAGCGGCGACAGACAACATCACGCCGCGGTCGTGTTCCTGACTCATGGCTCACATCGTCGGCGACCCGGCGGGCGACCGGATCGGTAGAACTACCTGGGTGCTGGACGGTGGAACGCAGTACACGCCGCCGCCCGTGTCTGGGCTGCCCTTCCTGCAGCCTCGGCTCCCTCCGGATGCTTCGTTCTACAGCCGCCGGACGTCGAGCGCCGTCTCGATTGCGACGCCGTCTCGCGCTTCGACGAAGTACGCCCCGGCAGTGCGGTTTTCGGCGACGGCTTCGACCAACGTGGTGCCGCGGTACAGCAGGCCGGCTCCGTCGTCGGTGGCATACGCAGCGGGCAACACTTCGTCACCGACCAGTCGATGCAACAGCGGATCGGCCATACTGGCCCGATGGGGGGATTGGATTTCAATCGGGTGCAGTCGCCGACCGGATCACGCGGTAGCGACCGGCGTCGCCGATGAGCCAGATACTGTTCGCCGCGGGCATAGCCGTGTTGGTCGCGATTCTGCTGACCCCGGTGCTGATCCGGATGTTCACCCGGCTGGGCTTCGGTCAGGAGATCCGCGACGACGCCCCACAGACCCACCAACGCAAGCGTGGCACCCCGACAATGGGCGGTCTGGCTATCCTCACCGCGATCTGGGCAAGTTATTTGAGTACCAACCTCATTGGGCTCGCATTCGGGGGAGGCGGCCCGTCGGCATCGGGTCTGCTGGTTCTCGGACTGGCCACCGCGCTGGGCGCGGTCGGCTTCACCGACGACTACATCAAGTTGCGGCGCGCACGCAATCTCGGTCTGAACAAGAGAGCCAAGTCTGCTGGGCAATTGGTCGCGGCAGTCCTTTTTGCGATGCTCGCGCTGCAGTTCCGTAACGCTGACGGTCTCACACCGGCAAGCGCCGAACTGTCCTACGTCC
The DNA here is from genome assembly GCF_058536225.1 of Mycolicibacterium arcueilense. Lineage (NCBI taxonomy): Bacteria > Bacillati > Actinomycetota > Actinomycetes > Mycobacteriales > Mycobacteriaceae > Mycobacterium > Mycolicibacterium arcueilense. Next base: position 361,074 of record NZ_JBZTYL010000005.1, read on the forward strand.
GTGAGATCGCCTCGTTCGCGCTGCCGGCCGTGGTGTTCGTCCTGTTCTGCATCATCGTGGTCTCGGCGTGGTCCAATGCCGTCAACCTCACCGACGGGCTCGACGGGCTCGCCGCGGGGACCATGGCGATGGTGAGTGCCGCCTACGTGCTCATCACCTTCTGGCAGTTCCGAAACTCATGTGCCCTTGCCCAGGAGGCCGGTTGCTACCACGTCCGCGACCCTCTCGATCTGGCACTCGTCGCCGCTGCCACCGCCGGCGCCTGCATCGGATTCCTATGGTGGAACGCCGCACCCGCCAGGATCATCATGGGTGACACGGGTTCGCTCGCCTTGGGCGGCATCATTGCCGGCTTATCGGTGGTCAGCCGCACCGAGCTCCTGGCCGTCATCCTCGGTGCCCTGTTCGTGGCCGAGGTGACCTCCGTCGTCATCCAAGTCGTGGCGTTCCGCACGACCGGACGACGGGTCTTCCGATTGACCCCGCTTCACCACCACTTCGAGCTGATGGACTGGCCGGAAAGCGCACTGACGATACGGTTCTGGCTGATTGGGGCAATCGCCAGCGGCCTCGGAGTCGCGCTCTTCTACGGCGAGTGGTTGACGGCGGTCGGGGCCTGAGCGCCGGGCCAATGGCAGTAGGAAGCCAAACTATGACTGACCAACACGACATGCACGAGGTCCTCACTGCCCTCCACGAGAAATACGCCACTCACTTCCGCCCAATCATCACCAAGACGAGCGACAATCGTTGGCGCGCCCAGTATCCCGGTGTTGACTGGCACGTAGTCGCTGACTCCGAAGCAGATGCAGGCGATGAGATCTTGAACGAGGCGCTACGGCGCGCCGATGCCGGCCTGCCGGATGCTCAACCACGACCTACTCTAGTTTTGAACTAGGTTGTCTGACCGGCCAACTCGCGGGCATATTCGACTTCGTCGTAGATGGCGAGGACGTCTTGAGGGTGTGATACCGGAATCGTCGTCGTGTAGCCGAACCCGTCGCCGTGAACCACGACTTGAACAAACCCAACTTGGCGCACCTGCTTCATCATGAACAAGATAAGTAGGCCCAGCAGGCAGACCAAGGTAAACAGGATCCCGAGAACAATCGCCGCGGTGGGGAAGTGCTCTTCGGTGGTGGACATGTCCGTGACCGTCCACGTGGTGCCACGTATCGGAAATTGCCCGGCCGGGGTCGATATCCAGTACTCCGACACAGAAATATCGCCGATCGTCGCCAGCCACTGGTCAGGACCACTGGGGTCTACAGAAGGCTCATCCTGCATGGGGGCGATTAAAGCACGTGGACGTGGCGGGTGATCGGCCCGCTTGCGGTGCCTACCCGGTCGCCCTGATCGACCGGTCGCCGTGGTTCAAGGCGGCGACTCCGAGACCGGCGAACAGCGCTGCGCCGCCTCCGGCGAGGATTGCGCCGGTCCCCGAGAGTGTGCCCGCACGAACACCTCGGGCGGTGGCGACGACATCGAGCAGGTCGGTGAGTAGGCCCATCTGCAACGCGCGCTTGCGCAGCTTGGGCGAAACATCGGTGATCGCCAGTGCCAGTGTGAGTTCACGGGAGCCGAAGAGTTGGGTCGTGAATGGTTGGTCGCGGCCGGCGTTGAGTCCGATGAGGCGGCCGGTCTTGTTCGGGGCCAACCAGGCTGCGACACCGGTGGCGAATCGCAGGGCGAAGAAGGTCCGGATGAGAGGGCTGCTCTGTGTCGACGTCATACCGCCACTCTCTCGAACATGCGGTCCTCGCACCAGATCGAAATGGCCACGTCAGCGAGCACTCACGGTCCGATGCGGATCGGGCCGGGGCTCCAGAGACCGCTTCGAACGGCGGTCCCGAGCTGCAGGTGAGCTTCGGGCGCATCGACGACGGGGGTGAAGCGGCGCAACGAACCCCAGTCGCGGCCCCAGTCCCGGGACAGGTACGTGGGCATGGCATGAGCCCGCAGCATCAGGTCGGTGATACCCAACGGGCCGCCGTTGTCGCCGGACTGCCAGGTGTCCGGCATTTCGATCTTGGCGGGGTAGTCCGGTGAGATTCGATAGTTGGGGATCTGCATGACGCCGTTCGCGTGCAACATGGGCTGCTGGCATGGAAATACCAGTCCCACAGCCCAATCCAGCAGCACCGGCTGCGTGGAGCCGAGGTACTCCTGCAGCGACCGGAGCTCAGGCACCCGCGGCGGGGTGACGGCGACCCAATCACCCGGATCCAGTGAGCGGTCGTCGGCGACAATCCGGACGTAGGAGGCGTCGGCGGGGATGGCGGCGCGTGGGAACCGCAGATTTCGCCAGGCCGGTTGCGGGCCGATGTCGTAGGGGACGAGCCGTCCGCCTGGTTCTGGTGTGCCTCCGGGGCCGAGTGTGCCGTATTCCAGGGCGACGGTTTGGGCAGCGGTGTGCCCGGAGAGGACGCTGTCGCCGGTGATGGTGCCGGCCGCGGTGATCACCACGAGCGGGTGGGCGTCGTCGGCGGCCGGAAGCCGATACCACTCAGAGGTCAGCGTGCTGACCTGTTGCGGGCCGGCGGTGAAGCTTCCGGCCACCGGAACACGGGAGGGATCAAGACCGTAGGGCAACACGACGCTGGAACCATTGACCCCGGGCTTGTCCAGTGCGGTGGGCGCATCCCAGTCGTAATCGGTTCCGGATTTCGCCTGGCTCTGCCAAACAGCCTCTGCCAGTGTGTGTTCGGGCAATCCGTTCGGGATGAAACCGATCGGATCAGTGCCGCCCAATGGGCCCAGCGGGCCGTCGGGTCCGGGCAGCGGTGCCAAGAACCCTGCGTTGGCGTCGGGTTCGACGAGAACATCGTCGGCCAGTCCGCATCCGCCGGTCAGCTCCCGTAGGTTGGCCCAGCCGTTGGAGTAGCTCGGGTACTGCTTGACCGCACCGGCCAGCATCGACCCGGTGCACACCAGCACCATCAGCCCGGCCGCCACGGGCACCGGTGCTGCGGTCAGCGCCCGGGTCAGGCGCGCCGGAGGTCGTCGCGGTGGGACGAGGTGTAGCCAGCCGGCATAGCCCGCGGCCGCGAGTGACAGCCAGAGGAACACCGCGCTCGCGGTGACCGGGCCCCAGTGCGGACTGCTGTCGTTGAACGGCACCCCGTAGCTGGAGACGTACCAGAACCCGTTGGTGGAAGCGAAACACAGGGCCAGAATCAACAGCACGATCGACACGAACGCCGCCTGATTGCGTCGTGACCGCAGCACCGTCGGACCGAAGAGCACGGTGGCGACTGCGGCCATCGCCGCGCCGGCGGCGGCGAACAGCCCGAAATGGTGGATCCACTTGGTCGGGGCGAACGTCAGCAGGAAGACGGTGGCGAAGATGACCCCCATCAATCGCCATACCGGCCCGACGGCGATTCCGGGTATTCGCTTGCGGCGCAGCAACAGCAGCATGGAGGCGAACAGGCACGCGATGGTGATCAGGATCCCGAAGCGGCGGGACAAGGCAGCGTCGGTGGTCGGCAGGAACAGGTAGAAGTAGCGCAGGTTCTCGGTGTACCAGGGCTGCGCGGGCCCGATCGCGGTGCGCACCGCGGTGGCTTCGCGTACCGCTGCCAGGGTTTGATCGGCGAAGATCACCGTGAGCACCACAAACCCGGCTGCGGCCAGGGGCGCCAGCACCGGCCAGATCCCCACCGATTTCGCGCGAGTGACGATGATCCGCACGATCGGGCGCCCACCGGCCAGCAGCACCGCCACCGCGATGATCCCGGTGGGCTGAATGCCGAGGGTGAACGCGGCCACTACGATCGCCAGCCCGACCGGTGCGGCGCGGCGTGTCGCAATGGCGCGCTCGACAAGGACATAGGTGATGAGCGCGCCGGTGGCGATCTGACCTTCGGGCCGCAACCCGTTGTTGAACGGCATCCACGCTGCGATGAACACCAGCGCCGCCGTCCACACCGCGGCGCGGTTTCGCACCACCGCCCGTCCGAGCCGGGGCAGAACTTCCCGGGAGAGCAGCAGCCAACACACCAGCGCGCAGACCAAGTCCGGCAGACGTAACCAGAGACTGGCATGACTGACGTGGGTCATCGCCGCGATCAGCTCGTAGTACCAGCCGAAGGGATCTTCGGGGCTCCCGTACCAACGGAAGTAGTTGGCCATGTAGCCGGAATGACTGGAGGTGTTGGCCATGCCGAATTGGTAACCGTCATCGGAGGATCCGGCACCGGCGACAAACCAGACCACCGATACCACGATGACGGTGGCGTCCACTGCGGTGAAGGTGCGCCAACGGGTCGGAATGAGACGCTGCGCACGCCGACCGTCGAGGCGGTCGAGTCGCCACAACGCCAACAGCGCGACAATCGTGCCGAGGATGCCGGCGACCATCGCAGCAGTTTTCAGCGGCGACGGGGTGCTGGTGTACCGGGTATCGATGGTCGCGGCGAAGGACAGTCCGGCCGGAACAGGACCGCTCAGGTCGGTGAACACCCCGACGATCTGGGGCCGCAGGTTCGGATCACCGAAACCGCCGCGCAGCGGCCCGCCGGTAGCCGGATCGTTCAGTCCTTCGACTGCGGCGAAGGTACCTGCCGTCGAGGAGGACAGCGTCAGCTGCTGACACTGTGGGTCGCTCATCCGGCTGCGCGGCACGCTGAGGACCACCACATTGCGGGCGATCACATCGACCCGTTGGGTGCCGGCCGTGACGAAGAGTCCGTTGAGCATCGCCTGCTTGCCGGCCGCCGGCGCCGTGCTCAACGCCACCCCGCCGGAGGCGGGCATCTCGCGAAACACGCTGCAGGGCACCGACGCTTCCAACGACTCCGGGGCCAGCGCGATCAGCGGCGCGGTCACATTGCCGAGGTGTCCGTTCTGTGGCCACTGCAGCGACGCGGTCGTCTGCACGACCGGCAATACCGGGATCAGCGCGCTGGCCACGAAGCCCACCAGCCCCGCGATGATGGCGACCCATCGGGTCACCGGCAACGGCCGACGGCTTGGTGCTGCCGTCGTTTCGGAGAGCCCGTTTCCGGGTGCCGAGGCGACGTCCTCGACCAGGCTCACCGAGCGTCCCCTGCCCTCGTGTTCGCACGCATCGCATCATCAGTATCTGAAGCAAGTGTTACAGTCAAGTGTGCCGCGACCTTTCGACCGCGACAAACGCGAAGCGCTATTGGCCACTGCGGGTGCCATTTTGGCGCGCACCGGGGTCGTCGACACTTCGCTGCGTGAGCTCGCCTCCCAGATGGAGACCAGCGCTCGGATGCTGGTGTACTACTTCGGCACCAAAGAGCAACTCATGCTCGAAGTGCTGAACCGTCAGCAGCGTGCGGCGATACCAGAGACCGAGGATCTGGATCTGCCGGAGTCGATTGCGGCGCACCGCGAATGGTGTTTCGAAGACTGGTATGAGTGCACGCGCGGTGAGCGTCGCGACAGCTTGCGGGTGGTGCTGCAGATCTTCGGTGCAGCGTGTGGCGTCGACAGCCCCTACCGCGAATACACCTGGGACACCTTGTCGCTGTTGACGCGCAACTCCAAGGCCCGTCTTCTCGCGCTCGGGATGCCCGCCCATGTCGCCGAGACCCGTTCGCGCATCGCGCTGGCAGCCTTCCAGGGCTTCATCATCGAATACTTCACCGCACCCGACCCGACGTTCGTCGATGACACGTTCGCCAGGTTCGTCGACGAATTTCTGCTCGCCCCTTTCTAGGTCGTCAACAGCTTGTCGGTTACCCGCGCCCCGAACACATCGGCGGCGGGCACTTCGGACCCTTCGGTGACGAGGGCTCCGATCGCGGTTGCTCCGAACGTTGCTGAGGAGCCTGCCGCGGGGAAGGAGCCTCGCGGGCCGGCGGTTCCTGTCGAGCGGGTGCCTCCCGCGCAGGTCGTTGCCGGGCAGGCGCCTCTTGCCGAGGTGCCTGCTGAGCGGGTTCCTGCCAGACGGGGGCCTGGCGCTCGGGAGCCTGATACCTGGGGGCCGGAGCCTCCTTGGGCGCCTCGCGCTCGGGCGCGGGCGCGGGTTCCTGCCACACCGGTGCCTCGCGAACAGGAGCCTGGGTCTCGGGGGCCGGCGCCTCGGGCTCGGGAACCTGGACCTTGGGAGCCGGATCACGCTGCGCCGGTGGTTCTTCCGGCGTATTGCGTTGCTGCGGAGGCTCCTGCTTTCTCGGTGCCTCCGGAGGCGCGGCCGGTGCCTCCGATGCCGGCGCCTGCGGATCGGGAGCGGTCTGGCGCGGCCCCGGGATCTCACGCGGACGATCGAGTGCAGGGTCGGGTGGGCTCGCCGGTTCCGCTTGGTCACCCGGCGACGTGGCCTCGGCCGGATTCGGCCGGTCGGCCCGCGGCGGTGTTGCCGGTCGCTCCGGGGAAAGTTCCAGGTCCTTTTCCGGTGCCGGTGCGGTTTCCGGCTTTTCGCGCGGTTTGTCGATCGTCGGCGGCGTGTAGGCGGGCACCGGCGACAGCTTGGGCGCAGTGAATGTGGGTGACACCTTCGACGGCGGCGCCGCCGGTGCGGGTGCTGCCAAGGCCGGTGGTGCGGCTGATTCCGGTGGTTCAGACGACGGCCGGTGGCTTTCTTTGGGCGTATCGGGTCGCTGTCCGAGTCCCGACGGCAGCTGCCACCCGACGAAGGAATTGGTCCGCGGGGTGAGGTCCCTGGCGAAGTTACGTGCGGACTTGTCTGCGAGGTCCTTCATCAGGTGCCCGGAGGTACGGGTCGCCTTGTCGTTGGAGATGAACTGTGTCAGTGAGGCATTGAGGTTCACCACCGGCGACGAGACGCGGATGTTGACTGTTGTGTTGACCCTGACAGCCGGTGGGGCCCAATCGCGGTTCCGCGGATGGTGCCAGTCTCGGTTCCGGTTCCAGTTCTGGTAAAGGTGCGGGTTGAATCCGTGGGCCCGGTCCCACTGCGCACGGCGATACACCGGGTTGTAGATCCGGAACTTCCACCCGTAGTACTGCTGGTACGGATGGTGATGGTCGTACCATCGCTGGTCACGCGGGTCGCCTGGGCGGTCGCGGTGCTGGCCCCATTCGTTGCGGCCACCGCGGTCCCAGCCGTGGCGGTCGTAGCCCGCCCAGTTGTAGCCGGCCCAGTTGTAGCCCCAGCGGTCGTATCCCCACCGGTCATAACCCCAACGGTCATATCCCCACCGGTCGAAGCCGATGAAGTCGTACCCGTACTGGTTGTAGCCACTGAGGTCGTAGTTGTACCAGCCGCCGGGGTTGTAGCCGTAGAGCTGACCCCAGGACTGGTCGTAGTAGCCCAGGTTCGTGAGGTTGGGCGTCGACGGCGGATCTATGGGCTGCGGCCAATCGGCCATCGGGGAATCGGGAACGCCTGCCGGTGCCGGGACGTAGTCGTCGGACGCGCCATATCCCCAGGTCGGCGCGTTCGCGCTGGTCAGTGCCACAACGTCCTGCTGCGGGTCGGTCGGGACGGTGGCCGGGGCGGCCACCGAGGGCTCCGGAGACGGGGCGGGCAATGGCGCGAGTCGCAGTACCGAATCGGGTGTGTACTGCAGAAGTTGTTGTGTCAGTTGAAGATAGAGGTTCTGCAGACTGGTTCGCTCAGGTGACGGCGACAGGTAGTCAAGGTCCTGCTTGGCTTGATTGAGCGCGGTGCGGGCGTCGGTCAGCTGATCGGCAGTGGGCTGCTGCCCGCTGCCGAGGATGTCCTGTGCCTTCTTCAGGTCGGCGACGACAGCGGTCAAGGCGACGTCTTGGGCGTGTCCCGGAAACACCGTCCGCGTGACACCCCACAGGGCACCGCCGGGTGAGGTTCCATACGCCGTGCCGAGCAGGCCAACCACGAGCACACCGACCATTGCGGCGGCAACGGTTGCCTTGCCACGGCGTGTGCTGGGTACGAATCTTCGCCGCCTCGGCAACGGCTCGGCGAGCTCCACGACATTCTCGCGGACCGGTCGGGGCCCGAGAATTGTCATGCCGTCCTCCTCAGCTACGGCCGGTGTGGCCGTGATCGCGCCGCTCCCGACCGCGCGGATTCAGATGTCCCGGTGCTCAGCAGTTCGGCCCGGTACCTAATGCCTACCACAACTGCTAAGCGCAACTAAATTTTATTTATTCCCACCGCAGGCGTCGGCACCACGCCGGAATTCTCATCAACGCATAGCTGTCGCACAGGGATTCACAGGAAGGCGGTATATCCGGCTATTGCTCGCCGGTCTCCACGACGTCCTTGATTCTTTCGAGAGTCTTGCGCATGTCGCGGATGTTGCGGCGCCGGCGGAGCTGCCCGCCGAACATCGAGAACACGGTGGTGAAGGCTCCCGGCGGCATCCGGAAGGATTCGGTGACATCGGTCTCGGTGCCGGCCGGCTCCAGCCGGTAGTGCCAGTTGTTCGCCGCTCGGTCGCCCACCAGAACCGCGAAGCCGAACTCCCGCCCGGGATCGCAGGCCGTCACCTTGCACGTCGTCCAGTAGGTGGGCCCGATCTCGTTCCGTTTGACGTGTCCGCGGAACCGGGCGCCGAGGGCGGGACCGGTGGCGCCGCCGAGCCATTCGGCTTCCATCACCTCCGGCGAGAACTTTCCGGTGTTGCGCACGTCGGCGATGAGATTCCAGATGCGGTCCGCCGGCGCGGACATGCGTACGGTTGCTGAGCCTTCCATGGGCATGGCGTCCGCCTCCTCGGGGCAATGGTGTCGACGTAACACCGGTCCGGACCAGGACTACGGGTTTTCCGGGGTTCGTGGCGCCCGGGCGGCGTGTGATCGTCGACGCATGAGCGTTCCTCGGGCCACGCTACGCATCGGTGCCTGCGCGGGTGTCGGCGACCTCGCGCATCTGGTCGACCAATCGTCCTGCGACCTGGGCGGCGAGCCACAGCGCCATCTGGTCGTCATCCGACAAGCCCGCCAACAATTCGGCGATGCGTTGCTTGCGCAGAACGGCCCGCTCTTCCCACAGGTGCCGGCCGCCGTCGCTCACCTTGACCAGGCAGGCCCGTCCGTCGTCGGGGTCGCTGCACCGCTCCACCAGGCCTTGCTGTTCCAGGCGCTGGACCAGTTGCGTCATACCCGACTGGCTCGCCCCCTCGGCCTCCGCGAGCGCGGTGACCCGCATCGGCCCCTCGCGGTTGAGTCGGACGAGGACGAGCGTCGCGCTCGCGCTCAAGCCCTTGCGATCGGCGAGATGCCGCCACATGAGGTCGGCGCTCGCCACGAGCATCGACGAGACGGCTTCCACGTTGCTGCCGAAGGGTGCGCTGCTCACCGCTCATTTATATCAGTTATAGGAAGTAAGTGGCGGAAAGCGGTGCGGCTGGCTGCTGGTGGCGCGGACGCTGGACCGCGGCGGTCATCGGCAGATTTGTGCAGAACAGCGCGTGGTACGGCGGGCATCTCTGTGTTGTCGCCAAGCTGCCAATCTGCTGTGAATGCGCGACGGTCGTTGGTGAACGGCTTGAGAAGTGCATCCTGTGTGCGATATATCTGTCGGTCATGATCGGGGAGCAGCCCGCGGGCGGTCGCAGACGACGAAACCGAACGCTCTTGCAGAACGGATGGCTTCCGGTCGTCACAGTCATCGCAGTGGGCGTAGGTGCGTTGGGCGTCTGGAAGGTGCACCAGATGTCGGAACCCGGACCTGTGCCCACCGTCCTCGCCGCGCAGGCGCCCGAGCAGTTCACCCCCAAGCAGCTCACCTACGAGGTGTTCGGCTCCGTCGGTGACGGCGGGATGCTGAGCTACGTCGACATCGACGGGCACCCGCACAAGGTCGACGTCACCGAGCTGCCTTGGACGCACACCGAGACGACGACCCTCACCGTGGTTTCCGGCAGCATCTCCGTGCAGGTCAAAGGTGGCGAGGTCGGGTGCCGAATGTCGGTCAACGGTGTTGTGCGCGACGAACAAACGTCCACCCATGCCGAAGCCGACGTCACCTGCCGGGTGAAGTCCGCGTGAGCACGCATCGGGCGCACCGGCCCCTTGTCGCGCAGACCGTGCGCGTCCTGGCCGTGCCGATCATCGTGTTCTGGGCACTGCTCGCCGTCACCACCAACACCTTCATCCCGCAGGTCGAGCACGTCGCCGAACAGTTGGCGGGCTCGATGATCCCGAGCTACGCGCCGTCGCAGGTCGCGATGCTGCGGATCGGGGAGAAGTTCCAGGAGTCCACCTCCACGAGCCTCACCATGTTGGTGTTCGAGGCCGACCGCCCGCTCGACGACGGCGATCACCGCTACTACGACGACCTGATGAACCGGCTCAAACAGGACCCGGAGCACGTGCAGTACGTGATGGACCTGTGGGGCAAACCGATCACCGCGGCCGGAGCCCAAAGTGTGGACGGCAAGGCGACTTTCGTGCTGTTGCGGTTGGCCGGAAACATCGGCCAGCTCCAGGCGAACGAGTCGGTGAACGCGGTTCGGGACGTCATCGCCGACGACACCCCACCGCCGGGGCTCAAGGTCTACGTGAGCGGCGCCGCGCCGCTGGCGTCGGACACGCTGACCATCGCGAACTCCAGCCTCAACAACATCACCATCCTCACGATCATCCTGATCGTGATCATGCTCCTGGTGGTCTACCGATCGTTGGCCAACGTGCTGGTGCCGCTCGTGAGCGTGCTGATCGAAATGCTTGTCGCCAAAGGCGTCATCGCGACGCTCGGGCACTTCGGTGTCATCCCGTTGTCGTCGTTCGCGGTGAACATCGTGGTGGCACTGACATTGGGCGCGGGAACCGACTACGGCATCTTCCTGATGGGGCGCTATCAGGAAGCCCGCCAGGACGGCGAGAGTCGCGAAGACGCGTTCTACACTGCCTATCGCAGCGTCGCCCCCATCATCATCGGCTCGGGGCTGACGATCGCCGGGGCGTGTTACTGCCTGAGCCTGGCCCGGCTGGACTACTTCCACACGATGGGGCCTGCGGTCGCCATCAGCATGCTGTTCACCATCGCCGCGGCACTGACGCTCGCGCCGGCTCTGCTCACTTTGGGCAGCCTCTTCGGCCTGTTCGACCCGAAGCGCATGACCAAGGGACATCTGTACCGGCGGATCGCGACGAGCGTCGTGCGCTGGCCCAAACCCGTCTTCGTCGCAAGCACCGCCGTCGTGATGATCGGTGCGGTTTTCGTGCCCACCTTCAAGGTCAGCTACGACGATCGTGCCTACCAACCTGCCGATGGCGCAGCCAATCTCGGCTTCGAGGCCTCCGATCGGCACTTCTCGCAGAGCAAGCTGTTCAGCGAGATGCTGATGGTCGAAAGCGATCACGACATGCGCAACTCGGCCGACTTCATCTCCTTGGACCGGGTCGCCAAGAGCCTGATCCGGCTTCCCGGTGTCGCCATGGTGCAGAGCATCACCCGACCATTGGGCCGGCCGCTGGAGCACGCCACGATTCCCTACCTGTTCACCACCCAGGGCAGTGGCAGCGGCCAGCAGCTGCCGTTCACCGAGCGGCAGAACGAGAACACCGACAAACAGGCCGAGATCCAGGCGCGTTCAGTCGAGGTGCTGCAGAAGGTGATCGGACTGACCCAGCAGATGGCCGACGAACTGCATTCCACGGTGCTCACGTTGGAGAACCTGAAACAGGTCACCGACGACATGAACGCCGGGATCTCCAACCTCGACGACTTCCTGCGGCCCTTGAAGAGCTACTTCTATTGGGAGCCGCACTGTTTCGACATCCCGGCGTGCTGGGCGATGCGCTCGCTGTTCGACTCGCTCGACGGGATCGACAGCCTCGACGCCCAGATCGCTGACGCCGTCACGTCCTTCGAGGCCATCGACCGGCTGTTGCCGCAGATGATCTCGCAGCTGGAGCGGATGATGGCCGACAGCCGGTCGCTTCTGGGTGTCATCACCAACAACTATGGTCCGGCGCATCTGCAGTCCACCCAGACCGATCAGACCTACTACGACCTGATCAACGTGGGCAATGACTTCGACACATCCCGCAGCGACGACTTCTTCTACATCCCCCGAGAGGCGTTCGACAACGAGGACGTCAAGACCGGGATGCAACTGATGATGTCGCCGGACGGCAAGGCCGCGCGGTTCATCGTCACCCACGAGGGAAATGCCATGGGGCCGGAAGGGATCGACCATGTCGAACAGTTCCCCGACGCGATCAAGGCGGCGCTCAAAGAGACCTCGCTGGCGGGCTCCAAGATCTACATCGGCGGGGCGGGGTCGAACAACAAGGACATCAAGGCCTATGCCGCGTCAGACCTGCTCATCGTGGCGATCGCGGCGTTCGTGCTGATCTTCCTGATCATGCTGTATCTGACCCGGAGCCTGGTCGCGGCCATGGTCATTCCCGGCACGGTGGCGTTCTCGTACGCAGGTGCGTTCGGACTGTCAATCCTGGTGTGGCAGCACCTGATCGGCCTGCACCTGCACTGGCTGGTGTTGCCGTTGACCTTCATCATCCTGGTCGCGGTCGGCTCGGACTACAACCTGCTGCTGATCTCCCGGGTCAAGGAGGAGTCGGGCGCGGGGCTGAACACCGGCCTGATCCGCGCCCTGGGCAGCACCGGCGGTGTGGTGACCTCGGCGGGCCTGGTGTTCGCGTTCACCATGCTGGCGATGCTGATCAGCGATCTGCGCACCATCGGTCAGGTGGGCTCGACGGTGTGTATCGGCCTCCTGCTGGACACGCTGATCGTGCGTTCGTTCGTGGTGCCGTGTCTGCTGCGTTTCCTGGGTCCGTGGTTCTGGTGGCCGACCTTCATCCGGCAGCGACCGCTACAGCAGAGGAAACCAGTGCCACAACGGCAGCGGGCGGAGGCCTGACATGACGACGTCGACTCTGTACGGCATCCTGTCGATCATTTCCTTTGCGCTGATCTGGGTGTTCGCCGTCGTGGCCTTCGTCTTCACCAGGCGGATGAGGGGCCACACCCACGTCACCTCGAAGCTCGCCATCGGCACCCTGTCGGCCACCTTGCGCAAGGTGCGTAAACGCGAGGCGCTCTCGGACGACGAACTGGCACTCGCGCGACAGGTCCTCGCCGACCGTGGCAGCATCTTGGCGCTCGCGGTGCCGGCCACGCTGTTCTGCATCGGATGCTTCTACGTCTTCGGCAGCCTCGAACAGCTACACGGACGTACCCCGTCGGAGCGCACATTTCTCGGCGTCTTCCCGATGCTCACCTCCACCAACATGGCGATGCAGATTCTCAGGAGCGCGCGCCTGAAGCGGCGGCTCCCGTGATCGAGCCGTCCGATGCGCTCAGGCCTCCCGCCCGAGCGCATCGAGCAGGCAGTTGACGGCCAGTTTGCCCAGCGCATCGGAGGCCAGCGGGCTGTCGCCGGTGAGCAGGCGGCGGTCCTGGTGCACAGTGCCGGCCATGTCGTCGTTGACGATGGTGAGTCCCTGCTTGGCCAGCAGGTCGGCGACGAGCCACTGCAGGCGCCCCGGAAGATAGCCGATCTCGATGTTGGGGCCCTCGTCGAGCGAGTCGGGGAACACGCACACCGAGTATCCGGCGAACGGTGACCGTGCATTGCCGAGGCCGGCGGCCAGCAGGGCCGCCGGGCCGTGGCACAGGGTGATGATGAACCGGCCGTGGTCCAGAGCCCAGTTCAGTGTCCGACCTACCGCCTCGCTGCCCGGCAGTCCGACGACGGCGCCGTGCCCGCCGGGAACGAAGACCGCGAGATAGTCGGAGGACGGGTGCAGATCCGCGGCGACTTCGGACAACGTGAGGGGCTGTTTGAGCTTGGGTCTGAGGGCCTCATAGGTCGATGCCACGGCCTCGTCCTCGCGGGGCATCGCCCACAGTTCCAGCTTGGCCGGATACCCGGTGACGGTCGCGACGTCGACGTCGAATCCGGTCTCCATCAGGTGGTGCAGTGGCAGCAGCATCTCCACCGGATGGTTGCCGGTGGAGAACATCTTTCCGTTCTGGCACAACACATATCGCTCTTCGGCGGCGATCATGAGTATCTTCCACCGGCCCTCGACGTAGGCACCCGCATGTTCCACGCCGGCGAAATCGGTCTTGGCCGACGTGTATTGGCTCAGCGAGTAGGGCGACGGGAAGAACGCGTTGTCCTCGGCCCGGTCAGGGGTGGGCGCCCTGCTGAGGTCGTCGGTGGCTTGTGACATTTCGTTCACCACTTCCTTTTCCCGAACTCGTGCGGTGAGGTCAGTGATACCCGGCGCCCGCCCGCCTCATGCGTGTCAGCGCAATGGCAGCTCGGCGAAGATCGGCGTGGTCGGTGAGGTCGAGCCCGTGCCCGGCTCGACGGTGAAGGCCAAGGCCGATGCATCGCCAAGGTCTGGCAGCACCGCAGTGGTCGACGGCGCGACAGCAGCGGAGTCCATGGTGCCGGCCGAGGTTGCCGCACCCTCGCGCAACAGCCACATCTGATAGACCGTGCCCGATTGTGGAGGCGTGACACCGTTCATCACCAGCACGCCGGCGTTGCGCTCGCGGGAGAACACCACGGTGGCGGTGCCGCCGGTGGGGATGTCCCCGGAGACGGTCCGGACGTCGGGGGCGGCGAAGATCTGCTCGGCGGTGGTCGGCTGGGGGCCCGGGCGCAGCGCGATACCGATACCGACGCCGGCCAGGGCGATGACGACGGCCGCCGCGGCCGCCAGGGCTGTGTTGCGCCAGCGCGCCGCAGGTCGTCGACGCAGCTCACGCACCGAGACCCTCGCGAGCACCTGCTCGCGCACATGCGGCGGTGGTTCCAGGGCGGTGGACCCCGCCAGTCGGGCCATGGTCTCCCGCACCTCCCGCACCTCTGTCGTGAACTGGGCTGCGACCTCGGGAGGAGCAGCAGTCAGGCGCTGTTCGATGTCGGTGCGCTCGCTGTCGGACACCGCGTGCAGCGCATACGGGGTCGCCAACTCGAGCAGTTCGGAGTCAAAGGGCTCGGTCATGCGGCCCCCAGACAATTGCGCAGGCCGCGGAGGGCGTCGCGCATCCGGGATTTGATGGTCGCGAGGTTGGCCGCCAGCCGCTGCGAGACCTGGCTATAGGTCAGGCCGTCGTAATAGGCGAGATGGATGCACTCACGTTGGGCATCGGTCAGCGCGGACAGGCATTCGGCGACCCGCCGCTGCTCGTCCTGGGTGATCACCGCGTCGGCGACATGATCGGCGGGCGGATCCAGGTTGGTCGCGCCGTAGCGGGACTCGCGCCGGCTGGCGGCTTGTTCGGCGCGCACCCGGTCCACCGCGCGCCGGTGTGCGAGCGTCATCAGCCACGCGATGGCGGAGCCGGCTGTCGGGTCGTAGCTGTCGGCGGAGCGCCACACCTGGAGGTAGACCTCCTGGGTGGTTTCCTCGCTGTACCCCGGGTCCCGCAGGACCCGCGTGACCAGGCCGAACACCCTCGATCGCGTATGGTCGTACAGCTCGGCGAAGGCGTCGACGTCGTGTCGGGCCACCCGCCGTAGCAACGCGTCGAGTTCGGCGGTCACCCACAGCAGCCTAGCCACCGGAGCCTGCGCCGTCATGCTTATCCAGATCTAGGTGGAGACGGTACGAAAAACGAAGTGCGCGAGCGATATTCGTCAAAGCCTGGCCGGCCTGCCATATGCTTCTCGGCCAGACGCGCGCCGGTCGCGTACACCAGGAAGTACGTCATCAGCATGGGGGAGAGCACCGTCGTGAGCGACAACCACTCGCAGATGGTCGCCATCCACAGTCCCCACCACACGCAGCTGTCGCCGAAATAGTTCGGATGGCGGGTCCACGCCCACAATCCGCGGTCCATGATCACGCCTCGGTGGGCCGGATCGGATTTGAACCGGCGCAGCTGATGGTCGCCGACCGCCTCGAACGTCAGTCCGACGGCCCAGATCAAGACGCCCGCAATCAGGACCGGTCGTAGGGCGGCCGGGGTGGGCCCCAAGGTCGAGGACAGCTGCACCGGCAGCGAAACGAACCACGTTGCCGCCCCCTGGATCACGAACACCTTGCGCAGCACGTGACCGGCCGAATAGTCGCCACCCAGCAGCTCCTGATAGCGCGGGTCTTCCCCCTTGCCCGCCGACTTGAGCACCATGTGCCAGGACAGTCGGCCTGCCCAGAGCGTGATCAGCACCAACAGCAGGATGCGCCGGAAGAGGTCACCGGCGCCGAGCACGGCGCTGACGGCGGCGACCACGATGAACCCGATGCCCCAGGCCACGTCGACGACGTTGTACCGCCCGAGGTTCCGGCCGATCACGAACGTCGCCCCGTGTACGACGGCGAGGGCGGCCAGCGATACCGCGGTGACGATGAGCAGATTCACCGGTGTCCTCCTGTCGGGGCGAATGTCCACTGGTATACGTCGAGATAGCCCGAGGCGAAACCCGCTTCGGAGTACGCCAGGTACAGGTCCCACATGCGGGCGAAGACCTCGTCGAAACCGAGTGCCGTCACCGCGTCACGGTGTGCGATGAAACGTTCCCGCCACAGTCGCAGGGTCTCGGCGTAGTGCGGCCGCAGTGACATCATGTCGACGGTGCGCAGCCGGGTGTGCCGTTCGGTGAGGCCGATGATCGCTTCGGTCGACGGCAGCAGCCCGCCCGGGAAGATGTACTTCTGGATCCAGGTGTGCGTGCCGCGTGAGGCCAGCATGCGATCGTGCGGCATGGTGATCGCCTGGATCGCCACGCGCCCTCCGGGGGTGACGAGCCGGTCCAGTGCCCGAAAATAGGTGGGCCAGAACTGATATCCGACGGCCTCGATCATCTCGACCGATACCACCGCGTCGTAACAGCCCTCGATGTCGCGGTAGTCGAGCAGTTCGATAGCGACCCGGTCCGACAGGCCCGCCGCCGCCACCCGCTGGCGGGCCAGCAGTTGTTGCTCGGCCGACAGGGTGACCGAGCGCACCTGGGCGCCGCGCTCGGCGGCACGGATGCAGAGTTCTCCCCAGCCGGTGCCGATCTCCAGTACTCGGCTGCCTGGTCCGACGCCCGCGGTGTCGAGCAGTCGATCGATCTTGCGGTGCTGGGCCTCGGCCAGGCCGGCGGTCGTCCCCGGCAGTTGCGCGAACAGTGCGCTGGAGTACGTCATCGTCTCGTCGAGAAACTCCGAGAACAACTCGTTCGACAGATCGTAGTGGGCTGCGATGTTGCGCCGGGACTGCGCAGGGTTGTTGTGGGCGGAGCGGGGAGGGCGGGGCAGCGTCACACTCCGGAACCGTTGCAGCGCAGCCGGAACCAGGTCACCCATGGACCTGCCGAACTCCGTGAGCAATCCGACCAGATCGGTCGAGTGCCACTCACCGGCCATGTACGACTCGCCGAACCCGATCAGGCCGTGACGGCCGATCCGGCGGGCCAGGGCCTCCGGATGCTCGATGACCATGGTGGGCAGGGTCGGATCGGCCGCGCCGATCACGGTCCGGTCGGGAAACACCAGCCGGACCGGCAATGTCGCGGCGGCGCGTCGCAGCAGTTGATCGGCCACCGCGCCGGAGACCGCGGCGACCGGCCCGCGCGGTGGATGTGCCACGTCCGGCCAGCGGGTCTGGTCGATGGCGGGGAACGCTCCGGTCCGCGTGTTCACAGCGACCTTCCTCGGTTCTGGGTAACGCTCTCGACGACCTCATCGGTGGGGCGGGGAACCACCGGCACCCGGCGCAGCCACAACTTGATCCCTTCGACACGGATGGCGAGGGCTCCGGCCAGGGGTGCCACCGGTGCGGTCAGTTGCAGGCGCAGGATCTCCCACGTGGTCGTAGGCCTGCGGTCGCCCCGAAGCGTGGCGACAAAGGCCGGATGTCCTTTGCGGTGCAGCGAAATCGTCACATCGAGTCGCTCCGCGGGTTCGGGAGCCATGATCCGGTAGTGGCCCTCGACGGCGTTGAACGGTGAGACGTACATGCGCTTGGACACGCGTGCGGGTTGCCCGGCCGGGAGCAGGTAGGCATGCCGCCCGCCGTAGGTGTTGTGGACTTCGGCGACCACGCAACGCAGTGCACCTGCAGCGTCGTGGCACCAGTACAGGCTCAGCGGGTTGAACACGTACCCGAGCACGCGCGCCTGGAGTAGCGCGGTCACCCTGCCGCCGTCGAGGTCCACGTCGCGTGACGCGAGGAATGCGTCCACCCGTTGGCGCAGTGTGTCTTTCGGTTCACCAGCGAAATGGTCGTCGACCTCGAATCGGGCGAAGGGGCGCAGCCATCGTGGCAATCGCGGTATCCGGTCGAGATCGACGTACCAGCTGTATCCGCGGTAGCTGAAGCGATGGTGCACGGGAGCGCGCCGAGTGTGGGTGATCCTGGTGCGGTACAGCGCGGGAGTCAGCATGCCAGCGGCTCCGCAACCGTGCCGCCGGCCCACCGGGCGCCCAGTCGCTCCGCGGCCCGCAGTCCCGACGCGGCGCCGTCCTCATGGAAACCCCAGCCGTGGTACGCCCCGGCGAAGACGACGCGGTCGTCGTTGAGCTCAGGCAGGAGTTGTTGTGCGGCCACGGATTCGGTGGTGTAGGCCGGATGCTCATAGACCATCTCGGCGATGACCTTCGACGGGTCCACCCGATGAGTGCCGCCCAGGGTCACCAGATACCGCCGGGAGCCACCCAGCCTCATCAGTCTGGTGATGTCGTAGCTGACGGTGACTGCGTGGTCTTCGGGGTCGATCAGGTAGTTCCACGAAGCGCGGGCTCTCGGCAGGCGGGGCAGTATCGACTCGTCGGTGTGCAGTTGAGCCTGGTTGAGGCTGTAGGGGATGGAGCCGAGGATGCACCGTTCGTGCTCGCTGGGGCGGTCGAGCATCAGCAGCGCCTGGCTCGGATGAGTGGCGATGACCACGGCATCGAACCGCCGCGGCGGCTGCCCGTCGACGGTGACCAGTACGCCCTCGGCGCTTCGCCGTACGGATCGCACGCGCGCGCCGGTGATCGCCTCGGGCAGCCGGGCCACAACGGCATCGACGTAGTTGACCGACCCACCGACCACCGTGCGCCACGTCGGGGAACCGAACACCGACAACATCCCATGGTGCTGCAGGAAGACGAACAGGTACCGCGCCGGGTAGCGGAGTGCCTCACCGGGCGGGCATGACCACACCGCGGCGACCAACGGGGTCATGAAACGGTCCGTGAAGTACCGGGAGAACCCGTGCCGGTGCACGAACTCCTCGACGGTTACCTCGTCTCCGGTCGCCGTCTGGCGCAGCAATTGCGTTGCCAGCCGGTGAAATCGGGTGATCTCGCCCAGCATCAGCAGATAGCGCGGCCGGCCCACGTTCGACCAGTTGGGGAACAATCCGCCCAGGCCGCGCGCCCCGGCATACTCCAGCCCGGTGCCGTCGTCGCGTACGGACATCGACATGTCGGTGTCCTGCGTACGGATCCCGAGTTCGTCGAACAACCGGCACAGGGTGGGATACGTGCGGTCGTTGTGCACCAGGAAAGCCGTATCGAGCGCGACGGTGCGGCCGTCTTCGACGACGTGCTGGGTGTGGGCATGCCCGCCGAAGCGGGCATCGGCTTCCAGCAGGGTGACGCGGTCACGTGTAGACAGGACATACGCGGCCGTGAGGCCGGCGACGCCGCTGCCGATCACCGCGACGGCACGTCCGCGAGGATGAATGTTCTCCACTCCCGGCATTCGTTGCCGGTCCGGGCGTGGATGGGAGGAACTTCTACCGGAGTTCGGCGATCACCTTCCCGAACGCCTCGGCGTGGGCGATCTGCACGATGACGTAGGTGATCCCGTACTTCTCGCGCAGACCGCGAATGTGGTCGGCCATGGCGCTGACCGAACCGGACAGCACCCCGGGGTGGCGGAGAAGTTCTTCGTCGCTGAGCCCCGGCAGGAAATGACGGGGGACATTCAGGATGGGCATCTCGCTGCCGGGTGCGGGCATGGCGGTGATCGCGATGTTGAGCTCCAGCTGATCGAAGCGGTCACCGGCGGCGTTGCGCACAAAGGAGATTCGTTCGGCCAAGGGATCCCCACCGACCTGATCACCCCCGGTGAGGCCGATGATGTCGGCGGTCTCGGCGGCCACCGTCAACAACCGGTCGCCGTTGCCCGCGATGAGGATCGGTATATCGGATGCGTGTTCTTTCAGGTACTCGGTGGTGTGGCGCAGATGATCGATGCGCTCGCGTGCGGTGGGGAACGGCAGTTCGGCGGCCTCGAACTCTTCGCGCACGTAGCCGGCGCCGAGGCCGAGGTCGAACCTTCCGCCGGACAGATCCCGCAGTGCCGTGGCGTCGCGCGCGAGCAGCGCCGGCTTGTAGAACCCGGCATTGAGCACGAAGGTTCCGACGCGCAGCGTGCTCGTCGCCGCGGCGATCGCGGTCAGGGTGGGGAACGGGGCAGGCGCACCGAGATGGTCGGGCACGTTGAGCACGTCGAAGCCGAGGTCTTCGGCACGTCGGGCCTCGTCGGCAATCTGAGACTGGGACTCGGCGACGCGCAGGCTGACGCCGAAGCGGAAATCGTTGGGCATCACCCGATCTTAAGCACGGCCAGTGCAGGTTTGGAGGCGTCTGCGGCGGGCAATTCAGAGCCGTGACAAGTCACCCGACGGTGGGCGTGGAAGAAGAGTTCCTGCTCATCGACTCGCAGAGCGGCGAACCGATCGCCCGGAACAAGCAGGTCGCCGCCAGCGCCGCCGAGCACGGGGTCGACCTGCAACTGGAGTTGACCAGCTGCCAGGTCGAGACCACCACAGACGTGACGGCCACGAGCAGCGCCCTGCGCTCCGAGCTGAGCCGGCTGCGCCGGACTGCCGCCGAGGCCGCCGCGGCAAACGGTGCGCAGCTGCTGGCCGTCGCGCTGCCGCCGACCGTGCCGCACAAGTTCCCGGTGACACCGACCGCGCGCTACCGAAGGATCGCCCACCGGTTCGGCATGATCGCTCACGAGCAGGGCATCTGTGGCTGCCACGTCCATGTGGCGGTGCCGGACCGGGACGCCGCGATTCACGTCAGCAACTGGCTGCGGCCATGGCTGCATGTGCTGTTGGCGCTGACCGCCAACTCGGCGATCTATCGAAACACCGACAGCGGCTATGCCAGCTTCCGCAGCGTGCTGTGGTCGCGGTGGCCGAGTTCGGGACCGCCGCCGCATTTCGATTCCGTCGCGCAGTATGACTCCGCGGTCGCCATGCTGGAGCGGGCCGGCGTTGCGCTGGAAGACGGCATGATCTATTGGGACGTCCGGCCGTCGGCGAATTTCCCGACCGTCGAGGTGCGGGTGTCCGATGTGCCCGCGACGGTGGCCGAGACGGTGTTGCTCGCCACGTTGATCCGTGCCGGGGCGATGACGGCGTTGCGTGGCTACGACGAAGGCGAATCAGTTCCGTGCCTGGCGGACAGTCAGATCCGTGCAGCGCATTGGAAGGCCGCCCACGATGGCCTGGAGGGAGACGGCATCGACCTGCTGGGAGATCAGTCGCCAGTCCCGGTGCGGGATCTGCTCGGACGATTCGTCGAGACGGTGCGGCCGGCATTGGTGGCGCTGGATGAATACGAGATGGTGCGCGGCGAGCTCGCCCGCGTCGTGGCCGAAGGCAACGGCGCGATCCGGCAGCGTCGCGCCTGGCGGAAACGAAATGAAATCGCCGACGTGATAAGCGAATTGGCGGCCGCTGTGACCAGCGACTAGTCCGCCCAGCGGCGCAGGAATTCCACCCAGGGGTCGGGGAGCTCGTGGTGCGCCGCGCCGGCCAGGATGCGTTCCAGATATCCCGGCCGCGGCGGTCCGGGTTCGACGCGATGATCGATGTAGACCCACGCCGGTTCCGCTCCGCCGCCAGTGTGCACGGTCAGCCGGTCCCGGCGGTAGCGCACCGGCACCCCTTCGGCGGCGTCAAGCGCGGCCAGGTCGTGGTCAGTGACCTGCCACAGGACACCGTGCACCTGTGCAGTGCCGAGCGGTTCGATGGTGGCCACGCCGCGCTGGTTGATCAGCCAGCTGTGGCCGTCCAGGCGGGCCGGGGTGGGATCGACCGCACCCGGACAGCGCCGGGCCATCTGTGTCACGCACAGATTCGAGCCGTAGGCGAAGTACGGGTGAAGCATTCAGCCCTTCACGGTCAGATAGATCAGCACCACGTTGAGCACACTAATCAATCCGGCAACACCCCAGCCCAGCGCCGTCGTCAGGCGGTGGTTGACGTCCTCGCCCATCAGAGTCGCGCGACTGGTCAACCGGACCAGCGGGATGAGGGCCATCGGTATGCCGAAGGAGAGCACGACCTGCGAGAGGACCAGGGCCCGGCTGGGGTCGACGCCGATGGCCAAGACCACCAGGGCGGGGATCAGGGTGACCAGCCGGCGCAGCAGTAGCGGGTAGGAGCGACGCAGCAATCCCTGCATGATCATCGCGCCCGCGTACGCACCGACGGAGGTGGACGCCAGGCCCGAGGCCAGCAGTCCGATCGCGAACAGCAGTGCCACCGTCGGGCCCAGGGTGTCGCGGACGGCGGCGTGGGCACCCTCGATGGAGTCGGTGTCGTCGCGTCCCTGCAGGTTGGTGGCCGCGACCAGCAGCATGGCCAGGTTCACCGCGCCGGCCAGCAGCATCGCCAGCCCGACGTCGTAGCGGGTTATCCGCAGCAGGCGTCGCCGCACAGCGCCCGGTTGGAGGTGGCCGTGCCGATCGCGGGCCAGGCCGGAGTGCAGGTAGACCGCGTGTGGCATCACCGTGGCACCGAGCATCGCGGTGGCCAGCAGCAGGCTTTCGGCGCCCTGGAAGCGGGGAACCAGACCGGCGGCGACCTCGGCCGCTGGGGGTGCCTCGACGAACAGGCTGGTGAGAAATCCGATGGCGATGATCATCAGCAGTCCGGTGATGACCCGCTCGAAGACCCGTTGGCCCCGTCGGTTCTGCACACTCAGCAATAGCAGCGACACCACCCCGGTGATGATTCCGCCGAGGAGCAGCGGCAGGTCGAACAACAGGTGCAGCGCGATCGCCCCGCCGACCACCTCAGCGAGATCGGTTGCCACAGCTACCAATTCGGCCTGTATCCAGTAGGCGATCCGGGACGGGGTGCGGCTGTTGTCGGCGACCACCTCGGGCAGGGAACGACCGGTGACCAGGCCCAACTTGGCCGAGAGGTACTGCACCAGCCCGGCCATCGCGTTGGCCACGACGATCACCCAGACCAGCAGGTAGCCGAACTGCGCACCCGCGCTGACATTGGCGGCGACGTTGCCCGGATCGACGTAGGCGATCGCGGCGACGAATGCCGGTCCGAGCAGCGACCAGCTCGGGATGGTGCGCGTCTTGGTGTCCTCTAGCAACGGCCTACCTTCTATCCGGGTATGCGAATAGAAAAGTTAGGGTACCCGAAACCTCCCGCGATAATCAGCGGCGGGGGCTGGACGACGCCGTTACCAGCCGATACCGATGCCGGCGAACCCGAATACCGGCCCGTACCAGGGGCCGTAGTTGTTCAGGGCGGGCGGCGAGGTCACGATCGCAGTGCTGCCGTTGGTCTGGCACAGCGTGGTGGTCGGTGTCGTGTTGGTGCATTTCGGTGCGGCCGAGCCCGCCGGGGCCGTGAGGATCGCCAAACATGGCACCGCCAGCAACGCCGCCAGACACCGCGAGAGGTTGTTCATGACGAGCTCCGATCGATGGAGCAAGTCTACGTCCGAACGGCGCCGTCAGCGCTGGTCAGAGGACAAAAAAGTCGTCATCCCAGGGGAACATCCCGTACCCGGGCTGAGGCGGCGTCGAGTCGATCTGAACGTTGCCCTCGGACGCGCACTCAGTGGTCTGCCCACCCTCGACCGAACTGCCGCCGGTCACCTCGCACTGGGGCAGCAGGCGCGGCTCGCTGGGGGCGCTGGGCTCGGCCGAGGCAAGCGGGGCCAAGGCGATCGCCGCGGAAGCACCGCCAACCATGAGACAACCGGTCAGCGTGGTGAGGCGAATCTTCATGGCGACGGTCCTTCCAAGGTGGGTCTATCCGGCAGCGTACAGACCCTTACCCGTGATCAACGGCAGATCGAGGGTGGTTCGGATACCCGGCTTGGCGTCCACCACAGCCGGGATCGCGTTGACCACCCGGGCCGCAGTGGCAACCAGGCCCGCGTGGTTGTGATCGCCGTTCGGGCTGCTCAGGCACAGGTCCAGCGTGTAGGACGGCTCGCCGGTCACCACGACCCGGTACGAGCCGCCCTCCTGCGCGGGCTGGGGCCACTCGGGGCACAGGTCGTCACGCAGTCGTGTCACGTGCTCCAGCACCACGGCAGCCTTGCCGTCGCGCATTCCGCGCACCTCGAAACGCAATGCGGCGGTGGTCCCCGCGGGGATCCGCCCGGCCGCGATGTCGAAGTCCTCCGGCGCCGGAACCCGGGTGTGCTCCTCGGTGACCGCGTCGAGTTCGATGCCGAGACCCGCGGCCAGCTGCCGGACCACCGAACCCCAGGCCAGGGTCAGCACGCCCGGTTGCAGCAGCATCGGGGTCTCGTCGATCGGCTTGCCGAAGCCCATCACGTCGAACATCACGGCCGGGCTGTCGTACGTCGCGTAGTCGACGATCTCCATGCACCGGATCTGCTCGATCTGCTGACAGGTGCCGGCAAGGGCAAGGGGCAGAAGGTCATTGGCGAAACCAGGATCGATGCCGTTCACGAAAATGCTGGCCCCGCCTGCCTCGGCAGCCGTGGCGATGGGCTCGATCAACTCGGCCGGCAGCACCTCCCAGGGGTACTGGAGAAACACCGCGGAGCTGGCGACGACATTGACCCCGGCGGACAGGATGCGCCGGTAGTCCTCAAGGGCCTCGGGCAACCGGTTGTCGGCGAGCGCGGTGTAGACCACACATTCCGGCTTGTCGGCCAGGATCGCGTCGAGGTCGTCCGTGGCCAGGACGCCCGTCGAAACATCAAGGCCGGCAAGCTCTCCGGCGTCCTTACCGGCCTTGGCTGACGAGGACACCCACACCCCGGTGAGTTCATAGTCCGGGTTGGTGACGAGCTGGGCCAGGGCATGCTTGCCGACGTTTCCGGTGCCGATCGCCGCTACGCGAATGGTCATTTCTCTCCTCAGAGGTCGGGGATGGGGAGGTCGAGGTTGGGCATGTTCAGGCCGCCGTCGACCTCGAGGATCTTGCCGGTCAGATAGCCACCGGCGGGGGAGGACAGGTACACCGCCGCGGCGGCGATGTCGGCCGGATCGCCGAGCCGGCGGAGCGGGGTGGCCTGCTCCATCGGCCCGCGCAGCGCATCGTTGGAGGCGACGATGTCGAGGGCCGAGGTGAGGATCGAACCGGGCGCGATGGCGTTGACGCGGATGCGGGGGCTCAGGTCCAGTGCGGACAGTCGGGTGTAGTGCGCCAGCGCGGCCTTCGCGGTGCCGTAGGCGGCGAACCCGCGGCCGGCCAGGCGCCCCACCGTGGAGGTGATGTTGATGATGCTGCCGCCGCCCGAGTGCTCGAGCATCAGCGGAACCGCCGCACAGGTCAGCGCGTGCGCGGTCGACACATTGAAGGTGAAGGCGTCGCGCAGGTCCTTGGTGGAGGTGTTCATCAGGGGTGCCGGCATGGTGCCGCCGACGTTGTTGACGACGATGTCTAGTTTCCCGAACGCGTCCACCGCGGCGGCCGCGAGCTCGGCGGTGGCCTCGGGGTGGGCCAGGTCGGCGACGACCACGTGGGCCCGCCGCCCGGTCGCGGCGATCTGGGCGGCAACCTCGTCGAGTTGGGTCTGCGTACGAGCCGCGATGACCACGTCCGCACCGGCTTCCGCGAATGCCAGGGCGGTGGCAGCGCCCAATCCACGGCCGGCTCCGGTGACGATCGCAACCTTGTCGTCGAGTCGGAATCTGTCCAGAATCACGTGCACTCCAATCGCTTGCTCGGCGTCACGCTAGCAGGGGGAGCGGGCGCATGGGAGCGGTTTCTGAAACACGTTCTAGTTGTCCCGTTTTGCACGCGTCGGTGTCACGCAGTGTGCGCAAAGCCCTCCGCGGTGGCCCGGGCGGGCGCACAATTGAGGGGTCAGCTCAAGGTGGGAGCCGCGATGACCCAGCAGCGATATGACTTCTTCGGCGACCTGTTCGCGCGGTACTTCAGCCCCGCGATCGATCGGTACCCATCCACGGCGGGCACCCTTGTCCACCGCCTGCTGGCGTGTACCGACGACGTGCAGGACCGGTTGGCTCAGGCGCGCCTCGCGGCCGCGGCGTGGGGTGAGGAGGAGATGGGCCACCCCGGCCACGTGCACCCGACGTCCGAACTGTTCGTCTTCACCCAGTGCGGCCTGATGTATGGCGCGCGGTTCGCCGACGCCCGTCACGGCCTGTACTACCTGGCCACTCCGCACCTGATGTTCGACGCGTTCGTCGACCAGATCGAGCACACGTCGCTGCGCCCGGGCACGGTGGTCGCCGTCGATCGTCGCTGCAGTCACGATCTCGAATCGGCCCACCCCATGGATGCCGCGTTGCGTCGCATCCTCGATGAACACGAGGCCTTGCGCGTCGACGTGACTGTGTGACGCCGCCCCCCGGCGGGTGGATGTTAACGCCGTGTTTCGGTGATGTTCGGTGCGTATTAACCCGTATGTGTTCGGTATGAGTCTGTCGGACAAGGGATTTCGTCGATTTACGGTTTAGCCCACCTCACCGAAACCGAAGGGCGGGCTGAACCCAGTGAAACGGAACTTGAAGGGCTTGTGTGTTGCCGGTGCCGCGCTGTGTGGGCTGGGAACGGTGTTGGCCGCGCCTGCTGCTGCCGCGCCCACCGAGTCGACGGCGAGCCAAACCATCAGTGACCTCGAAAGTCAGGGCTACCGGGTGATCTTGAGCAAGGTCGGCACCAAAGCCATCGACGATTGCACGGTCAGCGCGGTGCGCCAGGGCCGCTCGGTTACCGGCCCGCAGGTGCCGGCCGGAGCGGCGAGCATCACGTCGTTCAACCCGGGACAGAATCTGCAGTACACGACGGTGTACGTGGATCTGGACTGCAGGCGCTGAGCTACTTCCTGGCGGTAGCCTTCTTGGCCGCTGCTTTCTTGGCCGGTGCCTTCTTCGCGGCAGCTTTCTTCGCGGGCGCCTTCTTGGCGGGCTCTTTCGCGGCGCCGCCTCTGGCCTTCACGCTGGCCTCGAGTTTGGCCAGCAGGTCGGACACATCCTCGGTCTCGTCGAGCTCGGTCGGCTGCTCTTCGACAGAAAACGCTTCTCCGCCTTCGAGTTTGGCCTGAACCAGCTCGTGCAGCTGTTCCTGGTAGTCGTCGCGGAACTGGTCCGGCTTGAAGTCGTCCGTCATCGACTCCACGACCTGACCGGCCATCTTCAGCTCGGCCGGCTTGATCTCGACTTCCTTGTCCAGCACGGGGAAGTCGGGATCGCGGATCTCGTCGGGCCACAGCAGGGTGTGGATCATCATCACGTTGCGCTTGCTGAAGTCCTTGACCCGCAACGCGGCCAGCCGTGTCTTGTTGCGCAACGAGAAGTGCACGATGGCCACGCGTTCGGTCTCGGCGAGGGTCTTGGCCAACAGCACGTAGGACTTGGAGGACTTGGAGTCGGGCTCCAGGAAATAGCTCTTGTCGTACATCAACGGGTCGAGTTGGTCGGCCGGGATGAACTCGACCACTTCGATCTCACGGCTGCGTTCTTCGGGCAGCGTGGCGATGTCCTCGTCGGTGATCACCACCATCTGCCCGTCGTCTGATTCGAATGCCTTGTTGATGTCCCGGAACTCGACGACCTCGCCACACACTTCGCAGACCCGCTTGTAGCGGATGCGCCCGTTGTCCTTGGCGTGGACCTGGTGGAACTTGATGTCGTGGTCCTCGGTCGCGCTGTAGACCTTGACCGGCACGTTCACCAGGCCGAAGGCGATCGAACCCTTCCAGATGGATCGCATTTGCCCAGTATGTCCTGATATGGCCGTCGTTGCGAAGAACCACCAGATCGGTGCGCCGCGTCAGGTGCCTTTCACCAGGCGGAGCACGGATTCGGGTGTGCTGACGTCCGCGCCCACCCACGGCGCCGGAACCGGCTCGCCGGCCACCGTGCGTAGCGGCACCACCCCGGCCCAACTGCCGAGGTCGGCGTGCACTTCGGGACGTGGCGGCGGCGCATCCCGGATCTTGACCGTCCAACCCTCCGGCTCGATGGGCAGCGCGATCGCGAGCGTCGCAGCGAGCTCCTTCTTCGTGCTGGACCGCACCTCACTGCTGCGGCCGGGAATCAGCGAATCACTCAGCAGATCCAGGGCGTACGCCGCATCGCCCGCGTCGATGGCGGTCAGGTTGCCCCGCACCACCGCCGACCGGTAGTTGGCCGTCGAGTCGAAGAGCGTGTCCGCCACGACCATCCCGTCGAGAAGCGTGACGCACAACGCGACGGGTGCTCCGGCCGCGACATGCCGCAGCGCACCCGCGCCCGTCGAACCGTGCAGGAGGATCCGGTCACCGTCGCGGGCGTAGAGCATGGGCACGGCCCACGGGAGTCCGTCCACCACCGTCGCGAGCGTGCCGACGGACGCCGCGTCGAGCACCGAGTCAAGGGCGGCCCGGTCGGTGCGGGCAAGGTGACTTTCTCTTCTGATCTGCTTCACAGGCCCGATTCTGCGGACATTCCGGCATGGCCAGAAGATCCAGAACCTGTGGATATCTACAGACCACTATTGTGGCTCGCATGGCGCGTCACGCTCCCGAGCTGCACTTGGCGTTGCAGCTTCCTGCCGACGACTCCCCGCTGCGACAGCGCATCGCGGCGGCCGTCATCGAGCAGATCAGGCTGGGCCGGCTCGGACCCGGCGACGCGCTGCCCTCGACCCGCAGTCTGGCTGCCGAACTCGGGGTGGCCCGCTCGTCGGTGGTCGACGCGTACGACGAGCTCGCCGCGGCCGGGTACGCCACCGCCCAGCTCGGATCGGGGACGCGGATCGCTGCCGGGGCAGATGTCGCAGCCCACGCCGGTGCGGCCTCCCATGTCACCTCGAGCGGCGTCATGCCCGCAGTGCGGAGTGCCCCGCGAGAGCGGCCACCGGTGTGGGATCTCATGCCCGGCCATCCTGACCCGGGCCTGATCTCGACCAGCGACTGGCGCCGCGCCTGGCGGACTGCCGCTGTTGCGCCGATACCCTCCGCGGCCGCGGGGCCGCACGGGCATGCCGAGCTGCGCCACGCCCTGGCCGGGCATCTGCGTCGCACCCGCGGAATAGTTGCCGACCCGAGCGAGCTGATCATCGTGCCCGGCGTGGTCTCGGCGTTGCGGACCGTCACCGCGGCAGCAGGGCTGGCCGGGTGCGACATCGCGTTCGAGGAGCCCGGTTACGACGAGGCAAGGCGGGTCTTCGAGATGTCGGGCGCCCGAACGCGTCCCGTGGCGGTCGACGCTGACGGTCTCGACCCGGCATCACTGCGCGGTTCCGATGCGGCGGTGTATTGCACTCCGGCACACCAGTATCCGCTCGGGGCGCGGCTACCGGTGACGCGCCGCGCCCGGCTGGTGCAGTGGGCCGCCCGGACCGGCAGCCTGCTCATCGAGGACGACTATGACGGGGAGTTCCGCTACGACGTATCCGCGTTGCCCGCATTGCGGGGCATCGACGGCGGGCGCGATCGCGTGGCCTACGTCGGGACGGCGTCGAAGGTTCTCACACCCGCACTGCGGGTGGCCTGGCTGCTGCCGCCGCCGAGGCTGCACGATGCCATCGCCGACGCGCTGGAAGCCAGCGGTGAATCCGTCTGTACCGTAACCACTCTGGCGTTGGCCCGGTTCATCGAGTCGGGTGCGCTGACTCGGCACCTCGCCAGGGCGGCGCGCACGTACTCGGCACGGCGGTCGGCGCTCGTCAATGCGCTCCGACGGCGCTGTGCCGGCATCCGCCTGGAGGGCGTCGAGGCGGGTCTGCACCTGGTGGTGCGGCTGCCCGACGGGGCCGACGACTGCGCGGTCGCCGCAACGCTGCATGACCGGGGTGTCACGGTACCGCCCCTGTCTGGGTTCTTTTCGGGCTTCTCCGACGTTCCCGCCGCCCGCGGCCTGGTGTGCGGATACTCGCGTCTGCCCGAGACGCAGGCCGACGTCGTGGCTGAGCTCATCACGGACGCGATCCGTCGGCCGTGAGCGCGCTCAGGACTGCGCTGCGGCGTCTCGCGCCGCTCGATCCGGCAGGTCGGCGCCGGGCCGGGCCACCGTCAACGCCGCCGACAGCGCCGCGGACCTCAGGACACCCTCGAGGGCCTCGGTGCCGATCCGAGACAGGTCGCGCCGGCGGTCCGCGCCGAGCAGCCCCAACGACCACACCGCGTCGAGCAGACCCGTCATGAAGGCGTCGCCGGCCCCGACGGTGTCGACCACCTGCACCGATCGCGCCGGGACCGACACCGAGCCGGCCCGGCACACGGCGAACGCGCCACGCTCGCCCGACGTCACCGTGACGATCGACGGGCCGACCTCGAGCCAGGCCCGCGCGATCTGCTCCGGGGAGTGCCGGGGGTCCAGCCAGCGCAGATCTTCCTCGGACGTCTTGACGATGTCGACGCGTTCGACGAGCCGGTCGATGCGCCCCCGCGCGATGTCGTCGTCACGGATCACCCCCGGGCGGACATTCGGATCGAAAGTGAGCGTCGCCGACATCCGATACGCATCGAGCAGTGCGGCGGTGGCGCGGCACCCCGGTTCCAGCACGGTCGCGATCGAACCGGTGTGCACCAGCAGCGGGGTCGCCACCTCGGGTGTGCCGGCCAGCTGCCAGTCGATGTCGAATTGGTAGTGGGCCGATCCTGCGGCGGTCAGCGTGGCCATTGCCGTGGGTGTCCGGCCGGCGCCGGTGCTACCCGAAACAAGTTGTACTCCAGAGCTTTCCACATACTCGACGATGCGCTTGCCGTGGTCGTCGTGGGCGATGTGGGTGAGGAAGTCGACGCCGCGGCCGAGCCGGCCGAGGCCGACGGCAACGTTGAGTGGGCTGCCGCCGACGTATTCTCCGACGACGCTGCCATCCCGTTCGACGATGTCGATCAGTGCCTCGCCGATGACCAGAGCCCGGCTCATGGCTCCATGGTAGGTGGGTTCGGCTACAGCCGTCCGGCTATGAACCCCGCCGCCTGGTCCGGGTACGGCGGAAGCTCGTATGCGCTGTGTGCCGCGCGCAGACGCCCACCCTCGACACAGATCGGATCGCCCGGGCTGCACAGGTCGATGGCCCGACCCGCGAATTGGCCGGTACCGGACAGCGGAGTGCCGAACCGGTTGCCGGGATTGCCGAACACCGCGACCGCGGCGACGCGGTCGGCGCTCTCGGGCGGCAACGCGGGAGCCGAGCCGATCGTGCCGATCCGGTCACCGATCGGCGGTACGCCCGCCAACATCGAGACGGCCGCCGCGCCTTGCGAGAATCCACCGAGCACCACCTGGGTCCCGGGACATTGGTCGGCCAGCCAGGCGATGTGTCCGGCGGCGTCGTTCGCACCGACTGCGGTGGTCAGGAAGTTGAGCCCGGCCGGATAATTCACCCCGTACACGCCCAGGCTTCGCGGCGCGATCCTCGGCCCGAGTTGGTCGACGAGCGCCTGGCCCACCCGGCCGATCCCGGGCGCCTCACCGGTGCCGCGCGCGAAGACCACCTCGACATCCGAGCACGGGTCGGCTGATGCCGCGGGTACCGGGCTGGTCAGAACGGCCGTCGCAATCGACACAGCGATGGCCGACCGGAGGACTGCGGTGTTCAGCGACATCAGCCCATGTTCACATCTTGGCGGCACCTCAGCCTGGTTCATCGCCGAACTGCTTCGAGACGCTGTCGCACAGCTTCCACGTCCCGTCCTCTTTCTGGAAGTACAGCGCGCCCTTCAGGGGAGGATCGGATCGGGTGAACTCGGCCTGCGCGACGTCCCCACGAACAGTCACGTCGGTGATGTCGATCGGCTTCTTTCTTGACGGGTCAGGGGACTGGGGGCCCAATGGGTCCCAAGTGTCGAGCTGCAGGAGCTCCTCAGCCTCCTCCGCGCACATCATGTCCAGAACCTTGCGCTGATCGTCCGTATCGACCGCCTCGGCGAAACTGATTGCTCTGGAACGGATCTCCTGTTCCGTCGAATTCGGTCCGCCTGCGAGTGTGAAGTACGCCAGCACCCCTCCGGCGACGAGCAACGTGACCACCACGGTCAAGGCGATCCACCATCCGGTGCGGGACTTCTTCACCGGCGGTTGGGCGGCCTGCATGTACGGCGGTTGCGCGTAAGGCACATTGGGCGGTTGAGATGGCGGCCATTGTGGCTGCTGAAATGGCGGCCAGGGCGGCGGTTGTGACGGAGGCGTCGTCATTGCTCGTCCCAGCGACGCATCAGGAGCTCGTCGAGTTCCGCGCCGAATTCGCCGGGCGGATCAAAATTGCCTTCATAGGCGAGGGTCACCTTCCCGGGGAGGCGGCTGTTCACGCAGTAATACAGCTGCCCTGAATCCTTCGTGAACCACATGATCTGCGAGGGTTGGGACTCGATCTCGTCGAAACTCTCGCTCGGAAACCAGTCATATCCTTCCAAACTCTCCCAGGCATCTGGGCGCTTGATTCCATAAGACTCCCGATCCTGGGCGGTAAATCCCGGATGCACCTCGCGCAGGAACGTCTGTACGGCAGCGGGAAAGCAATCGAAGAATTCTGCCATGGGCTGCCCGAGGGTGGCCGGATCCCAGCCGAGCCACAGTGCTGGAAAGCCATCTCGGGCTTGACCTGCCACATAAATGAGGACGTTTTCGACCAAACCGCCCGATTGCCGGCGAAAGACCCTGACATCCGAGAGTTCGTCCCGAAATCGTCGGGCAAAACCGGGAAGCAGGTCGCTGAAATCCGAGCCCCACAAGGACAGGGCGTGGCGACATCTTTCCGATGAAGTGTCGGCGGATGCGATCGGTCGCCAGTTCTGCGGTATGTCTGCCAGTTCCGGTGCTTGTGCCCCGACCGGGGTCCAGGTGGCCTCCCCGCCGCCGATCTCGGCGAGGATATCGCCGACTTCATATTCTGCCACTGTGACCTCCTACGTGCCCTGGCTCACCAGGAGCGCATTTATCAGGTTCTGCATGTCGGTCATCTTTTGGGTTTGCAGCGTTATCTGTTGACCGACCCAGGCGGAATCGGCTTTCGGCAGGAGCCGGAGAGGACTGCCTGAACTCTTGCCCGAATTTGGGCCGCTACCCATCCATTGCAGGTTTGCCGGAGTGGTCGCAACGATCATCATGTTGCGGGCATTCAGGTCTTTGAAGCCGGGCATCTGGATGAGGGCGGCGAGTGGAACAATGTGATCAGCCGAAACCTTTGGTGTCTTGCCGTCTGCGTGGAACCCATATGTTTGGTCCGGGTAGGCCCGATTTGTATCTGTTCCTCCCGGACGAGGCGTCCCGTTGAGGGGCATGTCGCCGATCTCTTTTGCCGAGGGTGGGTTGTCTTTACGGATTTCCCTGTGCAACCCGGAAAGTTCTTTGGGCACCAGGTGGCGCGCCCGATCCATGTCTTTGACTCCGGGCAGGGGGCCTGGGCTCCATCCGGACTGCGCGACACCTTGTCGTTGGGTTTCGACGTCTCGTAACTTTGCCGGACTGGGTGCTGCGAATGCCGGACCGCCCGGATTTGCCTCGTTGATCAGGCGGACGGCCTCGACGCATCCGCGATCGCGTTGCTGAAGCACCGCCCGCTCGGCGTTCTGCGCCTCGGCTTCAGCGTTGTAGGCGTCAACGGCCGCGTGGTCGAGAGGATTGGGCTGGTAACTGTTGTGCTGACTTCTGCGCTGATCATGGCTGTCTTCGGCAGCGAGAAGCTCCGGACAAATGTCCATCTTCGTCGTGAGGGCATACGCCGCCGGTGCCGCGATCAAGGCGTTCGCGAAGACCAGGATGGTGAGGATCAGGGCTACAACGGAACTACGTCGATTCATCTCGGCCTTCCCCCAAGGTCGCGTCCGCGCCCGAACTTCACGTCCCGCGCGGCACGTCGATCGGGATCATTGTATGGCCGTCGATATCTAGCGGTGACCGGGAAACATGTGGCCTCGGATCGGCATTTGATTCTTGATGTCCGCGTATAGGTTGGGAAGATGGAGCGCTATGAGCGGGTTCGGCTGACGAACCCCGACAAGGTGCTCTATCCCGCCACCGGCACCACCAAAGCCGAGGTGTTCGACTATTACCTGAGCATCGCCGAGGTGATGCTTCCCCACATGGCCGGCCGCCCGGTGACCCGAAAGCGTTGGCCGAACGGGGTGGCAGCGTCGTCGTTCTTCGAAAAGCAGCTGGCGTCTTCGGCGCCGAGTTGGCTGGAGCGCGGCAGCATCGCGCACAAGTCCGGCACCACGACCTATCCGATCGTCAACACCCGCGAGGGGCTGGCCTGGATCGCCCAGCAGGCTGCGCTGGAAGTGCATGTGCCGCAATGGCGGTTCGCCGCCGACGGCAGTCAGGGCCCGGCCACCCGCATCGTGTTCGACCTCGATCCGGGTGAGGGCGTCACCATGCCGCAGCTGTGCGAGGTGGCCCAGGCGGTGCGCGAACTCATGGGGGATATCGGGCTGACGACGTATCCGCTCACCAGCGGCAGCAAGGGTCTGCACCTGTATGTGCCTCTGGCCGAGCCGATCAGCTCCCGTGGCGCCTCGGTCCTGGCCAAGCGGGTGGCCCAACAACTCGAGCAGTCGATGCCGACGCTGGTCACCGCCACCATGACCCGCAGTGTGCGGACGCAGAAGATATTTCTGGACTGGAGCCAGAACAACGGGGCCAAGACCACGATCGCTCCGTACTCGCTGCGCGGGCGTGAGCACCCGACCGTTGCCGCGCCCCGCACCTGGGACGAGATCGCCAACCCTGATCTGGGCCACCTGCGATTAGACGAAGTGCTGCAACGGGTTTCCGATGACGGTGACCTGCTGGCCGGGCTCGACGAGGACGCACCCCGGATCGACAAACTCACCACCTACCGCAGCATGCGCGATGCGGGTAAGACGCCCGAGCCGGTGCCTCGGGATCTCCCGGCGACCGGAAACAACGACCGGTTCGTGATCCAGGAACACCACGCCCGGCGGTTGCATTACGACCTGCGGTTGGAACGCGATGGCGTGCTGGTGAGTTGGGCCGTGCCCAAGAATCTGCCCGACACCACCGCGGTGAATCACCTAGCCGTGCATACCGAAGACCACCCGATCGAGTACCTCACCTTCCACGGCTCGATCCCCAAGGGGGAGTACGGCGCCGGGAACATGGTCATCTGGGACACCGGCACCTACGAGGCGGAGAAGTTCAGGGTCAGCGACGATCCCGAGGCCCGCAACGGTGAGGTCATCTTCACCCTCAGCGGCAACCGCATCGACGGCCGGTACGCGCTGATCCAGACCGAGGGCAAGAACTGGCTGGCGCACCGGATGAAGGACCAGAAGTCGGCGATGCCCGAACCGAAGGACTTCGCGCCGATGCTGGCCACCGAGGGTTCAGTGGCCAAACTCAAGGCCGGCCCGTGGGCCTTCGAGGGCAAATGGGACGGCTACCGGCTGCTGGTGGACGCCGATCACGGCCGCCTGCAACTGCGTTCCCGCCGCGGACGTGACGTCACCGGCGAATACCCGCAATTGGAAGCGCTGGCCGCCGATCTCGCCGACCACCACGTGGTGCTCGACGGCGAGGTGGTGGCTCTCGACGACTCCGGGGTGCCCAGCTTCGGCGAGATGCAGAACCGGGCCCGCTCCACCCGAGTGGAATTCTGGGCCTTCGACGTCCTGTGGCTCGACGGCCGGTCCCTGCTGCGCGCCAAGTACTCCGACCGGCGAAAGGTGTTGGAGGCGTTGGCCGCCGGCGGCGGCCTGATCGTGCCCGAGCCGCTGCCCGGCGACGGTCCCGAGGCCATGGAACATGCCCGTGAGCACCGGTTCGAAGGGGTCGTTGCCAAGAAGCGGGACTCGACCTATCAGCCGGGCCGGCGGTCGGCCTCCTGGATCAAGGACAAGATCTGGAACACCCAGGAGGTGGTGATCGGTGGCTGGCGCCAGGGGGAGGGCGGTCGCAGTAGTGGAATCGGGGCGCTGCTGCTCGGCGTCCCCGGCCCTGACGGGCTGCAGTTCGCCGGCCGCGTCGGCACCGGGTTCACCGAGAAGGAACTGGCCAAGCTGAAAGGCATGTTGGCCCCGCTGCACACCGAGGACTCGCCGTTCGACAAGCCGTTGCCGAAGCTCGACGCCAGAGGAGTCACGTTCGTGCGGGCCGAGCTGGTCGGCGAGGTGCGTTACAGCGAGCGCACCAGCGACCACCGACTGCGCCAGCCCAGTTGGCGCGGGCTGCGGCCCGACAAGACGCCGGACGAGGTGGTCTGGGAATGATGCGGGAACTCTCTTGGCGTCATCGAGCCAGCGATTCGAACGCATCCGCGGTCGTGCGATCGGCCGGAAAGAGCAACTCGATGGCCAATTCGGAAATCGTGACTTCGAACGGCATGTCGAAGGTGCCGAACATGCCGAAGAACGACCACTCGCCGCCGTCTGGTGCCCGGACTCTGACCGGACCAAGGTTCTGTGCGAAGTCGGATTCGCTTGCTGCACTGTGGTCTTCGTCCGGCAGGTAGGTCTCGAACTCCTTCAGGAGTTGCACGAGCTGTTGGTCGGCGGTGACGGCGAGCTGGCGCTGAATGCGATCACGAAAGTAGACCATGACGTCGCGGGCATTGATGATCTGCGGAACCAACTCCAGGGCGATGCGGAGGACGTTGACGGGCGGGTTCAGCAGGGCTGGGTCGATGGTCGCGATGAGTGGCTGTACGGCGGCATTGGCGGCGACCAGGTTCCAATTGCGGTCGAAGACGACTGCCGGATACGGCTCGTGACTTTTCAGAATCCGCTCCAACGCCTCGCGGATCGGGGCGAGTTCAGGTGCGCCGAACGGGTGCTCGGGAAATGCCGGAGCGTGTCCCGCGGCGAGCAGCAGCCGGTTGCGTTCGCGGAACGGTAATTCCAGCCGCTCTCCGAGCCGCAGCAGCATGTCTCGCCCGGGCTTGGAGCGGCCGGTCTCGACGAAGCTCAGATGACGCGCCGACACACCCGCGTCGAGTGCCAGCGACAGCTGGGTCAGTCGACGCCGTTGCCGCCACTCCCGCAGCAGCGGCCCGACCTGAGGAGTGGGGCTGGTGGTCGCCATTCGCACCGACTGTAGCCGGATCAGGTGCGCTGCTCCATTACCTCCAGGTAATCGACAGCACGACCTCTGACCTCGACGATCACTGGAATGACGATTGGGAGGACGAAATGACCAATTTGCTTCGACGGCTGGTCTGTGGCGCGGCCGGCGCCCTGATGGTCGTCGCATTGTTGCTGCCCTGGGCCGAGGTTCAGGACGCCGATCGCATCGCGTGGGGGTTGTGGAAGCTCACTTTTCCGCTCTGTGTGGCCTTGGCTGCGTGCGCGTTGACCACCGCGATCACCGGCGGACAGATCGGCCTGAACCGGCCGGATGTTTCGATCATCGGCGCGACTGACGGTCTTGGCGTAATCACCACAGTGACGCTGGCCTGGCTGCTGTTCGGCGTCTTCCCCGCTCACGCCGGCCGCCAGCCGGCCCTCGTCCTGGCGCTGGTGTCGGCAGCCGCGGCCGCCCTTGCCGCCGCTGACTACCGCCCGCTGCGGGGAGCGCCTCTGTTTCCGCGAATGGTCGAGGAGCGCGGCAGTGACCACCGCCCCAGCAGACCTTCTGAATCTCGTCGATGAGGCATGACTTTCGGTTGACGTTGTCACATGAATGGGTCATGCTGTTCGTATGACGATGTCACATGAACGGGCGACCGATGCGCGCCTGAAGCGTCTCTTGGATCGCGAAGAGATCAGCGACGTGCAACTCAGATACGCGACCGCGGTCGACTCGCGCGATTGGGAACTGTTCCGCACCTGCTTCGCGGACGAGGTCGAGGCGGACTACAGCTCTGTCTTCGGCACTCCGCCGGCCCGGCTCGGCGCCGACGAATTCGTTGCGATGATCGCACCGGTGATGAGCACGCTGACCGCAACCCAGCACATGATCACCAACCTTGCGGTCACGGTCGAGGGTGAGAACCACGCGACCGTCGCGGCGTATGTGCGCGCCATCCACCACAACGCAGCGGCCGACGGCGGCACCGAGCAGACCGTGTACGGGTACTACACGAACACATTCGTCCGCACGGTCGATGGTTGGCGGATCTCGAAGCTGAAGCTCACTTCACGCATTCAGACCGGCAATCCCGCGGTGTTCGGCGCGCTTCCGGTTGCGGGTTGATGCGGTGTCCATGACCCGTACCGAGACGGCAGCTGCCACTCGCCGGGCCCTGCTCGACGAGGCGGCAGCACTGCTGGATGTGGGAGGGCCACCCGCAGTGACCTTGCGTGAAGTCGGCGCACGGGCGGGGGTCAGCCGTGGCGCACCCTACGGTCACTTCGCCGACAAGGAGACCCTGCTGACCGCCGTTGCTGCCGAGGGGTGGGAGTTCGTCGGCGACGAGATGCAGGCGCTGCACCACGATTCCGGGCTTTCGCCCGCGGAAACGCTGCGCGCGGCGTTACTCGTCGTAGTGACCCTCAGCCGCCGGAGGCCGTACCTCTATCAGTTGATGTTCAGTCCCGGGCTGAGCGACCCCGACGTCATTGCGTGTGCGGCGCAACGCATGTGCGACCAGTTCCTCGTCATCGTCGCGGCTGCCGTCGGAGAAGAGGACGCGAATCGTCATGCAGCCGTTCTGCTGACCGCCGCCCACGGTGCCTCCGGCCTGGAGACCAGTGGCCTGCTCCACACCGACAAGTGGCACACCACGGCCGACGAACTGATCGACAGTCTGCTCGCAACGATCCCGGGTCTTGACCGCCGTCAGTGAACCAGATCGCCCGAACCGTCGAGCGCTTCCCGAAGTCCCCGGGTCGCGAGTTCGTCGGCCAACTCGTTGTCGGCGATCCCCGAGTGGCCCTTCACCCAGAACCACTCGACCTGGTGCTGGGCGCAGGCGGCCTGCAGCCGCTGCCAGAGGTCGACGTTCTTCACCGGCTGCTTGGCGGCGGTCAGCCAGCCATTGCGTTGCCAGCCGAGCACCCACTTGGTGATGCCGTTGCGGACATAGGTGCTGTCGGTGTGCAGATGCACCACCACGGGCCTCGTGAGTGCCTCGAGCGCCATGATGGGCGCCATCAGCTCCATCCGGTTGTTGCTGGTGGTTCCGGGTTCCCCGCCGTACATTTCGCGAACATGCTCGCGGTGGCGCAGCACGGCACCCCAGCCGCCGGGGCCCGGGTTCGGCCGGCACCCGCCGTCGGTGTGGACGACAACGACGTTGTCACTCATCTGTCCGGCGTCGGTCATGCGCTGAGGATAGGTAACCGCATCGAGCGACCGGCGCCCCGACACACGTCAAGCCCGCAGAGTCGTCGAGATCACCGCGGTGTGCACCGACATGCCGAGGTCGCGGTGCCGCAGCGTGGTGATCCGGCGCCCGGGCTGGACCGCGTCCTTGACCGGCCCGGTGCGGTCGCCGAAGAACGCCGCCGTCGCGTCGATGTCGGCCACCGTGTAGGTGATTCCCCACAGCGTCGAGGGGCCGTCACTCGCTGTCTCCGGCGAACCGACGACCTCGATGATGACCTCTCCGAAGCGGAAGAAGACCTGACGCATCCGTCGTCCGCCGAGTTCGGTGTCCCGTTCCCGCCGCGGTTTTTCGCCGATGGCGGCCATGGAGGCGATCGTCCGGCCCAGGTCGGCAGTCAGCAACACGATGTGATCGATCGCGGTGACACCGTTCGTGTGGCTGCCGGCCTGAGCGGTGGCGGTGATCGACCGTGCGGTCGGGATGCCGTCGACGTCTTCGAAGGTGCCGTCTGCCGGGAGGCCTCGCAACGACCACCCGACAATGCCGGTGCCGCGGTCCCGCCCGACCAGTCGGATGCGCACCCCGCCGACCCGGCAGACCGGGCCGGCGTCTCCGCCGGGATCAACACTGAATCCCGCCTGCGTCCAGGCGCCCGGCGAGTCAGCGACTTCGAGTTCGTCGACGGTGACGGTCATGGACGTCGAATCTATCCGGCGTCCGGTCACTTGCGCGGCGGGCGTAGGGCCTTCATCGCGAGGCGCATGACGGGCTCCGGTACATGGTCCTTGGCCGACAGTGCGGCGCCGGCCGCTCGGGTCCGCAGCGGTGTGCCGCGTCCGAACCACCGGTTCAACGGGCCGCCGGACGGCTCCAGGTCGACGTGCAGTGGGGGTTTGCCGTCGGCGGCCCCGAGAGCATGCGCGATGACGATGCGCTGGATCTCGCTGGTGCCCTCGAAGATCGTGTACAGCTTGGCATCCCGGTACCACTTCTCGACGGGATGATCCGTGACGTAGCCCCAGCCGCCCATGGTCTGGATGGCCTGCTCGGTGGTGCGGACTGCCACCTCGCTCGCGGCCAGCTTCGACATCGATCCCTCACCGCGGTCGAACCGCACCCCGGTCGCGGCCATCCAGGATGCCCGCCACGTGAGCAACCGGGCGGCATCGATCTGGGTGGCCAGGTCGGCGAGTGGAAACGCAATGCCCTGGTTGTCGATGATCGGGGCGCCGAAGGCGATCCGGCGATTCGCATACTCGGTGACGTATTCCAGTGCCGCCCTGGCGATTCCGAGGGCCTGTGCGGCCACCATCGGCCGGGTCTGTTCGAAGGTCCCGAGGGTGGCCGAGCCGGAATTCGGGGCGCCTGCGACGACTTCGCGGGCCCGGGCCAGCTTGTGCTCGAGTTTGTCCTGACCGCCGAGCAGGTGGTCGGCAGGAACCCGGACACTGTTGAACTTGAGCTCGGCGGTGTGTGAGGCCCGGCAGCCGAGCTTGTCGAGTTTGCGCACCGTTTCCAACCCCGGGGTGCCACCTTCGACGATGAACAACGCCTGCCCCTTGTGGCCGAGGTCTTTGTCGACGACTGCGTTGACCACGTGCACATTGGCGATACCGCCGTTGCCGATCCACATCTTGTGGCCGTTGATGATCCAGTCCGCGTCTGCTCCGGGTCCGCTACGGACGGCGTGGGTGCGCAGGTTGCGCACATCGCTGCCGCCCTCGGGCTCTGAGATCGCCAGGGCGGCAAGCTTCAGGTCCCCCGGGGCGCCGAAGCATTCGGGAGCCCACCGCAACATCTGTTCCGGCGAGGCGGCCTGACCGATCGCCGACAGCGCGAGTGCCGGCATGACGATGGCCAGGCCGATCCCGGCGCAGCCCCAGAACAGTTCCTCCATGAACATCGGCAGGGACAGGCCGGTGGGGTCACCGATCAGATCGCGATAAAACAGCGGACTGTAGAAGCCTTGCGTGGCGGCTTCCTCGAGTACCGGCCACGGAAACTCCTGGCGCTGGTCGTACTCGGCAGCGACCGGTCGGATGACCTGTTCGGCGAACTCGTGGGTGCGTCGAGCCAGGTCATGCTGCGCCGCGGTGGGGGTGATGTCGAATGCCACAGCGGGTGGAATACCCACTGTGGCAGCTGCCGAACTTTCGGTCCGTGAAATCCGAAGCCTGCCGGCCGGTGCCGGCGAAAGTCATGCGTGGAGCGTGGTCGGCCGTCAAATATTCTTTGAGGTATGGCTCTGTGGAAATCGCGCTCGGCTGTTGGCATTCAACTGAGCCTGGCGGCACTGCTGGTTTCGTCATCGATGATGGCTTCCGGATGCGCCTCGGCAGACCCCGGGCCGTCGCAAGGGCCGCATGCGGTCGATCCGGCCTCTGCCGAGGGCAGCGCCATGCTCGAAACCGCAACGGCCGCCGCCGCCAAGGAACTCGGAAAGCGCGTCAAGCTCGCGCCGGCCAAGTTCAATGCGGAACAGGGGTGGACCTACTTGAGCGCGACGATTCAAGAGCCCGACGGCAGCAAGATCGACTTGAGTGATACCCCTCTGGGCGAGGCAGCCGCCAACGGCGGTGCGTCGAACCGATTTGACGGGCTGTTCCAGACTGACGGCTCGAAACCGACGTTGATCGAGACGAGTGTCGGCGCGACCAACCCGGTGTGGGAATTCTGGCATCAGACCCATCCGTCGGTTCCGGCCGGAATCTTCCGCTAACTGCCGATGACGAGCCCGACGCTCAAGGTCGATACGGCCGCTATCCGTGCTGTTGCCACCGAGGACTCAATCGGAAGGCTGGCCTGTTTCAGCTATCCGCCGTTGCGCCTCGGCCGGTGAAATCCGAAGCCTCCGGGCCAGCACGGCGGCCGGATCGAACCGCGGCGGGGCCGCGGTCTTGGTGGCCACCATCCGGCCGAGTAGCCGTTGCTGGGCAGTCGCCAGCCGCTTCTCACCGGCGTCGAGCCGGCTCAAAACCTCGTGGAGCTCCGCGCGGGTCAGTGCATGCACCGACAGGGCGTCGATCTCTTTGCAGGCGGCGTTCAGATGTTCGAGGGCATCGCCGACGATCGTCCGCTCGATGTCCCTCTCGGAAACCAGTATCGAACTCATGTTCGGTACCGTACGCCGACGCACCGACATTGATTGTGTTCAACCGGTTCGGGTGAGGATGGTCTTGCTCGTTCGCCGCTGGTGATGACCC
>NZ_JBZTYL010000006.1:0-253237 GCF_058536225.1 Mycolicibacterium arcueilense
ATGTACCCGACGATAAATACGCAGTTCAACACGCATTGTGCGCCCACATTGTGTAGTTAACTACTGATAATCGGGGCAGGTGTTGCTTCATGTCGGCCGGGACGGCGCCGGGCGGCGCAGGCTCTCCGAGATCGCGGTGCTGCGCCGCGCGGCCCGGGGTGAGCTCGAGGTGGTGACGGCATGGGACGCCGACACCGGGTTGGGCTGCGGTGCAGAGATTCTCGATGCTCTGGTGGACCGGCGGGTATCGCCGTGACGGCGAGTGCACTGGCCTTGGCTGCCGCACTTCTGCTGTGGCCGGTCACGCCCCGCCGAGCTGCGGCGCTGCGGGCGGAGGCTCCTCGGCGGCGCGTTCGGGCAGCACCCATCGTCGTGGTGGTGGGAGTTGTTCTGGCCTGGCTGGTTTCGCCGCCGGTCGCGGTGGCCACGGCACTGGTATCGGGGACGGTCTTCGCACGCCGGCGGCGTCACCATGCATGGCGGCGGCAGCTGGAGGAATCGGCGTCACTGCAGGCCGCCTTGGACGTGTTGGTGGGTGAACTGCGTACCGGCGTCCATCCGGTGAGCGCCTTCGGCACTGCGGCCGGCGAGGTGTCGGGGGCAGTACGCGAGGGCATGGGCGCTGTCGCCGCCCGGGCCCGCCTGGGCGCCGATGTCGCGGCGGGCCTGGAGGATGTCGCGGCGACTTCGCAATTGCCGATGCACTGGGAACGGCTCGCGGTCTGCTGGCGACTGGCTCACACATACGGCCTTTCGATCGCCACGCTGATGCGCACCGCACAGCGCGACATCGTTGAGCGCGAACGGTTTTCCTCTCACGTCGAAGCGGCGATGGCGGGCCCCCGGGCGACGGCAGCGGTGCTGGCCGGGCTGCCGGTGGCCGGGATTGCACTGGGACAGTTGATCGGCGCGCAGCCCCTGGCGTTTCTGTGCGGGCCAGGGGCAGGCGGTTGGCTACTGGTGATCGGGGTCCTGCTGGCCTGCGCCGGACTGACGTGGTCGGACCGGATCACCGAACGGGCACTGAGATGAGTTGGGCAGCAGTATTTCTCGCTGTGGCACTGTTGGTCGGTGCAGATCCGGCGCGGGTGCGGTCGCGCGCCGCGCCCGCACCGCGTCTGCGGGCGGACCCGCGGCGGGTGCGCACCGATGATCCGCTCGCGGCAGCCTCGACGTTCGACCTGTTCTCCGCATGTCTGGCCGCAGGGATGGCGGTATCGACCGCGGCGGCGGCCGCCACCGCATCGGCCCCACCGTCACTGGCGCCGATGTTGCGGCGCGCGGCCGAGCTCCTGGCGCTCGGCGCGGATCCGGCCACGGCCTGGTCCGGTGGCAATGACGCGGTGCCGCAGGACAAGAACGCCGAGGCCCTGTTGCGGCTGGCCCGCCGCTCGGCGGCCTCGGGCAGCGCTCTGGCCGACGGCGTGGCCGAGCTGGCCGCTCAGTCTCGACACGATGCCACTGCCGCGGCCGACGCGGTGGCAGAACGGGCCTCGGTACTGGTCGCCGGACCGTTGGGGCTGTGTTATCTGCCGGCGTTCGTGTGCCTGGGTGTGATTCCTGTGGTCGCCGGCCTGGCCGGTGACGTACTGGGGTCAGGTTTGTTGTGAGTGCACATCGCAGAGGGAGGAAATATCATGGCG
Source organism: Mycolicibacterium arcueilense (assembly GCF_058536225.1). Taxonomy (NCBI): domain Bacteria; kingdom Bacillati; phylum Actinomycetota; class Actinomycetes; order Mycobacteriales; family Mycobacteriaceae; genus Mycobacterium; species Mycolicibacterium arcueilense. The sequence continues at coordinate 1,644 of NZ_JBZTYL010000006.1, forward strand.
GGAAGCATGTTTCAGCGGGTGAATGCCAGGGCGGCACTGCTGATGCTCGACGAATCGGGGATGAGCACCGTCGAATACGCGATCGGCACGATCGCCGCCGCGGCGTTCGGAGCGATCCTGTACACCGTGGTCACGGGGGATTCGATCGTGAGCGCGCTGACGAACATCATCAGCCGGGCGCTGAATACCAACGTCTAGATGACCGGCTGGATGACCGGGGTGCGGTCACCGTCGAGGCGGCCTTTGCCATCGCATCACTGGTGGCTGTCCTGGTGTTGTGTGTCGGTGGCCTCGGTGCGGTGGGCATGCAGATCCGGTGTATCGACGCGGCCCGCGAAGCCGCCCGCCTGGCGGCCCGAGGTGAGGGCGATACGGCCACGGCCGCCGCTCGGCGTATCGCCCCGTCCGGCGCGGTGGTGCATCTCGGCCGCGACGGCGGTCTGGTGGTCGCCCGGGTCAGCGCCGCGACGGCACTGCCGGGGTTCACGGTGTCCGCCGAGGCAGCCGCGGTGCCCGAACCCGGAATCGGGTGAGCGCGGTTCGGCCACGCTGTTGGCCGCGGCGATGATCGCGATGGTGATCGCATTCGCGGCGGGTGGCGTCTACCTCGGTGCCGCCGTCACGGCCCGGCACCGGGCCCAGGCCACAGCGGATCTGGCCGCCCTCGGCGCTGCCGGCGCCGTGGTCTCCGGACCGGACGCGGCGTGCGCGCAGGCCACCCAGATTGCGGTACGACTGCGTTCGGCCCTGGGCGCTTGCCGGATCGACGGCCTCGACGTGGTGCTGGAGGTATCGGTCCCGGTGCGCCTCGGCCGATGGGGCGTCGGCCCGGCCCGCGCAGCCGCTCGTGCCGGACCGGTGGACACCGTCGCCTAGCCGAGGTTGCTTAGTCGAGCCGGTCGAGATCCGCTGCGGCGACCTCGTCGTCGGTCGGGAGCCGCAGGGCGATCAGGCCGGCGAACGTGTCCTCGTCGAGTTCGATCCGGTTGATCGTCATGTGGACCGGCTGCCAGCCGCCTTCTTCGGCGCGCATCCGCAGCACCGCCGTGGTGACACCGTCGGTGAAATCGGTGGTCATCCGGGCCATGTGCCGGGCGTCGGCCGGGTGGATGCGGGCCGGGCCGCCGTCGCGGTGACGCCAGTCGAAGAACGGTGCGGGCTCGTCGAGCCACTTCAACAACTTCCAGTCGTCGAGGCCGACCAGGGCCCGGTGTACACCGGGGCAGGCAAGTCCGTTGAGGATGCGCTGGGCCAGGTTGTCGACGGGTGTCACCGGGGTGTCGCGTTCGCTGCGCCAGTTCATGGCCCGGCAGACCATGCGGTCGGCGCCGTCGTCGTGCGGCTCCAGGGTCACCCGGGCCACGAATCCCACCGTGATGGTCTCCCCGCGATGGTCGGTGACATCCCAGGTGGTGCACAGGGTGTTGCCGACCACGGGCTTGACGGTCATGGCCAGCACCTTGGCCTCGCTGCCGTTGAGGTCCCGGGCGGGCAGATCGTCGGCGAACGTCCGGTCGTGGGTGGCTTCGGTTTCCGGGTTCATTCCGCTGTTGCGCAGCGATTCGGGGGTATCGGTGGCCACGCCTGCGGTGAGGTCCCAGATCAGCGGGCCGGGAACGGGCCGCTGGGGTGGGTCGACGTCGGTCGGCCCGATCCAGACGTGGACGCCGTGGATGTGTCCGTCGGACATCCGCACCACCTCGGTGCGGATTACGCGGTCATTCTTGGGTGTGATGCTGCTGAGACCCTGGCCGGCTTGGACGGTTTCCCTGATGGCGCTCTGAATTGCCATCAGATGCGGATTTCGTCGTAGAAACACACTGATCGGGACGAGGTTCTTCGTCTGCAGACCTCGCGCGACCACGGCAGGCTCGCTACCCAGTGTCTCCACGAGCAGCCAGTCGTGGGTCATGCGCGGCATTTTACCGGGGGTGTGGGTAGCTGCATTACGCCTGCGACGACGACGTGATCCGCAGGAGAAAACTGCGGATTACGGTCGCGGATACCCGAAGCCGGGTCTGTCGGGTTGCAAACATGAGTGAGTTCACGTAATTTGCCACTGCGCCCGGCCTCCGGGATTGGGAACGGATCGCGTTGTCCGACCGTTCGTCGCACCGTCTGTGTGTTCGGCGTGGCCGAATGCAGCCACGCAGTTGTAGATCCGCGTAGTCGGCCGTCGAGGGGTCGGTCGTCAACGCGGTCGGGGGTCCGCTGAGGACGTACTCAGCGCGCCGAGCACCAGGCGGAGCACTTGTATCGCGCCCGATTTGTCCAGCGGTTCGTTCCCGTTGCCGCATTTCGGTGACTGCACGCACGAGGGACAACCCTGCGGGCACTCACAAGCCTCGATGGCGTCGGCGGTCGCGCCCCACCACGTACTCAGATTGCGGAATCCGCGGTCGGCGAAACCCGCCCCGCCGGGATAGCCGTCGTAGACGAAGATCGACGGCAGGCCGTCCACCGGTCCGACGGCCGTCGAGACGCCGCCGATGTCGCCGCGGTCGCAACTGGCCACCAGTGGCAGCAGGCCGATCGCTGCGTGTTCGGCGGCATGCAGACTCCCAGGCATGGTCAGCAGATCAATGCCGTTGTCCTGTAACGCTTCCGGAGTGATCGTGCACATCACGGCCATGGTGTCCAGGGTGCTGGGTGGCATGTCGAGCTCGACGAAATCGATGACCTCACCGTCGATGCGGCGGCGCAGGTAGCCGACCACGGTGTTGGTCACCGACACCGGGACCAGGCCCACGGTGACCGGGCCGAACGTCCTGCGCTCGCCGGGACCGGTGACCGCGATGTCGGTGAGTTCCCTGGCGAACGTGCTGTAGCCGGGATCGGCGGGATGCACGAACGCCACACCGTCCTCGAAGGACAACGAGTCGACCAGAAAGGTCTCGCCCTGGTGCAGATATACCGCGCCAGGATGCAACGACGCCGCCGCCTGCCCGGCGCCGGTGCTGCCCAGCATCCTGCCGGTGTCCACCTCCAGGATCGCGATCTGGCCGCCGCTGGAGCCGCGGATGTCCACGGCCGGGTGCGGATCCACCCCGGGCGCGGGGAAATAGCCGCTGGGACGTTTTCGGAGCAGGCCGTCGTCGACCAGGGTTTCGGCCACCGCCTCGGCGTTCCACAACCGGACCTCGGCCGCAGTGAGCGGCAGCTCGGCTGCGGCGCAGAGCAACTGCGGGCCCAGCACGTGCGGATTCGTCGGGTCGATGACCACCCGCTCGATCGGCTTGTCCAAGAGTGCCGCGGGATGGTGCACCAGATAGGTGTCGAGGGGATCGTCGCGGGCGATCAACACGATCAGCGCGCCCTGCCCGCGCCGGCCGGACCGCCCGGCCTGCTGCCAGAACGAGGTGACGGTGCCGGGGAACCCCGCCATCACCACCGCATCGAGTCCGGCGATGTCGATACCGAGCTCCAGCGCGTTGGTGGTGGCCAGCCCGCGCAGCCGGCCGTCGGTCAGGGCGTGTTCCAGTTCGCGGCGGTCCTCGGCGAGAAAACCGGCCCGGTAGGACGCCACCTGATCGGCCAGCTCGGGTGCGGTGTCCTCCAACCGGGCCCGGGTTCCCAGCGCGGTGAGCTCGGCGCCGCGCCGGGACCGGACGAAGGTCAACGTGCGTGCGCCCTCGGACATCAGGTCCGCCATCACCCGGGCGGCCTCGGCGCCGGCCGAACGCCGCACCGGCGCGCCGTTCTCACCGGTGAGCTCGTCGAGCAGGGCCGGTTCCCACAACGCGATCGTGCGCGCGCCCTGCGGTGAGCCGTCCTCGGTCACCTCGGCCACCGTCTGCCCGATCAACTCCGCGGCAGTCTCGGCCGGTGACGCCGTCGTGGCACTCGCGAAGATCACCGTCGGTATAGAAGGCTCAGCGCCGTCGGCCGCATATCGTTCGCACAATCGCAACAGGCGCCTCAGTACCATCGCCACGTTGGAACCGAAAATGCCACGGTAGTAATGACACTCGTCGACCACGACGTACTTGAGGTGACGCAGGAACACCGCCCACCGGGCATGGTTGCGCAGCAGCGACAGATGGATCATGTCCGGATTGGAGAAAATCCATCTCGACCGTTCCCGGGCGAACCGGCGCACCTCGGTCGGGCTGTCACCGTCATACGGTGCCGGCGCCACGTCACGCAGAGCGGCGACGGTCTCCGTCAGGGTCTGTGCCGTACGCAGTTGGTCGTGCCCGAGCGCCTTCGTCGGGGACAGGTACAGCACCCGGGTCTGCCGGTCCTCGGCCAATGCCGACAGGATCGGTAGTTGGTAGGCCAAGGACTTACCCGATGCGGTGCCGGTGGAGACCACCACATGTCGGCCGGCGCGGGCCAGTTCGGCGGCGGCGAGCTGATGTGACCACGGTGCGGTGACGCCGCGGTCCTGCAAAGCCTGAACGACCTCCGGATGGGCCCATTGCGGCCATCGATCTGGTTTGCCGGGTCGTGCCGGTATATCCGCAACATGTCGTAGCGGATCTTCCCCGGATGGGGTGCCGTCGACAGCGCAAGCCAGCAGCTCACGGCCGAAATCCGACCCCTGATCCAGCACTGTCTGTCCTCCTACGATCTACCCCGCCGACAACCGCTCGGATTTGTAAACGAATTGTTCACCACGCGCCGAATACCGAGACTGTCGCAGCAGCCTCGAACATGGTTGACTGATCACGGTCGCAGCTTCTGTGTTTGTACTCGCACTCGCAGGATCGTCGTTGCGATCGCGGTTCCTGCGAGGGTTGTAGGTCGGGTCAGTTCCGGTCGACTCGCGCGTTGGTATGGCGGTCGGAACGGGCCCGGTGCACCGGAAGTAGGTGGACCGCACCCGGTTGAAAGAGAAGGAAAGAACAAAAGATGCCACAGGGAACTGTGAAGTGGTTCAACGCGGAGAAGGGCTTCGGCTTCATTGCTCCGGAGGACGGCTCTGCCGACGTGTTTGTCCACTACACGGAAATCCAGGGCAGCGGATTCCGCACCCTGGAGGAGAACCAGAAGGTTGAGTTCGAGGTCGGCCAGAGCCCCAAGGGGCCGCAGGCCACGGGTGTTCGGGCCATCTGAGCCAAACAAACCCAAAGAGACACCCCCGTGTGAGTCCAAAATCGGACACCGCGGGGGTGTTCTCGTTTTTGCAGCCTGCGCTGGCCTAGTGTCGGTTTGTGAGCCAGCTGTCCTTCTTCTCGGCTGAGTCGGTGCCGCCTGCGGTGGCCGACCTGACCGGGCTGCTTGCCGGGCCGGGACAGATCGTTCTGGCGGGCAACAGTGGTCGGCAGGCGGCCCGGTTCTCGGTGGTCGTCGCCGAGCTGTGGCGTGCCCAGGGCCTGGCCGACATGATCACCGAGGTCGGGCTGGTTCCGGAGATCTCCCGGACCGACGAGAACAACCCGCTGGTGCGTACGGCGCTGGATCCGCAGTTGATGCTGATCGCGGAGGAGTGGACCAGGGGCGCGGTCAAGACAGTGCCGCCCCGATGGCTGCCCGGCGCCCGCGAGTTGCGGGCCTGGACGCTGGCCGCGGGCACGCCCGAGGCCGACGACCGTTACCTGCTAGGGCTGGACCCGCATGCGCCCGACACCTACGCGGCGCTGGCAGCGGCCTTGATGCGGGTGGGAATCGCCCCGACCCTGATCGGGACCAGGGGCTCCCATCCGGCGCTGCGGATCAGTGGGCGCCGACGCCTGTCACGCCTGGTAGAGAATGTCGGGGAACCGCCCGGGGATACCTCCGCGTTGGCGCATTGGCCACGTATTTAATGATGCATACGCGGAGAGCCGGTTTGCGTAGGCTCGCGCGTAATGCGAAATTGTCAGTTGCCGGGCGTGGCGCGGCAACTATAGGAGTGGAGCGTAAGCACAGTTGGCTGGCGATAGCGGCAGCGGTAGCAAGGGGAATGTCCGGCGACTCGTGATTGTCGAGTCGCCGACGAAGGCGCGCAAAATCGCCGGCTACCTGGGCTCCAATTACGTGGTCGAATCCTCCCGCGGGCACATTCGTGACCTGCCGCGCAATGCCGCTGACGTGCCGGCCAAGTACAAATCCGAGCCGTGGGCGCGCCTCGGGGTCAATGTCGACGACAACTTCGAACCGCTCTACATCGTCAGCCCGGAGAAGAAGAGCACGGTCACCGAGCTCAAAGACCTGCTCAAGGGTGTCGACGAGCTCTACCTCGCAACGGACGGTGACCGCGAGGGTGAGGCGATCGCCTGGCATCTGCTGGAGACGCTGAAGCCCAAGGTGCCGGTCCGGCGGATGGTGTTCCACGAGATCACCGAACCCGCGATCCGGGCCGCCGCGGAAAACCCCCGCGACCTGGACATCGCGCTGGTCGACGCGCAGGAAACCCGCCGCATCCTCGACCGGCTCTACGGCTACGAAGTGTCGCCCGTGCTGTGGAAGAAGGTCGCGCCGAAGCTGTCGGCAGGCCGGGTGCAGTCGGTGGCCACGCGCATCATCGTGCAGCGTGAGCGGGAGCGCATGGCGTTCCGCAGCGCCGGGTACTGGGACGTCAGCGCCGAGTTGGACGCGTCGGTCTCCGACCCGCAGGCCACGCCGCCCAAGTTCACCGCCAAGCTCAACACCGTCGACGGCCGCCGCGTCGCCGCCGGTCGTGATTTCGACTCGCTGGGCCAGCTGAAGAAGCCCGACGAGGTGCTGGTGCTCGACGAGGCCAGCGCCGGGGCCCTGGCTGCCGGTCTGCGCGGCGCCCAGTTGGCCGTCAGCTCCGTCGAGCAGAAGCCGTACACGCGCAAGCCCTACGCGCCGTTCATGACCTCCACGCTGCAGCAGGAGGCCGCCCGCAAGCTGCGGTTCTCCTCGGAGCGCACCATGAGCATCGCGCAGCGGTTGTACGAGAACGGCTACATCACCTATATGCGTACCGACTCGACGACTTTGTCGGCCAGCGCCATTGATGCTGCGCGCAACCAGGCGCGGCAGCTCTACGGTGACGAGTACGTGCATCCGTCACCGCGGCAGTACACCCGCAAGGTCAAGAACGCCCAGGAGGCGCACGAGGCGATCCGCCCCTCCGGTGACGTGTTCCAGACCCCGGGGCAGCTGCACGCGCAGCTCGACACCGACGAGTTCCGGCTCTACGAGCTGATCTGGCAGCGCACCGTGGCCTCGCAGATGGCCGACGCGCGCGGCACCACGCTGTCGCTGCGGATTGCCGGGACGGCTGCGGGCGGCGAGCAGGTCGTCTTCAACGCGTCCGGCCGCACCATCACGTTCGCGGGCTTCCTGAAGGCCTACGTCGAGAGCCTCGACGAGCAGGCCGGCGGTGAGGCCGACGACGCCGAGAGCCGGCTGCCGAACCTGACCCAGGGTCAGCGCGTCGACGCCGCCGATCTGACCGCCGACGGGCACACCACCAGCCCGCCGGCCCGCTACACCGAGGCGTCGCTGATCAAGGCCCTCGAAGAACTCGGTATCGGCCGTCCGTCGACGTACAGCTCGATCATCAAGACCATCCAGGACCGCGGCTACGTGGTCAAAAAGGGCAGTGCGCTGGTCCCGTCGTGGGTCGCCTTCGCCGTCATCGGACTGCTGGAGCAGCACTTCGGCCGGCTGGTGGATTACGACTTCACCGCGGCCATGGAAGACGAGCTTGACGAGATCGCAAACGGCCAGGAACAACGCACCAACTGGCTGTCGAACTTCTACTTCGGCGGTGAGCACGGCGTCGAGGGATCGATCGCCCGCGCCGGTGGCCTCAAGCACCTCGTCGGCGGCAACCTCGAAGGCATCGACGCGCGAGAAGTCAACTCCATCAAGCTCTTCGATGACGACGAAGGTCGCGCGGTGGTGGTCCGGGTCGGTCGCAACGGACCGTACCTGGAGCGGATGATTGCCGATCCGGACAATCCGGGGGAGCTCAAGCCGCAGCGCGCCAACCTCAAAGATGAGCTGACGCCCGACGAGCTGACCCTCGAGTTGGCCGAGAAGGCTTTCGCCACACCGCAAGAGGGCCGCGTGCTGGGTGTCGACCCGGTGTCCGGACACGAGATCGTCGCCAAGGATGGACGATTCGGCCCCTACGTCACCGAGATTCTCCCGGAACCCCCCGAAGATCCCGATGCGGGAACGACGGCCAAGAAGGGCAAGAAGCCCACCGGACCCAAGCCGCGCACCGGATCTCTGTTGCGCACAATGGATCTGGAGACCGTGACGCTGGACGACGCGCTCAAGCTGCTGTCGTTGCCCCGGGTGGTCGGTGTCGACCCGTCGAACAACGAGGAGATCACCGCGCAGAACGGCCGCTACGGTCCGTATCTCAAGCGCGGCACCGACTCTCGTTCGCTGGCCACCGAGGAGCAGATGTTCACCATCACCCTCGAAGAGGCTCTCAAGATCTACGCCGAGCCGAAACGCCGTGGGCGCCAGGCCGCTGCGGCCCCGCCGCTGCGTGAGCTGGGCACCGACCCGGCCTCGGGTAAGCCGATGGTGATCAAGGACGGGCGATTCGGTCCGTACGTCACCGACGGTGAGACCAATGCCAGCCTGCGCAAGGGCGACGACGTCGCCTCGATCACCGACGAGCGTGCCTCGGAACTGCTGGCTGATCGCCGGGCCCGCGGTCCGGTGAAGAAGGCTGCCAAGAAGGCTCCGGCGAAGAAGGCTGCCGCCAAGAAAACCGCTGCCAAGAAGGCGCCGGCGAAGAAGGCCGCCGCCAAGAAGGCCTGACCTTCTCTAGCCGTTGTTGTGCAACGAGTGGCCAGTTATGTCACGCACTTCGCGAAAAGGCGTGCAATAACCGGCCATTCGGCGGTGGGGTGCGACTAGGTCGAGCTTCGCACGTCGTCGTCGGTGACGTTGCTTTCGGCTTCGCGCTCCAGATCCCGGGGCAGGACCAGGTTCATCGGGCGGGCCAGCTGGGTGGGCACGGTGCGTCCGCGCAGTTCGACGATCTCGCCGACATCCCAGCTCAGAGCCTCGGCGTCCAGGGCGCCGCTGACCGCGATCGCCGAGGCCAGCACATGGCCTTCCTCCAGTTTGGCGAGCTCGGTGAGGCGGGCGGCCTCGTTCACCGGGTCGCCGATCACGGTGTACTCGAACCGGGCCTGAGCACCGATGTGGCCGGCGATCGCGCGTCCGGCGGAGACACCGATACCGAACTCGGTGTCGGTGCCCAGCACGCTGAGCAACTCGTCGTGCAGTTCTCGGGATGCGGCCAGCGCACCGCCGGAGGCGTCGGGATGCTCGATCGGGGCGCCGAAGATGGCCAGGGCCGCGTCACCCTGGAACTTGTTGACGAACCCGCCGTGCCGGTTGACCGTGTCGACGATGACCCGGAAGAACTCGTTGAGCAGGTTGACCACGTCGCCGGCCGGGATCGTCGATGCCAGATGCGTCGACCCCACCAGGTCCACGAACAGCACCGCCACATCGCGTTCCTGGCCGCCCAGCTCGGTGCCGCGTTCCAGGGCGCGTCGGGCCACGTCCTCACCCACATAGCGGCCGAACAGGTCACGTAGGCGTTGCCGCTCGGCCAGCTCGCGCACCATGTCGTTGAACCCGGCCTGCAGCAGGCCCAGCTCGCTGGCGTCGTAGATCTGCATGTGCGCGTTGTAGTTTCCGCGCTGCACCTCGCCCAACGCCCAGCGCAGCTGGCGCAGCGGATCGGCGATCGACATCGCCACCAGCACGGTGCCGGACAGGCCGATCACCAGCGCGGCCACAGCCAACAGCAACAGCGGGGTGATCAGCCGATCTGCAGAGGCGGTCAGGATCGAGAACTTGCTGGCCACCAGCGCCAGGACGATGGCCAGGACGGGCACGCCCGTCGAGAGCACCCAGGTCAGCACCTGGCGCAGGATCACCCCGGGGGCGCGGAAGTTCTCCGGAACCCCGCCGCGCAGCGCGGCCACCGCGACCGGCCGCAGTACCCGCTCGGACTGCAGGTAGCCGATGATCGCCGTGGCCGTCGCCCCGAGGGCGGTGGCGACGAGAACCACGGGAGCCGACTTACTGGCCACCGGCCAGCTGGCCACGATGAACACGATGGAGCCCAGCAGCCAGTTCGTGACGCTGATCAGGGTGCGGTAGAAGGGCATCTTCAGCGCCCGTACGCGGGCCAACTCGGTGATGCCGGGGTCCGACTTCGACAGCAGGGTGTCGCGGCGCTGCCACCGGATCACCGGGATCAGCAGCCGCAGGGCCAGGTACGCGCCGACGGTGAACGACACGAACAGATACCCCAGGAAGATCGCCAGGTTGAGCACCGGCAGATCCTGGAGCTGGATGCGGTCCTCGGGAGGCAGACCGAACCGCAGGAAGCCGAGCACGAACAGCGCGCCGATGATGTCGGCCTGCAGCATGCCCAGCGTGAACACCGGCCACGGGGTACGCGCCACCCATCGGACGAATGCATTGATTCGCCTTACGGGTAAAGCCTGCGCGGTCACCCGTTCACCGTATCGGGCGCCGGGGACGTTGAGCGCCTGCTGTGACGTGGTTGTGTCGGCTTGACCACTACTGTTGGGGACGATGAGCGGGGTCTTTTCGCGGCTGGTGGGCCAGCATGCGGTGGAACAGGAGCTGGTGGCGGCCGCGTCGGCGGCCCGAGGTGATTCGCCACACAGTGGCATCACCGTCGGGACCATGACACATGCCTGGCTGATCACCGGCCCGCCTGGATCGGGGCGTTCGGTGGCCGCACTGTGCTTTGCGGCGGCCTTGCAGTGCACGTCACAAGGGACGCCGGGGTGCGGTGAATGCCGCGCCTGTACGACGACGATGGCCGGAACCCACGCCGATGTGCGCCGCATCGTGCCCGAGGGACTGTCGATTGCGGTCAAGGAGATGCGCGAGATCGTCCAGATCGCCTCGCGTCGGCCCGGAACCGGGCGCTGGCAGGTCGTGGTGATCGAGGATGCCGACCGGCTCACCGAGGGCGCGGCCAATGCCCTGCTCAAGGTGGTGGAGGAGCCGCCCGCGTCGACAGTGTTCCTGCTCTGTGCGCCGTCGGTGGACCCCGAGGACATCGCGATCACGCTGCGCTCCCGCTGCCGGCACGTGGCGCTGACCACGCCGTCGGTCGACGCCATCGCCGACGTGCTGATCTCCGGTGACGGGCTGCCCGAGGCGGACGCACGCTGGGCGGCGTCGGTCAGCGGCGGCCATGTGGGGCGGGCCCGGCGGTTGGCGACCGATCCCGAGGCCAGGGACCGTCGGAAAAGGGCGCTCGGGCTGGCCCGGGACGCTGCGACGCCGGCGCGGGCGTTCGCGGCGGCCGAGGAGATGGTGGCCGTCGCCGAGTCCGAGGCACTGGCGTTGACCGCGGGACGCAATGAGGCCGAGACCGAGGAGCTCAAGACGGCGCTGGGCGCCGGCGGGACCGGCAAGGGCACCGCCGCCACCACCCGGGGAACGGCCGGCGTGCTCAAGCAGCTGGAGAATCGGCAGAAGTCGCGACGGACGCGGGCTAATCGCGATGCGTTGGACCGGGCCCTGATCGACCTGGCCACCTACTTCCGCGATGCCCTGCTGGTGTCGTCGGGTGCCGGCGGCGTCACCGCGAACCACCCGGACATGGCCGAGAAAGTGGAGGCCATGGCCGCCCACGTGCCGCCGGACCGGCTGCTGCGCTGCATCGAGGCGGTGCTGGAATGCCGCGAGGCGCTGGCGATCAACGTCAAACCGAAGTTCGCCGTCGACGCCATGGTGGCTACCGTCGGGCAGGCGCTACGTGGGTGAGTTGGGTCCTGGGCGGCGTCTGCCGTAAAGTGGTGCCGCCCGGTTCGCCCGGGTGCGCCACCCTAGCTCAGTCGGTAGAGCAATTCACTCGTAATGAATAGGTCAGGGGTTCGATTCCCCTGGGTGGCTCCACGCGTGTTCGCCTGGGCTGCTGCACTCGCTAGTGCAGCAGCCCGATGGCAATGGTCATGCCGACAAATAGCACTAGTTGATACGCGCTATTGATCACGGTGAGCCGTGCCGGCTTCAACTCGAAAGCGTTGTGCTGTGCCAACGTAGACAGCGACAGCCCGAGCCAGGCCGCAGCTCCGACCGCCAGGGCGAGCCAGAGGGAATTACTGCCGAAGAACCCGAAGGTAATAGAGCAGGCGGCGGTGAGCGCGATCGCCGTCACGAGTAGCGACACCAGTAGAACGACGAAGGGGCGCTTGCCCACTCGCTCCGAGTCCTCCTTGGTCACCCCGGTCAGCTGTCGCCAGGCGCTGCCGACCAGGCCCCAATCGCTGTACCAGACCCACGCGATCGCCATTCCGACCGCGGTGGCCACGACTACTGCCAACCAACTGATGCTCAGCACCATTCGAAATCACCCCTCCTCGTCCGACATCCTCCCAACCTGATTGATAAAATCAAGTATGGTTGAAAATATCAATCAAACTGGAAAAGTTTCCCGCTCCTACGGGCAGTTCTGCGCTCTCGCTCGGTCGCTGGATGTTGTGGGTGACCGCTGGACGCTGCTGATCGTGCGGGAGTTGCTTCCCGGTGCGATGCGGTACGGCGAGCTGAAGGCCTCGCTCGCAGGGATCGCCACCAATCTCCTGGCGGAGCGGCTTCGCACCATGGAGACGAACGGAATCGTCGAACGACGCCTCGATGACACCGGGGTCGTCTACGGACTCACGCCCTGGGGTGCGGCGCTCCGCGAGCCGATGGAGGCGCTCGGAAGGTGGGGCGTTCCGCTGCTGGCGACGGGGCGTGGCGAAGATGAATTCCGGCCTCGCTGGCTCACCCTCGCCCTGCCTGCCCTACTTCTCGGCGTCACGGCCACCCCGGCCGTCGAACTCGGGATCGAGACCGACGGCTTTCTGATGACCTTGCGCATCGATGAGCACGGTCCGAGTGCCTTCGTCCCGAAGGAGCGGCCCGGCACGGTCCTCACCGCCTCGCCGGACAGCGTCGTAGGACTCGCCGTCGGCGCGATCACCGTGGACCAGGCCCTCGCCGACGGAGCTTTCCAGGGCGACGTGAAATTGCTGCATTCGGCGTTCCCGCCGGGCCGATAAGCTCACCGCTATGCGGCGGATGGTGGTGGGTGCGGCTCTCGCAGCAGCGGTTTCACTGACATCGCCGGTGGCCGGGGCCGGCCCGGGGCAGATCCCGGATCTCGGTGGTTACACCGCGGTGGATGTTCACCCCTACAACACGTACTACAACTACCCGACGACGAACGGCGCGCAGTTCGCCACCCCGGGCGGGTACCGCTGCCGAATTTCGTACACCGGCCGTGCCAATCCACCCATGAAGCAGGCCAGTTGCTGGGGTGAGCTGCCCGGTACCTCGAGCAACCTCGTCAACGTCTTCGCGGCCATGTCGGTCGATCCGGCGAGGTTTTCCACCGGCGATCTGGCGGGCATGGAGAAGTACACGGACTACAAGGAGCCGCGCGACCGCACGGTTGATCCAGCTGACTACAAGTTGCTTCCCGCGGGCAGCAAGCTCGTCTACCCCGACACCGGGACGTGTGCCGCCACCGAGGTGAGCACGGTGTGCGTGGTCGGCGACCACGGCTTCGAGCTGTCGGAGAAGGGCAGCCGGGTCTTCTAGTCCTTGGCCAGCGCTGCACGCGCCACGTTGCGGGCGGTGTTCGCAGCGGGGAATCCCGCGTAACCGCTGGCGTGGTAGATGACCTCGGCGATCTCGTCCTCGGTGAGGCCGTTTCGGAGGCCGATCCTGACGTGCGACTCGAACTCATCGGTGGCCCGCAGGGCGATCAAGATGCCCATCGTGACCAGGCTGCGGTCACGCCGGCTCAACCCGTCACGGCTCCACAACCGGCCGAAGACGTTGTCGACACCGATGGCCATCAGCTCATCGCCGAACCTGCCGTCCGGCTCGACGACGTCTGCCGGCAGATGCGGCACCATCTCCTGGAGGACCCGCAGACCCTGTTCGCGTACGTCAGTCATGCCTGCCAGCTTGGCACGGGCTCCGCATCACTCGTCGACCGATCGCATGACGAGCGTGTTCGACCCGTCGTGGAGGGGTGCCGCGAGATTCAGCGACGAGTCCATTGATCTCATCAGGGCAACGGGCTCAGTCGGGCTCGTGGATTGCTCCCATTGTCGGCAGGGCACGCCCACCAACTAACTGTCCGATGCGATCTGCATCGGGAAGGCGGTGCCATCACGCGCGATGGTCCCCGGGGAGCAAGGCGAGATTGCATTGACGGTGGGCGGGAAATTTGTCGGTGACGCAGAAACGATCTGTACGCGGTAGCCATCAGGGCCATATCCGAACTGGTTGGGCTTCCGGAACTCGTCGCGCTCGACCACTTTCCATCCCCAGCTGCTCCAGATCTCGCCAACCTTTCTCACGGTGGCGTCGTTGTCGGTTCCCGGGGGTGAGTGCAGTTCACCGATGGTGCTGAAATTCCTCGGAGCGGTGGGTGTGCTGTCGTTGTCGTCGCAGTACCCGGTTGAGCCAGCTGAACCGTATCGGGTGGCGTCTATGACGGTGCCTGCCGGCAGCCCGTGCAGGGTGCGCTTCAGGTAGCTCATGAGCGTGTCCTGGGCTTGTTGTTGCGATTGGGGCACAACAGCATTCACGGATGAACCTTCGGCGGTGCAGGCGGTGGGGGTCAGGCAGAGCCCGGTCATGATGGCGACGAGAATTCTAGTTTTCATCGGCGTACCACCAGTGTGTGGCGGATTTGAGATCAACTGATTGCCCGTCTACTCCCCAATTGCGGTAATGACGATGACCGGCGAATTCTCGGCTAGGTAGGCCTTAGATTTGATCCTGGTAGAGGTGAACGCCGCGTTGAGTTGCTCGCTGCCGAGCAGGCCGCCTTGTGGCAGAACTCCTCTCAGCGTTTCCCAGACATCGGGCTGGTTGGCGGTCGGAACGGCTCGATACCTCGTTTTCAGATCGTTCGCGACTGCCGGGCTGAGTTCGACGATGCTGTCGATCCAGTACAACGACGGCCCTGGGGCCTGCGGATCACCCATGTCTCCGCTAACCCACGAGGCGGTGACTGGTGACCCGAGCGCGGGGAAGCGTTTGGTCAATGGCTCCAGTTCGTGCCGGACCGGATTTGACGTGGTCTTGGCGGCAGGGGTGTTCACGGTGCCCTCCATCGGTTGCCGATCATGCGAACTGGGAAAACATGCTGTAAGCGCGAAGATGAGCAAGGTTAATGACAGGGCTGCGGCGCTGATCCTTTTCGCCCCAAAAGAATTCGTCACGGCAGTGTCACACCTCCGGTGTTGCGATTGTTATCGGGTACTCGAATTCCACCTGGGCTGCCTCTGCCGTCCACCCGGTCTTCCCGTCCCGGATTGAATTGGGGTGAGCTCCCTTGATCGGCTGTCGGCGCGCTCCCGAGTTCCCAGGTAACTGTCCGGGTGACTTCCCCGTGGGAATCGAACGGCTTGGCCCATCCCAGCTCGGTGAACCTACCGTTGTCGTTGTCGGACGCTCCGGTCCCAATGTCGGATTGACCGCGATTGAAGTTGTAGTGGTCTTCGGCGTGCACTGTCACCGTCATCGTGACCTTGTTGCCTTCGACCTTGACGTCCGCACTGCTCCATTGTTGGTATCCGCCAACTGCTTTCTGCCAATTTTCAGTGGTCGGGTAGTTCGCGGTCTGTGTCGCATCGCCGGTCATCGAGAATGACGTGTTGCCGCCCCGGATCAGTTCTTCAGCCCCACGTTGTGCTCGGCTGATCTGATCGTCGACGTTGGCGCGGATACCTGGGTCCTCACGGTAGGCCTCTTCGTAATCGAATTCGATTGGTTTTCCGTCGTTATCCCAATAGTGCCGATACATCTGAGTCGCGTCGTCGAGGTCGCTTCGCAGCAAACGGCCACCCGCAAGCTTTGCCTCCCATTCGGCTCGCTTCAGGTAATCACCGACCCCGGGCTCGGCGGAACCGTATTTGAAGTCTTCGTCCCAGGAGATGTCGGGTTTCGTAGGAGGTCCGATGACAAACTCAGGCCCGCCTGGCTCACCGGGTTTCGATCCAGGCTCGGCTGGCGCCTCGCCGCCGTCGGGGTCCTTCGAATCCTTGCCGTCCTTGTCCGGCCCGAGCTTCTGGTTCTGCAGCTCGTCGTACTGGTTCTTGATGTCGGTGATGCGAGAACCGATCTTGAGCATGTCTCCGTTGGCAGTGCTGACGGCGTTTTTGACCTGGGTGATGCCCTGATTGGCGATCGGTATCAGGCTGTTTTCGCGAGCCTGGGGGCTGAGCGAGCTGGGCAGTGAGTTCACGGCGCTGTCGACCCAGGACTTTGTGGTGTCGAGTTGAGTGCGACCGTTGGTGACGATGTTCGCGGCATTCGTGACCTCGGCAGCCATCTTTTTGTCGAGGTCGGCGAGTTTCTGGTAGACGGCTGCATGCTGTTTGTTGGCTGCGGCATAGGCCTCGGCGCCCTTTCCTTGCCAGCCATCGTGCTGGGCGGCCGATTCGACCATGCCCTTCATCCGCAGTAGCTGGGAGCTGCCGTCATGCTGGGAGCCGTCGACGGGCGTACCGACCCCGAAGGTTGCCCGCGCTTTGTTCCACGTGGAATAGAAGCCGTCAAGCGCGCTCACAAAACTCCCCCTC
This sequence comes from Mycolicibacterium arcueilense, assembly GCF_058536225.1. Lineage (NCBI taxonomy): Bacteria > Bacillati > Actinomycetota > Actinomycetes > Mycobacteriales > Mycobacteriaceae > Mycobacterium > Mycolicibacterium arcueilense. The sequence continues at coordinate 18,161 of NZ_JBZTYL010000006.1, forward strand.
GACTGGATCCTGGCAGTCACCGGTCAGTATCTCAGCACTCATCGACCGCGATGCTCAGCCACCGAGAGCTGTGATCTCTTCGGGGATGTCGCCGACTGTTTCCGGATAGATGCTGGTCTTGATCCAGGTCCCATCGGGTTTCCGGTCGACGTGCGCAGTTCCGACATCGCTGGAGAGCAACCATAATTGGTCACTGGTGGACAGCCAGGTGATGCCGACGCCGTGACGGCTGCTGTAGGAGTTCGAGTCGCGGAACACCTCGGCGCCCGTTGCGTTGTCCCGGATCACTGCCACCCAGGTGTCGACACCGTTCTGATTCGGTCCCATGTCCACCGCCACCGCATACTGCCCGGACGGTGAGTCCTTCGGATGGTCCGGTCGCGCGAAGCGGTCGTCATGTGGACTCGGGCTGCCGAAGAGTCCACAACCAGCGAGCAGGCAGGCGACCAATGCTGTGATGGCTAGTTGGCGGATCACCGTGCTGACCACCTGTCTTCACTGTCCGCGAGCGATAACGTCGTACTCATCGCCGAACTGACGGATCGCGTCGTTGATGCGCGGCCACGGTGTCAGATACACCGTCAGCTGAGTGTCGTAGATGCTCCAGTCGGCCTCGGCGATGTCACTCGGGGGCAGAAGCCGTCCACCACTGAAGAACCCATCATTGATGTGAGGATCATCCGGGCGAGCGGTGAGCACTGCGACCTGATAAGCGAGTTCAGTCTGGGCATGCGCGGGTGTCGGGGGCGGCCTCTTCCCCGCCAGATGCGCTCCGGTGGCAACGAGACTGCGCAAGGTAGCGGCGCGAAGCAGGTCCGCTTGTTGTGCGGCCCCTCGGTCGGCCAACAACGGTTCGGCCACCGCGGCTTTGGCGAATGCGACCTCGTAGCCGTGCGCGCGCTCTGAGACCGCGTCGATCAAGACTTGGTTGGCGTCGTTGTCTTTGGTCATCGCGGCGAACAGGGCCGCAGTACGCCGCATCTGCGAACCCGGGCCGTCCAACGAGTCGAAGCCCTCGACTCCCGTCGCGTCGCCGACCATCGCGCCGACGTAAGGGCCGAGGCTGCGGGCAAAGGCTTGCCAAACAGGGGGATTGGCGGGGGTATTCGCAGGTTCGCCCTTGTTGTCGGCGATGAACGAAGCGATGGCGTGCGCCGTTTGGCCGGCGCGAGTGGCTGCGGTGCGATCGGTTGAATGCGCATCGCGCGGAATCCATACGAAGAGTTCGGCCGCACGTCGGCCGTTGTCGGGCCACTCCGCAGACGTGATGTCCCGCAGGAACTCCGGACCGTCGGCTCGGTTGACCCGGTCGGAGATTGTGGCGGGATCTGTGTCGGAGGGAAGTGTGGGTTCGGCGCGTGAATTACAGCCGACGAGTGCGAGGAGAGCCATGACCAATGTGAGCCCACAGATGTGTCGACACCACTCGCGGCGCAGCGTTGTCATCGCTGTCTGCCCACAGAACGCCCCCCCACCAGGATTTCGACAGTCAACCGTCAGTATCTCAGCAGCTGATCTACTTCGGTGCCAGGAATCCGACGGGTCCGGGGGAGATGCAGACCGACAGCGCGGCGGTGTTGGCCTGCACGGAAATGGACTGCCCGGCGCCGGGCAGTCGGACGAACACCCGGTTGAGGCCGGGCCGTACCGGCACTTTCACCTCAGGGCCTTCGGCGAGGGCCATGGTCAGGGAACCGTCGCTGTTGGCCAGATAGTTGATCTCGGCGGTCCAATCGGCCGGCAGCAGGGGCCCGTCGAGCGGCATGACGACGGGTTCGTCGGGCTGGACCAGGAAGCCGCACTTGGGTGCCGGGCCCTCGACGATGGTGCGCACCCACGTCACTTTCGCAGGCAACAGCGTCCCGGTCCGGTCGAACATTCGCAGATCGGTTGTCGCCGAGGCGAACTCGGGACGTGGCGAGGCCAGGGCGAACATGTGGCTGGCCAGGTTCTCCGGAGCGGCCACCCGCTGAAGGATCAGCGGATCGACCTCCTGGTCCAGCAGTGGTGCAACCGATGAGGTGGACGCCAGCGACGCGCGCGCATTGTTCAGATAGGCGGGCACCGGGTTGTCCTGCCACACCTTGAGGAAGGTGAACGTCGAATACAGGCTGCTCGCCACGAAAAGCACGGCAACACTGACACATACGGCAGTGCGCGCCGGTGATGCCGAAAGCAGGCGCGAGGATTCCCGGTTCGGCGCACAGAACCCCACCGCCGCCAACAGCGCCAGCACCACCACGAGGTCCGGCAGATAGCGCAGCGTCTGGGCCAGCTCCAAGGCGGTGAACCGCGACGAGCGCATCAGATAGATCGGGATCTGGCAGGCGACGGCGTAACCCAGGGCCACGACCAACACCGGCCAGATGCGGGTCTTGCGCACCAGCACCACCGCAACGGCGACAACGAGCACCACCCAGCCCAGCACCATCACCGAGACGGGTGGGGTGGCCCACGGTGAGGCGGGTGCCCAGCGTTGCCAGGACCACGGCCCACCCACGATCCCGGGCACGATGCCGTGGGTAAATGAGCGGCTCAGCAGGTCCCAGGTCATCCCCAGATCGAAGCTCCACCGCTTCTGGTCGACGACGAGAAGGTAAACCCCGATCCAGGCCACCAAGAGCGCCAGAGACCCGACCCACAGCTGAAGGCCGCGTCGCCAGACATCGCGCAGGCCGAAGGTCCCCGTGACGTACCCCAGGAGAGCGACGACCGCGAACGCCACGAACGGGATCACCGCGGCCTTCTCGAAGAACAACAACCCGCCAAGAAAGACGAGCACACCAACAACCGCGTGCCGGGAAGACCCGGTGCGCACCAGCAGCACGGCCTCACCGACCACCCAGGCCAGCGCTGCTTGCATCGGCAGTGTGTTCAGCCCCGCAGCCCACCACGCGAACCCGGGCAAGGCCAACGGGGTGAACAAGGCGAAGGTCAGTGGGATCAGCAGCACGGGCCGCCAGCCGAGGATCACCCACAGCGCCCGCAGCAGCGCCAGTGAGGCCAGGAGCTGCATCACTACCAGGCTCACCGCGGCCAGCACCCAGGAGAACGGGGCCAACCGGGTCACCGCGCCGGACACCAGGAACGCCGCGGGCATGACGTGGCCGTCGTGATCGTCGAACAGGTACGACGGGGACAGCAGATCCTGAGTGCCGGCCCGGCCGATCAGGATCAGATCGTCCCAGTAGAAATAGCCACCGAATGCGAGTACCGCCCGGACCACCAGGTGCAGCGCGATGAGCGCGGCGGCTGTACGGGCGACTTTGTTCACTCTTGTCGACTGTACGGTGGGCGAGTGCGAACACTAGTCACGGGTGCGGCAGGTTTCATCGGATCGACCCTGGTTGACCGACTGCTGGCGGACGGGCACAGCGTCGTCGGGCTGGACGACCTGAGCTCGGGGCGGGCAGAGAACCTGAGCAGCGCCGACAACAGCGACAACTTCGAGTTCGTCAAGGCCGACATCGTCGACGCCGACCTGCTGGGCCTGTTCAAGGACACCCAGCCCGAGGTGATCTTTCACCTGGGCGCCCAGATCTCGGTGAAGCGCTCGGTGGACGATCCGCAGCTGGACTCCACGGTGAATGTGGTGGGCGTGGTGCGGCTGGCCGAGGCGGCGCGGCAGTCCGGAGTGCGCAAGGTGGTGCACACGTCGTCGGGCGGCTCGGTGTACGGCACTCCGCCGTCGTATCCGACGAGCGAGGACACCCCGACGAATCCGGCGTCGCCGTACGCGGCGAGCAAGGTGGCCGGCGAGGTCTACTTCAACATGTTCCGCAATCTGTACAACCTGGACTGCTCACACATCGCGCCGGCCAACGTCTACGGCCCGCGGCAGGACCCGCACGGCGAGGCCGGAGTGGTGGCGATCTTCGCCCAGGCACTGCTGGCCGGGCGGCCCACCAAGATCTTCGGCGACGGCTCCGACACCCGCGATTACGTGTACGTAGACGACGTGGTCGACGCCTTCGTCAAGGCGTCCGGGCCGGACGGCGGCGGTCAGCGGTTCAACGTCGGCACCGGGGTCGAGACCTCGACCCGCGAGATGCACACCGCGATCGCGCTGGCCGTCGGTGCCGCGGACGACCCGGAGATGCACCCGCCGCGGCTCGGTGACCTGCGTCGTTCCCAGCTCGACATCACTCGGGCCCGGGACGTGCTGGGCTGGCGGCCGCAGGTCGATCTGGCGGCGGGTATCCCCAAGACGGTCGAATTCTTCCGGAGTAATTCTCACTAAAAGATTGTGAGTACTCACTTTCTCGTTTAGCGTTGCGTCATGTCCTACGACGTCATCGTTCGCAACGGCTTGTGGTTCGACGGCACCGGCGCCCCGCCGCAGGTCCGTTCGCTGGGGATTCGCGACGGGGTAGTGGTCACGGTGTCCGCCACCCCGCTCGACGAGACCGGTTGTCCCGACGTCATCAACGCCGGCGGTAAATGGGTGCTGCCCGGCTTCGTCGACGTGCACACCCACTACGACGCCGAGGTGCTGCTCGATCCGGGTCTGCGGGAATCGGTGCGCCACGGGGTGACCACCGTGCTGCTCGGCATGTGCTCGCTGTCGACGGTGTACGCCGACACCGAAGACGCCGCTGACCTGTTCAGTCGCGTCGAGGCGGTTCCGCGCCAGTTCGTGCTGGGTGCCTTGGAGCAGCACAAGACCTGGTCGGGCCCGGCCGAGTATGTGAAGGTCATCGACGAGTTGCCGCTGGGCCCGAATGTCGCATCGCTGCTGGGGCATTCGGATCTGCGGGCCTCGGTGCTCGGGCTGGACCGGGCCACCACCCGTGGTGTCACCCCGACCGACGCCGAACTGGAGACCATGGCGGCAAAGCTCGACGAGGCGCTCGAAGCGGGCATGCTCGGTCTGTCCGGAATGGACGCGGCGATCGACAAGCTCGACGGGGACCGGTTCCGGTCCCGCGCGTTGCCGTCGACGTTCGCAACCTGGCGTGAGCGTCGACGGCTGATCAAGGTGCTGCGCAAGCGCGGACGGATGCTGCAGAGCGCGCCGAGTACGGCGAAAGCCTATGAGGCACTGAACTTCTTCCTGGAGAGCAGCGGACTGTTCGGCCGCCGCAAGGGTGTCCGGATGAGCCTGCTGGTGTCGGCCGACGCCAAGTCCGCGCCCGTCGGGGTGCACGTGCTCGGGCCGGGCATCCGGCTGCTCAACCGGGTCCTGGGCGCCAAGGTCCGGTTCCAGCATCTGCCGGTGCCGTTCGAATTGTATTCGGACGGAATCGATCTGCCCGTGTTCGAGGAGTTCGGCGCCGGAACTGCCGCGCTGCATCTCAAGGATCAGTTCGAGCGCAACAAGCTGCTCGCCGACCCCGAGTACCGCCGCCGGTTCCGCAAGTCGTTCGACCGCCGGGTGCTCGGACCGACCCTGTGGCACCGCGACTTCCACGACGCCACAATCGTCGAATGCCCCGACCAGTCGCTGGTGGGCAAGAGCTTCGGGCAGATCGCCGACGAGCGCGGCATCCACCCGCTCGACGCGTTCCTCGACGTGCTGGTCGACAACGGTGAGCGCAACGTGCGCTGGACCACCATCGTGGCCAACAACCGGCCGAAGTACCTGGACAAGCTCGCCACGGATCCCTCGGTGCACATGGGTTTCTCGGATGCCGGTGCGCACCTGCGGAACATGGCGTTCTACAACTACCCGGTGAAGCTGCTCAAGCGGGTACGCGATGCTCAGCTGGCCGGTCGGCCGTTCATGACCACCGAGCATGCCGTGCACCGGCTTACCGGCGAGGTGGCCGACTGGTTCGGCGTCTCGGCCGGCACCCTGCGCCAAGGTGACCGGGCCGACTTCGTGGTGATCGACCCAGCCGGCCTCAACGAGACGGTCGAGGCTTATCACGAGGAGTCGGTGCCGTTCTACGGCGGGCTGAGCCGGATGGTGAACCGCAGCGACGACGCCATCATCGCCACCGCCGTCAACGGTGCCGTGGTATTCCGCAACGGTCAGTTCCGGGACGGCTACGGCGAATCGGTGAAGTCGGGCCGCTACCTGCGGGCCGGTGCTGAGCAACTGGACCGCGCACCCGTATAGAGATGGCCAGAACCCAGCAGCAGCGCCGCGAGGAAACCGTCGCACGGCTCCTCGACGCCGCCATCGACACCATCATCGAGGTCGGCTACGCCAAGGCCTCGGCGGCGGTGATCGCCAAGCGGGCCAAGGTTTCCGACGGCGCGCTGTTCCGGCATTTCCCGACGATGAGCGACTTCATGGCGGCCACGGCGCGGGAGGTCGCGCGCCGGCAGGTGGAGTTGGGCAGCAAGTTGGGTGCGGATATCGCCGCCGAGCAGCCGGCGCTGCCGGCGGCGCTGGCGATCCTGCGCGACATCGCGGGCAGTGAAACCAACACCGTGTGGCACGAACTGCTGATGGCGGCGCGCACCGACGAAAAGCTGCGGGGCCCGCTCCAGGCGGTGCTCACCGAGTACATCCACAACATCTACGAAACCGCCAAGCACGGGCCCGGCATGGACCAGATCCCCGAGGATGTTTTCGCCGTGCTGCTGACCATCGTGATCAACACGTTCGACGGCGCCGCCATGGTGCGCCGTGTGCTGCCGATGCCGGAACTCGAGGACGCCCGGATCGCCATGTTGGCGGAGTTTGCCCAGTTGCTAGCTTCCGGTCAGGTCGGCGGCGTCGCTACCGTCCCAGAACGGTGAGAGTCCCGTCCACGCCTGGGTGTCGCTGAAGGACAACAAGATCCGCGTGGCGTCGGTCAATGGATGGTCCTCGCCGACGATGATCGTGCAGTCCTTGACCAGCCGTCGGGCCCGCTGACCGGCCGAACCGAATTCGTGTCCGGCCCACAGACACCATGCGAGGTAGTAGCGCCACAGCAACGTCTGGTGTGCATCGATACCTGCGTCCCGGACGCACCGCGACAACGCCCTTTTCGCCGTCAGAACGCATTCGAGGGAATGAGCTTGCTCGGACTCTTCCTCGTCTGCGGCATCAGTCGCTCTGCTCTCAGCTTCGGCGCCGGGGCAGTGTGGCTCGTTGCTCTGCTCTTGGAACTCAACGCTGTAGGCGATATCGCGGGTCGCCTCCAGCAGGTCTTGCCACTCCATGCGTGCTGCGTCCCGCTTGCCCAGAGCCGATAGGGTCAATGGGTCTGCATCGCCTCGTCCGTGGGCGAGATCCTCGGCGAGGACCTCCCATTCCGAAATGCGATCCATTGTGTTGCCAGCTGCTTCCGGGGTCCACAGGGCTCGGGTATACCGGGCCGTCAACGTGGTGGGATCGTCGTGACCGAGCGCTTTTTCCAGCACCGGGATCAGGTCGTCGAGGTCGTTGAGGGTCTTCGCGGTAACCCCCATCGCCTCACCGTGCCAGCTCACCTGCGCCAGTCGCGCCGCCAGCGTTTCGGGATGGTGCTCACCGAGGAGGCGAGCCCGGTGCTGGTGCACTACCAGCGCCTCCATACTCGCCCCGTAGGGATCGCCGAGATCGCGACGAGCCAACGCCGCTCCGTATGCTGCGGCCAGCGTCAGCGGGTGGCGTGCGCCGAAGGCACGAGTGTCTGCACCGCACAGGTGGACCCATCGCAGCAGCCGATCGGCCGGATCTGTTGCGCTGTCGTCGATTGCGGCCAGGGTGTGCTGCGCCCACAACGTGTCGCGGTGCTCGGCACCGAGGACGCGCTCCATGGTCGGGAGCAGGTCACGCACGGCTTCGACGGCCCCGGCTTCGCCGAGGTCGTATCGCCAGCTGACCACGAGCCACGCCACAGCGAGCGTGTCCGGATGATCGTTGCCCAGGGTGGTACGTCGGGCTTCGTGAACCTCGATGGCATTGCGCAGCGCCCCGCGCAGATCGCCTGCGCTCTGGCGCTCGGCGGCAACAGCCAGCAGCGCGTTCAGCGATGCTGGGTCGTCGGTAGGGCGGGATGGCTCGTCATTCATCTGCTGAGGACGCCGGCACCCGCACGTTCTGCAGGGCCACGGCCCGCGCCAGCCGGGCGTAGCGCAGCTCGAGATCCTTGATGCGCAAATACGTCGACAGCGTGACGAAAACGAACGCGATGATGAGCATGTACTCCATCAGGTCCGTACCGCGGTCCACACCAAGCCAGTTCGCCACCACGGTGGTGTCGTCGGGGCGCAGGATCGCGTAGATGCCGGCTGCCACGAACAACACGAAACCGACCTTCACCCACGCCTTGGACCGCGCGCTGCGCCGTGACCCCAACAGGTACGCCAACAGCACCAGCACCGCGACGATCAGCAGTGCCTGAATCCAGTTCACCGGGACATCCTCCTGCGTAACAGCCCGTCGAAGACGATGTTCACCCCGTTGAGCAGTGGTTGCCCCTTCGACTTCGAGTAGTCGGTGTAGAGGATCTCGACCGGTTCCTCGACTACGCGCCAACGGTTTTCGTAGGCCAGTGAGATGAACTCGCCGGCGTGGCTCATGCCGTTCATCGTGAGGTTGAGTTCGTCGGCGACCAACTTGTTGAACACCCGCAGGCCGTTGTGCGCGTCGGTGAGCCCGAAGGCACGGCTCTGCGGGCTCAGGAATGCCGCCGCGCGCAGGATGATCCGTTTCAACGGCGGGGTGTGCGTCACCGCGTGGGCGTCCGGATTGGCGAACCGGGTGCCCACCACAAGATCGGCGCCGTCGGTGTCGAGCCGGTCGACCATCCGCACCACGTCCTTCACCTGGTGCTGACCGTCGGCATCGAACGTGGCGAACACCCGGGCTCCTGGCCGGCTGCGCGCGTACTCGACACCGGTCTGGATCGCCGCGCCCTGGCCGAGGTTCACCGGATGCGGGACGACGTGCGCGCCGGCCCGCACGGCCAGGTCGGCCGTGCCGTCGCGGCTCCCGTCGTCGACACACACCACGTTAGGGAAAACCGAGCGCACGTCCGAGATGACGTCGCCGATGATGCTCGCCTCATTGAAGGCGGGGATGATGATCCAAATGTCGTGAAAGCGCATGTCGATGGGCACCAAACTACACTGCGGTCCAATGTCGCGGCCGGAGCCGCTCCGCGATCAGCCAGCAGCCCTCCGCGCCAGCGCGCCCAGGTGAACCGCGATGCCCACCAGCGGTCCGCACAGCAGCGCGATGACGGTCCGGGTCTCCAGCCCGACCGGTAGTAGCAGCAGCGCGACGGCCGCGACCGTGGCGATGATCCAGCCCAGCGCGTAGGCCCGGTGCAGGGCGGCCGCGACGGTCGCGGCGCCGGTCAGCGTGAGCATGGCGATGGCGACAGCGGCGGCGGTCAGCCAGGCCAGCAGAGGTCCGCCGGCTCGGTACTCGTCGCCGAATCCCACCCTCAGCAGCCACGGCCCCAGCAGTCCCGCCGCGGCCACACCCACGGCACCCAGCGCGGCCACGGCGGCGGCAGGGGCCAGCAATGCCCGCAGCCGCTTGTCGCGTTGGTCGACGAAGTGTGCGATCAGGTTGCCCTGCATCGCGGTGAGCGGAACCAGCAGCGGTGCGCGCGTCAGCGTCACGGCCAGGATCACCACACCGCCGGCCGCGCCAAGGTCACCCGAGGTGGCCTTGAGCAGCACCGGGAACCCCATCACCAGGATCGCGCTGGCGCCGGCCGCAGCGATCGAGTGGGCGGCCCCGCGCAGGAACGTCGCCGGGCTGCCCGCGGTCAGCAGTCCGGCGGCCATCCGCGCCGCCGGTGCGGCGATCAGCATGATCAGCCAGGCCGCGGCTCCGGCCACGGTGGCCCACAGGAATCCGGCCAGTCCCCAGCCGAGCACGAACGTCGCCGCGGCGACCGCGACCCGGGTGCCGGCGTCGGTGACCATCAGGGCCCCGTACTCGGTCCACCGGTTCACCCCGGCGAGCATGCCGAGCAAGGTCGCGTGCAGGCAGAATCCGGCCAGCCCGACGCTGAGCAGCACCACGCTCAGCGCCCGGGACTCGGCGAATACGTGCGCGCTCCACAGCGGTGAACTGGCCGCGATCACCAGGGCCGCGACGATGCCGACCAGACCGGCGATCCGCATCGGATGGGTGGTGGGGCCCGCCGACGAGCGCTCGCGCGAGGAGCCGACCGGCACGCTGAGATCCCGATGTCGAGACGAGCGGACCTCGCGGGTGGCCTCTTGCAGTAGACCGTTGGCGGCTCCGGTCACCAGACCGAACGCACCCCAGAACACGCTGAAGATCGAGAAACCGGCCGGCTCGAGGTCGCGCGCGGCCAGGTACAGCACGGCGTAGCCGCACAGCGCGCTGATCGCCGTCGCCAGTCCGACGCGGGCGACGCTGCTGCGCGTTATGGGTCCAGTGGCGGGCGCGCCGCCGGCGTCGGTCACAGGTCAGGCAGCTCTTTCGAATACAGCCACGCCTGCCACAGCGGCTGCAGCGGCTCGTCGGTGTAGCCGGCCGCCAGCCCGGTGAAATCGTCGGTGAACGCCGTGCTGTGTCGGTGGCGGGCCGTCCAATCCCTCAGCAGCGCAAAGAAATTGCGGTCGCCGATCAGGGTGCGCAGCGCGTGCAGGGTCAGTGCGCCGCGTTTGTAGACCCGGTCGTCGAACATGTCCTCGGGCCCGGGGTCGGACAGCAGCAGGTCCTGGGGCTTGTCGCGCAGCCGTTCGTAGTAGTGCTCGGCCCACTCCGCGGCGGTGTGCCCGCCGCTGTGTTCGGACCACAGCCACTCGGCGTAGCAGGCGAATCCCTCGTGCAGCCAGATGTCGCGCCAGCGTCGCGCCGTCACCGAGTTGCCGAACCACTGGTGGGCCAGTTCGTGGGCGATCAGCCGTTCGGCGCCGCGGTGCCCGTCGCAGTGGTTGGCCCCGAAGATCGAGATGCCCTGGGCCTCCAGCGGGATCTCGAGATCGTCCTCGGTGACCACCACGGTGTAACCGCTGGCCAGCGGATAGGGGCCGAACATCTTGATGAAGAGCTTCATCATCTGCGGCTGGTCTTGGAAGTCGTGCTCGAAATTGCGGCGCAAGCGGGCGGGCAGCACCGCGTGCATCGGTACCGGTGTCTTGGTCAGCCGGTGGCTTTCGTACTGGCCGATCTGCAGGGTGATCAGGTAGGTCGATGTGGGTTCGGCCTGTTCGTAGGTCCACACGGTGTGCCCGGCGCGGGCTTTTCGGGAGATCAGCTCGCCGTTGGCCAGGGCGTAGTAGGGGCTGTCGGTGCTGATCTGGATCCGGTAACTGGCCTTCGAGCTCGGATGGTCGTCGCACGGGAACCAGGAGGCCGCCCCGTTGGGTTGGCCGGCCACCAGGGCGCCGTTCGACAGTTCCTCGAAACCGACGTCGCCCCAGAAGGATTCGATGGGTCGCGGGGTTCCGTTGTAGCGGATGACGACGGTCATCGCGGCGCCGGCCGGCAGCGGCGTGGGCAGCGTGATCGACAGCTTCCCGCCCGAACATCGGTACTGGACCGGGCGCCGGCCGTTCACCGAAACCCGCGACACCGTAAGGGCATCGGACAGGTCGAGGGTGAAGTTGCGCACCGCGGCCAAGGTCACCGCGGTGATGGTGACGGTCCCGGCCAGCCGGTTGATCGCGACCTTGTATTCCAGATCGAGTTCGTAGCGCGACACCCGGTACCCGAAGTTGCCGTTGCGCGGCAGATACGGGTCGATCACGGGTTGGGGTACCAACTTTTTTGCGGCTTTCTTCGATCGGGTCACGCGGCCGGGTCTTCTGTCTTCTTCGCAGTCTTGTCGGGGTTTTTCTCGGGGGCCTTGTCGCCCGCACGTTTCTTGCCGAACATGTTCCATGGTGCGATCGGGTTGCCCTGCCAGCGCGTCGACGGTGGCACCTCGTCGCCCCGCATCACCAGCGACCCCGGCCCGACGGTGGCGCCGGCGCCCAGGCGGGCCGCGGGCAACGCCACACAGTGCGGTCCCAGCGTCGAACCTTCTTCGAGCACAACGCTGTCCAACCGCATGATGCGATCGTGGAACAGGTGGGTCTGCACCACGCAGCCGCGGTTGACGGTGGACGCCGTGCCCAGCGCCACCAGATCGGCTTCGGGCAGCCAGTAGGTTTCGCACCACACGCCGCGCCCGATCGAGGCGCCCAGGCCGCGCAGCCACAGGTTCATCACCGGGGTGCCGCTGGCGGCCCGGGCGAACCAGGGTGCGGCGACGGTCTCGACGAAGGTGTCCGACACCTCGTTGCGCCAGACGAACGACGACCACAACGGATGCTCGACCGCGCGAATCCGGCCGACCACCAACCACTTTGCGACCACGGCGATGGTCCCGGCCACCAGGCCGGCGGCCAGCAGGACCAGGCCCCCGGTGAGTGCCGCCCACAGGAAACCGAACCGGATCGTCACGGCCTGCATCGCACCCAGAACCGCGATGCCGATCGCGAAGGTGACGATCACCGGGATCAGCCGGCAGGTTTCCACCGCCGAGCGCATGATCTTGAGCCGGGTCGAGGGGTGGAACGTGCGCAGCGCATCGGCGGCGGTGGCGTTGCGGCGCAACCGGACCGGGGGACTGCCCAGCCACGAGGAGCCGGCCTTGGCCTTGTGAGGTGTGGCCGACAGCACGGCCACCAGTCCGTCATTGGGCACCTTGCGACCCGGCTGTGTGATACCTGAATTGCCGAGGAAGGCGCGCTTGCCGATCGTCGCCTTGGCGACGTGGATCCAGCCGCCGCCCAGCTCGTAGGAGGCCACCATGGTGTCGTCGGCGAGGAACGCGCCGTCCTGCACCTCGGTGAACTTCGGGGTGAACAGGGCGGTCGAGATCTCGGTGTCCTTACCGACTTTCGCGCCGAGCAGGCGCAGCCACCACGGCGTGAGCAGGCTGGCGTAGATCGGGAAGAGGTAGTTGCGGGCGGCGTCCATCAGGCGCTCTGTGGTCCACAGTTGCCAGCCCACGCGGCTGCGCACGGGGTGGTAACCCTCGGACAGTCGCACAGAGAGGATGCGCACCCCGATCACGGTCAGCGCGGCGTAGGTCAGCAGTGCCACCACGGCGGCGGCCGGCGTCCAGGCCAGTGCGGGCAGCAGCGCGTCGGCCGGTGAGGCGGTGCCGTGTATGCCCCAGACGATCACCGCGAGGCCGGCGCCCAGGGCCAGCAGCGGCAGGCCGGCCAGCAGCAGCGAGGACACGCCGTACACCGCGACCCACAGCGGGGCGCGTCCCGGCCGGTGATCGGGCCACGGATGACGGGCCTTGCCCGATTTCACCGCGGGTGAGCCCTTCCAGAACTGCCCGTTCTTGACCTTGCCGGTCACCGCCGAGCCGGGCGCGACATCGGCGTTCTTACCGATGCTGGCCCCGGGCAACAGGGTGGTGCGCGCGCCGATCGTGGCGTCGTTGCCGATCGTCACGGGCCCGACGTGGAACAGGTCGCCGTCGATCCAGTGCCCGGTCAGGTCCACCTCGGGTTCGACCGAGGCGCGATGGCCGATCTTGAGCATGCCGGTCACCGGCGGTGCCGAGTGCATGTCGACACCCTTGCCGACGGTGTTGCCCAGGGCGCGGGCGTAGTAGACCATCCACGGTGCCCCGGCCAGGTTCTCGGCGCCGCTGGCATCGGCCAGTCGCTCGGCGATCCAGACCCGTAGATGGACCGGGCCGCCGCGGCGATAGGTGCCGGGCTCAAGCCCGCCGAGGAGCATCCGGGCGAACAGCACCGCGATGCCCATGCGGCCCAGCGGCGAGACGAACAGCAGGAACCCGGCCAGCACCCACCACCAGCTGAGTGGATGGGCCCATGACACGACTCCGGTCACCGCAGCGACGTTGTTCAGCAGTGCCAGCCAGACCACCCACTGCATTCCGGTGAGGGTGGCCAACGGCAGCGACAGTGCGACCTGTGCGGCCTGGGTCAGCAGCGGGGTCGGCTTGACTTCGCGGGACTGGATCTCCGGCGGCGGCTTGAGCTCGTCGAGATAGCCGGCCAGTGAACCGAGCCGCGGGTGGTCGTAGAGGTCGGCGACGGTCACCAACGGGTAGCGCTGGCGTAATGCGGCCACCAACTGTGCGGCGGACAGTGAGCCGCCGCCCAGCGCGATGAAGTCGGCCTCCGGTCCTTCGACCGCCGTACCGAGCACGTCGCGCCACAATCCGGCCAGCCAGCCCATGGTGCCGTCGAGTTCGGGGGAGTCCTGGTCGGCACCGCCGGGTGGTGGCCAGGGCAGTGCGTTGCGGTCCACCTTGCCCGACGTGCGGGTCGGGAGTTCGTCGAGTAGCACCAGGCGGGGCACCAGCGCGGCCGGCAGAGACTCGGACAGCGCCGCCCGGGCCGCGGCCAGGTCGAAATCGGGATCGGTACTGGCGATGTAGCCGACCAACAGCGGGGTGCCGCTGGCGGTCTTGCGGACCGCGGCCGCGCCGCCGCTCACGCCGGGCAGGTGCACCAGCGCGTTGTCGACCTCACCCAGTTCGATGCGGCGGCCGCCGACCTTCACCTGATCGTCGGCGCGGCCCTGGAAGTACAGGCCGTCGTTCTCCAGACGGACCAGGTCGCCACTGCGGTAGGCCCGGTTCCAGCCCAGCGTCGGCATCGGGGCGTACTTTTCGGCGTCCTTGTCGGGATCGAGGTAGCGGGCCAGGCCGACGCCGCCGATCACGAGCTCGCCGACCTCACCGATCGCCACCGGCAAGCTGTCCTTGTCCACCACCGCCAGGTCCCAGCCCGCCAGGGGCAGGCCGATGCTGACCGGGCCCTGGCCGTCGAGCTGCGCGGCGCAGGCCACCACGGTCGCCTCGGTGGGGCCGTAGGTGTTCCACACCTCGCGGCCGTCGACCGCCAGGCGGGCGGCCAGCTCAGGTGGGCAGGCCTCGCCGCCGAAGATCAACAACCGGACGGCTTCCAGCGCCTCGGCCGGCCACAGCGCCGCCAGCGTCGGCACCGTGGACACCACGGTGATGTCGCGGCTGACCAGCCATGGGCCCAGATCCATGCCGCTGCGCACCAATGACCGCGGGGCGGGTACCAGGCAGGCGCCGTGGCGCCAGGCCAGCCACATCTCCTCGCACGACGCGTCGAAGGCGACGGACAGCCCGGCCAGTACCCGGTCGCCGGGGCCAATGGGGTTGTCTTGTAGGAACATTCGTGCTTCGGCATCGACGAATGCCGCGGCGCTGCGATGGGTGACGGCCACCCCTTTCGGGGTGCCGGTCGAGCCCGAGGTGAAGATGATCCAGGCGTCGTCGCGCCCGAGTGGCTCGGCGGCGCGCCAGCCGCGCGACGATCCCGGCCCGCGGACCAGCCCGGCCTCGGTGATCACCCCGACCACATTGGCCTCACCGAACACCAGCTCGGCCCGTTCGTCGGGGTCGTCGGCGTCCACCGGGACGTAGGCGGCGCCGCAGGCCAGCACCGACAGGATCGCCACGTACAGCGCATAGCTGCCCGAGGGCATCCGGATCCCGAGCTTGTCGCCGCGGCCGATACCGCGCGCCGCCAACCAGGCCACGCTGTCGGCGACATCGGCGATCAGCTCGGAGTAGGTGAGTTGTACCGAGCCGTCGTCGAGGGCCGGTGCGTCGGGAAAACGCCTGGCGGTGTCGTTGAGGATGTCGACGAGTGTGCGTGGCTCGGGGGCCAGTGGGGATAGCACGTATTGCGGTGGAATCTCGTGTGCACTGGCGGCAGCTGTCACGAGTACAAACTACTAAGCCGGCGGCGACACGGCTCGCCGGTCGGTGCGGCGTGCCGGTTCGATTTCGATTCGTGGGGTCCGTCAGGCAGACTGGTCGGCGGAGGGGAGTATTCCTTCGCTGCGATGTCGTCATCACGTCGGTCGTCAAATGATCGATCGGTGTCGCGGGCCGGTGCGTGTAACCGGTGGAAGAGACCTCCGGCGTTTTGACGACCGGAGGATTCTTGATGCAGGTAACCCAGCTGGAATGGATCATCACCCTGGCGGTGACGATCGCCGTTCTGCTGTTCGACGTAGTCGTGATCGGGCGACGCCCCCACGAACCCACCACGCGGGAGACCGCGACATACCTGTCGATCTACATCGGTATGGCGGTCGCGTTCGGTGTGTGGGTCTGGTACTTCCACGGCAACCAGTTCGGGCTGGAGTTCTTCGCCGGGTGGCTCACCGAATACAGCCTGTCGGTCGACAACCTGTTCATCTTCTTGATCATCATGGCCAGCTTCAAGGTGCCGAGGATCTACCAGCAGCAGGCACTGCTGGTCGGCATCATCCTGGCGCTGATCTTCCGCGGCATCTTCATCGCGCTCGGCGCAGTCGCGATCAACGAGTTCTCCTGGGTGTTCTACATCTTCGGTGCGTTCCTGGTGTACACCGCGATCAACCTGGTCCGGGACACCAACCACGACGACGACGGCGACAACGGTGTGGTGCGGTTCGCCCGCAAGCACCTGCGCACCACCGACAAGTGGGATGGCTTGAAGCTGTGGGTGCACGAGAACGGGAAGCGGCTGATGACGCCGATGTTCCTGGTCATCGTCGCTCTGGGCACCACCGACCTGCTGTTCGCGCTGGACTCGATCCCGGCGATCTACGGGCTGACCCAGGAGCCCTACCTGGTGTTCACCGCCAACGTGTTCGCCCTGATGGGTCTGCGCCAGCTGTACTTCCTGCTCGGTGACCTGCTCAAGCGGCTCGTCTACCTGTCGCAGGGGTTGGCGTTCATCCTGGCCTTCATCGGCGTGAAGCTGGTGCTGCACGCGCTGCACGAGAACGAGTTGCCGTTCATCAACGGCGGCGAGCCGGTGCACGTCCCGGAGATCCCGACCCTGGCGAGTCTCGGTGTGATCATCGTGACGCTGGCCATCACCACGGTTGCGAGTCTGTACAAGACCCGGGTGCGAGACGCGCGGTAGTCCCTTGGATTCGGCCTGAACGTAACTCTGTGCAGGTGCGATATTTGCACTTAGCGTGGCCGGGGTGCGGATATTCGTGGCGGATGCCGAGGCGTGGACCGAACTGACCGACGGTGGGGCGCCGACGGCGCGAATCTCCGCGCCCGACCTGGCCAAGGCGCGCCGGATCCGGTCCGGCCTCAAGTCCGAGAACGACGATGTCTCGGTGATCCTCGATGTCACCGTCGCGGTGGCCGGTGATTACCGCTCGGCGCGCTGCAGCCTGACCGTGGCCGGTCCCGAGGCACAGGTGCGCTACATCGGGACGGTTGACGGCCTGGCCGGCCTGATCGCAGACATAGAGGCGGCCGAGGTGGCCGACGGGGTCACCCTGATCCCGGCCGGGCCTGATCAGGATCCGCGGGTGTTGGGCGACGACGTGCTGCGCCGGCTGGAGCTGCGCTCACAGGCGCGAGCCTCCTGATCCCGAGCCCGCAATCGTCCGACTGCCGGGGAATTGACGCGTACGTCTAGGTATTCTCAACAACGTCGTCACTAAAGCAGAGGTCAGCGCGACCGGGTGGCCTCAGTGAGTGAAGGACGTGACCCATGCGCGCGGAGCAGACCTATCCCTCAGCCACACTCGCCGGTCCCGCTCCAGGGCGGCGATTGTCTCTGTTGTTGGTCGAAGACGACCGTGGCGACGCTTTGTTGGTCGAAGAGCAGATCGCCGACGTGGCCGGCACCGCCGACATCGACCTGGCTTGGGTGCAGTCCATGTCGGCTGCCGAGCGGTCATTGATCGAGTCCCACCCCGACTGTGTTCTGCTCGACCTGAATCTTCCCGACGCCGACGGCATCGATGCACTGCACCGGTTGGGCAAGCTTGATCCGGCGGTCCCGATCATCGTGCTCACCGGACTGAACGACGAGCACTTCGGTGTCTCGGCGGTCGCTTCGGGCGCGCAGGACTATCTCGTGAAAGGCCGCGTCGACCCGGAGATGCTGCGGCGAGCTGTCATGTACTCCATCGAGCGCAAACGCGCCGAGCTGACCGCGGTGGACCTGCACGCGAGCCGACTGCGGGAACGGGAGAACGCGCGCCTGGAGCGTGGCCTGCTGCCGTCACCACTGCTGTTGGAAGAACCGGGCGTCGAGGTCGTCACGCACTCGCTGCCGAGCCGCCGTGAAGCCTTGCTGGGCGGTGATTTCTACGACATCGTCCAAACACCGGACCGGACGGTGCACGTGATGATGGGCGATGTGGCGGGACATGGACCGGATGAGGCCGCGTTGGGGGTGGCTCTGCGCATCGGTTGGCGTGCACTGACATTCGCGGGCCTACGGGGCAACGAGCGGATGCGTCAACTGGACCGCGTACTCACCACTGAGCGTCCAGGTCCGGGGATCTTTGCAACATTGCTCAGCGTGGCGCTCGATCCCGACAGCGGGGAGTACGACGTGGTGCGTGCCGGCCACCCCGGCCTGCTCGCGCATGGTCCCGACGCCGTGCAGTGGATCGAACCGGAGGCGGGTTCGGCGTTGGGTCTCGGCGCAAGGGAGTGGCCTGTCAACCGACTGGCACTGCCAGAACAGCATGGTCTGCTACTGCTCACCGACGGATTGTTCGAGGGACACGCCGGCCCCGGCGGAGCACGTCTGGGTGAAGAAGGATTGCTCGAACTGGCCAATTCGCTTGCGGCGCTGCCCGGCCGCGACTTCGTCGGCGCACTGGTCGCCGAGGTCGAATCCCGCGCGCGGCCGCACGGCGGTCTCAGCGATGACATCGCGATGATCAGAGTGGAGCGTTCGTCGGTATGAAGCTCACGGTGCAAGGTTGGCAGAACCTGCTGGTGTCGGTGATGTGTGTGATCGTCCTGACCGGTGCGATCGCAGGCATCGCGCTGGTGGCCCGAACCGACGCCGTATCGCGAGAGCTCATCGACAACATTCAGCCCGCCCGGGTGGCGGCGTATCAACTGCAGGCTGCCCTGCGGGACCAGGAGACGGCTGTGCGTGGATACGCGATTGCCGCGGATCCACGATTCCTTGAGCCGTACGGAGATGGGCAGGACGCGGAATCGGCTGCGGCAGCGGATATCCGCGGTTATCTGGCCGGCCACGACGGCCTGCTGGCCGATCTCGAATCGATCGAGACTGCGGCGGCGGCGTGGCGGGCCAACTATGCAGAGCCGCTCATCGCCGGCGTCGAGGTGGGTCGGCCCGCAGTTGTCGACCCCCGCGCCGCAGATGGCGGCAGGACTGCATTCGACGGACTGCGCGAACTCTTCGACGTGCAGAACGCCAACCTCAGTCAGGCCAGGCAGGCCAGCGTCGACGAGCTGGGCCACGTCCGGGCCTGGCGCAACGGCGTGGTGATCGCGATGATCGCGGCGTTCTTCACCATGGCGGTGTTGTTGACGGTGCTGGTGCGCAGTGCGGTCACGCGACCACTTGCGGCGCTGGCAGCCTCGTGCCGCCGGATCACCGAGGGCAACTTCGCGCAACGCATCGTCCCGCAGGGCCCCAAGGACATTCGGGCGATCGCCGCAGATGTCGAGGACATGCGACAGCGGGTCGTCGAAGAACTCGACGCGTCGCAATCCGCCAAGGACGCCCTCGATCAGCAGGCAGAGGAACTGCGCCGGTCCAATGCCGAACTGGAGCAGTTCGCGTACGTGGCATCGCATGATCTCCAGGAGCCGTTGCGCAAGGTCGCTTCGTTCTGTCAGCTGCTGGAGAAGCGCTACGGCGACAAACTGGACGAGCGGGGGACCGAGTACATCGGCTTCGCCGTCGACGGAGCCAAGCGCATGCAGGTACTGATCAACGATCTGCTGACGTTCTCGCGGGTGGGCCGGCTCAACGCCACCCATGCCGAGGTGAGCCTCGACGACGCACTCGACAGCGCGCTGAAGAACCTGGCCACCTCCGTCGGGGAGTCTGGTGCCGAGATCGAGCGGCCGGACGAGCCGTTGCCGCAGATAGACGGTGATCCCACACTCATGACCATGCTGTGGCAGAACCTGATCGGCAACGCGGTGAAGTTCCGTCGCGAGGGGGTTGTGCCCCGGATCGTCATCGACTGCCGGCCGGGTACCGGTGAACTGGCCGAGAACTGGGTATTCAGCGTTTCGGACAACGGGATCGGCATCGGCGAGGAGTTCGTGGACAAGGTGTTCGTCATATTTCAACGCCTGCACGGACGCGACGCCTTCAGCGGCACCGGCATCGGGCTCGCGTTGTGCAAGAAGATCGTCGAGCACCACGGCGGATCCATCTGGATCGACACGTCGTACTCGCCCGGGACCCGGTTCATGTTCACCCTACCCGTCACGCCCACGACCGTGCCCGACGTCGTGCCGGAAGCCCAGTTGGAAGGAAGTCCCAAGTGACCTCATCGGTCAACCGAGCCATTGACATCCTGTTGGTCGAAGACGATCCCGGTGACGAGCTCATCACTCGGGAAGCCTTCGAGCACAACAAGATCAAGAACAACCTGCACGTTGCCCGCGACGGCGAGGAAGGCCTGGACTTCTTGTATCGGCGCGGCGCCTTCGAAGGTGCGCCGCGCCCGGATCTGATCCTTCTCGATCTGAACCTGCCGAAATACGACGGACGGCAGTTGCTGGAGAAGATCAAGTCG
The DNA here is from genome assembly GCF_058536225.1 of Mycolicibacterium arcueilense. Lineage (NCBI taxonomy): Bacteria > Bacillati > Actinomycetota > Actinomycetes > Mycobacteriales > Mycobacteriaceae > Mycobacterium > Mycolicibacterium arcueilense. Next base: position 38,568 of record NZ_JBZTYL010000006.1, read on the forward strand.
GACGTCGAGCTGTGCCACATCCCGATCGTGGTGCTGACCACCTCGTCAGCCGAGGAGGACATCCTGCGCAGCTACAAGCTGCACGCCAACGCCTACGTCACCAAGCCTGTCGACCTGGACCAGTTCATGAGTGCGGTCCGTCAGATCGACGAGTTCTTCGTTCAGGTGGTGCGGTTGCCGCAGTTCTGACCGATCTGATCCCACTGCAGGCGAACTTCGGTGCCTGCGTGGTTCGAGTCGATGACCGCGCGGTCGGTGAGCGCGCGCATCAGCGGGATTCCCCGTCCGCGGGCCGGGTTCTTGTGATCGGTTTCGCCGATCCGCCACACGCCGTCGTCGCTGACGGTGACGGTGAGCACCGCCGCATCCTCGTCGTAGTCGGCGCTCACGTGCATCAACCCGGGCACCGGGGCATCGACGTAGGCGAACTCCGCGGCGTTGGCCAACGCCTCGTTGACGGCCAGCACCACATCGCTGGCTCTGGTGGGGTCGAGGGTGAGATGCGTGCTCAGCCAACTGGAGAACTCACGGCGTATCTGCGCCGCATCTTCCGGTGCGGCTCTGACATGCTTCGTGAACTGAGCTGACTGGCCTGCGTCTGTCATGTCGACCTGCTGGCTACCCCCGTGTGGCCGGTGTTATGCCTTTACTGCGGGCAGTGCTTCGTCGAGCGTCGCGAACAGATCGACGACCTCGGCGATCCCGACCAGCTTGAGCGGCCGGCTGGTGGCAGGCCCATCGGCAACCACGGCGAACCGGGTCGCGTCACCCAACTGTTCTCGTGCGGCCACCAGTACGCCCATGCCGGCCGAGGCCAAGAATTCCACGGCGCTCAGATCAACGACGACGGCCGAAGGTGAGCTCTTGGCGGCAGAGTTGATCGCTTCCTCGAGCTTGGGTGCGGTGAGCATGTCGACCGTTCCGGCCACTGCCACCACACTGACCTCACCGACGCGGCGCTCTTCCACCGAGCACGCTGCCGGGTCCGGTTGGCTGGTCATCCGGTTACCTCCGACGTATCTGTGGCATCCATGGCGACGACATCCAAGGAGGCGTCGACAAATACTAGCGGTGTCGTTGGGCCCCTCAAGCCAGGGCCTCGTAGAACAGGGTGAGATAGCGCGCGGTACGCGGCGATCCTTCGACGCCCGCACCCATCCTGTTCATCACATAGGCGAACGTGGCGCGGTGATCAGGATTGCAGGTCTCCCACGAACCGCCCCAGCCGCCCCAGAAGCAGATCTTGCCGTCCGGGACATAGGGCACGGTCTGCGTCTGCGGCAGGCCGAAGCCGAGGCCCCAGCGCAGCGGGTGGCCGAGCAGCACCAGGTCAGGGCTGTCAATGTGAGGCTCGAAGATCGATTCGACGGTCTCAGGGCGCAGCATCTTGACGCCGTTCACCGTGCCGCCCAATGAGACTGTCGAGAGAATCCTGGCCAACGACCGCGCATTGCCGTGACCGTTGACGGCACCGATGTCGGCGGCGCGCCACTCGGCAGTGTTGGCGATCGCCGGTGACGGCGCGCCCATCAGAGTTTTGATCGCGGTTTCGGACAGTTGGTCCAACGGCAGGTCCATCGGTTCGTCGGACGGGATGATCTCGGCGATGCGGTGGGCGTCCTCGGGGCGCGCACCGATCTGGAAGTCGGCGGCCAGTGGGCTCGCGATCTCGTCGCGGACGAACTCTTTGAGCGACTTACCGGTGACCCGGCGCAGCACCTCACCGATGAGGTGGCCATGCGTCAGCGCGTGGTAACCCGATGCGGTGCCAGGCTCCCACCACGGCGCCTGGGCGGCCAATGCCGCCGTCGATTTCTCCCAGTCGTAGATGTCCTCGATAGCGAACGGCTGTTCCCATCCTGACAGTCCCGAGCTGTGAGTCAACAGGTGGCGAAACTCGATGTCCTGCTTACCGTTTGCCGCGAACTCCGGCCAGTGATCGGCTACCCGTGCGTCGGCGGCGATCAGGTCGCGGTCGATGAGCATGAGCCCGGCCAGTGCCGTCACCGTCTTGGTGGATGACCAGACGTTGACGATGGTGTCCTCGGTCCAGGGCTTGGTCCGCGCGGCGTCGGCGGATCCGCCCCACATGTCGACGACGAGTTCACCGTCGATGTCGACCGCGATCGCGGCACCGGTTTCCTCCCCGCTGGCGAGCGCTTCGGACAGCGCGTCGCGGATCGAAGAGAAGCGGGCATCGCAGTGGCCATGTACGAGGTCGTCCATCGCGACATCATCGCCGGGCCATCCCCGCCACGGGTGCGTTTCACCGAACGGGAGTGACGAGCTCGCCCGACTGCAGGAACTTGTCCAGATTGGCCAGGACCAGTGCCTCCATGGCCGCCCGGGTTTCGACCGTGCCACTGCCGACATGGGGCAGCAGCACCACGTTGTCCAGTTTCGTCAACGCGTCGGGGACGTTCGGCTCGTCGGCGAACACGTCCAGGCCCGCGCCGGCCAGCCGGCCATGGGTCAGTGCCTCGACGAGGGCGTCCTGATCGACGACGGAGCCGCGGGCGATGTTGATCAGATAGCCGTCTGCTCCGAGCGCGTCGAGCACCTCTCGATTCACGAGGTGACGGGTGCCGGAGCCGCCGGCCGTGGCGACCACGAGCACCCTGACCCGGCGGGCCAGCTCGACCAGAGAATCGACGTAGGCGTACGGGCTGTCGGAGATCTGCCTGCGGTTGTGATAGCTGATCGCACAGCCGAATGCGCTGAGCCGGGTGGCGATGGCGCCACCGATCCGGCCCAGTCCCAGGATGCCGACCGAGGACCCTGAAACATGCTGTGTCAGTGGATAATTGCCTTCCGCTGACCAGCGGCCCGCCCGCAGGTAACGGTCGGCGGCCGAGAACTGCCGCATGGTGTCGATGAGCAGGCCCACCGCGGTGTCTGCCACGCAGTCGTCGAGCACGTCAGGGGTGTTGCTCACGCCGATACCCCGGGCCGTGGCGGCGTCCACGTCGATGTTGTCGTAGCCGACCCCGAAGTTCACCACGGCCTTCAGGTTCGGCAGTGCCGCCATCAGGTCCGGGTCCACCCGGGTGACGCCGGAGACGACGATCGCGGTGACCTCGGCCGCGTGTTCGGCCAGAAATGCCTCTCGTTGGTCACTATTGGGCAGGGCGTACGCCCGGTAGTCGGTGCGGAGAGTTTCCGCGAGTGAGGGCTTCAGTGGGCCGATCTGCAGGACGTGGTTCGCAGAAGGGGGCATGGCTGTCCTCGTTCGGTGCAGGTCTGGCAGTGAAATCGGCTCTGCTGCACCACGCTACGTCAGAGGTCGGGGTGAGGCCCGTTACCAGTTGTAGTAGCCGCCCTCAGGGCCGAGCATGCGTTCCAGTCGGGCCCGGTTGATGCGAGCCAACTCGTTGCGGACCACCTTGCGTTCGGTGTCGCGGTCATTGTGCAGTCGGTCGAGGATCCCGGCCATGGCCCGGTGCGCACAGCAGTCTTCGACGAACATCACGAAGCCAAACCCGAACCGCTCGGCGTAGTGCCGGACCTCGGAGTTGAGCTGTGCCATCACCTCGGGATCGTCGTCCCACACCGAGCACTGTTCGCACACCGACTTCAGGCTGCGGGGGCGCCGCCCGATGTGCGGATAGGCCTGCAGTACCCGGTCGATGGAATCCTCGCCGAGACTGAACAGCAGGGCATCGGCCTGCCGGAACAGCGCGGCATGGTCGGCGAACGGACGCCCGCCGGCCAGATCGGTCGCGAGCACCACGCTGTAGCAGCACTCGTACACGGCGTGCACCGCACGGCGCGTCGGCAATGCGTTGTACGCCTCAAGCCCCAGGCCCTGATGCATCAACACCTGGTCAAGCATGAAAGGCGCAGAGCACAGGGGCGTTACCCCGTGTTACAAGGAGGCTAACTCTCGGGAGATCAGGAGATCAGTGACCTTCGGTCTTGAACCGCTCGACCGAACGCTGCAACTCGGCCTCGGCCTCTTCGCGGCCCACCCAGTCGGCGGTCTTGACGAACTTGCCCGGCTCCAGGTCCTTGTAGTGCACGAAGAAGTGCTTGATCGCGTCGAGTTCGAACTGCGGCACGTCGCCGAGGTCCTGGATGTGGTCCCAGCGCGGGTCTCCGGCGGGCACGCACAGCAACTTGTCGTCGCCGCCGGCCTCGTCGGTCATCTTGAACATCGCGACCGGGCGGGCCTCGACGGTGCAGCCGGGGAACACCGACTCGGGCAGCAGCACCAGCGCATCCAGCGGATCGCCGTCCTCGCCGAGGGTGTCTTCGAAGAACCCGTAGTCGGCGGGGTAGCCGAATGCGGTGTAGAGGTAGCGGTCGAGCTTGACCCGGCCGGTTTCGTGGTCAACCTCGTACTTGTTGCGCGAACCCTTCGGGATCTCGATGACGACGTCGAACTTCACCGTCGTGGCTCCTTCGCATCTGCGGTCAGTCTTGGGTCGTCGGGCGACGACGCGGGTCAACCCTAATCGAGCGATAGTCTGGCCTAAACGGGTGGCTCGTCCCCACCACCGGCAGAGCAGGAGAAATATGCGGCCCACTCGGTGGCGGCAGTCCACCCATGTGGCGGTTGGCGTCGTGGTCTTGATGCTGGTCGCCGGTGTCGTCGCGCTTGCTGCCGTGCTCACCGGGCACCGTTCCAGTGATGCCGCGGCGGCCACACCTGCGCCTCCGCCTGCGACTGCGAGCCCGGGGATCGTCCCGGTGGACATGTCGGCGCCGAGCCCGACCGTGAGCGGTCTGGCCGCCGCGCTGGCCCCGGCTCTGGCCAACCCTGATCTCGGTCTGGTGACCGGCCGGATCACCGACGCCGAGACCGGCGCCGAATTGTGGGAGCAGAATTCCGGGGTGCCGATGCAGCCGGCGTCGGTCAACAAGGTGCTGACCACAGCCGCGGCGCTGCTCACGCTGGACCGTAACGCCCGGCTGGCCACCACGGTCCTGGCCGTCGACTCGCAGCCCGGCCTGGTGGTGCTCAAGGGCGGCGGGGACACCACGCTCTCGGCGGCGCCGGACGACACCGATACCTGGTACAAGGGTGCGGCCCGCATCAGCGACCTCGCCGAGCAGGTGCGCGGCAGCGGGATCACGGTCACCGCGGTGCGGGTGGACACCAGCGACTACAGCGGCCCGACCATGGCACCGGGATGGGATCCCGCCGACATCGAGGGCGGTGACATCGCACCGATGGAGCCGGTGATGCTCGACGGCGGGCGAATCCAGCCGACGACGGTGGAATCCAGGCGGTCGACCACACCGGCGCTCGACGCCGGGCGGGCCCTGGCCACCGCTCTGCGGGTGGACCCCGCGACGGTGACGGTGTTGCCCGCGGAGGTCTCGGGTGGCAGGCAGATCGCCGCGGTGCAGTCCGCGCCCCTGATCGAGCGCCTGCGCCAGATGATGAACGAGTCCGACAACGTGATGGCCGAGTCGATCGCCCGTGAGGTCGCCGCCCAACTGCACCGGCCGCAGAGTTTCGACGGCGGTGTCGACGCGGTGACGAGCCAACTCGAAGGCGTCGGCATCGACATGTCGGCCGCCAAGCTGGTCGATTCCAGCGGCCTGTCGACCGATGACCGGCTGACCGCCCGGATCCTCGACGAGGTGGTCAACCTCGCGGCAGGAAATACCGAACCGGCCATGCGGCCGCTGGTGGATCTGCTGCCCATCGCCGGGGGCAGCGGCACGCTGTCCAACCGTTACCTCGACACCGATGCCGGGCGTGATGCCGCGGGCTGGCTGCGGGCCAAGACCGGATCGCTGACCGGGACCAACGCGCTGGCCGGCATCGTCACCGACGACAACGGCCGGGTGCTGACCTTCGCGCTGATCTCCAACAACGCTGGGCCGACCGGACGCACCGCGATCGACGAGCTGGCCGCGGTGCTGCGGTCGTGCGGATGTGGCACGTGAGCGACCGGGTCCCCGTGACCGCGGGCCGCGCGGTCGACTGGGACTTCGCCGCGACGGTCGGGGCGAAGCTGGCCCGGCCGGCCCCGGCATCCACGGACTACACCCGCAATCAGGTGATCGAGCAGCTCTCGGAGAGTTCGAAGGCCGCCGAGCTGCCGGTGCGCGAGGTGACGGGTCTGATCGAGGGTGCGGAGGTGCCCGAGGCCCGGGTGGTGGACCGTCCCGAGTGGATCCGGGCGGCCACCCGTTCCATGCGGGTGATGACCACCGGGATCCAGCCGGGCGACGAAACTGACGACCACAAGCCGGGATTCATCACCGGACGGGTGACCGGGGCACAGACCGGCGCCGTGCTGGCGTTCATCTCGACGGGCATTCTCGGCCAGTACGATCCGTTCGGCCCCGATGGTGGCGAGCTGCTGCTGGTGTATCCCAACGTCATCGCGGTGGAACGCCAATTGCGGGTACCCCCAGCCGATTTCCGGTTGTGGGTGTGCCTGCACGAAGTCACCCACCGGGTGCAGTTCCGGGCCAATCCCTGGCTGGCCGACCACATGTCGCAGGCCCTGGCGGTGCTGACCCAGGATGCCGGCGAGGACGTCACCGAGATGGTGGGACGGCTCGCGGAGTTCGTCCGGAACCAGCGCAATGGTCAAGCGCCGGACCCGAATTCGACCGGTGTGCTGGGACTCATGCGTGCCGTGCAGGCCGAGCCTCAGCGCCGGGCACTGGATCAGTTGCTGGTGCTGGGCACGCTGCTGGAGGGGCACGCCGATCACGTGATGGATGCCGTCGGCCCGGCGGTGGTGCCCACGGTCTCGACCATTCGGCGTCGCTTCGATGAACGCAGGCAACGCAAACAGCCCCCGCTGCAGCGTCTCGTGCGCGCGCTTTTGGGCTTCGACGCCAAGATCAGCCAGTACACGCGGGGTAAGGCGTTCGTCGACCATGTGGTCACGACGGTCGGGATGGCGCGGTTCAACACCATCTGGTCGAGCCCCGACGCCCTGCCGCTGCCCGACGAGATCGACGAACCGCAGCGATGGATCGATCGGGTGCTGTAGCCGCACTGCGGCGGGCGGTGTCAGCCGCCGGCGAGCTGATCGACGGCGCGAGCTGGTGTGTGGCCCTGTCCGGAGGCTCGGATTCCCTGGCGCTGACCGCGGTTGCCGCAGAGTTGCGGCCCACCACTGCGCTGATCGTCGACCACCGGTTGCAGGCCCGATCGGATGTTGTCGCCGACACCGCCCGCCAGCAGGCGCTGAAACTGGGCTGTGTTGGGGCGCAGGTGCTTTCGGTCGACGTCGGCCGCGTCGGCGGCCCGGAGGCAGCTGCCCGTCAGGCGCGCTATGCGGCCCTGGAGGTGGCGCGCGACCACGCACCGGTGCTGCTCGGACACACCCTCGACGACCAGGCCGAGACGGTGCTGCTCGGGCTCGGCCGCGGATCGGGACCGCGCTCGATCGCCGGCATGCGTCCGCACGACCCGCCGTGGCACCGGCCACTGCTGGGGGTGCGGCGGGAACTGACCCGTGCGGCATGCGACGAACTCGGCCTCACCCCGTGGCAGGACCCGCACAATGCCGACCGGCGGTTCACCCGGGTGCGGTTGCGGCACGAGGTGCTGCCGCTGCTGGAGGACGTGCTCGGCGGCGGGGTGGCCGAGGCCCTGGCCCGCACCGCCACGGCGCTGCGGGAGGACACCGAGACGCTCGACGCCCTGGCCGGTGACGCGCTGGCGGCGGCGCGCACGGAGGCCGGCGGTCTGGACACGGCCCGGTTGTCGGCGTTGCCCGACGCGCTCCGGCGCCGGGTGATCCGGGCCTGGTTGCTGGCCGGTGACGCGTGTGATCTGACCGACACCCAGATCCGCGCGGTGGACCGACTGGTGACGGCCTGGCGTGGGCAGGGCGGGGTGGCCGTCGGTTCCGGGCTGCGCAAACAGCGGTTGTTCGCGGCGCGGCGGGCCGGCGTGCTGGTGATGCACACCGAACCCGTCTAGCGATCCGCGTTGGAATGCGGCCCCTTCACGTGGCACGCTGTTGCAGTGGCTGTCGACTCTGCCGAGCTGTATGCGGGAGACATCAAATCGGTGCTGTTGTCCGAGGAGCAGATCCGGACGCGCACCGTCGAACTCGCCGAGATGATCGCCGAGCAATACCGCGACAATTTGGGCAACGACGACCTGCTGTTGGTCACGGTGCTCAAGGGCGCGGTCATGTTCGTCACCGATCTGGCCCGGACCATCCCGCTGCCGACGCAGCTGGAGTTCATGGCGGTGAGCTCATACGGCTCGTCGACCTCGTCCTCGGGCGTCGTCCGGATTCTCAAGGATCTCGACCGCGACATCAACGACCGCGATGTGCTGATCGTCGAGGACATCATCGACTCGGGTCTGACCCTGTCCTGGTTGCTCCGCAACCTCGCCACCCGTCACCCGCGCTCGCTGCGAGTGTGCACGCTGCTCCGCAAGCCCGAGGCCGTCAAGACCGAACTCGACGTCGCCTACGTGGGCTTCGACATCCCCAACGAGTTCGTCGTCGGCTACGGACTGGACTTCGCCGAGCGCTACCGCGACCTGCCCTACATCGGCACTCTCGAACCGAAGGTGTACGAAACGCCGTAAGCCGGAGGCTTACAAAAAGCGGAAGTCCGGCGCACAATTCGGGGCATGGCTGATACCAGCACAGCCCTGCGGATCTGCCCCTTCTGCGAGGCCACCTGTGGCCTGACGCTCACGATCTCCGACGGCCGGGTGACCGGTGCCCGCGGTGACCGCGACGACGTCTTCAGCGCGGGATTCATCTGCCCGAAAGGCGCCAGTTTCGGCGAACTCGACAACGACCCGGACCGGTTGACACACCCGCTGGTCCGCCGTGACGGCGTCCTGACCCCGGCCACCTGGGACGTGGCCTACGCCGTCATCACCGAGCGCCTCGGCGCGGTGATCGCCGAGCACGGCGGCGCCTCTGTCGGGGTGTACCTCGGCAACCCGAACGCACACACCGTCGCCGGCAGCCTGTATGCGCCGCTGATCATCAAGGGCCTCGGCACCCGGCAGGTGTTCAGCGCCAGCACGCTGGATCAGATGCCCAAGCACGTCGCACTCGGTCTGATGTTCGGCAGCCCGGTCGCGTTCACCGTGCCCGATCTCGACCGCACCGACTACCTCGTGATCATCGGCGCGAATCCGATGGTGTCCAACGGCAGCCTGGCCACCGCGGCCGATTTCCCCGGCAAGCTGCGGGCGCTGCGCAAGCGCGGCGGCAAGCTCGTCGTCATCGACCCCGCCCGTACCCAGACGGCCAAACTCGCCGACCGGCACCTCGCCCCGCGGCCCGGGACCGACGCGGCGCTCCTGTTCGCGATCGTGCACGTGCTGTTCGAGGAGGATCGCGTCGATCTCGGTCGGCTCGCCGAGCACGTCACCGGTGTCGAGGAGGTCCGCACGCTGGCCGACGAGTTCTCGCCCGAGGCCGTGGAAGCGGCCTGCGGCGTGGACGCCGAGGAGATCCGGGACCTGGCCCGCGAACTCGCGGCAGCGCCGACCGCCGCCGTCTACGGTCGCATCGGCACGTCGACGGTCGAGTTCGGGACGATCGGCAGCTGGCTCGTCGACGTCATCAACGTCCTCACCGGGAACCTCGACCGCCCCGGCGGCGCGATGTTCGCGCTCGGGGCGGCGGCCCCGGCGCCGCGGCCACCGAAACCGGGCCGCGGTTTCCGTACCGGACGGTGGGCCAGCCGGGTCTCGGGGTATCCGGAAGTGCTCTCCGAACTGCCGGCCGCCGCACTCGCCGAGGAGATCGACACCGCGGGCGAGGGCCAGATCAAGGCGATGATCACCATCGCAGGCAACCCGGTGCTGTCCGCGCCGGACGGCGACCGCCTCGACAAGGCCCTCGACACCGTTGACTTCATGCTGAGCGTCGACCCCTACCTCAACGAGACCACGCGCCACGCCGACGTGATCCTGCCGCCGCCTCCGCCGTCGCAGAGCGCCCACTTCGACGTCGCGCTGAACAATCTCGCGGTACGCAACAACGTGCGGTACTCGTCGCCGGCGCTGCCGCTCGACGGCCGGCCGGACGAGCCCGAGATCCTGTCCCGGCTCGCCCTCATCCTCTACGGCATCGGCGCCGACGGTGATCCCGTCCTCGTCGACGCGCAGGTGATCACGACGACGCTGGCCAAGGAGGTCGCCAACCCCGATTCACCCGTGGCGGGGCGGAACGTCGACGAGCTCACCGCCATGCTGTACGACGGGCCCGGCTACGAACGGCGCCTGGACATGATGCTGCGGGTCGGGCCCTACGGCGACGCCTTCGGCGCCAAGCCCGACGGGCTCACCATGGAGCGGTTGAAGGCCAACCCACACGGCATCGACCTGGGGCCGCTGCAGCCGCGGATCCCCGAGATTCTCCGAACCCCAAGTGGGCGGATCGAACTCGCGCCCGAACCGATCGTCACCGACGTGGCACGCCTGCGTGGCGCGCTCGGCCGCTCGGCCGGTGGCTTCCTGTTGATCGGCCGGCGACACCTGCGGTCCAACAACAGCTGGATGCACAACCTCCCGGCGCTGTCCGGAGGCTCCAACCGATGCACCCTGCAGATCCACCCCGACGACGCGGCTGATCTGGGCCTCACCGACATCGCGGTGATCAAGGGGCCGGGCGGCGAGCTGCTGGCCCCGATCGAGGTGGACGACGGCATGCGCCGTGGTGTGGTCTCGCTGCCGCACGGCTGGGGTCATGACCGCAATGGCACCGGCCAGCGGCTCGCGGCCAGCCATCCCGGGGCCAACGTGAATCAGCTCAACGACGGCACCCATCTCGACCCACTGTCGGGCACCGCGGTGCTCAACGGGATTCCGGTCGACATCGCGCCGGCGGGCGGAGCCTGAGCGGGAAACTAGGTCAGCTCCCAGATCACCGTCACCGAGAAGTCCACCGTCTGCTGACCGGGTTCGAGTGGGACGGCCTGCATCGCGGCGCGGGGCATCGGAGTGGGCGAGGGCGGCGTCGAGCCACCCGACTGCTCGGAAATCGAGATCACCTTGCCCAGGTGCAGTCCGGACAACCCGGCGTACTGCTCGGCCCGGTTCTTGGCGTCGTCGAAGGCCCGGGCGCGGGCGTTGCGGACCAGGTCCGAGTCGTCCTCGATCGAGTAGTTCACCGAGTTGATGCGGGTGGCGTCGCCTCCGGTGCTCGCGATCAAAGCCAAGGTCTGCGAAGCCTTGGCGGTGTCGCGGATCTTGACCTTGATCGAGTTGCTGGCGCGGTAACCCGTGATCGTGCTGTCCGTGAATTGCGGTTGCACGCTGACCTGGGTGGTGCTGATGTCCTTGCGGTCGATACCCGATCCGACCAGCGCGTCGATCACGGCCTGCTGCCGCTGGCTGGACTGGTTGAGCGCCCCCGACACATCCGGGGCGGTGAACTCCATCGCCACATCGGCGGTCAGGGTGTCCGGTACGCCTTGGACCTGGCCGGATCCGACGACGGTCACCTGGCGGGCCCCGTCCGGCGCGCCCGCGGTGGGACCCGAGGTTGTATCGCACGCGCTGGCGCTGACGGCGATCAATCCCGCCGCGGCAACGCCGAGGACCCGTAATTTCGCATTCCCGGCGATCGGCATGACCGAACCCTACCGGGACATCACGGCGTCACCAGGACTTTGCAGTGCCGGTCCGGCGAGGCGAGTTCGTCGAATGCGGTTGCGACCCCGTCGAGGCCGACGGTCCCGGTGATCATCGGTGCGACGTCGATCTCGCCCTCGGCGATGGCGCGCAGCGAGGTCGCGAACTCGGCCGGGTCGTAGCCGAAGACGAACTGGATGTTGATCTGTTTGGTGATCGCGTAGAAGGGGTGCACCGTGTCGGGTTGCATGCAGACCCCGGCCACCACCAACCGGACGCCCGCGGGTGCGCGACGCAGCACGTCGTCGATGATTCCGGGGGCGCCGACCGCCTCGAACACCACTGCGGGCCGGCACTGATGAAATGGTGAATCCGCGGCCGGATCCAGTGTGGTGTGGGCGCCCATCGTGGCGGCGAGTTCACGCCGGGTAGGGGAGAAGTCCGACGCCACAATGGTTTCCACGCCCCGGAGTTTCAAGGCGGCGATGATCGCGATGCCGACGGGGCCGCACCCGACGACGAGTGCCGCCTCACCCGGTTCGATGCGCGACGCGTTGACCGCATGCAGGCCGACCGCCATCGGTTCGGTGAGCGCGGCGTGAGCGGCGCTCAGACCGTTGGGTACCGGGAGCAGCAGCGGTGTCGACAGCAGCATCTTCTCGGCGTAGCCGCCGACGGTGGTGTTGCTGTACACGATCGGTGAGATCCCGGCAGTGGAGATCAGCACCGGCACCGACGTCACCAGCGTCCCGGCGGCAGGAGCGTCGGCTCCCGGTCCTGCGTCGAGGATCTCGCCACTGAACTCGTGGCCCATGTAGACATCGCCGGCCAGGTCGATGTCCATGTCTGGCACGCCCTCCAGGTCGGCGCTCGCAGCCAGCATGTCGGCGCCGTGGGTGGCGAAATGCAGGTCGGACCCGCAGATCCCGCACGCCTTCACCTCGACCAGCACCTGCCCCGGGCCGGGCACCGGATCGGGTACGTCATCGCGGACGATCATCCGCCCGTCACGCAGGACCGCGGCGCGCATCAGTTCTTCTCCTCGGAGGTGTGTTCGGTGATTGCCTTGACGATCGCCTGCCCGGCGCGGCCCAGCAGTTGATCCCGCATGCCCTTGGCCCAGTCGTGCGACGCCCGCGCGGCCGTGAGTTGGCCTTTGAAGTGCGGGATCACCTCACGGGCGAACAGTTCGTAGGAGTGGAACGTGGCCGCCGGTGGCGCCCAGTCGTGGCCGAGGAGCAGGAGGGTGCCGAACCCGCCGGAACGGTCCAGCAGGTCCTGGATATAGGTGATCGCGTCGGCCGTGGTGCCGATGCAGCAATTGCCGCCTGCGGCATAGTTTTCCACGAACTCGTACGGGGAGCCCGTCCCCTCGACTTTCTCCGAAAGTGGCACGAAACCCGCTGCGCCGAAGTAGTTGGCGAAATCCTGCAGGCCGTACGTGCAGTCCTCGATGGCCTGCTCGCGGGTGTCGGCGAGGTGGATGATGCCGAGCACCCGCCAGTCTTTCCGGTCGGGTTCGGGCCGGCCGGATTTGGCAGCCTGATCGCGCACGGTGTCCCAGGTGGTCTCGATGGCCGCGTAGCCGCCGGGTACCGACATCGACAAGGACAGCAGGGACGTGCCCAACGCGCCGGCCAACCGTGGCCCGGACGGGGAAACCATTGCCGCGGTGGATATTTCCGGATACGGCCAGGTGTAGGGACGGATGTGCAGCGCGGCGTCTCGCAGGGTGAACCAGTCGGTCTTGCGGTCGATCCGTTCATCGGGCCCGGCGCGGAACAACGCCAGGATCGCCTCCAGGGATTCCTGCATCATCGGCCGCTGATCCATCGGGTCGATGCCCATCATGTAGGCATCCGACGGCAGCGCACCCGGACCTGTCCCGAACATCACCCGGCCGCGGGTGAGGTGGTCGAGCAACACCCAACGGTCGGCCACCATGAGCGGGTGGTGATACGGCAGGGAGACCACGCCGGTGCCCAACCGGATGTGCTTGGTCCGTTCGGCTGCGGCGGCGATGAACACCTCAGGGCAGGCGATGAGTTCGTAACCGCCGGAATGGTGTTCACCGAACCAGGCCTCGTCGTAGCCCAGCCGGTCCAGCGCCTCGACCCGATCCATGTCGTATTGCAGTGCGGTGGTGGGGGATTGGCCGACCGGGTGGAACGGCGTGATGAAGACGCCGAAATTCAACGGACTCATTTCAGACCCTCCAGGAACTCCAGCAGAACTTTGTTCACCTCATCGGGACGCTCCTGCTGCAGCCAGTGCCCGGCCCCGTCGATCAACACCTCGCGGTAGTCGCCGGTGGCCACGTCCCGCACCCGGTCGCGCGGGGTGAAGCCCAGCACCGGATCGGCGGTGCCGGCGACGAACAGCATCGGGACCGTGATGGTCTGGTGCGCGGTGGTTCCCGAATCAGGATCGGTGAGCTCCCAGTTCCGGTCGAAGTTGCGGTACCAGTTCAGTGGCCCGGTGAAGCCGGTCTCGGTGTAGGCCTGCACGTACCGCTCGAACTCGTCGGTGGTGATCCAGTCCGGCAGCGGCGGCAGTGGTCGATCCGACAGGCTGTCCGGGGGAGCGCTGATGCCTTCCATCGCGACCATGCGGCGCAGGGACTGACGGACGTCGGCGCCCAGTGCGGCGTCGGCGACGCCGGGCTCCTGGAAATACAGGATGTAGAAGAAGTTGTCTCCGACGATCTTGCGCCAGATCTGCGTCGGCGGCGCGGATGCCCGCGGGACCGGGGGCACGCTCAGCGCGGCCACCGCGGAGACCCGGTCCGGGAAGAACAACGGAAAGTTGGTGGCGACGGGCGAGCCCCAGTCGTGGCCGATCAGCACTGCCTTCTCGGCGCCGACCTCATCGAGCAACCCCGCGATGTCGGCGGTCAGCTCGGTGATGTTGTAGGCGTCGATCTCGTCGGGTCGCGACGAGCCACCGTAACCGCGCTGGTCGGGGGCCAGAACGTGGTAGCCGGCTGCGGCCAGAACCGGGATCTGATGACGCCACGAATACGCCAGCTCGGGAAACCCGTGGGCCAGCACCACCACCGGATTTCCGCGTTCACCCGCCTCGATCACCTTCAACGTCACGCCATTGGTATCGACTAACCGTTCGGTCGGTGTGAGCACGATCTCACCCAAGCACAGCGGTCCGTCGTCGGCTAGATACCGTCGGGAACTGCCGGACGTTGGTGTAGCGGTAGCCTAAAACTCTCAACTGCGCACGTTGGAAGGACCGGGCCGAACTCGGCCGAGTGATCGATGAACCGCAAAAATGTGATCCGTACGCTGACCGTCATCGCGGTCGTGCTGCTGCTGGGCTGGTCGTTTTTCTATTTCAGCGACGACACCCGTGGCTACAAACCCGTCGACACCTCGGTGGCGGTGGCCCAGATCGGTGCTGACAACGTCAAGAACGCCCAGATCGACGACCGCGAGCAACAGCTGCGGCTCGATCTGAAGAGCGGCAAAGAAGAGACCGAGAACAGCGACAAGGTCATCACGAAGTACCCGACCGGCTATGCGGTGAAGCTCGTCGATCAGCTCGATGCCAAGCACGTCAAGTTCGGAACCACCGTCAACCAGGGCAGCTTCCTCGGCTCGATGCTGATCTACATGCTGCCGCTGCTGCTGCTGGTCGGCCTGTTCGTGATGTTCTCCCGGATGCAGGGCGGCGGCCGGATGGGCTTCGGCTTCGGCAAGTCGAAGGCCAAGCAGCTGGGCAAGGACATGCCCAAGACCACGTTCGCCGACGTCGCAGGCGTCGACGAGGCGGTCGAAGAGCTCTACGAGATCAAGGACTTCCTGCAGAACCCGTCGCGCTATCAGGCGCTGGGCGCCAAGATCCCCAAGGGCGTGCTGCTCTACGGCCCGCCCGGAACCGGTAAGACCCTGCTGGCCCGCGCCGTCGCCGGCGAGGCCGGGGTGCCGTTCTTCACCATCTCCGGTTCGGACTTCGTCGAGATGTTCGTCGGTGTCGGTGCCTCCCGGGTCCGCGACATGTTCGAGCAGGCGAAGGCGAACAGCCCCTGCATCATCTTCGTCGACGAGATCGACGCGGTCGGTCGTCAGCGCGGAGCCGGCATGGGCGGCGGTCACGACGAGCGTGAGCAGACGCTGAACCAGTTGCTGGTCGAGATGGACGGCTTCGGGGATCGGCAGGGCGTCATCCTGATCGCCGCCACCAACCGGCCCGACATCCTCGACCCGGCCCTGCTGCGTCCCGGCCGTTTCGACCGTCAGATCCCGGTGTCCAATCCCGATCTGGCGGGCCGTCGCGCCGTGCTCAAGGTGCACTCGGCCGGCAAGCCGATCGCCCCTGACGCCGACCTCGACGGGCTGGCCAAGCGGACCGTCGGCATGTCCGGCGCCGATCTCGCCAACGTGATCAACGAGTCCGCGCTGCTGACCGCCCGCGAGAACGGGACCGTCATCACCGGTGCGGCGCTGGAAGAAGCCGTCGACCGCGTCGTGGGCGGCCCGCGCCGCAAGGGCCGCATCATCAGCGAGCAGGAAAAGAAGATCACCGCTTACCACGAGGGCGGGCACACCCTGGCCGCGTGGGCGATGCCCGACATCGAGCCGATCTACAAGGTCACCATCCTGGCCCGCGGGCGCACCGGCGGCCACGCCGTCGCGGTGCCCGAGGACGACAAGGGTCTGATGACCCGCTCGGAGATGATCGCCCGCCTGGTGTTCGCCATGGGTGGTCGCGCCGCCGAGGAGCTCGTCTTCCGCGAGCCCACCACGGGTGCGGTGTCCGACATCGAGCAGGCCACCAAGATCGCCCGAGCGATGGTCACCGAGTACGGCATGAGCTCCAAGCTGGGCGCGGTGCGCTACGGCACCGAGCACGGAGATCCGTTCCTGGGCCGCACCATGGGCACCCAGGCCGATTTCGGTCACGAGGTGGCCCGCGACATCGACGACGAGGTCCGCAAGCTCATCGAGGCCGCGCACACCGAGGCGTGGGAGATCCTCACCGAGTATCGCGACGTGCTCGACACACTGGCCGGTGAGCTCCTGGAGAAGGAGACGCTGCACCGCGCCGAGCTCGAGGCCATCTTCGGCGACGTGAAGAAGCGCCCACGCCTGACCATGTTCGACGACTTCGGTGGCCGGGTGCCTTCGGACAAGCCGCCGATCAAGACCCCGGGTGAGATCGCCATCGAGCGCGGCGAACCGTGGCCGCCGCCGGTGCCCGAGCCTGCGTTCAAGGCCGCGATCGCGGCCGCCACCCGTGAGGCCGAGCGGGCCAAGGAGACCAACGGTGCCGGTGCCAACGGTGCCCCGCCGAACGGGTCGAACCAGAACGGCTCCACTCAGCCCGATTACGGTGCACCGGCCGGTTGGCACGCCCCGGGCTGGCCGCCCCCGCCGTCACAGCCGGGATACCAGCCGCCGCAGCAACAGCAGCAGCAACCGGGCTACTGGTACCCGCCGCCGCATCCGTCGGGATGGCAACAGCCCCAGCCGTACCCGTACCAGCCTTATCCTCATCCCGGCCAGCCTGCTCCCAATGAGGAGGCGGGTCAGGATGGCGGTCATGAGCGGGCCGACCGGTCCAACCCGCCGGCCCACGGCTGATCCGAGAACGGAGGCTTCGATGTCGCAGTCGTTGCGCGAGCATCACAACAACACCGATACGGCCACGCGGGTGTTCGATCAACCGCGCGCCGAGGCGGCTGTACGTGAGCTGCTGATCGCCATCGGTGAGGACCCGGATCGTCAGGGTCTGCTGGATACCCCGGCCCGCGTGGCGCGTGCGTACAAAGAGCTGATGGCCGGGCTGTACACCGACCCGGACGCGGTGCTCAACACCACCTTTGACGAGGAGCACGACGAGCTCGTGCTGGTCAAGCAGATCCCGATGTACTCCACGTGTGAGCATCACCTGGTGTCGTTCCACGGGGTGGCCCACGTCGGGTACATCCCCGGGGTGGACGGCCGGGTGACCGGACTGTCGAAGATCGCGCGTCTGGTCGACCTGTACTCGAAGCGCCCGCAGGTGCAGGAGCGCCTGACCGCCCAGATCGCCGACGCGCTGATGCGCAAGCTCGATCCGCGCGGAGCCATCGTGGTGATCGAGGCCGAGCACCTCTGCATGGCCATGCGCGGGGTCCGCAAGCCGGGCGCGGTCACCACCACGTCGGCGGTACGGGGACAGTTCAAGACCGACAAGGCTTCTCGGGCCGAGGCGCTGGAACTGATCCTTCGGAAGTGAACCCACCCGAGCCGATGGACCTTCGCGGGAAGCGCGTGCAGGTCATGGGGGTGGTGAATGTCACCGACGATTCCTTCTCCGACGGCGGCATGTTCATCGACCGCGACCGCGCGGTCGAACACGGGCTGGCGCTGGCCGCGGCCGGCGCGGCGATCATCGACGTGGGTGGGGAATCGACCCGGCCCGGCGCGGTGCGCATCGACCCTGCGGTAGAGGCGGCCCGCGTCGCCCCCGTCATCGAAGCGCTTACCTCCCAAGGCATCACGGTCAGCATCGACACCATGCACGCCGATGTGGCGAGGGTTGCGCTGGAACACGGCGCGCACATCGTCAACGATGTGTCCGGCGGCCTGGCCGACCCGAACATGGCACCACTGCTCGCCGAGGCCGGGGTGCCGTGGATCCTGATGCACTGGCGTTCGGTCGGCGCCGAGCAGCCGCACCGCGCTCCGGGTTACGGCGATGTGGTGGCCGAGGTTCGGGCCGAACTGCTGTCCGCGGTAGATGCCGCGGTCGCGGCGGGCGTCGCCCCGGAGCGGCTGATCATCGACCCGGGGTTGGGATTCGCCAAGACCGCTCAGCACAATTGGGCCCTGTTGCATGCGTTGCCCGAATTCATCGCGACCGGGATCCCCGTGCTGGTCGGTGCGTCGCGCAAGCGCTTCCTCGGTGCCCTGCTGGCCGGGCCGGACGGAACCCTGCGGCCACCGGACGGCAGGGAGACCGCTACCGCGGTGATCTCGTTGCTGGCGGCCCAGCACGGAGCCTGGGGTGTTCGGGTACACGATGTGGTGGCTTCCGTCGACGCGCTCGCCGTATTGGAAGCCTGGGAATCTGGAGGTCAGGTTGGCTGATCGGATTGAGTTGCGCGGCTTACGGGTTCGCGGCAACCACGGTGTGTTCGACCATGAACGCCGCGACGGCCAGGAGTTCGTCGTCGACATCACGGCGTGGGTGGATCTGCGCCGGGCGGCGGCGACCGACGATCTCGCCGACACTCTCGATTACGGCGCACTGGCCCAGCGGGCCGCCGACATCGTCGCGGGCCCGCCGCGGAACCTGATCGAGACCGTCTCGGCCGAGATCGCCGACGCCATCATGGCCGACGAACGTCTGCACGCGGTCGAGGTTGTCGTGCACAAGCCGAGTGCCCCGATTCCGCTGACCTTCGACGATGTCGCGGTGGTGGCCCGCCGGTCACGCCGCGGAGGTGCCCAATGACATCCACCGTCCTTTCGATCGGATCGAACATCGGCGACCGGCTGGCCCGGTTGCAGTCGGTGGTCGACGGCCTGGGGAACGCGGTTCGCGCGGTGTCGCCGGTATTCGAGACCGACGCCTGGGGCGGAGTCGAACAGAGTCCGTTTCTGAATGCGGTACTGCTCGCCGAGGATCCGAGCCTCGATTGCCACGACTGGCTGCGGCGCGGCCAGCGGCTCGAGGAGGATGCGGACCGGGTCCGGGAGCAGAAGTGGGGCCCGCGCACCCTCGACGTCGACCTGGTCACCTGCCATGACGGTGACGTGGAAGTGCTGTCGCGCGACGAGGACCTGACGCTGCCGCACCCGTTGGCTCACCTGCGCGCCTTTGTCCTGATCCCGTGGTTGGCGGTGGACCCGGATGCCACGTTGACCGTCGTCGGCCGGTCCCGGCGGGTCGCACACCTGCTGGAGGAGGTCGACCCTGCCGAACGCGCCGGAGTCAGGCCCACCGATCTGGCGCTGGACTTTCGCACCGAGCCGGCGGGCGACTGATGGGTCCGACTCGCAAACGTGACCTGGCCGGCGCGGTGGCTGTCGTCGCCATCGTCGGTTACGTACTGGTCGGAGTGCTTTACCGGTGGTTCCCGCCGCTGACGATCTGGACGGGGCTCTCCCTGCTGGCGGTCGCGATCGCCGAGGCGGGCTGGGCGTTCTATGTGCGGGCCAAGATCAACGACGGACAGATCGGGGTCGGGGCGGGCCGACTGCATCCGCTCACCGTCGCCCGGTCCGTCGTCATCGCCAAAGCCTCGGCCTGGGTCGGCGCCATCGTGGCGGGCTGGTGGATCGGGGTGCTGGTGTACCTGTTGCCCCGGCGCGGCGATCTGAGAGTGGCCGGCGAGGACACACCCGGCGCGGTGGTGGCTGCGCTCAGTGCCGTGGCGCTGATCGTGGCGGCGGTGTGGCTACAGCACTGCTGCAAGTCTCCCGAGGAACCGCCGGACAACGGCGATACCGCCACCGAGTGAACGATTTCGGCCAGGTAGTTGGCCGAATCGCCGCAGCGGTCCCCGGGTTAGATGACCCGTGACGGGTACAGTCGGCGCATGACCGTTCTGCCCCGCGGCGGCCGGCCACGGCGCGGCGGCCGAAGGCCAGGCTGGCTGCTCTTAACGGTATTGCTGGTGCTCGCCATTCTGGCCAGTTCCGCATTGGTGTTCACCGATCGCGTCGAGTTGCTGAAACTCGCCGTCATCCTGGCCCTGTGGGCTGCCGTGGTTGCGGCCTTCGTCTCCGTCATCTACCGGCGCCAGAGCGACCTGGACCAGGCCAAGGCTCGTGATCTGAAGTTCGTCTACGACCTGCAACTGGATCGCGAGATCTCGGCACGGCGCGAGTACGAGCTGACCGTCGAGACCCAGTTGCGCCGGGAACTGGCCTCCGAGCTGCGCGCCCAGGCCGCCGATGAGGTTGCCGCGCTGCGCTCCGAGCTGGCCGCGTTGCGGGCCAACCTCGAGATCCTCTTCGACACGGAGCTGGTGGACCGACCGGCCATCGAGACCGACAAGAGCGCGGTGCGGACCGCCGGCCGGGTCACCGCCAGTCGCCTGGACATACCGGCGGTCGAGGTTACCGACATTCGTATGTCGCGCACGCAGGAAAGCCCGATCATCGATGTCCCGGCCGAACCGCATCCGCCGGAGAGCGACTGGGGAACCTCAGGTGGGGTGCATCGGCTGCCGTCGCGGCCGACCCCTGCCGGCGAACCGGCCCGCCGTCGCCGGCGGCAGCCCGAACCGGCTCGCCAGCAAGAACCCCCGCGCCAGGAACCCCCGCGCCAGGAACCTCAGCCTCAGCCGCGGCCAGAACCGCAACCGGTGTCTCGGCCGGAGCCCCGACCGGAGCCGCAACCCCAACCTCAACCCCAGGCGCGGCCGGAGCCCCAGCCGCGGCCGGAGCCGAAACCGCAGCCGGCCGCCCGCAGGCTGCCTGAGCCACCCTCGACCTGGGCGCCACCTCCACCCCCGCCGACGATGCCGCCGATGCAGCCGTCACCCACCATCGAAGCGCCGGAGCCGGAGCCGGAGCCGGAGCCCCCGAGCGCACCGCCTCCTCCGGCTGCCGAACCCGCGGCGACGGGCTGGCAACCGGCACCCGCCGAGGGGCAGTGGATTCCCGCGGGCGCGCCGGGCAGCAACTGGGCTGCGCCGGTGGGCCAGAACGGCGCCGCAACCGAGTACGTCGGCCGGCGGCGCGCCCCCGAATCGACCCCGGTGGCAACTCCAGCGCCCACGGCCGAACCAGCGCCGGCCCCCGAACCGGCACCCGAACCCGAACCGGCTCCGGCGCCCGCGATGTCACCGGGCCAGGCTCCCGAACCGCCCCGGGGCCGTCATTCAGCCGGAGCCGACCCCGGTCGGCCCGTGCCGGATCAGCCGTCGCCGGCCTTGGCCACCGAGTCTTCGCAACCACCCGAGCCGCCGCGTCGGGCGTCACGGCATCGCAGCGACGACGAGCCTGAGCCGCCGAACGGGCACCATGCCGACGGACAGTCGGTGAACGACCTGCTGGCACGGTTTCAGGCCGGTCGCTCCGAAGGCGGGCGTCGCAGGCGCCGCGAGGAGTGAGCTAGTCTCGTGACGACCGTCCGGTACCCGCAACGCGGGACTGGAACGTAGAACTATTTCAACCTGTGAGGTCGTCTGCGATGCAGCAGCCCCCTGCGAACGGGTGGTCCCCGCCTGAGGGATTGCGTCCGGCCAGGCTCAGCGTAGGCATCATTTCCGCTGGTCGGGTGGGCACTGCGCTGGGCTATGCGCTGGAACGCGTCGAGCATGTGGTGGTGGCGTGCAGCGCGATTTCCGAGGCGTCGCGGCTGCGGGCGCAGCGCCGGCTGCCCGAAACGTCGGTCCTGCCGGTTCCCGAGGTGGCCCAGCGGGCCGAACTGTTGCTGTTGACGGTGCCTGACGCCGAGCTTCCGTCTCTGGTGTCGGGCCTGGCCGCCACCGGTGCGGTGCGACCCGGCACGATCGTGGTGCACACGTCCGGTGCCAACGGGGTCACGGTGCTTGCCCCGCTGACCGAGCAGGGGTGCATCCCGCTTGCCATCCATCCGGCAATGACGTTCACGGGCTCGGATGAGGACATCGCACGACTGCCCGACACGTGCTTCGGGATCACCGCCGCCGATGAGGTGGGATACGCGATCGGCCAGTCGCTGGTGCTCGAAATCGGTGGTGAGCCCTTCCGGGTTCCCGAGCACGCCAGAACGCTGTACCACGCGGCACTGGCGCATGCCAGCAACCATCTGGTCACCCTGGTGCTCGATGCGGTCGACGCCTTGCGGGCCGCGTTGCGCGGCCAGGAGTTGCTCGGTCAGGAACTCGTCGACGATGCTCCCGGTGGCCTGCCCGAACGTGTGGTGGGCCCGCTGGCCCGGGCCGCGCTGGACAACGCGATGCAACGTGGCCAGGCCGCGTTGACCGGACCCGTGGCGCGCGGGGATGCCGCCGCGGTGACCGCACACCTGAATGCGCTGCGCGCACTGGATCCGCAACTGGCCCAGGCTTATCGGGCCGACTCACTGCGTACGGCCCAACGTGCCCACGCGCCTGCGGGCGTGCTCGCAGCCCTCCGGGAGACGATCCCGGAAACAGGTCCCGAAAACCGCCCTGAAACGAGTCACGGATGACCCCCAGCAACACGCCCAAGTTCGTCGCCGGCGAGCTGAACGTCTATTCGGCACCGGCCGATGTCGCCGCTGTCGCCCGCGCCCTGCGCGCCAGCGGGCGCCGGGTGACCCTCGTGCCCACCATGGGTGCGTTGCACGAAGGTCACCTGACTTTGATCAGGGCGGCCAAGCGGGTTCCCGGCGCGGTCGTCGTGGTGTCGATCTTCGTCAACCCGCTGCAGTTCGGGCCGAGCGAAGACCTCGACGCCTACCCGCGGACCCTCGATGAGGACCTGGCCGCACTGCGTACCGAGGGCGTCGAGATCGCTTTCACCCCAACAGGTTCGGATATGTATCCCAACGGCCCCCGCACCAGTGTGCAGCCCGGGACAGCCGGCGATGAACTCGAAGGCGCGTCGCGCCAGGGGCACTTCGCCGGTGTGCTGACCGTCGTGCTCAAGCTGCTCCAGATCGTCCGGCCGGACCGGGCCTTCTTCGGCGAGAAGGACTACCAGCAACTGGCACTGATCCGGCAGATGGTCACCGATCTCAACGTCGACATACAGATCGTCGGGGTGCCCATCGTCCGGGAATCCGACGGACTGGCGATGTCGTCGCGCAATCGGTACCTCGATCCCGACGAGCGGGAACAGGCCGGGGCGTTGTCGGCGGCCCTGTTGGCCGGCAAGTATGCGGCGGCAGGCGGGGCGTCGGCGGCGGTCGACGCGGCGCGGGCGGTGCTTGACGAGGTGCCCGCCATCGACGTCGACTATCTGGAGGTGCGTGACCCGATGCTGGGTCCCGCGCCGAGCGAAGGTCAGGCCCGGCTGCTGGTGGCCGCCCGGCTGGGCCGAACCCGACTGCTGGACAACATCTCTGTCGACATCGGAGCGTCGGCGGGAATCGACGGACATCCGCGCGTCGGCGACGGCGACAATCACGAACTGCCCTGGAGGAACTGATGCAGCGCACCATGCTGAAATCGAAGATTCACCGCGCCACGGTGACACAGGCCGACCTGCACTACGTCGGCTCGGTGACCATCGACGCCGACCTGATGGACGCCGCCGACCTGCTCGAAGGTGAGCAGGTGACGATCGTGGACATCGATAACGGCGCCCGCCTGGTCACGTACGCCATCACCGGCGAGCGTGGCACCGGCGTGATCGGGATCAACGGTGCCGCAGCGCATCTCATCCACCCGGGCGATCTGGTCATCCTGATCGCCTACGGCGTGATGGAGGATGCCGAGGCCCGCGCCTATCGGCCGCGGATCGTATTCGTCGACGCTGACAACAAGCAGATCGACCTCGGTGAGCACGGCCACGATCCGGCCTACGTCCCCGAAGACGTGTCCGAACTGATGTCGCCGCGCTGATGCTGCTCGCCATCGACGTCCGCAACACCCACACCATCGTCGGGCTGATCTCCGGTTCAGGGGATCACGCGAAAGTGGTGCAGCAGTGGCGGATCCGGACCGAATCCGAGGTGACTGCCGACGAGTTGGCGCTCACCCTCGACGGCCTGATCGGTGACGACTCCGAGCATCTGACCGGGGCCGCCGGACTGTCGACGGTGCCGTCGGTGCTGCACGAGGTGCGACTGATGCTCGAGCAGTACTGGCCGACGGTGCCGCATGTGTTGATCGAACCCGGTGTGCGTACGGGTATCCCGCTGTTGGTCGACAACCCCAAGGAAGTCGGCGCGGACCGGATCGTGAACTGCCTTGCCGCCTATCACAAGTACGGCACTGCGGCGATCATCGTCGATTTCGGCTCGTCGATCTGTGTCGACGTGGTGTCGGCCAAGGGGGAGTTCCTGGGTGGGGCGATCGCCCCCGGTGTTCAGGTGTCCTCGGATGCGGCCGCGGCCCGCTCGGCGGCACTGCGGCGGGTGGAGCTGACCCGACCGCGCTCGGTGATCGGCAAGAACACCGTCGAGTGCATGCAGGCCGGTGCGGTTTTCGGGTTCGCCGGACTGGTCGACGGGCTGGTCCACCGGATCCGCGAGGACGTCGACGGATTCGCCGGCGACGACGTCGCGGTGGTGGCCACCGGCTACACCGCGCCGCTGGTGTTGCCGGACCTGCGCACAGTCGAGCACTACGACCGCCACCTCACGCTCGACGGCCTGCGGTTGGTGTTCGAGCGCAACCGCGACAGTCAGCGTGGCCGGCTCAAGCCCGCCAGATGAGCAGAACCATTTCGTCTTTGTTGTGAGGTTGTGCACACCGGGTCCGCAGTCTGTCCCCGTCAGGGTGCGGATAGGCCCCGCCGGCCTGTCGGCATGCAATTAAGCGTTGGCGTGTTCATTTAAGCTGGCATTTTGTGAGCCCAGCCGATCGCGACGACGCGTCCCAGTCCCAGGCCGACCTTCCCGAGCAGTTCCGGATTCGTCAGGCCAAGCGGGAGCGGCTGCTGGCCGAGGGGCGCGAACCCTATCCGGTGACCGTTCCGCGTACCCACACTCTTGCTGAACTGCGCCGCGCCTATCCGGACCTGGCTGCCGATACCCAGACCGGCGCGACGGTCGGTGTCTCGGGCCGGGTGGTGTTCGCGCGCAATTCCGGCAAGTTGTGCTTCGCGACGCTGCAGGAGGGCGACGGTACGCAGCTGCAGGCGATGATCAGCCTGGCCCAGGTGGGCCAGGAGTCACTGGATGCCTGGAAGGCCGATGTGGATCTCGGCGACATCGTGTTCGTTCACGGCGAGGTGATCAGTTCCAAGCGCGGCGAACTCTCGGTGCTGGCCGACTCGTGGCAGATCGCGGCCAAGGCCTTGCGCCCGCTGCCCGTTGCTCACAAAGAGATGAGCGAAGAAGCGCGGGTCCGTCAGCGCTATGTGGATCTGATCGTGCGTCCGGAGGCGCGCAGCATCGCGCGTCAGCGGGTGGCGGTGGTGCGGGCAGTGCGATCGGCGCTGGAACGCCGGGACTTCCTCGAGGTCGAGACGCCCATGCTGCAGACGCTGGCCGGTGGGGCGGCGGCCCGGCCGTTCATTACCCACTCGAATGCGCTCGATGTCGATCTGTACCTGCGTATCGCGCCGGAACTGTTCCTCAAGCGGTGCATCGTCGGCGGATTTGACCGTGTTTTCGAGTTGAATCGGAACTTCCGTAACGAAGGTGTTGATTCCACGCACTCGCCGGAATTCTCGATGTTGGAGACATATCAGGCCTACGGCGACTACAACGATTCCGCGGTAACCACCCGGGAAATTATTCAAGAGGTTGCCGACGAGGCGATCGGAACCCGTCAAGTGCCATTGCCCGATGGCACTATCTACGATCTCGACGGGCAATGGGACACGTTGGAAATGTATCCTTCGTTGTCCGAGGCTCTGGGTGAGGAGATCACGCCAGAGACTTCAGTAGAGTACTTGTGGTCTATTGCCGATCGGCTCGAGGTGGAGATTCCGCGTGACCGCGGCTACGGACACGGGAAATTGGTCGAGGAACTCTGGGAACACACTGTCGGTGAGAAGCTGTGGGCGCCGACGTTCGTCCGTGACTTCCCGGTCGAGACTTCGCCGTTGACCCGTGCTCACCGCAGCATTCCGGGGGTGACCGAGAAATGGGACCTCTACATACGCCGTTTCGAGCTTGCCACCGGATATTCCGAACTCATCGACCCGGTAATCCAGCGGGAACGATTCGAGGCGCAGGCCCGTGCGGCCGCCGCCGGCGATGACGAAGCAATGGTTCTCGACGATGATTTCCTTGCTGCATTGGAGTACGCGATGCCGCCGACCACCGGCACCGGAATGGGTATCGATCGCTTGTTGATGGCGTTGACGGGGTTGTCTATTCGCGAGACGGTTTTGTTCCCGATTGTTCGTCGTCACGGTAACTGAGTCACGGAACTGAACTGCTCTGACCGACCCGTTGTTGGAAATATGCGTGTTTTGTGGCACATTGGGGCGCGGGTGCAGGATACTCAGGCGTAAGTCACCAATGCGTAAGCAGAAGGGTTCGGTGCGGGGTAATGGCTAAGAAAGTGACCGTCACGTTGGTCGACGATTTCGACGGCGAAGCCACCGCCGACGAGACGGTCGAATTCGGCCTCGACGGTGTCACCTACGAGATCGACCTTTCCTCCAAAAATGCCACCAAGCTCCGGAACGACCTGAAGCAGTGGGTGGAGGCCGGCCGCCGGGTCGGCGGGCGTCGGCGTGGACGGGCGGCAGGCCCGGCCCGTGGCCGCGGTGCCATCGACCGCGAGCAGAGCGCCGCCATTCGCGAATGGGCCCGTCGGAACGGCCACAACGTTTCGACGCGTGGCCGCATCCCCGCTGATGTCATCGACGCATTCCACGCCGCAACATAGACGACCGCAACGTAACCGATAGTTGCCAGCTCCGGACCGGTGAGAATTCCCGGTCCGGAGTTTTTCGCTAGTGGCGAACCCGAATCGAGCGGTTTTCGGAAACGAATCGTCTACCGGCGGCGTTGCTCATCTGCAGCACTCGATGTGGACAGCTTGTCCTGGGTCCAACCTCCGCACCCGGGACGGCCGCCCATTAGAGTGGACGGTAGGTACTACGTGCGGGCTACGAGAAAACCGATATAACGAAGCCGTACGCGGGTATCGCTACGCGATGGAGAGCAGGTAACCACCGATGTTTGAGAGATTTACCGACCGTGCCCGCAGGGTCGTCGTCCTGGCGCAAGAAGAAGCCCGGATGCTCAACCACAACTACATCGGGACCGAGCACATCCTGTTGGGTCTTATTCACGAGGGCGAGGGCGTAGCCGCCAAGTCGCTGGAGTCGTTGGGCATCTCGCTGGAAGGCGTGCGCAGCCAGGTCGAGGAGATCATCGGCCAGGGCCAGCAGGCACCGTCCGGTCACATCCCCTTCACGCCGCGCGCCAAGAAGGTGCTGGAGCTTTCCCTGCGTGAGGCGCTGCAGCTCGGCCACAACTACATCGGCACCGAGCACATTCTGCTCGGCCTGATTCGTGAGGGCGAAGGCGTCGCCGCGCAGGTGCTGGTCAAGCTCGGCGCCGAGTTGACGCGCGTGCGCCAGCAGGTCATCCAGCTGCTGAGCGGCTACCAGGGCAAGGAAGCCGCCGAGGCCGGCACCGGTGGCCGTGGTGGCGAGTCGGGCAACCCGTCGACCTCTCTGGTCCTCGACCAGTTCGGCCGCAACCTCACCGCCGCCGCCATGGAGGGCAAGCTCGATCCGGTCATCGGCCGCGAGAAGGAAATCGAGCGGGTCATGCAGGTGCTGAGCCGTCGCACCAAGAACAACCCGGTGCTGATCGGCGAGCCCGGCGTCGGCAAGACCGCCGTCGTCGAGGGGCTGGCGCAGGCCATCGTGCACGGCGAGGTCCCCGAGACGCTCAAGGACAAGCAGCTGTACACCCTCGACCTGGGGTCGCTGGTGGCAGGCAGCCGCTACCGCGGTGACTTCGAGGAACGCCTGAAGAAGGTCCTCAAGGAGATCAACACCCGCGGCGACATCATCCTGTTCATCGACGAGCTGCACACGCTCGTCGGTGCGGGTGCCGCCGAGGGCGCCATCGACGCGGCCTCGATCCTGAAGCCCAAGCTGGCCCGTGGCGAGCTGCAGACCATCGGCGCCACCACCCTCGACGAGTACCGCAAGTACATCGAGAAGGACGCTGCCCTGGAGCGCCGGTTCCAGCCGGTTCAGGTTGGTGAGCCGACGGTCGAGCACACCATCGAGATCCTCAAGGGTCTGCGGGACCGCTACGAGGCGCACCACCGCGTCTCGATCACCGACGGTGCGCTGGTGGCCGCGGCCACCCTGGCCGACCGCTACATCAACGACCGGTTCCTGCCGGACAAGGCGATCGACCTGATCGACGAGGCCGGCGCCCGGATGCGTATCCGCCGGATGACCGCTCCGCCAGACCTGCGCGAGTTCGACGAGAAGATCGCCGACGCCCGCCGGGAGAAGGAGTCCGCGATCGACGCGCAGGACTTCGAGAAGGCTGCGAGCCTGCGTGATCGGGAGAAGACCCTGGTCGCTCAGCGCGGTGAGCGTGAGAAGCAGTGGCGCTCAGGCGATCTCGACGTTGTCGCCGAGGTCGATGACGAGCAGATCGCCGAGGTGCTCGGCAACTGGACCGGCATCCCGGTGTTCAAGCTGACCGAGGCCGAGACCACGCGCCTGCTGCGCATGGAGGACGAGCTGCACAAGCGGATCATCGGCCAGGAGGACGCCGTCAAGGCCGTCTCCAAGGCGATCCGCCGTACCCGTGCCGGTCTGAAGGACCCGAAGCGCCCGTCCGGCTCGTTCATCTTCGCCGGTCCGTCCGGTGTCGGTAAGACCGAGCTGTCCAAGGCGCTGGCCAACTTCCTGTTCGGCGACGACGACGCGCTCATCCAGATCGACATGGGCGAGTTCCACGACCGCTTCACCGCGTCGCGGCTGTTCGGTGCCCCTCCGGGCTACGTCGGCTACGAGGAGGGCGGCCAGCTCACCGAGAAGGTGCGTCGCAAGCCGTTCTCGGTCGTGTTGTTCGACGAGATCGAGAAGGCTCACCAGGAGATCTACAACAGCCTGTTGCAGGTCCTGGAAGACGGTCGTCTCACCGACGGTCAGGGCCGCACGGTCGACTTCAAGAACACGGTGTTGATCTTCACCTCCAACCTGGGCACGTCCGACATCTCCAAGGCGGTCGGACTCGGCTTCAGCCAGGGCGGCGGCGAGAACAACTACGAGCGGATGAAGCAGAAGGTCAACGACGAGCTGAAGAAGCACTTCCGGCCGGAGTTCCTCAACCGCATCGATGACATCATCGTGTTCCACCAGCTGACGCAGGACGAGATCATCCAGATGGTCGACCTGATGATCGGCCGGGTCGGCAACCAGCTGAAGGCCAAGGACATGGAGATGCAGCTGACCGACAAGGCCAAGTCCCTGCTGGCCAAGCGTGGCTTCGATCCGGTGCTCGGTGCCCGCCCGCTGCGGCGCACCATCCAGCGCGAGATCGAGGACCAGCTCTCCGAGAAGATCCTGTTCGAGGAGCTCGGCCCGGGCCAGTTGGTGACGGTCGACGTCGAGGGCTGGGACGGCGAAGGCGCCGGGGAGGACGCGAAGTTCACGTTCTCCGGTGCGCCCAAGGCGGCCGGTTCCGACGGTCCGGATCTGGCCAAGGCCGCAGCGACGGCCGAATAAGGTCCAAGACGAAGAATGCCCCCGCCGCAAATGGCGGGGGCATTTTTCATACCTGTTTCACACCTGCCCTAGGGAGAACTCCTGCGCGGTAGTTAGGATGCTGCTGTAATCGACAGGCAAAGGAACTTGGTGAGAATCCAAGACGGCCGCGCCACTGTAAAAGTCAGACCCTGACCTGTCATGACACGGACTGGGACGCGAATTCCCGGAAAGGCACGTAGATGACTTCCACTGACGCACGCAAGGTGCATGCCCGGCCGATCGACCTGTCGGCGACCAAGGCGGTGCTCTGGCTGACCCTGTCGGCGTTCGTCGCCCTGCTGGCCCTCTACTTCGTCGGCATGGATCAGGGTGCGACGTCCGTGTTCGGCAACAACACCTACGTGCACGAGTTCGTGCACGATGCCCGCCACCTGCTCGGATTCCCCTGCCACTGACGCAGCGGAGAAACCGGACAAATGGAAAGACAACTCATCGGGCGCGGCATTCTGGCCGGCGCCCTAGCAGGCGTGCTCGCCTTCCTCTGGGCGAAGCTGCTGATCGAACCGGTCATCGGCCGGGCCATCGACTTCGAGAACGGTGTCGGCGCGGCGCATGAGGCCGCCGAACACGCACACGGTGCGGGCGGGCATTCCCACGGCGGCGAAGGCGCCGAGGTGTTCACCCGCGGCGTGCAATCCAACATCGGGATGGGTCTCGGCGTCCTGATCTTCAGCGTGGCGATGGGCGCGCTCCTGGCAGTCGTGTTCTGCGTGGCATACGGCCGGATCAGCCTCTCGGCGCGAGCACTGGCGGCGCTGACCGCCGGCGGCATGCTGGTCTCGTTGTGGATCGTCCCCGCGCTCAAGTACCCGCCCAACCCGCCGGCGGTGAGCCTCGACGAGACGATCAAGCAGCGGACCCTGTTGTACGTGCTGCTGGTGGTGCTGTCGGCCGCCCTGTTCGTCGGCTCGATCCTGCTCGCGCGTCGGCTCACGCCGAAGCTGGGGGTGTGGAATGCCTGCCTGATCGGTATCGCGGACTACGTGGTGTCGATGGCTGTGGTGTTCCTGATCCTGCCGGGCATCCATGAGACCCCGTCGGCGTTCCCCGGCGACGACCTCTACGAGTTCCGGCTGTACTCGCTGGGGACGCAGGTGGTGATCTGGGCGACCATCGGGTTGGTGTTCGGGGCGCTGGCGTCGAAGGTGCTCGGTGAGAAGAAGCAGTCCGTCAGCGCGTGACTTCGGTGATTCTCGGTGAGTGAGGTCGTCCGGCTGTCGTTGGTGTCGCATGCGATGACCGACGCCATGGCGGCCGGACGATTCCCCAACGACGAACCGCTGAACCAGTTGGGCCATCGGCAGGCCGACGCGACCGTCGATCTCGGCGTCGTCGACGCGGCCTACTGTGCGCCGGAGAAACGGGCCCGGCAGACCGCGGAACTGCTCGGCCTGCCGGCGGCGGTCGAACCTCAGCTTGCCGACCTGGACTTCGGGAGTTGGCGCGGGACCGTTCTGAGCGGCGTCCAGCCGGCGGACCTGGCGGTCTGGCTCACCGACCCGACCCGGGCTCCACACGGCGGCGAGTCGGTGGTCGATCTCGTCAAGCGGGTGCGCGGCTGGATGGACAGCCTGGCCTCGGCGCGGGGACGGCTGGTGGCCGTCACCCACCCCGCGGTGATCCGCGCGGCCATCCTGGTTGCGCTCGATGCGCCACCGAAATCGTTCTGGCGGATCGACATCGCACCGATGAGCCGCACCGTCATGAATTTCCGCGGTCAGGCCTGGACGCTGCGCACCCGCAGCGGTTGACCGGCTGCGCAGCAATCCAATCGCGGTCAGGTCACTGGGGGTCGAAACTGTTGATGCGCCATTGCCCGTCGACCTTCTTCATGCCAACCCGCACCGCGCTCTGACTGGTGGACGGGTCCGGGTTGGCCGCGCTGGTGCTGACTTGATTGACGAACACCAAAGCTGCTGCCGTGTCGGGGTTGTCGATGGAGATGACACCGGACTGCACGACGGTTGCAGTGGTATTGACGTGCTTCTGCCGCGCGGCGGGGATGACGGACGTTTCGGTGAAGTTCTTGTAGTAGTCGGCGAAGTCGCCGGTGGTGACGGCGAGCGCCGCGGCGACGTCCTGCTCGACGGTGTCGGACGAGTAGGACAGGATCTTCACGGTGTTGGTCGCCGCGGCGTCGGTGACGGCCTGCCGTAGATCGGCCTGATCTGCGAGGGCCACCGGTGCCGGGCGACTCTTCACGATCAGCTGGATGCCGCCGAGCGCCCCGAGCACTGCGATACCAACGGCCAACGCGGCGTTGATGATCCACAGAGCAGTCTGGCGGCCGGTCACGATGCGAACTCGACATTCGAGGCCTTGAAGGCCCCGTCGACTTTCTCGACGGTGACGATCAGCCGCCAATTTCGGGGAGCCTGGTCGCCGGAGTCGTTCTTGGGCTGCGCCGTCGCCGCGATGAGAACAACGGCGCTTTCGCCGTGGTGGTCGATGGACTTGAGTGCCACCGACTTGGTGCTCGCAGTCGTGGTCACGCCCGTGGCTTTCAATGTCTGGACGAAAGTGTCACGCGTTTTCGCGAATTGGTCGTGGAACGTTCCGGTCGCGTTGTCCAGGATCCAGTCGATGTCGGCCTCACTTGTCTGTGGACTGATGGACATCATCCGTTCGGTGAACCCCTTGGCGAAGTCGGCATACGGCTGCCACTGCGTCGAGGCAGCCGCCTGAGGTGTGGGGCGCGACCATTGCCAGGCGGTGAACCCGCCCGCGCCGGCCAGCAACACGAGAAGCACCACCATGACGGCCACTGCCGCGGCCGTCCCGCGAGGTGATGCAACCGGGACAGCGAATTGGGTTGGCACTCCGGTAGGGACGGCGAAGTGTGCCGGTGCCGCAGCCATCGGGGCGATCGCAGGCATGGTCACCTGCTGATGGATCGACTGCGGCGCACCGAAGGCGGCACCGGCGAGTGCCTGCGCAAAATCCGAGCATTTCGGATAGCGGTCGCCGGGCGACTTGGCCAACGCTCGCGCGAAAACGGGGTCCAGTCGGGCCAGCTCGGGCCGGAACTGGGACAACGGGGGTGGCGCTGCACTGAGGTGCTTGCCGATCACCACCGCAGGATTGGTGTCGACGAACGGCGGTGCGCCCGCCAAGAGGTGAAATACCGTGGCCGCCAAGGCGTATTGGTCGGTGCGGCCATCGAGCTGCGCGCCCAGCAACTGCTCGGGGGCGGCGTAGGCCACGGTGCCCACCGTGGTGTTGGTTGCGGTCAGTCCGCTGATGTCCCCGGTGCGGCGGGCAATGCCGAAATCGGCGAGCAGGATGCGTTGATCGGCGTGGTCGCTCTCTCCGAGCAGAATGTTGGCGGGCTTGACGTCGCGGTGCAACATCCCGTGGCCGTGCGCGTAGTCCAAGGCGGAGGCGACCGCGGTCGCGATCGCCGTCACCTGGACCAGCGGCAGACCCCCGGGATACGCCCGCGCCAGATTCGCGGCGTCCCGGCCGCGAACGTAATCCATCGAGATCCACAGTTGGCCGTCGGCCTCGCCACGGTCATGCAGGGCAACGATGTTGGGATGCCACAAACTCGAAGCCAGTTCGGCTTCTCGGGTGAACCGGTCGCGATAGCCGGGGTCCTGCGAGGCACTGGCCGGCAGAATCTTGACGGCCTCCTGGCGTGGCAGGCGCGGGTGCTCAACCAGATAAACCTCGCCCATCGCGCCGGAGCCCAGCGGCTGCACCACCGTGAACCCGGCGAAATTCGACCCCGTCTGCAGCGGCATGCAGCGGATCGTACCGAGCTAACCCACGGGTGCCATGGCGAATGCCCTCTTGGCGATCTGCAACAACCAGCCCGCGGCAGTGGGACTACGGAACTTCGGCCAGTTCAGCTGAAAACTGAACACCCACGGCTGCCCGGTGTAGTCCACCGCGTACCAGCTGAACGTCAGATCGCCGGGCAGGTTGCCGCCCTTGGCACCGATGTAGCGCCACTTGTCGGGATCCGGGTCGATGCCGGGCAGCGCGGAGAGGATGTCCTTCACCGGCGCGGCAGCACCGTAGGCCGAGGCCTGCAGCGCGGCATGTACCCGGCAGATGTCGGCCGCACTGGCGAACCACTCCAGCCCGTCGTTGGATGCGGGAGTGTGGGTGCGGTACGGATCCGGTTCGTAGGGACGGGCATTGGTCTGCTGGAGCAGCGCAACCCGGTCGGCGGGAGAGGCGGTCTTCCACTTGTCGCGGAGATTCGGCTCGCCCCAACCGACCGAGAACACCTCGTGCATGGTCGGGAACGGGGTCATGCTGGCCGGATCGTGGTGTCCCGCGGTCACCAGGGCGCGTTCCACCGCGGCCGGGCCCATCCGGCCGATCAGCAGATCGGTGGCCATGTTGTCGCTGGCCGAGATCATCTGTTGGGCGGCCGTCCGCACCGTGATCTGAGCGCCGGGGGGAAGCTTGTCCAGCCCGGCGGAGCCGAGCTTCTTGCCTTCCTTGGTGATCGTGAGGTGATCGTCCCAACTCAGCGTGCCGGCCTTGACCGCGTCCGAAACTGCAAGCAGTACATACAGTTTGAAGATCGACGCCAGGGGGAGTGACATGTCGGTGTTGGTGCCGGCGACCTGCTCGCACTTCCCGTTGTTCACTTTGGACACCCGGTAGGAGTACCGCGCACCCGACTTGGTCAGCTCGGTGTCGATGTCGGACCACTGTTCGATCTTCGGCGGCACCAGGGTGACGTCGAAGCGGTCGACCAGGCCGGCGTCGTTGGTCCTCAGCGCGATGTCCTGGGCCACGTTGTAGGACGTCAGCACATGCAACGTCGCCTGCGTCGCCCCGATGTCGACCGAGGTGACCTTGAACGGTCGATCCCACCAGATCGAGTCCATCTTGGTGCCCACCAGATCGACCTTTTCGGGGGCGGCCAGCGTGCGCACGCCGATGGGGCCGATCGGCCAGTCGGAGTTGAGCATGTCCATGGTCTGCTTGGCACGCAGACCAGGCGGGGTGATGGTGTCGATGTGTGCGCCGTAGGACACTTCTGCCGCCGGCGCGACGTTGGGCGAACAGCCACAAGCCAGGGCCGCGGCGACCGCTGTGATGGCCGTCAGGCCAACCGTGCGGCGCAGCGTCCGGCCGCGGCTACGCCTGGGCAGCGGGCCCTGCAACGTCCAGCACAACCTCGAACTCCAGCAGTGACGCGCCGGTCGCGACCGGGTTGGCGTGCTCGCCCTTGTGTGCCTCGGCAGCGCGGCCGGTGGCCCATGTCTGGAAGGCTTCCTCGGTTTCCCACTGCGTCACCACGAAGTAGCGCTCTTCGCCCTTGACCGGACGCAGCAGTTGGAAGCCCAGGAATCCAGGCTGGTTGTCGACGGAGTGTGCGCGGTTGGCGAAGCGCTTCTCCAGTTCCGGGCCGGCGTTGGGCGGGACCTCGATGGCGTTGATCTTCACGACGGGCATGGTGTTCAGGCTACCGTGGCTGCCCGGCAAGATAACGGGATGGTCACAGATCTACTCACCCACCGAGGAGGGCGCGGCGAGCCCATCGTGCTGGTACACGGCCTGATGGGTCGCGGCAGCACCTGGTCACGCCAATTGCCGTGGTTGAACGAGTTGGGTGAGGTCTACACCTACGACGCGCCATGGCACCGCGGGCGCGATGTGGTCGATCCCCATCCGATCAGCACCGAGCGTTTCGTAGCGGATCTCGGTGACGCCGTGGCGGGTCTGGGGCGGCCGGCGATGTTGGTAGGGCACTCCATGGGTGCGTTGCATTCCTGGTGCCTGGCCGCGGCTCGCCCGGAACTTGTCAAAGCCGTGGTGGTCGAGGACATGGCCCCCGATTTCCGGGGCCGCACCACCGGCCCGTGGGAACCGTGGGTGCACGCCCTCCCGGTCGAGTTCGCCTCGGCGCAGGAGGTTTACGACGAGTTCGGACCCGTCGCGGGTCAGTATTTCCTCGAGGCCTTCGACCGGACGGACACCGGTTGGCGGTTGCACGGGTACCCGCAGTGGTGGCTGGACATCGCCGCCCAGTGGGGAACACGGGACTACTGGCAGCAGTGGCGGGACGTAAGGGTGCCGACGTTGCTGATGGAGGCGGAGAATTCGGTGGCGCCGCCCGGGCAGATGCGTGAGATGGCCGAAATCGGCCAGGATGCAAGGTATCTGCACGTTCCCGGCGCGGGCCATCTGATCCACGACGATGCGCCCGAGGTGTACCGGGAGGCCGTGACCGCTTTCCTAACGACGCTCGCCTAGGGCCCCTGCGCTCGGCCACGACGGCTGGTGCTCGAAGCGGCTGCGGATCGCATCGAGATCGTGGTCCGCGCGGTAGGTCTCGTAGTCGGGCTGGTTGAGGTCGAACAGATCCAGGCGGAAACGCAGGACATTGCTGCGCCGTGCCGCCCAGCTCACCGCGGCGGCGACCGCGAAGGGTGAGATCAGGATGATCAGGGCGAGTGCAACAGTCATGGCAGTAATTGTTGTTAGGAAAATATACCGCCAACAGTGGCAGCGCTGACACCTTACGATAAAATGCTGCCATGCTGAGAAGCGTCTCCACGCTGGTGCTCGACGGCCTGGCGGTATTCGAGTTCGGGGTCATCTGCGAGGTCTTCGGGATCGATCGGTCCGCGGAAGGGGTGCCGAACTTCGACTTCAAGGTATGCGGGCCCGAGGCGGGCAAGCCGCTACGGACATCCGTCGGCGCCACGCTGACACCGGAATACGGGCTGGATGCACTTCAGGGCGCGGACCTGGTCGCGATTCCGGCTATCGGCGGCTCGGATTACCTGCCCGAGGCGCTGGAGGCTGTGCGTGCCGCCGCCGATGCGGGGTCGATCATCCTGACCGTGTGCTCGGGTGCGTTCCTGGCCGGCGCCGCGGGCCTGCTGGACGGGAGGCCGTGCACCACGCATTGGATGCACGCCGACGAGCTGGCGCGCAGGTATCCGACCGCGCGCGTGGATCGCAACGTGCTGTACGTCGACGACGGCAACCTGATCACCAGCGCGGGCACCGCGGCCGGTATCGATGCCTGCCTGCACCTGGTTCGCCGCGAGCTCGGTAGTGAGGTGACCAACAAGATCGCCCGGCGCATGGTCGTCCCGCCGCAGCGCGATGGCGGGCAGCGTCAGTTCATCGATCAGCCCATTCCCGTGAGGTGTTCGGAAAGTTTTGCGCCGCACCTGGATTGGATCATGGGTAATCTGGACAAGCCGCATACCGTGACGACGTTGGCCAGACGGTCCGCGATGTCCACCCGCACCTTCGCTCGCCGGTTCGTCGAAGAGACCGGCACCACGCCGATGCAGTGGATCACCGATCAGCGGGTGCTGTACGCGCGCCGGCTGCTCGAGGAGTCCGATCTGGATATCGACCGGATCGCCGGGCAGGCCGGGTTTGGCACCGCGACGCTGCTGCGTCATCACTTCCGGCGGGTCATCGGAGTGACGCCGTCGGACTATCGGCGCCAATTCTCCTGCAGTACAGACGAAGACGCCGTCATCGCGTGAGATGTCAGCCGTCGGGCTGGCACGACACGTTGACGTAGACCGTGGTGTGCTGGGACGGATCGATCCGGTACCCGTTGTCGTCGATGTTGGAGTCGGCCAGTCCGTGCACCCCGGTGACGCGGCAGTTCGACAGGCCGGTGTTGGCGTTGGAGTTGACCTGCACGTGATAGCCCCGGCTCTCCAGGTCGCGGACGGTGTCGGAAGCTGAGCCCGTGCCGGACGGTGCGGCGGTGGCCGGTGCTGCCAGGCCCAGGCCCAGGCCCATCGCCGTACATGCAAACGTCGCTAAGATTTTGCTTGACATAGATCCGTTCTATGTGAAGCAAAGCCCCAATGGTGTGCTGCGGCAGGCATTCATGCCGACCTCATGTATTTCCGCCTTCGCCGGCGAGAGCGAAAAGGCCGTCGTCGGTCTGCTCCACCAGGCCGTCCACCAGCAATGAGTCCAGCGCGCGGTCCCGTTGGGCGGTGTCGGTGAGCCAGGCCACGTCGAGTTGAGCCCGGGTCACCGGGGAACTGCTGGCGCGCAAGACATCCAGCAGCTTGCCGCGCACCTGGCGGTCGGTCCCGGCGTAACGCTGCACGCGCTTGATGACCGTCCCGGCGGGGTAACCCGCAGCGCGCCAACGGCATCGGCTCAACGGACAGCCGCCGCACTGCGGTGCGCGCGCGGTGCACACCACCGCGCCCAACTCCATGAGGGCGGCCGAGAAGACCGGTGCCGTCTCGTCGGGTGGCAGCAGTGCGGCCACGTCGTCCAGGTCGCGGGCCCGGGCGGGTGCGTCCGCCTGACCGTGCAGCACCCTGGTGACCACCCGGCGCACATTGGTGTCGACCACCGGGACGCCGGCCGAATAGGCGAAGCACGCGACGGCACGGGCCGTGTAGGCGCCGATGCCGGGCAGGGTCAGCAGCGTCTCGACGTCACTGGGTACCTCGTCGTCGTATTCGCCCGCGATCACCACGGCACACTCGTGCAGACGCTTGGCCCGCCGCGGATAACCGAGCTTGCCCCAGGCGCGCAGCACCTCGGCCGATCCGGCGGCCGCGGTGGCCGACGGTGTGGGCCACCGTTCGATCCAGGCCAGCCAGATGGGCTCGACGCGCGACACCGGCGTCTGCTGCAGCATGAATTCACTGACCAAGATCTGCCAGGCGGAAACGCCTGGTCGCCGCCAAGGCAGGTCGCGCTGGGCCGATTCATACCAACCTACTAATTCGCCCGGGTCGATGCTCATGGGCGGCTCATGCAGAATGGCTGATATGCCCAACTCGAATCCGGTATCCGCTTGGAAGGCACTCAAGGACGGTAACGCCCGCTTTGTTGCCGGCGAACCGCAGCATCCCAGCCAGGACATCGCCCGCCGGGCCAAGCTCGCGCACGGTCAGAAGCCGACGGCCGTCGTGTTCGGATGCGGTGACAGCCGCGTCGCCGCCGAGTTGCTGTTCGACCAGGGACTGGGCGACATGTTTGTGGTCCGTACCGCCGGCCATGTGCTGGACAACGCGGTGCTGGGTTCGATCGAGTACGCGGTGTCGATCCTGAACGTGCCGCTGATCGTGGTACTCGGCCACGACAGCTGCGGTGCGGTGAAGGCGGCCATCAATGCCCTCGACGAGGGGCAGGTGCCCGGCGGTTACGTGCGCGACATCGTCGAGCGGGTGACCCCGTCGATCCTGATGGGCCGCCATTCCGGTCTGACCCGCGTCGACGAGTTCGAGGCCTTCCACGTCAAGGAGACGGTCAACCAGCTGCAGATGCGGTCGGCCGCGATCTCCAACGGTCTCGCCGCAGGCACCCAGGCCATTGTCGGCGCCACCTACCACCTGTCCGACGGACACGTGGAACTGCGCAGCCATCTGGGCAACATCGGCGAAGCCTGAGAATTTCGCTGGCGCCCCGACACGCCGGGGCGCCTCGGGCAACTGGGTATGACCTGGGCTTACCGTGAAAGCCGTGTTGGATCTCGAACCTCATGGGCCACTGCCCTCGCAGATTTACTGGCGGCGCCGCGCGCTGGCCATCGGAATCGCGGTAGTCGTCGTGGGGATCATCGCCGCGATCGTCGCGGTGATCGTGACCAGTAGCTCCGGAGCCGAGACCAAGTCAGCCGACGAACCCACTGCCGCCGCTGCCCCGCCCACGCCGCTGCCGGGCGAGAATCCCGAGGTCAAGTCCCCGGTGGTGCCGCCGGCTCAGCACGCACCGCCCCCGACCGCCACGCCGACGGCGGCCGTCACACCGCCACCCCTGCTCAAGGAGGGCGACGACTGCCCGGATTCGACACTGGCGGTCAAGGGCATCACGAGCCAGCCGCAGTACGTCGTGGGCGAGCAGCCGAAGTTCACCATGGTCGTGACCAACATCGGTCTGGTGGCCTGCAAGCGTGACGTGGGTGCCGCGGTGCTGGCCGCCTACGTGTACGCGTTGGACAACAACCGGCTCTGGTCCAACCTGGACTGCGCACCGTCCAACGAGACGCTGGTGAAGACGTTCAACCCGGGGGAGCAGGTGACCACCGAGGTCACCTGGACGGGCATGAGCTCGGCGCCGCAGTGCCCGATGCCGCGTCAGCCGATCGGACCGGGCACCTACAACCTGATGGTGCAGCTGGGCAATCTCAGATCGGCGCCGGTGCCGTTCATCCTGGCTCAACCCAATCCGCAGCTGCCCGGACCGCCCGCCGAGGGCGCACCGCCGGCTGAGCCGGCCGCACCGGGCAACTGACTCAGGCCAGCCGGTCGGCGATGGTCGACTCGGCCAGCAGCGACAGACCCTCACGGATGTGCCGGGCCCACATCGACCCGATGCCGTCCACCGACTGAAGATCGTCGGCGCTCGCAGCCAGCAGCCCTTGCAGTGAGCCGAACGAGCGGACCAGCAGATCGACGTGGGCGAACTGCAGTCGCGGGATGCCGGCCATCGCGCGGTAGCCGCGTGAGCTCATCGCCGAGTCCTGTGCCTCCGACGTCGACGGGTATCCGAAAACCCTTGCCAGCGTGGTGAAGTCGAGCAACTCGCTGTCGGTCAGCGCGTCCAGCTCATCGAGTGTCGCGTGGACCTGTGCGGCTGTCGGCGGGTCCGGCAGGGCGTGGTAGTCCCGCACGATCAGCTCGCGTGCGGCCTCGTTGTCGCCGACGAGTTCGTCGAGCTGCAGTTTGAGCTGGCGCCCGTCGGTGCCGAGTTCGACGACGTCGGCGTCGATCTCCAGGCTGATCCGGCGCACCATCTCCAGCCGCTGAACCACGGTCATGACGTCACGCAGCGTGACGAAGTCCTCGATCTCGGCGGTGGACAGCTGCTTGCTGACCTCGTCGAGCCGGCCCTTGTAGCGCTCCAGTGTGTTGATGGTCTGGTTGGCCCGCGACAGGATGGTCGCCGAATCGGGCACCACGTGGCGCTCGCCGGCGACGTACACCGTCACGATGCTCATCGAATGGCTCACCGAGATCACCGGATAACCGGTCTGGATCGCGGTGCGCTCGGCCGAGCGGTGCCGGGTACCGGATTCGTCGGTGGGGATCGACGGGTCCGGCACCAACTGGACGTTGGCCCGCACGATGCGGCCGCCGTCGCTGGACAGCACCACCGCGCCGTCCATCTTGGACAGCTCACGCAGGCGGGTGGGCGCGTAGCGCACATCCAGGGCGAACCCGCCGTCGCAGATGGCTTCCACGCTGTCGTCGTAGCCGAGCACGATCAGAGCGCCCGTCTTGCCGCGCAGGATGCGTTCCAGGCCGTCACGGAGCGGCGTTCCGGGAGCCAGCCGGCCGAGGGTTTCCCGTAGCGTCGGCCGAGCCAGATGCACGACGGTGCGGCTGGTGCGAGCACCGGAGTTCACGGCCATCAATTCTCCTAGGGTCGGCCGCTATTGTCCGCGATGTTCCCGATTGCTGGCAATTGCGATCTCCCTGAGTGCCCGCAAGGCCGCCCCGATGTGGTCGACGGTGATGACACGCAGCCCAGCGGGTGCACTGGTGACTCCGGGCGGCACCACGGCAATCGTAAAACCCAGCCGGGCGGCCTCGGCCAGCCTGCGGTCCATGCCGGTGACCCGGCGCAGATCGCCGACGAGTCCTACCTCGCCGATCACCACCGCATTCATCGGTAGTGCGATATCGAGATAGGCCGAGGTGATGGCCAATGCCACGGCCAGGTCCGAGGACGGATCGGTCAGCCGCATGCCGCCGACGGTGGACACGTACAGGTCGTGGCCGCCGATCGGCAGCGCGCAGCGGGTCTGGAGCACCGCGCTGATCATCGCGGCGCGGGCGGAGTCGACACCGCTGACCGCGCGCCGCGGCGGGCCCACCGGTTGTACGGCCAGCGCCTGGACCTCACCGATCATCGGGCGCTTCCCGTCCAGGGTGACGGTGACAGCAGTGCCCGGAACTGCCGCCGGACGTTGGTCGAGGAACAGCCCGGACGGATCGCTTACACACTCGATTCCGTTGTCGTGCATCTGAAAACAGCCGACCTCGTCGGCAGCGCCGAACCGGTTCTTGACCCCGCGGACCATGCGCAGGCTCGACGTGTGATCACCTTCGAAATGCAGCACCACGTCGACCAGATGCTCCAGGGAACGCGGGCCTGCGATGGCGCCGTCCTTGGTCACGTGCCCGACCAGGATCATGGCCACCGCCGGGTCTCCGACCGCGGTTTTGGCGTAGCCGGTCAGCGCTGTGGTCACCGCACGCACCTGTGTCACCCCACCGGTCACCCCGTCGGCTTCGGTGGTGGACATGGTCTGCACCGAATCGACGATCACCAGGCTGGGTTTGACCTCTTCGATGTGGCCGAGCGCGATCTGGAGGTCGGATTCGCCTGCGAGATAGACGTTGTCGTGTGTGCAGCCGGTACGTTCGGCGCGCAGCCGGATCTGGCCCGCGGATTCCTCACCGGACAGGTAGAGCGCCCGACGGCCGGTGTGGGCCCAGCGGTTGGCGACCTCGAGGAGAAGGGTGGACTTGCCGACGCCGGGTTCCCCGGCCAGCAACGTGACCGAACCGGCCACCAGGCCGCCGCCCAGAACCCGGTCCAGTTCGGTGACACCGGTCGCGTAATGCCGGGTGATACCGGGGTCGATCGACGTGATCGGAACCGCGGGCGACGTCGGGGCCACCGAGCGGCGGACGGAACTGCCCACCGACGCGAGTGTCGCTACTTCGTCGACTGTTCCCCACGTGCCGCAATTGGCGCAGCGCCCCACCCATTTGGGAGTGGCATGCTGACATTCCGAACAGCGGTATTGCGAACGTATTTTCGAAGCGGCCACGCCGTGACAGTAACGGCAACCCCCGACATCAGCGGTTAGGCACGCGCCGGTCAGGGGCCCCGCGGGTCAGCGGTGGGTCAGGTCAGTGATGCCCGCCGGCTTCGCTGCCACCGGCGGCAGCTTCGCTCGGCTCTTCGCCGGCCGTGTTGCGCCGCGGTGCCTCGCCCGCCGAGATCGGCACGGCGACAGTGGTCTCGCCGTTCTCGAACTTGAAGGTGAAGTCGTAGAGCAGGCCGTTGGTGACCGGCTTGGTCAGCGTGACCTTGGCGGTGACGGCGTCAGCGGCCTCGGTCTTCTCCAGCGGCTTGGTCTGGCCGTCGGGCTCACCCACCACCAGGACGCCGCCTGCCGGGATGGTCTGATCCCCGGTCAGTGCCACGTCGCCGACGGGGGACTTGATCGAGACGAGCTTGTTGGCCTGCTCGGTGGATCCGTTGGCTGCGACGAACAGCAGCTCGGCTTCCGAGCCGGCCTCGACGTAGTCCTTCTGCTGCGGCGCACGCAGGTGCACGTTGCGCAGCGCGATCGCGCCGGACT
Organism: Mycolicibacterium arcueilense; assembly: GCF_058536225.1. NCBI lineage: Bacteria > Bacillati > Actinomycetota > Actinomycetes > Mycobacteriales > Mycobacteriaceae > Mycobacterium > Mycolicibacterium arcueilense. The sequence goes on from NZ_JBZTYL010000006.1 coordinate 81,682, forward strand.
GTGCGTTGACGCCATTGACGGCGGGCTCCTGGGTGGCCGTCTGGGAGACCTGGCCGGCGCTGCACCCGGTGAGAACGGCTGCGGTCAGGCCACATGCGGCAAGACCGGCCGAGGCACGCATTGCGAAGCGGTTCACTCAAGCCTCCTGAGCTGGGTCGGCGTACTTCGACTATGCACAGTAGTAGGTGGCGTCGGCGGGCGGAATGCGAGGGCTTGGCAAACGCCTCGCAACGGGGTCCGGCCACGGCCGCCCCGGGCGCGCAACGCCTTTGCGGGGGCAGCCGTTTCGAGCCCTCGGCTGGCCAGGTGATTGCACGCTTTCGTCACCATGTCAACCCCTGTTCTTCACCTGCATGGCCCCTGACCTGCATAGTTGGTGCGCGTGTGATCTGGGCCCGTGTTAGGATGGACTAGCGAAAGGGGCTCGAATCAGATGATTTTTAAGGTCGGAGACACCGTCGTCTATCCACACCACGGTGCTGCGTTGATCGAGGCGATCGAAACCCGGACTATCAAAGGCGAGCAGAAGGAATATCTCGTCCTGAAGGTTTCCCAAGGGGATCTGACCGTTCGAGTACCCGCAGACAACGCTGAGTATGTCGGTGTCCGCGACGTCGTGGGCCAGGAAGGTCTCGACAAGGTTTTCCAGGTGTTGCGGGCTCCGCACACCGAAGAGCCGACCAACTGGTCGCGCCGCTACAAGGCCAATCTCGAGAAGCTGGCCTCCGGTGACGTGAACAAGGTTGCCGAGGTTGTCCGGGATTTGTGGCGTCGCGATCAGGAACGCGGTCTTTCCGCGGGTGAGAAGCGAATGCTGGCCAAGGCCCGGCAGATTCTGGTCGGTGAGCTTGCGCTGGCCGAGAACACCGATGACGCCAAGGCGGAGACCATCCTCGACGAGGTTCTGGCCGCCGCGTCCTGACGCGTGGTGGCAACAACTGTCGCGGTCGTCCCGGCCGCCGGCTCAGGTGAGCGGCTAGGCGCGGGCAGACCCAAAGCGTTCGTCAAACTGGGGGACAAACCCCTGCTGGAGCACGCCCTCGATGGGCTGCTGGCCTCAGGGGTGATCGACAAGGTCGTGGTCGCGGTTCCACCCGCGCTCACCGACGAGGCCACCTTGGTCTTCGGGGCGCGCGCACAGATCGTGGCCGGGGGAGCGGATCGCACCGAATCGGTGGCGCTGGCCCTGGCAGCTGCCGGCGAACCGGATTTCGTCCTCGTGCACGACGCCGCCCGGGCGTTGACTCCCCCTTCGCTCGTCGCCCGGATCGTCGCGGCACTGGCCGACGGCCACGCCGCGGTTGTTCCCGGCCTCCCGTTGGCCGACACCATCAAGGCCGTCGACGCCAACGGCGCGGTGCTGGGCACGCCCGAGCGGGCCGGTCTGCGGGCCGTGCAGACCCCTCAGGGCTTCCACACCGATGTGCTGCGTCGGGCCTATCAACGTGCCGGTGCCGGTGTGGTCACCGATGACGCCTCGCTCGTCGAGCAGATCGGTACACCCGTACAGATCGTCGAGGGCGATCCGATGGCCTTCAAGATCACGACTCCGCTGGATCTGCTGCTCGCCGAGGCCGTCATGGCGCGTGGGGCATGTTGATCCCCAGAGTCGGGCTGGGAACCGACGTTCACCCGATCGAGCCGGGCCGGCCGTGTCGGCTGCTGTGCTTGGAATTCGAAGGCGCCGACGGCTGCGCCGGCCATTCCGACGGCGACGTCGCCGCGCACGCGTTGTGTGACGCGCTGCTCAGTGCGGCGGGCCTCGGCGACCTCGGCGGGGTCTTCGGCACCGACCGGCCGGAATGGCGGGGAGTCACCGGCGCCGACATGCTGCGCCACGTGCGCGGGCTGGTGCAGGAAGCGGGCTTCGCGATCGGCAATGCCACGGTGCAGGTCATCGGAAACCGACCCAAGATCGGGCCGCGCCGTGAGGAGGCCCAGGAGGTGCTCTCCGGTCTGATCGCAGCTCCGGTGTCGGTCTCAGCGACCACGACGGACGGGCTCGGTCTGACCGGTCGGGGTGAAGGTTTGGCCGCGATAGCCAGCGCTTTGGTGGTTCCGGCGGAATAGGCCGGTAAGCTGGCACGTCGTGACCGATCGCGCTCAAGCTGTCGGGTCGGCAACAGAGACCGGCCTGCGGCTGTACGACACCATGGCGGGTGCCGTACGGGATTTCGTACCGCTGCGGCCGGGGCACGCTTCGATCTACCTGTGCGGTGCCACCGTTCAGGGCTTACCGCACATCGGTCATGTCCGTAGCGGAGTCGCGTTCGATGTGCTGCGCCGGTGGCTGACCGCCAATGGATACGACGTTGCGTTCATCCGCAACGTCACCGACATCGACGACAAGATCCTCAACAAGGCGGCCGACGCAGGCCGGCCCTGGTGGGAGTGGGCCGCGACCTACGAGCGGGCGTTCAGCGCCGCGTATGACGCGCTGGGCGTGCTCCCGCCGTCGGCTGAGCCGCGGGCCACCGGCCACATCACCCAGATGGTCGAGCTCATCGACCGGCTGATCGAGAAGGGGCACGCGTACGCCCAGGGCGGCGACGTGTACTTCGCCGTCCAGAGCCAGGCAGACTACGGTGCGCTGTCCGGTCACCGGATCGACGATGTGCACCAGGGTGAGGGCGTGGCCACGGGCAAGCGCGATCAGCGCGACTTCACGCTGTGGAAGGGCGCCAAGCCGGGTGAGCCGTCGTGGCCGACGCCCTGGGGCCGGGGGCGTCCGGGCTGGCACACCGAGTGCGTCGCGATGTGCGAGGCCTACCTGGGCGAGGAATTCGACATCCACGCCGGCGGCATGGACCTGATCTTCCCCCACCACGAGAACGAGATCGCCCAGGCTCAGGCCGCGGGCGACGGGTTCGCCCGGTACTGGCTGCACAACGGCTGGGTCACCATGGGCGGCGAGAAGATGAGCAAGTCGCTGGGCAACGTGCTTTCGATTCCTGCTGTGCTGCAACGGGTTCGGGCTGCCGAGCTGCGCTACTACCTGGGCAGCGCGCATTATCGGTCCATGCTGGAGTTCTCCGAGAATGCGCTGCAGGACGCGGTGAAGGCCTACAGCGGCATCGAGGACTTCCTGCACCGGGTGCGCAACCGGGTCGGCGCGGTCGCCGTCGGCGACTGGACGCCGAAGTTCGCGGCCGCACTGAACGACGACCTCGCGGTGCCGATCGCACTGGCCGAGGTGCACGCCGCGCGGGCCGAGGGCAACCGCGCGCTGGATGCCGGTGACCACGACGGCGCGATGGCGCAGGCCACCTCGATCCGGGCGATGATGGGGATCCTCGGCTGCGATCCGCTCGACGAGCGCTGGGAATCCCGCGACGAGACGTCGGCGGCGCTGGCTGCGGTGGACGAGCTGGTGCAGTGGGCGCTGGCCGGCCGAGCTGAGGCCCGGGCCAATCGGGACTGGGCCGCGGCCGACGCCATCCGGGATCGACTCAAGGCGGCAGGCATCGAGGTCACCGACACCGCCGATGGTCCACAGTGGGCACTGGTGGACGGGAACGGAGCGTAGATGGCCGGGAATTCGCAGCGGCGCGGCGCAGTGCGCAAGCCGGGCACCAAGAAAGGGCCGACCGTCGGGTCCGGCGGCGTGCGTCGTCGCGGGCTCGAAGGCCGTGGCGCCACGCCGCGCGCCGATCAGCGCCCGCACCATCCGGCTGCCAAGAAGGCCGCCAAGGCGGCGCGTCAGGCACAGGGGCGGCACAAGAAGACCGACGACACCGAGTTGGTGCTCGGCCGCAACCCAGTGGTGGAGTGCCTGCGGGCCAAGGTTCCGGCCACCGCGCTGTACGTGGCGTTGGGCACCGAGGCCGACGAGCGTCTCACCGAATCTGTCCAGATCGCCGCGGACCGCGGTATCTCGATCCTCGAGGTGCAGCGCCACGATCTGGACCGGATGAGCTCCAACGGACTGCACCAGGGCCTGGCCCTGCAGGTGCCGCCGTACAACTACGCCCATCCCGACGATCTGTTGAAGGCCGCCCGGGACTCCGGGGAGCCCGCACTGATGGTGGCCCTGGACAACATTTCCGATCCCCGCAACCTGGGCGCCATCGTGCGTTCGGTGGCGGCGTTCGGCGGACAGGGCGTGGTGATCCCGCAGCGGCGGTCGGCTTCGGTGACCGCGGTGGCGTGGCGCACCAGCGCCGGGGCCGCGGCCCGTACTCCGGTGGCGCGCGCGACGAATCTGACTCGCACACTGAAGAGTTACGCCGATGCGGGTCTTCTGGTCGTCGGCCTCGATGCCGGCGGTGACACGACGCTGGACGAACTCGAGGGCACCGGGCCGATGGTCGTGGTGGTCGGCTCGGAGGGCAAGGGCCTTTCCCGGCTGGTCCGCGAGAACTGCGATGCGGTGGTGTCGATCCCGATGGCGGGGCCCACGGAGTCGCTGAACGCGTCGGTCGCGGCCGGTGTGGTGCTGGCCGAGATCGCCCGTCAGCGCCGAACCCTCTGATTTGACGTTCATTCTGCGGCTACGGCGCAGAAGTGCGAGTGTGCTCAGCCCTCACCGCAGAGTCAACACGGCCTAGGCCACGAAGACCCGCAGGCCGATCCACAGCGCCACCACACCGGCCACGAGGGTGAGCGGCACCGTCGCCAGCCCGACCCGGCTGAACTCGGTGAACCGAGCCGGCAGTCCTTCGCGATGAACAACATTGCGCCACAGTAGATTTGACAGCGATCCGACGTAGGTCAGGTTGGGGCCGACGTTGACCCCGATCAGCACGGCCAGCACCGCTGGCGGGCCGGCCCCGGCCACCAAGGGAAGCAGAACCAGCACCGCGGGCAGGTTGTTGACCAGATTGGCCAGCACGGCCGCCACCGCCGCCAGGCCCAACAGCGCGGGCAGCGAGTCGCCGACGGGGAGCACGCCACGCATGGCGTCGCCCAGGCCGTTGCGGACGACCGCGTCGACCACGACACCCAGGCACAGCACGAACGCCAGGAACGGCACATTGACGGCGCGTACGATCCCGCCGACGGTGCTGCGACGCTGAGCCAGACTGCGCACGCCGAGCACCACCGCCCCGGCCAGCGCCGCCCAGGCCGGGGACACATCCACCACCGAGGTGACGACGAAGCCCGCCAGCGTCAAACCCAGCACCACGAGCACGAACACCGGAATCTCGGGCGGCGGGGGAGTCACCTCGGCGGCCGGACGGCTCAGCTCGTAGCGGAAAAGCAGGCGCAGTACGACGAATTCGACCGCGATGGCGGCCAGCCAGGGCAGCGCCATCACCGCAGTGAACTGGGTGAAGGACAATCCGGCCACGGCGAAGGCCAACAGGTTGGTCAGGTTCGACACCGGAAACAGCAGCGACGCGGAGTTGGCCAGATGAGCGCTGGCATACGCATGCGGCCGCGGCGGTATCGCCAGAGTGCGTGCGGTGGCCAGCACCACCGGCGTCAACAGCACCACGGTCGCATCCAGGCTGAGCACGGCTGTCGTCATCGCCCCGATCAGGAAGACCCGGGTCAGCAACCGCCGGGAATCGCCCTTGCTGGCCCGGGCCATCAGCGTGCCCGCGGCGTGGAACAGGCCTTCGTCGTCACACAGATGGGCCAGCACCAATACGGCCGCCAGGAATCCGACCACCGGCAGCAGGCGATCGACCTCGGCCAGTGCGTCGTCCGGTGAGATCACGTCGGACACGATCAGCAGCCCGGCGGCCGGGATCGCCACGACGGCCTCGGGCCAGCCCTCCGGCCGCGCCAACGCGAACACCAGGACGACGGCCAGCGCGATGAGCGCGAGTATCAAGTGATCCACGGATCGGCGGGCTGCCACACGGTGGGCAGGTGCAGGCGCACACCGTCGCGTTCGGCCAGCCGGGTCAGCACCCGCATCGACACATCGAGGTCGTCGCCCGCGTACGGCAGCGCGCGCAGCGGCTCGTGCAGCGGGCGGAAGAAATCGTCCCAGTGGATCAGCACCACCCGCCGCGCCCCGACCGCGCGCACCGTTTCGGCCCAGTAGGTCTCGAAATACTGCTCGGACTGCAGCCCGAGCTGGCCGATCCCGAGGTAGACCACCTCGGCGCGTTGTCCCGTCAGGGCGCCCGGCACCGCCCCGGCGCTGCCGACGATCAGCAGCCGGTGGTCGCTGGGCCGATGGTGCACCAGGGTCGACCAGGCTTCTCCGCACTTGTACGCCGCGACCTTGACCGGCGGGACGACCGGTTCGGTGATGATGCCGGGGAATCGGTCCGGCGGGCAGTGTTCGGACTCGAAGAGCGTCACGTCATACGCACCGAGGGTGACGGCGTCGCCCGGAGTGACCGTGACGATCCGGTCGGGAGCCAGGCCACCCCCGACGCCGACCTGAGCGGTCGAAGTACCGCCCACCAGTTGGGCGCCGGTGCGCTCGGCGACGACGGCCGAATCCATGGCGTGGTCGAAGTGGCTGTGTACCGGCAGCACCGCTTCGAGCTTGTCGACGCCGAGGCGGGCCAGGCTGCCGTCGATGCGGGCCAGTGACGGCGCCAGCTTGCGCAGGACCACGTGCGGCAGTGTGGGTCGCGAGAAGAAGCCGTCGGTCAGTACTGCCGACGTGCCGTCATCCACGAGCAGCGTGCTGACCCCCGCCCAGGTGACGGTGACCGGGGATTGCGGTGTGGCCGACGGCGCGTCGAAGAACCGCGCATAGGGGGCCAGGTCAGGTCTGCCGGGCTTGAGCCGCATGGCTTCACCCTAGAACCAGGACCTATCCGTAGCGACGGCGGAACTTCTCCACCTGCCCCGCCGAGTCGAGATGCCGTGCGGTGCCGGTCCAGAACGGATGCGAGTCGTTGGTGACATCGACGACGATCAGCGGGTAGGTCTGGGTCCCGTCCGGGCCAGCCCACTCGATCGTGCGGTCACTGGTGGCCGTCGACCGGGTCAGGAACTGGGTGCCAGTGGCGGCGTCCTGGAACACCACGGGGTGATAGTCGGGGTGGATGTCGGGTTTCACTGGGATTCACCTTCTGTGTGGACGGATGCTGCGGGTTCGTCGATTCCGGGCTGACAGGGTTCTTCGTGCCAGTCCCCGAACGGGTCGGGGTAGTCGGCCCACTCCTCGGGTCGCGCCAGCTCGTCGTCGGTGAGCAGCGCACCGTGCAGCGCCTCGATGACGTCGCCGGGCCGCGCGCCGCAGACCAGGACGGTCAGCGAGATGTGGCGGTCGTCGAACTGGTGGTGCCAGTCGATGGCGGCCATCGCCAGGCGTTCGGGGTCGGTGTAGGCCAGCTCGGTGGAATCCATTGCCGCCAGCCATTTTCCGGCGTTACTGAAATGCATTCCACCGCCTGCGGATTCGATCCACATGACGTCGGCCGGCCGATTGGCGAGCCAGGCCCGGCCGCGGGTGCGCACCACGCCCTCGAGGAGGAGGTCGACGGCGTCGTGTAGGCGCATCGGGTGAAACGGTCGGCGCGCGGCGAATTCGACGATGATGACCTCGTCGTCGGGTTCCAACGGTGGTTCACCGGCCAGGAGTGGATCGTGCGGTGTCGGGGTACGCCCGCGCCGGCTGTTCGGCTCCAGATGTGCCAGGCCGAGTTCCACCTGGTCGGGACCCACGGTGATGCGGGCGCGGGGCGCGAGCCGGCGGAGCACCGACAGGGTAGTGGCCTCGGGCTCGTTGAGCACGAGCATGTCGGCGAACTCGGCCTGGCCGACGACCACCTGGGCGACCGTGCGTCCGTCGGGCAGTTCCTCGTCGCCGACGGACTGTTGCAGCCACACCGTGGCGTCCAGGCACGCGACCACCGCGTCGATGGTGACGTCGCGAGAGGCGGGTCCGTCGATATAGCCGGGTCCGACGTGGACCCGGATGGTGTTGATGGCCCAGCACACGGGCTCGGCCTCCAGCCAGGGCATCAACTGCACGACGATGCGTTCCACGTCGCCACGCCGGTGCAGGCGCCGCAACAGGATCAGCAGGTCGTCGCGAACTGTGCAGGACACGCAACCGTGGGCGAGCTCGAGGGCGAGTTCGGATGTCCCGCTGCCGTCGGACACCGTCCGCAGCACCACGTGTCCGTCAAAGGTGTGGCGCACGAGCACGGTTCCCGGCCTGCGGCCCAGTTCTTCTGCTACGCCGTCGCTGTCACCTTGACCGGCGATCAGCACCACTGGGGTTCGCACCGCACCTCCCGACACAGTTGTTGTTGAAAACGATTATCATTATCGTGAGGCTACCCCATCCGAAGGAGACCGATGTCTGCCCACTGCCAAGTCACCGGGCGCTCGCCCGGGTTCGGCAACACGGTGTCGCACTCGCACAAGCGCAGTCGCCGCCGCTGGAACCCCAATATCCAGACCAAGACCTACTACCTGCCGACCGAAGGGCGCCGGATCCGACTTCGGGTCAGCGCCAAGGGAATCAAGGTGATCGACCGCGACGGCATCGAGGCCGTGGTGGCCCGGCTGCGTAGCGCGGGGGAGAAGATCTGATGGCCAGCACCGACATCCGGCCGATCGTGAAGCTGAAGTCGACCGCGGGGACCGGGTACACGTACGTCACCCGCAAGAACCGCCGCAACGACCCGGACCGGATTGTGCTGCGCAAGTACGACCCGGTTATCCGCCGCCACGTCGAATTCCGTGAGGAGCGCTGATGGCCAAGCGATCCAAGATCGTCAAGAACGAGCAGCGCCGGAAACTCGTGGAGCACTATGCCGAACGGCGGGCCGAGCTCAAGGAGGCCATCCGCAGTCCGGAGAGCACGCGTGAGCAGAAGGCCGCGGCGGTCTCGGCCCTGCAACGTTTGCCGCGTGACTCAAGCCCGGTCCGGCTCCGCAACCGGGACGCGGTCGACGGGCGACCACGTGGTCATCTGCGCAAGTTCGGCCTGTCACGGGTCCGGGTGCGCGAACTGGCGCACCGCGGTGAACTGCCCGGCGTACGGAAGTCGAGTTGGTGATGGCGGCTAATTCTCGGAAGAGCACCAAGAAGCGACCGCCGGCCACCGATCTCAAGAAGCCGAGGCGCAATCAGCTGAAGGCCCTCGGGGTGACCGAGGTCGACTACAAGGACGTCCACCTGCTGCGCACGTTCATCAGCGAGCGGGGCAAGATCCGGTCCCGGCGCATCACCGGCCTCACTCCGCAGCAACAGCGCCAGGTCGCCACGGCGATCAAGAACGCCAGGGAGATGGCGCTGCTGCCGGTGGTCGGCCCGGCCTGACCTACCATCGACGGCGATAGGGCGACTGCGGATCGTGGAAGCCGGTGTGAATCCGGCGCGGTCCCGCCACTGTGATCGATCGACCAGTTTCCGCTGGTCGTCGAGAGCCAGATACGCACCGCAGTCGCCACCTCGCACGCACTGGGGCGGATCTCCCCGGAGAGGATGGGTACGCCCATGGCTGCTCGTTGGCTGACCGCCGGACTGGTATCGCTGCTACTGGTATCGGGGTGCGCCTCGACCGCGGCGCCCGACACCGCAGGCGGCGCCCCACCGGGATTCCCGGTCACCGTGGACAATTGCGGCGTCAGCTCGACCTATGAGCGTCCGCCTACTCGCGCTGTCGCGCTCAACCAGCATGCGATCGAGGTGCTGTTGGCGCTGGGCCTGGAGAATTCGATGGTCGGCACGTCCTATCTCGACGATCGGATCCTGCCGGAGTACCAGGCCGCCTACGACGGCGTTCCGGTACTCGCCAAGGAATATCCGTCCTACGAGTCGCTGCTGGCCACCGAACCCGATTTCGTCTACGGCGGCTGGGACAGCGCGTTCGACGAGAAGGAGGGCCGCGGCAGGCAACGGCTGAACGATGCCGGGGTCCACACCTACCTCAACATCGAGGACTGCCGGGACGAGGCCGTCACCATGTCCACAGTCGATGACGAAATACGGGGCATCGGAACAATCTTCGGCGTCACCGACCGAGCCGAGCAGCAGATCGAGAAGCTCCACGGCGAGCTGGCGCAGTCCGAGGCCAAACTACGCGGGGCCCAGCCGATACGCGTCGCCGTTTACGACAGTGGCGAGGCGACGGTGTTCACCTCGGGCGGCAAAGGCATCGGCAACCTGATGATCGAAGAGGCCGGCGGAGTCAACGTGTTCGCCGATGTCCCCAAGGTCTGGGGTGACGTGTCGTTCGAGCAGTTCGCCGAGCGCGCGCCCGAGGTCATCGTGATCTACGACTACGGGGATCAGCCGGTCGAGGACAAGAAGCGATTCCTCACCGAACATCCTCTGCTGCAGCATGTTCCCGCGGTCTCCCAGCAGCGGTTCGCCGTGCTTCCGCTGTCGTCGGTGGTCGTCGGTGTACGGGTTGGCCGGGCGGTGGAGTCGCTGGCGCGACAGCTGCACCCGGACCGGTTTGCGTGATGCCCTACCGGCTGGTCCTCGTGGCGCTGGCGGGGCTGCTGCTGACGACGATGACCGCCGGAGTGGCGATCGGTTCGGTCTCCATCCCGCCGGGGCAGGTGTGGGCCATCGTGTTGCACTCCGTGCATCCGGGCCTCGTCGAGCAGAGTTGGCCTGCGGTGCGGGAGTCCATCGTGCTCGACGCCCGGCTGCCCCGGGTCGTGTTGGGGGCGGTTGTGGGCGCCGGTCTGGCGGCGTGCGGCATGGCGTTACAGGCCGTGGTGCGCAACCCACTTGCCGATCCCATGCTGCTGGGTGTCTCCTCGGGAGCCTCGGTCGGTGCCGTCGCCGTGCTGGTGTTCGGTGCCGGCGCGTTGCAGGCACTGACCTTGCCGCTGGCGGCCTTCCTCGGGGCCTTCCTCGCGCTCGTCGCGGTCTACTTTCTGGCTCGCACGGGCGGGCGGATGACGACCGTGCGGCTGGTTCTGGCCGGTGTGGCGGTGGCCGAAGTACTGTCCGCGCTGGCGAGCCTGATGATCGTGACCTCTGACGATCCGCACAAGACACAGTCGGCGGTGCGATGGATGCTCGGCGGCCTGGGTGGCACCACCTGGCGCATGGTCTGGGTGCCCGCGCTGGCGGTGATCCTCGGCGTATTGGTGCTCCTGGCCTTCACCCGATCGCTGAACCTGCTCTACACCGGTGAGGAGGCGGCCGCCTCGCTCGGGCTCGATGTCCACCGGTTCCGGGCGGGGATGTTCGTCGTCGTGGCGCTGATGGTCGGCGCCATGGTCGCGGTCAGCGGCACGATCGGATTCGTCGGGCTGATCATGCCCCATGTGGTGCGGCTGCTGGTCGGGGCCGACCACCGCAAGGCGTTGCCGGCTGCGGCATTGCTGGGGGCGGCATTCCTGGTGGCGTGCGACATCGTGGCCAGGACCGTGGCCACCCCGGAGGAACTGCCCGTCGGGATTCTGACCGCACTGGTCGGCGGGCCGTTCTTCCTGTGGCTGATGCGACGAAAGGCCGGGGTGTGACGGTAGAAGTGGTGTTCGACGCGGTGTCGGTGTCGATGCGCGGCAAGCCGGTGGTCACCGATGTCTCGCTGGTGGTCGCCCCGGGTGAGGTGCTGGCCGTGGTCGGGCCGAACGGAGCGGGCAAGACGACGTTGCTGCGCACGCTGTACCGGGCTCTGCGGCCGAGTACCGGACGGGTGCTGGTCGACGGCGCCGACGTGTGGAAGATTCCGGGCAAGCAGGCCGCACGCCGGGTGGCGGCGGTATTGCAGGAAGCCACAGGCGATTTCGAACTCACGGTGTACGACATGGTCGCGATGGGCCGCACACCGTACAAGCGGTCTTTCGCGGCTGACAGCAGTGAGGACCGCGAGATCATCGGCGGGGCGTTGGCGGCACTGGACATCGCGGATCTGAGCGGCGCCGATTATGGCCGGCTGTCCGGCGGGCAGAAGCAACGGGTGCTCATCGCTCGCGCGCTGGCCCAGCGCACCGACGTCATCGTGCTCGACGAACCCACGAACCACCTCGATCTGCGTCACCAGCACGAGGCCCTGCGCCTGCTGCGGGACACGGGAGCGACGGTGATCGCCGCACTGCACGACCTGAATCTCGCTGCCGCGTATTGCGATCGGATCTGTGTGCTCGACGGCGGGGAGGTGGTGACGATCGGGACCCCGGTGGAGGTCCTCACCGTGGATTTGCTTGCCGACGTGTACGGGGTCGCGGCCCGGATCACCGTCGACGCAGGCAGGCCTCAGGTCGGCGTTGTGCCCATGGTGGTGGCGACATCGTGAACATCGGTACCCAACTCGGCGAAATCGCCTCGCTCGGAGGGTTCTTCGCGATCACCGTCGGTGGCGACCCGGCCGGCTGGGTTCCGGTGCAACGCTGCTACGACGACGGCTGCGTCAACCTCGTCGCGAAAACCTCAGCCGGATACCGCACGACCGATCTGCGTATCGGTGCCTCCCTGGTTCAGTTCAGCCACGCATCGCGGTTGTGGTCACCGCTGCTGGCCGGTGCGCTGAAGTACGGTGTGCTGCCCGAGCTGACCGACCTGCAGCGTCATGCCACCAGTACCCAGCTCCGGCTTCCGCTGGCTGTGGGCACACCCGTCGACGGCGCACTGGCAGGGCAGCTGTACCGGCTCGTGATCACCGAGCACCTTGAGCCGCTGGCTGCCGGGCTGAAGGTCAAGATGGCGCCGGGGCTGCTCTACGGCAATGCCGCCGCAGCTCTGGTGGCGGCCGCTCATGAGCTGGCCAGCGCCCGACCGGAATTACGTGACGACGTTCGGCACGTCACCGAATCATTGTTGATCACGGGCGAATTGGCCGGGACGGGTGACCTGACCGAGCTGACATTCCGCCGCCGCAGCTGCTGCCTCTACTACCGGGTGCCCGGCGGGTCCAACTGCGGGGACTGTGCACTGACGAGACCGCGGGTGGGCGTCAGTAGGCGTAAGGATGCTGGGGCGGATCGATGCGGGACGCGGTGAGCACGGTCATGGTCGGAATCGAGCTGCGGCTCGAATCACCTTGTCCCGCAGCGATCATCCCCTCCAGCTCGAACCAGGTGTTCTCCGGATAGCCCGTGACCTGGGCGGCTGCCGGCCCGGAGAGTCGAATGCTGGCGAGCTGAGCGTCGGCAGCGCAGCAGATGATCACCACCCTGGCCAGGTCGGTGCGATCGCCGACGCGCATGCTGAACCCGCTGACCGTGATCCGGCGGTCGTCGAGGGTGCCCGCGGAGTCCTGCGCGACGCGGATCAACACGTCGGGCAGAGACACCTCCGGTGCGACGCCATCGGGCAGCGGTGGAAAGGGACGCCGCAACACATCTGTGGACACCTCGGTCACTGTCGCCGCGTCCGGGCGTATCGCCGGCGGCACGACGAAGGCCAGCAGCGCGATCGGGATCAGCAGCAGCCAGGCGACGCCGCGGGAGTGCGGATGGTCGTGGGGTTCGTCGTTGTCGTGCCCCTCGCCGTCCCGGCCACCGTGCCGGATGTCGCGGACGATCGAAGACAGGGCCAACGCGATCAGCAGAACCGCGGTGGCAGCCAGGTACGGCAGCAGCGCCGGCTTGACGTAGCGGGTGAAGGTGCCGGTGACCGCGATGATCGCGGTGCTGACCCCGATCAGCAGCAGCAGTGCGTTCTCGGTCTCGCGGCTCACTGCGGCCCCAGGATCAGCAGACCGGTGGCGGTCGCGACCAGCGTCGCCACTACCAACGTCGCGGGCGCGAAACGAATCGCGAATGCCCGGCCGAACATTCCGGCCTGCATCGCGAACAGCTTGATATCGACGGCGGGCCCGACCACCAGGAACACCAGCCGCGGTAGCAGCGGCAGCATGGTCAGGCTGGCGGCGACGAAGGCATCGGCCTCCGAACACAACGCCAGCACGACCGCGAGCAGTGCCATGGTGATCACGCCGAGCGCCACCTGTCCGGCCAGATGCTCGTAGACCCACGCCGGAACCAGCACGTGCAGGGCGGCCGCGGCGGCCGCGCCGACGACAAGGTAGGAGGCTGCCGAAAGGAAGTCGTGCCTGGCCGCCTCGGTGAAGACGGTCCACCGCGAGCCCTCGCCGTGGTGCGGCTTGGGGAGGTGGCGGGTGATCCAGTTCGGCCTGCCGAACCGGGCCCAGAGTGCGCCCATGACGAGCGCGGTCAGCAGTGATGCTGCACACCTCGCGACCACCATCTGCGGATGTCCGGGGAAGGCGACGGCGGTCGCCACCAACACCACCGGGTTGATTGCCGGTGCCGCGAGCATGAACGTCAGTGCGGCCGCGCCGACCGCGCCACCGTCTCCGAAAAGGCGGCGCGCCACCGGTACTGAACCGCATTCGCAGCCGGGCAGCGCCGCACCGCTGACGCCCGCGGCCAGGATTGCCGTGCCGGTGCGTCGCGGCAGCCACCGGGCCAGCCGGTCGGGTGTCGCGAAGACTGCTATCAGCCCGCTGATCACCACCCCGAGCGCCAGAAACAGCAACGCCTGAACGAACACGCCGCAGAACACCGTGGCCGCCGTCGCCACGTGGGGGGTGCCTTCGACGAACCTCTGCAGGGTGTTTCCGGCCAGTGCCAACGCGATGATCCCGAAGACGAGGATCTGCATGGAACTCGGCCGCCACCGCGTCACCGCCGGGTTCGCCACCACGCGGCCATCATGCCAGGCAAATCTGTCAGCTGAACGCGGCCAAATTGACGCCTTCGGTGCTCAAACGTTCGCGCACCGCGGTGGCGATCGCCACCGCACCCGGTGAATCGCCGTGCACGCAAACAGATTCCACGGTGATCGGGATGGTGGTTCCGTCCACCGCGCTGACCTGGCCGGCGGCGACCATGCCCGCCACCCGCTCGGCGATCTCCAAGGGATCGTGCAGTACCGACCCAGGTTCGCGTCGTGACACCAGCGTGCCGTTGGGTTGGTAGGCGCGGTCGGCGAAGGCCTCGGCCACGGTGCGCAGACCGCGCTTTCGCGCCTCCTCGAAGAACACCGAACCCGACAGGCCCAGCACCGGTAGGCCGGCGTCGACGCCGTGTACCGCGGCTGCCACCGCGGCGGCCTGTTCGCGGTGGCTGACGATCGTGTTGTACAGCGCGCCATGGGGTTTCACGTAGGTGACGGTGGCGCCTACGGCGTGGGCGATGGCCTGTAGTGCACCGATCTGATAGATCACGTCGGCCGTCAGGTCCTCGGGGGTGACGTCGATGAAGCGTCGACCGAATCCGGCCAGGTCGCGGTAACTCACCTGGGCTCCGATCCGGACACCCCGTGCCGCAGCCTCACGACAGGTGCGCAGCAGCAGCGCCGGGTCTCCGGCGTGGAAACCACAGGCGACATTGGCACTTGTGACCAGGCCGAGCATGGCCTCGTCGTCGCCGAGTTCCCACGCGCCGAAGCCCTCGCCCAGATCGGCATTGAGGTCGACGGAGGCAGTCACGCGACCAGCCTAGGACGACACCGTGTCCGGCCAGCCGTTCTCCGACACGAATTCGGGTAGCGGGCGCGCAGAGGTCCAGTGCTCGATCTCCAGCACCGGCCGGTCCGGGAACTCGGGCACCGGGCCCAGACACAGGATCGCCACCGGTTCGGCGTCGTCAGGCATGCCCATCAACCGGGCCAGCGGCTCCGGCTCGAAGATTGACACCCAGCCCATGCCGAGGCCCTCGGCGCGGGCGGCCAGCCACATGTTCTGGATTGCGCAGGACACCGACGCCAGATCCATCTGGGGCAGAGTGCGGCGGCCGAAGATGTGCCGGTCGCGGTTCTCGCCGAGGGCGATGACGAACAGTTCGGCGCAGTCGAGGATGCCTTCGACCTTCAGGGCCAGGAATTCGTCTCCGCGGGCGCCGAGTGCGTCGGCGGTGTGGGCGCGTTCCTCGTCGACGAGGGCGTGGATCTTGCCGCGCAGCGCGTCGTCGGTGACGCGGATGAACCGCCACGGCTGCATCAGGCCGACGCTCGGGGCCGCGTGGGCGGCGTGCAACAGCCGGCTCAGCACCGCTGGTTCGACAGTGCTGCCGGGGACGAATCGACGCATGTCACGACGTTCGGCGATGGCCCGGTAGACGGCTCGGCGCTCGTCGGGGCTGAAGGCGTGCTCAGACACGGATCGAGCTTAGGCGGGCGGTTGAGAGAGGCGAACACCCGAGCTTATTGAAAATGAATTTCATTAATGATAAGAGTGTGTGGTGCTGACCAATACATCGAAGGTTCTCGCGTCCGTCGGAGCGTTGGCGGTGACACTCATCGGTTGCGCAGGCGGCGAACCGCCGCAGGCAGCGCATGATCCGGTAGCCGATCCGGTCGTGGTCACCTACGACGGCGGTTTGTACGTGTTGGACGGCAACAACCTTCAGGTCAGGTCCGACCTCCCGCTGGAGGGGTTTCTCCGGGTGAACCCGGCCGGTGACGACGCGCACGTGCTGGTGACGACCGACACGGGCTTTCGGCTGCTCGACGCATCGGCGGGCCGGCTGACGGACACCACCTTCATGGCCGACGAGCCCGGTCACGTTGTCGCACACGGTGAACACACCGTGTTGTTCGCCGACGGGTCGGGTCAGATCACCGTGCTGGACCCGCACAGTATCGCCGCGGCCACGCCGCGAATCAGGACCATGACGGCGCCGCAGGCGCATCACGGCGTCGCGGTGGTCCTCGACGACGGCAGTTGGGTGCGTAGTGAAGGCATCCACGACGAGCGCAACGGTGCCGTCGCTTTCGACGGCTCGGATCGAGAGATCGCCCGCACCAATGAGTGTCCCGGGCTTCACGGCGAAACCTTCGCCGGCGTCTCCACCGTGGTCTTCGGTTGCGAGAACGGCGCTTTGGTCTACTCCGACGGCGCCTTCACCAAGATTACCGCGCCGGGAACATATGGCCGCGTGGGAACGCTTCGCGGGCACGAGGATTCACCGTCGATACTCACCGACTACAAGGTCGACCCCGATGCCGACCTGGAGCGGCCCAACCAATTCGCCCTCATCGATACCGTGGGCAATCAGCTGCGTCTGGTGAACCTCCCTGAGTCGGTCAGCTATTCGTTCCGGTCTCTCGCCCGCGGCCCGCACGCCGAAGCGCTCATCCTGGCCACCGACGGCCGGCTCCACGTCGTCGACCCGGTGTCCGGGAACACCGTCAGGACCATCGCCGTGGTCGAGCCGTGGACCGAACCCGATGACTGGGAACAGCCCAGGCCGGGTGTCTTCGCTCGCGGCCACGACGTCTATGTCACCGACCCCACCACCAGGCAGGTGCACCTCGTCGACGTGGAGTCCGGCGAAGTGACCACGTCGGTGACGCTGGATCAGGCGCCGAATGAGCTCAGCGGCACGGTAGGCCACTCGCACTAGTCAGCGGGACCGGCCACGCATCAGAATGTCGGCATGCCAGTCGATGCCGATGAGGGCGGACGGTACTTCGCCGCGGATTACGAGACGACGCAGGAGCGGGAGCGTCTGCAGCGCCTCGAATCGATGAGCGACCGGACGACCATCCGGGCGCTCGACACCGTCGGCGTCGGGCCGGGCTGGCATTGCCTGGAGGTCGGCGCGGGCGGGGGGTCGGTGGCGCGTTGGCTCGCTGAGCGCGTCGGTCCGACCGGCCGTGTCGTCGCCGCCGACCTGGATCCAAGGTTCCTCGACGACCTGCCCGCGCTGGGCATCGAGGTGCGTAGCTGCGATATCACCCGTGACGAGATCGAGCCGGATACTTACGATCTCGTGCACTGTCGCGCCATGGTGATGCACATGGCCGACCCGCAGGCGGTGTTGCGCCGCATGGTGGCCGCGGTGCGGCCCGGGGGCTGGTTGGTGGTCGAGGAGCCTGATTACGGTACCGCGCAATCAATTACCCTCGACCACCCGGCGACTTCGGGTTTTCACTCCTATCTGCGCGCCCGCCGGGACTTCCTGGCCGCGTCGAAGGTGATGGAGTTGCACTACGGTGCGCGGCTGCCGGTGGACGTCGACGAGCTCGGGCTCGAGGCGACGGGCAACACGGCCACCTTCAGCGTCGAGCGGGGCGGGAGCGCCAAGTCGGCGTTTCTGGCGGAGAGCTTCGAGAAGGTCGACGACATCCTCGTCGCCAACGGGGCGTCCACCGAGTCGGAGCTGGCGGACTCGCGTCAGGCGATGACCGACCCCACCTTCGTCTACCGCTCGCCGGCGATGGTCTCGGCGTGGGGTCGCAAGCCGCTCAGTGCGAGTGGGTGACGTTCCAGGCCGGTAGCGGATCGGGATAGCCGACCCAGGCCTGCTGCCCCTCGGCCAGTTCGGCGTCGGTCAGCAGGGCTCCGGCGAGTAGTCGGTTGACCTTGTCCCGGTCGAGCTTGATTCCGATGAACACGATCTCCTGGCCCGGCGCGATCTCGGCGCCCGACCAATACTGCGCCGGCTCGATCGCCAGGTTGGGGCCGGCCTGCGACCAGATGGCGGCGATCGTCGGCCGGCTGGCGATCCAGCAGAAACCCTTGCTGCGCAACACCCTTGTCACCTGAGCGAGCGCGTCGCCGAGGCGCTGGGGGTGAAATGGCCGGTCGGAGCGGAAGGTCATCGAGCTGATGCCGTACTCCTCGGTTTCGGGTGCGTGCCCGTCGGCGATCTCCTCGTCCCAGCCCGGGGTCCGGGCGGCGGCCTCGGGATCGAACAGCCCGGTGCCCAGCACCTCGCCGATATCGACGACGCCGTGGTCGGTCCGGATCAGCTTGGCGGTCGGATTGAGCCGGCGCAGCAGCGTGTGGACGGTGTCGAGGATGGCCGGGCTCACCAGGTCGGTCTTGTTGAGCAGGATGACGTCGGCGAACTCCACCTGATCGGTGAGCAGGTCGGAGATGCTGCGGGCATCGCCCTCGCCTGCGGACAGGTCCCGATCGGCCAGGCCTTCACCGCGAACGACCTCGCTCAGGAACGTGGACGCGTCGACCACCGTCACCAGGGTGTCCAGCCGGGCGAGCTCGCCGAGCCGGAAGCCGTCCTCGAATTCCCAGCTGAAGGTGGCCGCCACGGGCATGGGTTCGGAGATTCCGGTCGACTCGATGACGAGCTGGTCGAAGCGGTTCTGGCGGGCCAGCGCGCCGACCGCCTCGACGAGATCCTCGCGCAGCGTGCAACAGATGCAGCCGTTGGTCAGCTCGACGAGCTTCTCCTCGGTGCGGTCGAGGTGCCCCTGCCCGGCGATGAGGGCGGCATCGATGTTGACCTCGCTCATGTCGTTGACGATCACCGCGACGCGTCTGCCCTCGCGGTTGGCCAGGATGTGGTTGAGCAGCGTGGTCTTCCCGGCGCCGAGAAAGCCGGACAGGACGGTGACGGGCAGCAGGTCGGACATCAGACTCCTTAATGAAAACGATTTTCAATAAATCATCATCCGGGCGTGCATCAGCTAATGCAAACGGTTATCGTTATCGCCGTGCTCCCGCCCCTGAATCTCCGCGCTCTGGCCACCGCGTTGTTGCTGGCCACGCCATTCGCCCTCGCCGCCTGCGGCTCCGAAGAAACCGAGCAGCCCGAGGCCGGTGGGAACTGCGTGACCACGCCGGTCAACGTGGTCGTCAGCGTCGACCAGTGGGGCGACATCGTGTCCGCCCTGGGCGGTGACTGCGTGAAGGTGACCACGGTGGTTTCCGGCTCGTCGGTCGATCCGCACGACTTCGAGCCCGCGCCCGCGGATGCGGCCAAATTCCAGGGCGCCCAGCTGGTCGTCATCAACGGTGGCCACTACGACGAGTGGGCGACCAAGCTCGCCCAGAGCACGGCACCGGATGCCATCGTGCTGCGCGCCGTCGGAGAGTCCGACGAGCCCTCGGCCAACCCGCACGCCTGGTACAACCCGGCCGCAGTGACCGGCGTCGCCGACGCGGTGACCGAGGAACTCAGCCAGATGGCGCCGCAGGCAAAGGATTACTTCGCGCAGCGCCGCACCGAGTTCACCACCTCGATGCAGCCCTACCAGCAGTTGATCACCGACATCAAGACCAAGGCGCCAGGCAAGCGCTACGCCGCCACCGAAGCGGTGTTCGACGACATGGCGGCCGCGGTCGGCATGGTCAACGTGACGCCCGCAGGCTTCCAGGCCGCCTCGTCCAACGAGACCGACCCGGCACCGGCCGACCTGGACGCGTTGCTGCGGCTGCTCGGCGATCACGGGGCCGATGTGCTGATCTACAACACCCAGACCGAGGGTTCGGTGCCCCAGCAGGTCCGTGCGGCTGCCGAGAGCGCCGGAATTCCGGTCGTGGATGTCACCGAAACGGTGGCGCCGGGAGCGGATACGTTCGAGGCTTGGCAGGTGAACCAACTGACCGCGCTCGCCAAGGCTCTCGGTGTCCAGCAATAGCACCGAGTCTCAACCTGCCCTCGTCTTCGACGACGTCAGTGCCGTGCGTGGGGGCCGCCTGATCTGGTCGGAGGGCACCTTCGAGATCCCGGCCGGTGGCATCGTCGCGCTGATCGGCTCCAACGGGTCGGGCAAGTCGACGATGCTGCAGGTCGTGTTGGGCCTGTTGCCGGCCGCCTCCGGTTCGGTGCGGGTTCTCGGTGGCGCGCCGGGTGAGCACAATGACCTCATCGGTTACGTCCCTCAGGATTACGCGGCAGGCGCGGGGGAGGCCATCCGGGCCCGCGGTGCGGTGACCCTCGGGCTCACCGGTGGACGTTGGGGTTTCACCCGCACCTCGGCGGCCGACCGGGCCCGGGTCGACGAGGCCCTCGAATGGGTCGAGGCCGCCGGATTCGCGACCATGCGGCTGTCGGAACTGTCGGGTGGGCAACGTCAGCGCATCGCCCTGGCCAATGCCCTTGTCGGACATCCGAAGATGCTCATCCTCGACGAGCCGTTGGCCGCGCTCGACCTGCGCAACCAACACGAGATCGTGCAGTTGCTGGCCAAGCTCAACAAGGACCTCGGGGTGACGATTCTCGTTGTCGCGCATGATCTCAACCCACTGCTGAGCGTGCTCGACAGCGCCATCTATCTGCTCGACGGGCATGCGCACCACGCCGCCATCGACGAGGTCGTGGATGCCGATCTGCTGACCCACCTTTACGGAACCCAGGTCCAGGTGGCCCACACCCCGCTGGGGCAGATGTACATGAGGAGCGTGTGATGTCGGCGGGTCTGCTGGCGCAGGGCACGTTCGCCCAAAGCACTCTGGCACTGGGCTATCAGCACAACTGGTGGCAGATCCTGACGTCGGCATTCATGCGCAACGCGTTGATCGGCGGCACGTTGGTGGCGCTGGCCGCCGGGCTGATCGGCTATTTCGTCATCGTGCGCAACACCGCGTTCGCCGCCCACGCGCTGGCGCACATCGGTCTGCCCGGCGCCACCGGTGCGGCGCTGCTCGGGCTCCCGGTGGGGTTGGGGCTGGGCGCCTTCTGCGTGGGCGGGGCACTGGTGATCGGGGCGCTCGGCAGCCGGGCTCACGACCGTGAGGTAGCCACCGGCACGGTGCTGGCCCTGGCCACCGGCTTCGGTCTGTTCTTCAACTCATTGGCCACCAAGAATTCGTCCACGCTGACCAACGTGCTGTTCGGCAACCTGCTGGCCATCACCCATCAGCAGCTGCTGATGTTCACCGCGCTGCTGGTGGTGCTGGCCGCCACGGTCGTATTCGTCTTCCGCCCACTGTTGTTCGCATCGGTCAACGCGCAGGTGGCCGAGGCCAAAGGGGTGCCGGTCCGCGCCTTGTCGGTGCTGTTCATGGTGCTGTTGGGGATCGCGGTCACGATGGCGGTGCTGGCCGTGGGCACGCTGCTGCTGTTCGCGCTCGTCGTCACCCCGGCCGCCACGGCAATCATGGTGACGGCCCGGCCGATTCTCGCGATGACGATCTCGACCGTGATCAGCGTGGTGTCGGTGTGGGCCGGGCTGGCGGTCTCGGCAATCTTCAACATGCCGCCGAGCTTCGTGATCGTCACGATTGCGTGCGGGATCTGGTTGGCGGTGTGGGCGGTTGACCGGGTGAGGAATTCGGCCATCGGCTAGCCTCAGAAAGCATGCCAAGGAGTCCCCACCCGCCGCGGCGGGCCACTCTGGCTTCGTTGGCCGCCGAACTGAAGGTTTCGCGTACCACGATCTCCAATGCCTACAACCGTCCGGACCAGTTGTCCGCCGAGCTCCGGGACCGGATCTTCGATGCGGCCAAACGGCTGGGCTATGCCGGGCCGGACCCGGTGGCCCGGTCCCTGCGGACGCGGAGAGCCGGCGCGGTCGGGCTGATCATCACCGAGCCGCTCAACTACTCGTTCAGTGATCCCGCTGCGCTGGATTTCGTTGCGGGGCTTGCCGAATCCTGCGAGGCGGCGGGTCAGGGGCTGCTATTGGTGGCCATCGGGCCCAACCGCAGTTTCGAGGACGGCTCGGCGGCCGTGCTCGCGGCGGGCGTCGACGGATTCGTGGTGTACTCGGCCTCCGACGACGATCCGTATCTACCGGTGGTGCGTCAACGGCAGTTGCCGGTCGTGGTGGTGGATCAGCCCAAGGACGTTCCCGGGGTGTCGCGGGTCAGCATCGACGATCGCGGCGGGATGCGGCGGCTGACCGAGCATGTGCTGGAACTGGGCCATCAACACATCGGCCTGCTGACCATGCGGCTGGGCCGGGACTGGCCGCACGAGAGCATGAAACCCGCACTGGCAGACCCGGATCGGGTGCTGTCCCCGCATTTCCATGTGCAGCGCGAACGGATCCACGGCGTCTACGACGCGATGACGGCCGCCGGCCTGGCGCCGGCCACGCTGACGGTGGTGGAGAGCTACGACCACCTGCCGACGTCCGGAGGAGCGGCCGCCGAGGTGGCGCTGGACGCCAATCCCCGGATCACCGCGCTGATGTGCACCGCCGACGTACTGGCCTTGTCGGCCATGGATTATCTGCGTTCCCGTGGCATCTATGTGCCGGGGCAGATGACGGTCACGGGGTTCGACGGGGTACCGGAGGCGTTGCGGCGCGGCCTGTCTACCGTGGTGCAGTCCAGTGTGGCCAAGGGCCGCCGGGCAGGCGAGTTGCTGCACAATCCGCCGCGGGACGGCCTGCCGGTGATCGATGTGCTCGAGACCGAGGTGGTGCGCGGCCGGACGTCGGGCCCGCCGGCCTAGGCTCCTGCGCCGTTCCTTTCGCCGAAACGGCATTCCGGCAGGCGCTTACTCGGCCTTTTCCGGCTGGAATGCCGTTTCGGCGGAGGTGCGCGCGTCGAGCAGGTACTTCAGTGCTGCCGCAACATCTTCGGGCTCGTCGACCCGGTAGGTGGCCAAGGTGTCGCCGGGCCCGACCTTGACGCCGACGTCGCCGTCGCGTAACCGGCGGAACGCCTTCTCGTCGGTGACGTCGTCGCCGAAGTAGATCACCACCGACGCCCCGTGGTCGTCGCGCAGGATGTCGATCGCCTCACCCTTGTCGGTGGTGATCACGGCGAACTCGAGGACGGCTTTGCCCTCAGTCAGCTCGGCATTCCAGGCCTTCGACGCCGCATGTGCCTGCACCAGCGCGGAGTCGGCGTCGGCGGGTTCGGCGTTGCGTACATGGAGTGCAACGCTGGCCGGTTTGAGTTCGACGGTCACCCCTGGCCTGCTGGCCGCAATCGCCTGCAGCTCACCGGCGATCGTGCCGAGGAGGGCGCGGTCGATGGGGTGGGTGAAGCCGGAGTCGAATTCGGCCCCGTGGCTGCCGACCAGGTGCACCGCCGCGGGCATACCCGACAGGTCCCGCAGCACCTCGAGGGCCCGTCCGGAGATCAGGGCGGTGGAGATGCCCGGAAGTTCGGACAGGGCGACAAGTGTCGTGGCGGCGTCACGCAGTGGGCGCGCGTCGGCCGGGTTGTTGACGATCGGGGCCAGGGTGCCGTCGAAATCAGAGGTGATCAGGAGCCGGTCGACGCGGGCCGCGGCCGTGAGAGCTCGGGTCAGGTCGGCGGGAAGGCTCACCCGCTAGATCTTAGGTTTGTCCTCGGCGCCGATCAGCAACCGGACCGCCAGGTCGAGTCGCTTGCTGACGTCGGTGGCCGAGGCCCGGCGGGTCAGCCAGGCCAGCAGGTTGGACAGCCACACGTCCGAGATGACCCGGGCGATGTGGTACTGGTCCTCGGTCGGCTCGCCGTCGCTCATCGCGCGGGCGAACATCGAGTCCATCAGCTTGCCGACATGATCGACCTCGCCTGCGGCCGAGGCGTCGGCGAAGACGAAGGCCCGCGTCATGGCCTCGGTGAGCAGCGGGTTGCGCTGCATGGCCCGGTTCAGCTTGCCGACCATGAAGCTCAGCCGCTGGTAGGGGGTGCCGCCGGCCAGTGCGGCGCGGTCGGTCTTGGCGTCGATGCGCTCGAACTCCCGGCCCAGCGCCGACACCAGCAGGTGGACCTTGGACGGGAAGTAGCGGTAGAGCGTGCCGACGGCGACATCGGCGCGTTCGGCGACGGCACGCATCTGGACGGCCTCGTAGCCGCCCTTGGAGGCGATGGCCAGGGTCGCATCCAGGATGCGCTTGCGGCGCTCCCGCTGAGCTTCGGAGCCGAGTTCGGATTCGGCGAGGACTGCCACGTTCATAACCTCACGCGGCCGGGTGTCAGACCCGGACGATTCGCTGCCTGTCTTCTGTGGTGCGCTGGACATGCGGTGTGTGGCCCCCTCTCGTCGCGTGCCCCGTCGAAAACGATACGCACGGCGATCTCCTTCTACACACCTCCGCGCCGTTAAACACACGGACGTGTCCTGCTGTGATGCGGGTCGACTTGACGGTCGAACACTGTCACCATTAGAACACGTTCTAGTGAGAAGCACGGACTTCTCGCGCTAGGGGCTAGGAGGTCCACCATGTCCGGCGCGTCTGCCACCATCACCGACGAGCAGTTTGCCGCCCGTGACCTGGTGCGTAGCTGGGCGGCCGCAGCTGCTACAGCTACCGCCGTCCGCGAGGCTGAACATGATGCCGATGCCTGGCGCCGGCCATTTCAGGGTCTCGCCGAACTAGGGATCTTCAGCGTGGCGGTCGCCGAGGAACAGGGCGGCGCCGGCGGCACGGTCGAGGATCTGTGCGCGATGGTCGACGAGGCCGCGGCGGCGCTGGTGCCCGGGCCGGTGGCCACCACGGCCCTCGCCACCCTGGTCGTCACCGACGAGGCAGTGCTGGAGGCGCTGGTGTCGGGTGAGCGCACGGCCGGTGCGGCCCTGAGTGCGGACCTGACGCTGTCCGGCGACAAGGTCTCGGGCACCGCTGAGTACGTCCTCGGTGCGGACGCCGCCGGGGTGTTGCTGCTGCCCGCCGGCGACCGCGTGGTGCTGGTCGACGCGGGTGCTGCCGGTGTGAGCGTCGAACTGCTCACCGCCACCGACTTCTCGCTGCCGCTGGCCCGGGTCGTGCTGGACGCGGCGCCCGCGCAGGTGCTCGATGTCTCGCGGCAGCGATTCGAAGACATCACCGCGGCTGTGCTGGCCGCCGAAGCCGCCGGGTTGGCCCGGTGGACCCTGCAGACCGCCACCGAGTACGCGAAGGTGCGCGAGCAGTTCGGCAAGCCGATCGGCAGCTTCCAGGCCGTCAAGCACATGTGTGCCGAGATGCTGTTGCGCTCGGAGCAGATTTCGGTTTCCGCCGCTGATGCGGCGCGTGCGGTCTCGGAGGCCGATGACTCCCAGCTGTCGATCGCCGCCGCGGTGGCGGCCGCCGCCGGTATCGACGCGGCCGAGGCCAACGCCAAGGACTGCATCCAGGTGCTCGGCGGTATCGGCATCACCTGGGAGCACGAGGCGCATCTGTATCTGCGTCGCGCATACGGGATTTCGCACGCGCTCGGTGGTCGGCGCCGGTGGATCCGCCGGGTATCGGCACTGACCCAGAAGGGTGTGCGTCGTGAACTCCGGATCGATCTGGAGTCGGTGGCCGGCCTGCGCCCCGAGATCAGCGCCGCGGTGTCCGAGGTGGCCGCACTACCGGTGGAAAAGCGTCAGGTGGCCCTGGCCGAGTCCGGCCTGCTGGCACCGCACTGGCCACGTCCATACGGCCGCAACGCATCTCCGGCCGAGCAGCTGCTGATCGACCAGGAACTCGCTGCGGCAGAGGTGGAGCGTCCGGATCTGGTGATCGGCTGGTGGGCGGTGCCGACCATCCTGGAGCACGGCAGCCCCGAGCAGATCGACCAGTTCGTGCCGGCCACGCTGCGTGGCGACCTGGCCTGGTGCCAGCTGTTCTCCGAGCCGGGCGCGGGCTCCGACCTGGCCGCCCTGCGTATGAAAGCCGTTCGCGCAGAAGGCCCCAACGGTGAGTCGGGCTGGAAGCTGACCGGTCAGAAGGTTTGGACCTCGGCGGCCCAGAAAGCGCACTGGGGCGTGTGCCTGGCGCGCACCGACGCCGACGCTCCGAAACACAAGGGCATCACCTACTTCCTGATCGACATGAAGACGCCGGGCATCGTGATCCGCCCGCTGCGCGAGATCACCGGTGACGAGCTGTTCAACGAGGTCTTCTTCGACGACGTGTTCGTTTCCGACGAGATGGTGGTGGGCACCGTCAACGACGGCTGGCGCCTGGCCCGCACCACCCTGGCCAACGAGCGCGTGGCCATGGCCGGCGGGACGGCACTGGGCAATCCGATGGAAGAACTGCTGCGCACGCTTGGGGCGCAGCCCGACGTGGATCCGGCCGACCTGGACCGCCTCGGTGGGTTGATCCTGACGGCCCAGGTGGGTTCACTGCTGGACCAGCGGATCGCGCAGTTGGCGGTCAGCGGCCAGGACACCGGCGCGCAGGCCAGCGCCCGCAAGCTGATCGGCGTGCGGTACCGGCAGACACTGGCCGAGTTCCGGCTGGAATTGTCCGACGGCGGCGGTGCGGTGCGTAACCGCGAGGTGCACGACTTCCTCAACACGCGCTGCCTGACCATCGCGGGCGGCACCGAGCAGATCCTGCTGACCGTCGCCGGTGAGCGGTTGCTCGGCCTGCCGCGCTAGCTAGCCTAGTGACGCCAATTCGTATCGATCAGTTTCGAACCGCATTGATTTGAACGCCCATTCGAACCGCTACTAGATTTCTCTCGTCTTAATCAGTTTGTGACCATGATGCCAGGCATAATTACTGATTTACCCGGCGTTACCGTCTGGCTTTCTGGTTTGATGTAGCGCGGCGAACGACTCTTTAGGAGTTCGTCGGCCATTATCCCAAGCCTCAAGTGCCTGCTCCGGAGAAATATAGGACGCAAAGAATAGAACTGAAAGATCCGGGCCTATTAAAACTGACCCCAACCCTCGAATGTCGCTGTATGTGCACATGATGTTGTCGCGAACTGCGTATGAATTAGCGGCGGCAACTTGGGGGTCCATATTGAGTAGTTGTGCCGCAAGCGCGACTTGTTCCTGCTTCACTTTTGAACCCCCATGTCCCACCGTGTAACGGGATGGCCAGGGAAATCCATGTTAGGTGGCCATCCGAGAATCTGACCGGTTTGTCCATCGACTGCATAGACTTTTGTTCCATCGTAGTACGCGTTGAACCAGTGCCCAGCCGCCCCGGCTCTGTCCACCCCGACAACCGTGTGGGCACCGGTTCCCTGGTTGATCAGGTACTGTTCGATTTCCGAAGGCGTAGCTGGCACTTGCCTCAATCCAGTCGCGGCTTGCATCTCGGGTACGGACAGCGTTCCGAGTCCGGCCGATGCGTCAGGCGTTATGCCCGCCAGCCTTTGGTCGACCGCGAGGGCGCATTGACCACAGTTAATTGCCCGCGCTGGGTCAAATGGATCAATCCCAGGGCCATGGTTAATTTCGGGAAGCCATTGACCAATATCGCCGACGGATGGGGGCAACCACGGGCCGATTGGCACGTCGTGCGTTAATCCGTCCGACGGTGCTGGATGGCCTACGTCGGGACTGTGAACCATCTCATGTGGTACTCCCGACGGCACAACGTCATCGAGAATGCGTGCTGCGGCGACCTCGCCACCGAAAGGGATAGTCGCTGCCGTGATTGTGGCGTCGAACCCTTTCTGCCCGAGCCAATATTCGGGATTGCTGCGAAATGCTTCGATCTCGGCGTCGATGCCCCTGACAGCGGTGCCGTACGGATCTGACAGGGTGTTTAGCGTCCCCGTCCCAAGGTCTTTCCAGGCGTTCTTGAAACTTTCGAATCCGTTTTGACCAGTGAGGCTATGGACGGAGTTTTCCATCGTGCGCCAGGCGTCGCCGAATCCGTCGCTGTAACTGGGTTTGGCCGGCGCCGGTCCTGCGGGGGGCGTGTACCCAGGGAGGTTGTCCAGCGCTGCTTTGACCCGCTGCGTTTCGGCAAGCATGGAGTCGACCCGCGACTCGAGCTCGTGGGGCGGGACGCCCTGTCCCTGCAAGAGCATTTTTGCCTGAGCCTTGAACTCTTCGATCTCTGCCGGGCTCAGTGGTTGCGTTGCAGCTCTGTCTTCGGGTAGCAGCATCGCTTCTAGCGAACCGGGTGTGCGCTTACCTGCAGCGGGAGGCTGAGCCTCCGGCTTCTTCGTCGCGTCCTCGACCGATTTCGGTACGGCGAACGGGCCGATCTGCCCCGGCGCCTGACCGACCGCAGGGTTCTTGTCGCCTGGTTCGTCCTTGGCTTCGTGTTGAACCGTGTGGTCGACGAACCGCACGTGATCGGGCGGACTGTCCTGCTCCTCGCCTTCACCTTCGAACTTGATCGCGTCCAATTCAACGGCTTTCGATCGCAGACGCTCCCCTACGTGGGTGTCGGCCTGTACGAGCCGGTTCGCGTACCAGCGGATGTCCTCGGCGTGCTCATTCGCGGAGGACATCCGGGCGCGCATGGAGAACACATCCACCCGTTTGGAATCGGTCACGGTCAAGTCCTCACCGACACTGAAGTCGTCGTCCTCGGCAGCATTGATCGCAGCAATCGCCTCGGACTGAGCGGTACCGATGTCACGGCGGCCGCTCTCCGCGAGGTCGGCAGCCTCATGCAGTACGCCGCCCTGGCGGCGAACCACGGCGCAATCAGCGGTCGCGCGGTCGAGGGCAGCGTCTTTGGCGTCGCCCTCCCACGTGGTTCCGCCCGGCGAGGAGATGTTCTGACGGTGCCGATTGAAGGCATCCTCGCTCGCGGTAGCAGCCTGCCGCCACGCCGCCGCCGCGGCTTCCAAATAAGAGGTGTCCCACTCCTGGATCTCCGACCGAGTGGGGAGAGGATCGGGCGACGCCGCAGGGCTCACACGGTCACCGTGGTGATGGCGTCGTGGCCGTCGGAGTCGGTGGTGCCATAGCGGACGCTGCTGACTGAAAGGGTGTCGGCCTGACGTGTCATCCGCGTTGACTGGCGACTCTGCAACGAAGCGAGCGCCGCGTTGACCGCGGCTACACCGGCCGCGCTGGGGTGCGCAGATGAGGGAGTGCGTACCTGAGCACTGCCAAGCAAATCTGCAGAGGTGAGGTCGCTGTCCGTAGCCGCGACGCGGAGACCCGCCGGATCGACCTCTAGTTCATTTGCCACGCCAATCCCCCAACCGGCCCACACGCTGATCACAACGCTACCGCACGGTGCCCACCAGACTGAACCATAGCCGTCTCGCTCACCTGCTCGCGGATGAAATTCGTTCGGTTAGGAGGACAAAGTTCCTGTGCGCTAATCCGTTGGCCTGTCGCCCCAGTCCGGTAAAGTCAGCCCGCTGACTATATGACCAGGCAAGTGGTGAGAGGGCGCGGTTGTGGTCCGGATCGATCCTCGGCTCGTCGAGGTGGCGAGTACGTCGCCCAACTTCGGCGCTCTGGCCGCCATCGAACCGTTGCTGGCAGTGTATGGCGCAGGTGCTGAGTCGTCGATCTACTCGGACCCTAACGGGGCCTTGGTGAAGTGCCGCCAGTTTGGTGAGGTTCTGGCCGAGCAGCTCATAGTCCGCACCCGCACGCTGTGTGACAGCGAACGCCAAGTCGATCGCATCATCGCCCTAGAACGCGCCGGCGTCCTAACTTCTGACACCGCGCGGGTGTTCCACGATGTGCGCAGGCATGGCAATGAGGCGACCCACGATCATCTGTTCGACATTCGTCGTGCCCTGTCGGCCCTTGAAAAGTGTTGGCAGCTTGGCAACTTGCTCCGGTTGGCGATGTCCGGAGACCGGACACCACGCAGCTTCATTGCACCGGAACCTGCTTCGCCGCCCGTCGCAACGGGATCAGCTGATCGTGAAGCGATTGCCGAGATCCAGGCTGTCCTGGACAAGTCTCGGTCGGATCTGAGTGACACGCTGACGGTGCTGGACGCGACACGTTCAGCGCAGGAAGCGGAGGCACGGGCCCGTGTTGCCGCTGAGGAGGAATTGGCGCGTATCCGCGACCGTGAGGCCGTGATGGCTGCCTCGCTGTCACAGCTCGAAGCGCAGATTGCTGAACTGCTGCGAGCAGGGACGGTGGCATCAGGTGCAGAGCCCGTCGTCACCGTCGGCGACGCGAAGACTTTCACCCAGGCGTTCCGGCGGCGGCCACCCCGCAATGAGATCCAGTCGCGGCGTGCCATCGACAAGCAACTGTCGGATGCCGGCTGGCTCGTTCAGGACTACGCCGACATTGACCCCATGGCCGGCGTCGGTGTCGCAGTGCGCGAGTTTCCCGTGGCGACCGGATTCGCGGACTATATCTTGTACGTCGATGGTCGGATCGTCGGCGTTATCGAAGCAAAGCGCGAAGGCTCGCTGCTGATAGGAGTCGAGCAGCAGACCCGCAAGTACGCCGAGGGTCTCCGCGCTGAACATCAGCTTGCCGTGTGGCGCCGCAGCGAACCGTTGCCGTTCCGCTATGAAGCGACGGGCGCGGAGACCCGGTTCACCAACCAGCTCGACCCGAAACCACGGTCGCGCGAGGTTTTCGCGTTTGCGAAGCCGCAGACCATCCGCACCTGGATGAGCGAGGCCCACGAGAAACCCGCCGCTCCCACCTTTCGTGCCCGCTTGCAGACGCTGCCGCCACTTGATACGCAAGGATTGCGGCCCAACCAGATTCAAGCTGTCGAGGGTATCGAGAAATCGCTAAAGGGCAACCACCCCCGCGGTCTTATCCAGATGGCGACCGGCGCGGGTAAGACGTTCACGGCAGTGACGTCGACCTATCGATTGATCAAGCATGCAGACGCTGCACGAGTGTTGTTTTTGGTTGACCGAAACAACCTGGGGGAGCAGGCCTACGACGAGTTCGACCGCTATGTCCCGCGTGACGACGGTCGTCGTTTCGGGGAGATCTACAACGTTCAGAGACTGGCGGGTAACACGGTTCTTGGGTCGACGAACGTTCTCATCTCGACGATTCAGCGGTTGTACATGCTGCTGCAAGGCAAGGATATTCCCGAAGTCGACGACGACACTGACGACGATGACGAATCGACGTCACCGGTGGACGTGGTTTACAACCCCAATATTCCACCAGAGACGTTCGATCTGATCGTTGTCGACGAGTGCCACCGGTCGATCTACGGTCGCTGGCGCGCAGTGCTGGACTATTTTGATGCTCCGATCATCGGACTGACGGCGACGCCCACCAAGCAGACGTTGGGTTTCTTCGACCAGAACCTGATCAGCGAGTACACCTATGAAGAGTCGGTGATCGACGGGGTCAATGTTCCCTTCGACGTGTACCGGATGCGTACGCAGATCACTGAGCAGGGCAGCATCATAGAAGCCAAGACCGTGGTGCCCGTGCGTGATCGCAAGACACGCGCGCAGCGCTACGAGGAACTCGACGAGGACTACGCGTACACCGGAAATGCGCTGGGCCGCACCGTCATCTCCGAGGATCAGATCCGCACGGTGTTGACGACGTTCCGAGACAAGCTCTACACCGAGATTTTCCCCGGCCGGTCTGCGGTGCCGAAAACACTCATCTTCGCCAAGACAGATGCCCATGCAGACGAGATTGTCGAGCAGGTGCGTGAGATCTTCAATGAGGGCGCAGACTTCGCCACCAAGATCACGTACAACGCCAAGAATCCGAAAGAACGGCTGGCGGATTTCCGTAACAGTCCTTCACTGCGGATCGCGGTGACGGTGGACATGATCGCCACCGGAACCGATGTCCGGGCCATCGAATGCGTGTTCTTCATGCGATCAGTGCGGTCGGCGGTCTATTTCGAGCAGATGAAGGGCCGGGGCGCCCGGATCATCAATGCCGACGATTATGCAGCGATCACACCTGATGTACACAAAGGGTTCACCAAGGACCGCTTCGTCATCGTCGATGCAGTCGGTGTCACCGATTCCGAGCTTGTTGACGCCACCCCGATGGAACGCGAACCAAGTGTCTCGCTTGAGAAGTTACTTTCCAAGGCCGGCCAGATGACGCTGACGCCTGATGACGCGTCGACCCTCGCGGTGCGGTTGGCGAAGTTGGCCTCTCAGTTGGAGCCTGCCGAGGACACTGAAATCACCGAGGTCGCCGGTGGCACTGCGTTGCGGGACATCGCCCGCCAGATTTCGGCGGCCTGTGACACCGATGCGATCGTCGCGGCACAGGACCGGGGCGGGGATGCGGCAGTCCGAGAATTGATCAACGAGGGTGTGGCGCCGTTGACCACGAACCCCGAGTTGCGCCGACGCATCCTTGATATCCGTCGCGCCAAGGATCTGTTGTTCGATCAGGTCAGCAAAGACACCGTGGTCGACATTGTGCGTATCGACTACGCCGAAGCCTCGCGCGACCGCATCGCCTGTTTCCGCGAGTATCTGGCTGAGCATCGAGACGAGATCGCCGCCTTGCAAGTTGTGCACGGCAGCGGATCTGAGCGACCCAGCTATCGCGATCTGAAAGCATTGGCGGAAAAGGTGGCGCGTGTTCCCGAGATCGGGAGTGTCGACATGATCTGGAGGTCGTACGCCGAATTGGGTGAGTTGGCGGATCCGGATCACAAGGCAGGCGTGCCCGATCTGATCACTATCCTGCGCCACGAGTTGTCGAAAGACGCTGGCGAGTCCAAGATTCGACCGTTTGCCTCAGTCGTTGAGTCAAGGCTGGCTGAGTGGATCGACGAGCAACAGCGCCGCGGAAGGACATACTCCGGCGAGCAGAAGCGCTGGCTAGCAACGATTGTGGATGTGTTGAAGACGAGCGTCCATGTCGGCGTCGATGATCTCGACCAGTTGCCACTGTCCTCATTGGGTGGCGTGGACCGGTTCGCCCAGGATTTCTCAGTGACTACGCTGGAGGAAGCGCAAGCCATGCTTGACGAATTGAACATGGAGCTGACTGCGTGACCGATCTGCCGAACGGCTGGGCGCGAACGACTTTAGGTCAAGTCGCCGTCTGGGGGAGCGGCGGTACCCCGGCGCGGACCAACGAATCCTTCTATGGCGGAACCATCCCCTGGGCGGTAATTGGGGACCTAACCGACGGTCCCGTGACCGATACGGCGGAGTGCATCACGGTCGAGGGTCTGAAATCGAGTTCGGCCAAGATGATTGATGCGGATGCTGTTTTGGTGGCGATGTATGGTGCATCGATAGGTAGGTTGGGGCTGCCCACCCGGCAGATGGCATCGAATCAGGCGATTGCCTTTGCGATCCCTCACGCAGATGTTCTCGATCGCAAATTTCTCTTTTGGTTCCTCGCCGCGGTAAAGCCTGATCTGATCGGCGCGGGAAAGGGTGGGGCGCAGCCGAACATAAGCCAGACGATCCTCAAGGATTGGCAGATCGACCTTCCACCCCTCGTAGAGCAACACCGCATCGTAGGGGTGTTGGAGGACCACCTGTCGAGGCTAGACGCTGCAGATCGGATCGCTTCCCGATCGGCGGACCGCTTGAGAAATCTGGGCAACCGTGTGCTCATGCAGTTGGTGGAAAGCATGTCTTACGAACGAGTTCCGGTGTCTCGTTTGCTTCGGGCCAAGCCTGCGAATGGGAGATCCGTTCCAACTGCAACGACCGGTTTCCCGGTCCTCCGCCTGACGTCGCTTCGAGACGGGGAGATCGACCTACGAGAGCGCAAGGTTGGCGAGTGGACAGCAGAGGATGCGCGTAAATACATTGTGCAGCAAGGAGATATCTTGCTCAGTCGCGGAAACGGCTCGCGTCATCTCGTCGGTCGGGCTGGCATCGTGACTGCGATGCCGGATCCGGTTGCCTACCCTGACACCATGATCCGGTTGTCGCCGGATATGAGTCAGGTAATTCCCGAGTACCTTGTGACCTTGTGGAATGCTCCTGATGCGCGCAGACAGATAGAGGCGGCCGCTCGCACGACTGCTGGTATCTACAAGATAAGCCAGCCAATTGTGGGCAGCATAGAGATTCCACTTCCCGGCATCGAGGCGCAGAAAGAAATCATCGAGGCGGTGTCAGACTTCAACCAGTCGTCCAGCCGTCTGGCACGAGAAATCCTGAGTGCGCAGACCCGGTCGGCAGCACTGCGCCGCGCCCTCCTTCGCGCAGCGTTCAACGGCGAACTCGTAGACCAAGACCCATCGGACGAGCCTGCCGCCGCCGCTCTCGAGCGCCTTCGCGCGGAGTCGAAGCCAGTTCGAAAGCGCGCCGCAAAACGTTCCACAGTGGCCGCCGCGCGGAGCTGACAAAAGTGCCAGCCCGGTGGGAGTCGATCATCATCGAAGACTGGCTCCGCGATGGTGATGGGCGCATATTTGAGGAGCCGCTCGGCGGCAAGGAGAAGTTCTGGATCACTGCTCCGGACGGCGCCGAGTACCTCTTCAAGTACGCCCGTAGCGACCCCGACGGCACCAATGTCCGGGGTGAGGATTGGGCAGAGTGGGCGGTCCATCAGCTGGCCGGACTAATCGGCGTGCCGACGGCCAGCGTGATCCCTGGCCAGCATTGTGGTCGACGTGGGAGCTTGTCCCGTGCTGTGTGGCACGAACGGGAGCAGCTAATCCACGGCAACGAGTTGCTCACCCGCCATAATCCGGACTACGACGTGGCCGCGCACCGGGAAAATTCCGGCTACACCGTCGGTGCGGTCCGTGCTGCGCTTGAAGGAGTTGCCGCACCCACTGCCTGCGAATCACCCGTGGTCAGCGGGTTCGACGCGTGGGCTGGTTATGTGATGCTCGATGCGTGGGTTGCTGGCAGGGACCGACACCACGAGAACTGGGCCGCAATCAACCACGCCGGTTCGCTTCGCCTGGCGCCCTCCTATGACCATGGCAACGCACTCGGGTTCCAGGAATCAGAGGCACAAGCGGCCAAACTTGCGGCGGACATCGTGCGGCTCGCTCGCTGGAGTCGGAAAGGCCGTAGCTTTCACTTCGCTGGCCGGCCGCCCCTGGTGGACGTGGCCGACGCCGCGCTCCAACTGGCTGGAAGTGCAGTCGAGGGCTATTGGCGCAGTAAACTCGCGGCAGTGACGGTTGACAGCCTCACCGAGATCTTCGAGCAGATCCCATACTTGTCGGACCAAGGCCGTAGATTCCGAATCAGCCTGCTCACCTACAACCAGGAAAGGATCGTCAATGACCAATAGCTCGTCTCTGAGTGCTGCCACCGCGCCGGCCATCGACGAGAAGCGCCGCCTTTTCCTGATTTGGCAGAACCCTGATACTCGCCAGTTCGTCCGAGTTGGCATCTTGATCGAGCTGGTCGACGGTCGATACGTGTTCGAATACACCAGCGGCGCCAGTGCAGAGGGCTTTCATCCTCTGGTTCAGTTTCCAGATGTCAGCAAGACCTACGTCTCTGACGCGCTGCCTGCGTTCTTCGTCAATCGCCTGATGTCAAAGCGGCGTGCGTCGTATCCGGCGTATTTGACCGCGATCGGTCTTGACGACTCGGAACTGGACACTCCAATGGAACTGCTGGCTCGCACCGGCGGGCCTCGGGTGACTGACACCTTCCACCTGGTCGACGATCTCAGCTCCGATGAGAACGGCGTCGTCGTCAGTCGATTCCTCGCGTCGGGCGTCCGACACTTGGAGGGAGCAACCGACGCACTCAGTCGCATTCGGCAGGGCGATCGACTGGAGCTGCGGGCCGACGTCACCAATCCCGTCAACAAGCGCGCACAGCTTGTCTGCGCGGCCACCGGCGAGGCGCTGGGCTACGTTCCGGACTGGCTCCTGGATGACCTGCGCGCACTGTTGAAACGGGCACACGAATACTGTGTCGTCGCTGAGCGTGTGAATCCCGCCGAGCATCCGCACCTGCGCTTGCTATGTCGCCTCGAGGCGCACGTCTAGCCTGCGACTACGCTCACGGGCGTGTCTAATCACGCTGAATTGCGCCGCCTGGTCGACAAGCTCTGGAGCTACTGCGACGTACTACGCGACGCAGGGGTATCCAACATCGACTACGTCGAGCAGCTCAGCTACCTGCTGTTCCTCAAGATGGCGGACGAACGGCAGAAGGGACTTCGCCGCCAGCAGATCCTCCCGACAGAGGTGGATGTCTCGTGGGATCGCCTCGCCGGCCTCAACGGCTTGGACCTCGAAGTTGAGTACCGCCGGATCCTGGACGAGCTCAGTAAGCAGACCACCAACCTCGGCGTGGTTTTCCGTAAGGCGCAGAACAAGATTCAGGAGCCCGCGCTATTGCGTAAGCTCATCGTCGATCTGATCGGATCAGAAACTTGGTCGGTTGGAGGCGACCTCAATGGTGACGCATACGAAGGACTCTTGCAGAGATCTGCCTCCGATGTGAAATCTGGTGCGGGTCAATACTTCACACCACGCGTGTTGATTCACGCGGTGGTCGAGGTGATGCGCCCAGCGCCCACCGACACCATTATCGACCCGGCCTGCGGCACTGGCGGCTTCCTGCTCGCTGCTGTTGACTACCTGAACAAACATCATTCGGATTCGATGACTCCGGACCAGCGTCGCGCATTGAGTGAAGGACGCGCCGTCCACGGTGTTGAGCTGGTTGACGCTACCGCGCGCCTTGGCACTATGAACATGTATCTGCACGGTATTGGGCAAGCTACCGGCGAACCTGTGATCGCCGTGCGGGATGCGCTGGCCACCAAGGTTGATCCGGTTTCCATGGTGCTCGCCAATCCTCCGTTCGGTCGGAAGTCGTCGATCACTGTCGTCGGTGATGACGGCCGCGCCGAACGCGAAGACATCGCCTACGCCCGTAACGACTTCTGGGTCACAACAACCAACAAGCAGCTCAACTTCGTCCAGCACATCGCCACCGCACTCAAAATCGATGGGCGGGCCGCGGTTGTCGTTCCCGACAACGTGCTGTTCGAAGGCGGTGCGGGTGAGACGGTGCGCCGGCGGCTCCTCAACGAGTACGACGTGCACACGTTATTGCGGCTGCCCACCGGCATCTTCTATGCCGGTGGCGTCAAGGCGAACGTACTGTTCTTCGACCGCAAGCAAGCACGCCCTGGCAAGCCATGGACCGAGAAGCTGTGGGTGTACGACTTGCGCACCGGATCGCACTTCACACTCAAGCAGCGGCCCATGCTCGACGAACACCTCGTCCCGTTTGTCGAGGCCTTCAATGCGGCGAACCGCTCTGCCAGAACCGAATCTGAACGCTTCCGCGCTTTCGGATTCGACGAACTCATGTCCCGGGACAAGTTGAATCTCGACATCACCTGGCTGAAAGACCCGTCGGCCGCCGATCTCGACGACGGCGTGCCCCCTGAGGTCATCGCTCAAGAAATCGTCGATGACCTCACCGCGGCTCTCGCCGAGTTCAGCGCGGTGGCGGACGCTCTCGCCGCCCGTGCCGCGGGCGCCACCGACTCCGAGTGAGCGGTTGCTCGGCCTGCCGCGCTAACCCCGCAGGTACCCCGACAGCATCGCGACGATACCGTCCTCGAGCTGTTCGGCGTCGGCGGGTTTGTCGCACGCCAACAGCCGGTGGGTCAGCGACTCGACGGTCGCGACCACCATGCGCGCCGCAAACCCGGTGTCTGGCACCGCTACGTCAGAGTGGCTGTCCAGCAGGGCTTTTGCCGCGGCGACGGCATCCTCTTCGGTGTGGTGCAACCGGTCCAGCAGGGCCGGTGAGCGAGGGGCTTCCTCGAACAGCACGCGGTGCAGACGGGTGTCGTCGCGGTGGTTGTCGATGGTCGCCCGGACGAACAGGCGCAACAGGTCTTCGAGTGATTCGGGCAGGCCTGCCGCAGTGCGCTCGCGCAGCAGCGCCGTACCGGCGTCGACGTGTGCGTCGGTGAGCGCCGACAGGATCGCGTCCTTGTTCGGGAAGTACTGATAGAGCGATCCGATCGACAGATCCGCTGCTTCGGCGATGCGGTTGGTGGTTCCCGCGGCGTATCCGTACTCGGCGAAAATGCGAGCCGCCGCCTCGAGGATGGCCTGCCGGGTCTCCTTGGCGCGCTGCTGTCTGGGCTGCTTACGGGCCCGAAATCGGTCGGTAGGGGTCATCGTCGCCTCCGCACGAAAAGCGAGTAGTCAGGCGTCGCGCTGCTCTCGAAAATTGGTGACATGCAACGCATCCATGTTGAGACGATTCTTCCCGCCGACACTGAACGAGTGTGGCAGGCCATGCAGCAGATCCCGACGTTTCTCTACGTCTGCCGCGACTTGTTCGGTGTGCCCGCCCTGGCCGGACGCACCGAACCGTTCCGGGCCGGGGATCAGGGCACCGGGTGGCTGTTCGCCTTCCACGTGATCCCGGCCTACCGGCACACCATCGAGGTTCTCGATGTCGACGACACCACCCGCACGATCCGCACCCACGAGTACGGCGGAATGCTGCGGTCCTGGAATCACACCCTGCACGTCGAACCGGTCACCGACCGGTCGTGCCGCTACAGCGACACCGTCGAGATCGACGCCGGCCGGCTGACTTCCGTGGTGGTCGCGGTTGCCAGGGGGATCTACGCGTACCGGCACCGCCGGTGGCGCAGGCTGGTGGACAAACACATGGCGGAAGCCGGCGCGTGAGCGCCAGTCCAGAAGAGGCCCGCGGGTCAGAACCCCGTCGTGGCGCAGGCGCTCGGCGTGGTGAGGTTCACCCCACCCCAGGTCACGTGGATGTCCGAGCAGATGATGAAGTTGTCCGCGGTGTTCGGCTGGCCGGTCTGCCACTTTGTGGGTGTCGACACGCCGTCGATGGTGAAGCGCTCGATGGGCCCGCCACCGAAGTACGTCGCCGAGATCTCGACCTTGTTGACCGACCGGTACAACTTCGACAGCACGTTGTCGTGGTTGGAGCCCTTGATCTCCCGGGGCATCCCGGCCGGGGCGCTGTAGGACGCTTCCTGCCAGGTGTCCTTGTTGGAGCTACGCAGGGTGATGGTCTGACGCGCCCACGCGTCACCGGGGAAGCCGATCGGCCCGTCCGGGGTGAGCAGGTTCGCCGAGGTCCGGAAGTTGCAGGTGGTGCCGGCGCAGTCCGCGCTGACGTGCATTTCGATCGTGCCCTGGGGGCTCGGGATCGAGCTGACGGCCGAGTTGGAGGCGGCCGTGGCCGACGCGGGGAACGCCAGCGCAGCCGCGGTCAGCACTGCTGCCGTGCTCGCTGCGGAAAGCCTGTTGATCGTCATCGTCAAGAAAGGTATCCGCTCGTTACTCGTCGTAGGTGACTTCGACCGAATCCGACACCGGTGTGGCCTGGCAACCCAGGATCAGGCCCTCGTCCAGATCGGATGGTTCGAGTACGTCGTTGATCTTCATCTCGACGTCCCCGGACTTCTTGAGGACCGCGCAGGCACCGCAGTGGCCTTCGCGGCAGGAGAACGGTGCGTCCAATCCCTTGTCGAGCAGGACGTCGAGGAGCGTGGCCGACCGTGGCCAACGAACCTCGTGGGTGGTGCCGTCCAGGGTGACGACCGCGGTGGCCGGCTCTTGGTCGCTGTCCTCTTCTTCGATCACCACGGCGGCGAACGGGTCGGAATCCAACGACTTGAACACCTCGATGTGGATGCGCTCGTCGGCGGCCCCGGCCTGCTGCAGCGCCTGCTCGGCTGCTGCCATGAACGGTCCGGGCCCACAGATGAAGGCCTCGCGCGCCGCATACGGGGTGAGGAGTGTGGCGAGTGCGGCAGGACTGGGCAGGCCCTGCACGGTCTCCAGCCAGTGCACGACGGTGAACCGGTCGGGGTACTTGGCCGCCAGGTCGCGCAGGGTTGCACCGAAGATGACGGAGTTCTCGTCGCGGTTGGCGTAGACCAGGACGACGTTGCCGGTGCCCTCGGCGAGTGCGGACTTGCAGATCGCCATCATCGGGGTGATGCCGCTGCCCGCGGCCAGCAGCAGGAAGTCGGTGTCGAGATTCTTGGGCACGAAGGTGCCCGACGGGGCCAGCACGTGCATCTTCATGCCGGCATGTGCGTTGTCGCACAGCCAGTTCGAGGCGTAGCCGTCGACGGTCCGCTTGACCGTGACGGTCAGCTGGTCGTCCGTCACCGGCGAGCTGGACAGTGAATAGCAGCGGGCCACCGAGCCGGTGCGATCGCTCGGCACCCGCAGTGTCAGGAACTGGCCCGGGGAGTAGCGCAGCCGGTCGGCGGGAATCTCTGAGCCCTCCGGCGCGGAGAACACGAGAGACCGGGCGTCGGCCGTCTCCTCGATGACTGCACTCACCTGCAGTTCGAGCACATGGCTGCCCAGTGGCTCATCAGTCACGGCTGGACCCTTTCTTCACTCATAACTAGAACATGTTACAAAAACGTACTTGCCCTGGTCCAGCCCACCATTGCAAGGCGCTACTCGACACAAATCGTAACGTGTTCTAATCTCTGTCTAGGCGGTCAGCTCGCGCTTATCGCAGTCCGAATCTTGGGAGGCATTTCCGTGACATCCATTGAACAGCGTGACGTGCAGGCAGTGCTGGCCGGCATCGATGAACTGCTGCCGACGCTGCGTGAGCGCGCTCAGGAGACCGAGGATCTGCGCAAGCTGCCCGACGCGAACGTGAAGGCCCTGGAGGACATCGGTTTCTTCAAGCTGCTGCAGCCCGAGCAGTGGGGTGGCCTGCAGTGCGACCCGACAGTGTTCTACGAGGCGGTCCGGCGCCTGGCCAGCGCGTGCGGTTCCACCGGCTGGGTCGCCGGCATCATCGGTGTGCACAACTGGCACCTGGCGTTGTTCGACCAGCAGGCTCAGGAAGACGTCTGGGGAGAGGACACCTCCGTCCGGATCTCCTCGTCCTACGCCCCGATGGGTGCCGGTGTGGTGACCGAGACGGGTGACGGCTACCTCGTCAACGGTGCCTGGAACTGGTCCTCGGGCTGCGATCACGCCAGCTGGGCCTTCCTCGGCGGCCCGGTCATCAAGGACGGCCGGCCGGTCGATTTCGGCAGCTTCCTGATCCCGCGTACCGACTACCAGATCGACGACGTCTGGAACGTCGTCGGTCTGCGCGGCACCGGCAGTAACACCGTCGTGGTCAAGGACGTGTTCGTGCCCAAGCACCGCTTCCTGTCCTACAAGGCGATGAACGACGGCACCGCCGGCGGCTACCAGACCAACACCGCTCCCGTTTACAAGATGCCTTGGGGCACAATCCATCCCACCACCATCTCGGCACCCATCGTCGGTATGGCCTACGGCGCCTACGACGCGCACGTCGAGCACCAGGGCAAGCGTGTCCGTGCCGCCTTCGCCGGCGAGAAGGCCAAGGACGATCCG
Source organism: Mycolicibacterium arcueilense (assembly GCF_058536225.1). NCBI lineage: Bacteria > Bacillati > Actinomycetota > Actinomycetes > Mycobacteriales > Mycobacteriaceae > Mycobacterium > Mycolicibacterium arcueilense. Next base: position 123,025 of record NZ_JBZTYL010000006.1, read on the forward strand.
TTCGCCAAGATCCGCATCGCCGAGGCCGCCAGCGACATCGACGCAGCCTGGCGTCAGCTGTCGGGCAACGTCGCCGACGAGTACGCCCTGCTGGTTGCCGGCGAGGAAATCCCGTTCGAGCTGCGGGCCCGCGCCCGCCGCGACCAGGTGCGTGCCACCGGCCGCGCGATCGCCTCGATCGACCGGCTCTTCGAGGCCTCGGGTGCCACCGCACTGTCGAACGACGCTCCGGTGCAGCGGTTCTGGCGCGATGCACACGCCGGCCGGGTGCACGCGGCCAACGATCCCGAGCGCGCCTACCTGATCTTCGGCAACAACGAGTTCGGCCTGCCCCCGGCCGACACGATGGTCTGATACATGACTGCCACCCAAGAGATCACCTTCGAATCCACCTCCCGGTACGCGCAGGTCCGCGAGGACATGCGGCTGCACTACCACGAGGCGGGTGACCCGAATGCCCAGACCATCGTGCTGTTGCACGGCGGTGGCCCCGGCGCCTCGAGCTGGTCGAACTTCGGCCGCAACATTGCGGTGCTGGCCGAGCACTACCACGTACTCGCCGTCGATCAGCCCGGTTACGGGCACTCGGACAAGCACACCGAGCACGAGCAGTACAACCGGTACAGCGCCAAGGCGTTGCTCGGGCTGTTCGACCACCTCGATCTGCAGGGCCGGATCCCGCTGCTGGGCAACTCGCTCGGCGGCGGCACCGCGGTGCGGTTCGCGCTGGACTACCCGGACCGGGCAGGCAAGCTCATCCTGATGGGTCCCGGCGGTCTGAGTGTCAACCTGTTCGCGCCCGATCCGACCGAGGGCGTCAAGGCCCTGGCGAAGTTCAACTTCGAACCGACGCGCGAGAACCTCGAGGCCTTCATCCGGATCATGGTGTTCGACCAGAAGCTGGTCACCCCGGAACTGGTCGACGAGCGGTTCGCGATCGCCAGCACCCCCGAATCGCTGGCGGCCACCCGCGCGATGGGCAAGTCATTTGCGGGTGCGGATTTCGAGCTCGGCATGATGTGGCGCGAGGTGTACAAGCTGCGTCAGCCGGTGCTGCTGATCTGGGGCCGCGAGGACCGGGTCAACCCGCTCGACGGTGCGCTGGTCGCGCTCAAGCAGATTCCGCGGGTGCAACTGCATGTCTTCGGGCAGTGTGGACACTGGGCTCAGGTCGAGAAGTTCGACGAGTTCAACAAACTCACCATCGATTTCCTTGGGGGTTAGCAGATGAGCATCAAGGCACTCGGCTACATGCGCATCGAGGCCACCGACGTGGCCGCGTGGCGTCAGTTCGGCGTGAAAGTGCTCGGCATGGTGGAGGGCGAGGGTTCGATCCCGGACGCGCTCTACCTGCGGATGGATGACTTCGCGGCCCGCCTGGTGATCGTGCCGGGTGAGCAGGACCGACTGCTGATCTCGGGCTGGGAGGTCGCCGACGCTCCCGCGCTGCAGAACGTGCGCGAGAGCCTGTCCAAGGCGGGCGTCGACTTCGTCGAGGGCACCAGGGACGAGATCCGCGAGCGTCGGGTCGAAGGGCTCATCCGGTTCTCCGATCCCGCAGGCAACGTCCTCGAGGCCTTCTACGGTGCGCAGTACCTGGGCCGCCGGTTCGTCAGCCCCTACGGCCACAAGTTCGTCACTGCCGAGCAGGGCCTCGGACACGTGGTGCTGACCTGCAACGATGACGCCGCCGCGCAGGCGTTCTACCAGGATGTGCTGGGCTTCAAGCTACGTGACTCGATGCAGCTGCCGCCGCAGCTCGCGGGTCGCCCGGCCGATGGCGATCCGGTGTGGTTGCGCTTCTACGGCTGCAACCCGCGGCACCACGCGCTGGCCTTCATGCCGATGCCCAACCCGACCGGCATCGTGCACTTGATGGTCGAGGTGGAGAACTCCGACGATGTCGGCCTGTGCCTGGACCGCGCCAACCGTCGCAACGTGAAGATGTCGGCGACGCTGGGCCGACACATCAACGACAAGATGCTGTCCTTCTACATGAAGACCCCGGGTGGGTTCGACATGGAATTCGGTTGCGAGGGACTGGAAGTCGAGGACGAGAGCTGGATCGCCCGCGAGAGCGTGGGGATCAGTCTCTGGGGCCACGACTTCTCTGTCGGATTCAAGTGATGGCACAGGCTCAGCCGCTCGACCCGCGCACGTTCCGAAATGTGCTCGGCCAGTTCTGTACTGGCGTCACGGTCATCACGACACTTCACGATGACGTGCCGATCGGCTTCGCCTGTCAGTCGTTCGCGGCGCTGTCGCTCGATCCGCCGCTGGTGCTGTTCTGTCCCACCAAGCAGTCGCGGGCGTGGCAGGCCATCGAGGCCAGCGGAAAGTTCTGCGTGAACATGCTGCACGAGAATCAGCAGCATGTGTCCGCGCAGTTCGGCTCCAAGGCGCCGGACAAGTTCGCCGGGATCGATTGGACCCCATCAGAACTCGGTTCTCCGGTGATCGACGGCAGCCTTGCCCACATCGACTGCAATGTGCATTCCGTGCACGACGGCGGCGACCATTTCGTGGTGTTCGGTGCGGTGCACTCGTTGTCGGAAGTGCCCAAGCGCAAGCCGCGGCCGTTGCTGTTCTACCGCGGTGAGTACACCGGGATCGAGCCGGACAAGAACACCCCGGCACAGTGGCGTGACGATCTGGACGCGTTCCTGACGGCCACCACGCCTGACACCTGGCTCTGACTTTTCGTCGCTGACACGACTGGGCCCCCTCCCATCGGGAGGGGGCCCAGTTTGTGTTCCTGCTCCACAGGTTCGTCTGGCAAAGAAACGAACGCATGGGGATTCGCGGACGGTCTGCCCCGATGACCAGGAAGGCTCCCAGTATCGGGAAGCCGATCCCATCGATGCGGTCTGAAGCCGTCAAAACACGCCCCGAACAGGAAATCTGCCGGGCCACCGGCCTCCGACCTGGCGATTGCCAAGCACTTGCCTAGGCAAACGGAATTTAGGGCAGGCATACCTATTGATATTTAGGAAAACCTAAGCTAATTTTTGCTCGTTCCTCAGTCAACTATCAGCTTTCAGGAGTTCTTCGTGCCCCTACCTGCACTCCCCTCCGGCGACACCCCAGTGGTGAGCCGGAAGGATCGGTTCCTCGTCGCCGGCGTCGCAATGCTCAGCGCCAGCGCGATTGCGGTGACCCCGGTTGCCCAGAACACGACGCTCATCCAGCAGGCTCAGAGCTTCGCCTACGACCTGACGGCGTCGACCATGGACGCGACGGCCTCGCCCGTGGACGTCTACGGGACGCTGTTCAGCAACACATTGGGCAACCTCGAGTCTCTGGGTGCCGCCCTGGCTGCCAATCCGGCGCCGTTGCTGAACCAGGTGCTGGAGAACCAGCTGGGCTACGCGGGCAAGTTCGGTGCGGCGTTCGAGGCCATCCCCACCAACCTGAAGAACTGGTATGAGGGCCCCAACGGGCAGGCGCGGTTGGCGCAGGCGCAGGCCGCACTTGAGGCCGGAGACATCGGCGAGGCGTACCGGTGGTTCAACCACTCCATGCTGTACGCGTTCCAGGGCGCCTTCGGTTCGCTGATCGCTCCCGGGTTCATCCTTTCGGGCATCCCGCGCGGCGGGACCGAGTACCTGACCGGGATCCCGGAGCAGATCGCGCAGAACTTCACGAATCTGATCGGTGCGACCTTCACCTCCAGCGTCGTCGTGAGCGCCCTGTTCCAGGGCGCCTTCGCAACGATCAGCGGTCCGACGTTCGAGCTCGCCCGCGTTGCCGAGGCGATCAGCACCAGCGTTGCCGCGGGCGATATGCAGGGGGCCTTCAACGCCGTCGTGAACACGCCGGGCATCCTCGTCAACGCGGCGCTCAACGGATTCAAGTACTCCGATCCCGACCCGGAGACGGGCACCGGGGGCTACACCGAGTGGCCGGCACTGCTCACCTGGGCCGAGCCCGGCGAGCAGGGTGGCGCCCGGATCGTCGCAGGTCTTTTGCAGAACCTGCTGGTGAACATCCCCAAGAGCCTCGCCGATGCCATCGACAACACCCCGGAAACACCTGCTCCCGCGTCGGCTCCGTCATCGGTGCCCGCGAGCATCTCGGCTCAGCTGGTTTCCGCGTTGGCGCCCAAGACGGCGTTGACCGTGTCGCCCGTCGAGTCGGTGAAGGAAGCGGCTCCGGCCGTCGAGGCTCCGAAGGCTGAAAGCCCGGTCGAGGCTCCGAAGTCCGAGACCGTGGCTGTTGAGGCTCCGAAGGTCGAAACCCCGGTTGTCGAGGCCGCGAAGGTCGAGACGCCGGTTGCCAGTGCCGTTCCTGCGGCCGATGAGGCTGCCGGAGAGTCTGTCGCCACGCCTGCAACCAGCAAGTCGGCCAATGCCGATGCGAAGGCCACGGGCAAGGCCAAGATCACGGACCGGATCAGGGCCAAGATCAGCGAGGCCAAGGAAGCCAAGCAGGCCAAGGCCCAGGAGGCCAAGGAATCGAAGGCCACCGCCAAGGAGAGCGCCGCCAAGGAGAGCACCGCCAAGGAGACCAAGGCCAAGCCCAAGGCGACCAAGGCCGGAGCTGACAAGTCCAAGGGGTCGGGCGAGTCCAAGAAGAGCTCGGGCTCTGACTCGTAGTAAGTAGCACGACGCATAGCTGGGCCCCACCCGTGAGGGTGGGGCCCAGTTGCGTCCGGCGCCGACGTCGAATCCAGCGGCCCTGACCGGTTGATCAACCTGCCCTTGACGAACATGGTTGTGTCCTGCCAGAGTTTGATCAATCGATCAAACCGATGGGAAGAGGACACACATGACTGGTCGGGTAGAGGGCAAGGTTGCCCTCGTTACCGGTGCGGCGCGCGGGCAGGGGCGCAGCCATGCGCTGCGGTTGGCGCAAGAGGGTGCGGACATCATCGCGGTCGACGTCTGCGCCCCGGTCACCGACACCAGCGCGATCCCGGCGTCCACCCCGGACGACCTGGCCGAGACGGCCGATCTGATCAAGGGTCTCAACCGCCGTATCGTCACCGCCGAGGTTGATGTCCGTGACTTCGCTGCACTCAAGGGGGCCGTCGACAGCGGTGTCGAGCAGTTGGGCCGTCTCGACATCGTGGTGGCCAACGCCGGCATCGGCAACGGCGGCGATGTCCTGCACGAGACCAAAGAGTCCGACTGGGACGACATGATCGGCGTCAACCTGTCCGGCGTCTGGAAGTCCGTGAAAGCCGCAGTGCCGCACATTCTTTCCGGCGGACGTGGCGGTTCGATCATTCTGACCAGCTCGGTCGGCGGGCTCAAGGCCTACCCGCACACCGGTCACTACATCGCGGCCAAGCACGGTGTGATCGGTCTGATGCGCAGCTTCGCAGTGGAATTGGGGCAGCACTCGATCCGCGTCAACTCGGTGTGCCCGACGAACGTCAACACGCCGATGTTCATGAACGAGGGCACGATGAAGCTGTTCCGTCCCGACCTGGAGAACCCGGGCCCGGACGACATGGCTGTCGTCGCCCAGTTGATGCACGTGCTTCCGGTCGGCTGGGTCGAGCCTGTCGACATCAGTAATGCGGTGCTGTTCCTGGCCTCTGATGAGGCCCGTTACATCACCGGTCTGCCGGTCACGGTGGATGCGGGCAGCATGCTCAAGTAGCGGCCTGATCGCTGCCGAACCGGCGCAGGAACCGCTCGACGAAGGCGCGGAACTCGGCGTGGCCCTCGGTCACGCCGACCGCCTCTTCGTTGCACAGGCTGCGGGCGGACTGGGTGAGCAGCATCGACATCACGACCGGCGGGAACTCCTCCATGTCCACACCGTGGGCGCGCAGTACCCCGGCCATGGCCGCGGCCTCGATGTCGCGGACCCGCTCGGAGTAGGCCTTGAGTTCGGCGCCGATCTCCTTGCGGTGGTTGGCCAGCGCCATGAACTCGGTGTTGAGCCCGGTCACCCTGGAGTCGGAGTTGATCAGCCACAGCGCCCGGAGCGGATCATCGGCGGTGACGGCTTCGCGCAGCCGGGCCAGGGCCACGTCTGCGCCGCTACGGAGCACCGAGATGAACAGGTCGTCGAGGGTGTCGAAGTAGTAGTAGACCAGCGCCGAACGCACGCCGGCGACGGCCGCGATTCTCCGCGTGGTGGCCGCGGCGTACCCCTCGTCCCGGATGACCTGGGCGGTTGCCTCCATCAGGCGCCGACGGGTGCCCGCGTCCTTCTCTTTGGCGGCGCGTGCGGCGGGCATCAGTGCTGCTCCCGAAAATCATTGCCCGACAACAGTTGTTTATCGCCAAGTGAGATCCTTGACCGCCGCAGGCCGGGGGTGGTAAGCATGAGCCATCCTAACGGTTTGATCGATTGATCAAATCTAGAACTGAGGAAACAGATGCCCGAAGATTTGACCACAGCCCGGGTCCGGGTGGACGCCGACCTGTGTGAGGGCCATGCACTGTGCATCCAGCTCGCCCCCGAGGTGTTCGACCTGTCCGACGACGAGGTGGCCGGCGCCGCCGAGGCGGACGGACCGTGGGATCGAGATACCTGGGACAGCATCAAATCCGCCGTCGACGCCTGCCCGCGCCAGGCGATCAGTCTGATCAACACCAGCACGAAAGGCCAGTGAGCCATGACCGATCTCGCCTCACTCGACTACTTCACCGACCCGGGCCTCGCCCAGGACCCGTACGACTACTACGAATATCTGCGCAGCAACGGTCCGGTTTTTGCCGAGCCACAGCACGGTGTTGTGGCGGTGACCGGCTACCAGGAAGTCATGGCGGCCTTCAAGGACCATGGGTCGTTCTCGGCGGTCAACGCGATCGGCGGACTGTTCCCGCCGCTGCCGTTCGAGCCTGAGGGCGACGACATCAGCGAGCAGATCGAGGCGCACCGCCACCTGTTCCCGATCCACGAGCACATGGTGGTGATGGACCCGCCGCAGCATGAGCGGGCCCGCTCGCTGCTGAGCAAGCTGCTCACGCCGCGGCGGCTCAAGGAGAACGAGGACTACATGTGGCAGCTGGTCGATCACCAGCTCGACCAGTTCATCGACCCTTCTGGTGCGGCTGGGAAATGCGAGTTCCTGTCCGAGTACGCCAAGCCTTTCGCCACCTCGGCGATCATCGACCTGCTGGGTGTTCCCGAGGAGGACCGCCCGGAATTCCTTGCCGCGCTGGGCGCCGAGCGGCCCGAGGGCAATCGGGTCGGGGCGCTCGACGGTGAGCCGGTGGGCCGTGACCCGCTGCAGTACCTGGACGACAAGTTCGCCGGATATCTCGCCGAGCGCCGGCGCGAGCCGCGTGGCGACGTGCTCTCCGGCATGGCTACCGCGACCTATCCCGATGGCTCGACGCCGGAACTGCTGGAGGTCGTCAAGCCCGCCACCTTCCTGTTCGCCGCCGGTCAGGAGACGGTCACCAAGCTGCTCACCGCCGCCGTGCAGACCCTTGGGGACCACCCGGAGTATCAGCAGATGTTGCGTGAGAACCCCGACGGCATACCGACTTTCATCGAGGAAGCGCTGCGGATGCATTCGCCGACGAAGATCGATTTTCGGCTGGTCCGTAAGACCACCACGCTCGGCGGCGTGCATCTGAAGGCCGGCACGATCGTGATGCTCTGCCTGGGCGCAGCCAACCGCGATCCTCGCAAGTTCGACGATCCTCAGACATTCCGTCCGGATCGTAAAAACGTCCGTGAGCACATCGCGTTCGGCCGCGGCATCCACACGTGTGCCGGCGCGCCGCTGGCCCGGGTGGAAGGTCAGATCACCGTCCGCCGGCTACTGGACCGCATGCAGGACATCACCATCGACGAGTCGGCGCACGGCCCGGTCGGGCAGCGGAACTACACGTATGAGCCGACGTTCCTGCTGCGTGGACTGACCGAGCTGAACATCGGATTCACCCCAGCGAAAGGGTGACCGCCCCGCCGCGGTGATCCACCTTGTCGAGGATGCTCGATGGCACCCGGAACACCCGGCCGGGTGAGGCCGGCCACGGCAGGGTCTTCCGGCCGATGACCGTGCCATCTTGGCGCGCCACCACTTTCGGTATGCGTACCAAGGTGTCGGTCCACAGCAGCAGGCGCTGCCGCGCCGGGGCGGGGTCGCCGCACCGCAGCAGGCCCGGTGCCACCCAGCGCAGCGGGGCCGCGGCCTCGATGCGGATCCCTTCGCCGGGCGTGGCCGCGCCGCTCAGGTAGCGGCGCACCTGTGCGGCCACGTGGCGGCCGTCGAGCGCGGCGATGTCGGCGGTGTCCACCGGGTGCAGCAGGTTGCCGATCGCGAATACGCCTTCCCTGCTGGTCCGCAGCGCGGTGTCGACGACGGGCCCCAGGCTTTTCGGGTCCATGTCGAGCCCCGCGGTGCGGGCCAGCTCGTGGTCGGGAATCCAGTCGCCGGTGAACACGACGGTGTCACAGGCCACGATGCGGCGTTGCCCGGTGCGGGTGTTCTCGATCTCCACACCGACGACGGTGCCCTTGCCGATGATGCGGGCCACCCGGGTGGTCGTGGCGACCTCGACGTTCATCAGCGGGGTGCGGCCCGCGAGGTTGAAGACTGCATATGACTCGGGCGAAGGGTATTCGCTTGTCATCAACGCGGTTTCACAGCCGGCGTGCTTGAGCGTGAGCACCGCTGAGTAGCTGACCAGTTCGGCTCCGACGATGACGGCGCGCTTGCCCACGCCGCGGTGCTGCAGGTGCACGGTGTTCTGCAACTGCCCGGTGGTGTAGACGCCACCGGGCCGATCGCCGGGGATCAGCCGCGCCGGGCGGGCCCGCTCGCGAGCACCGGTGGCCAGGACAACCGCGCGGGCGTCGAGTTGTTCGCGCCCGGTAGGCGACGTGAGCTCAAGGGACGTGTCGCCGGCCCAGCCGGTCACCATGGTGGCGGTACGGATCTCGGCCCCGGCTGCCGTCGCCTCGCGGACCAGGCGGCGCGCGTACGTCGGCCCGCTGATGAAGGTCTTCATGTCGCGGATGCCGTAACCCGGATGGTCACTGTGCCGTGGAATGCCACCGGCCTCGGACTCACGTTCCAGCACAACTACATTCAGGCCCGAGTTGTGCGCCAGCTCGGCTGCCGCGGTCAGGCCTGCGGGGCCGCCGCCGATGATCGCGACGTCGTAGGTGCTCACTTGTTGATCTCCTGACGTTCCTGCTCGAACACCGACTGCACCTCGGCGCCGCAGAAGAAAGCCTGGCAGCGGCCGTTCATCACGCGGGTGCGTCGTCGCAGGCCTTCCAGGGCTGCGGGTGGGATGACGGAATGGCAGGCGTCGCGCAGTTCACCTTCGGTGACGCGCTCGCAGAAGCACACGATCCGGCCATAGGCGGGGTCGGCGGCGATCTTCTCGGCCTGCTGATAGGGGCGGGGGAATGCCTCGCCGAGGTTGGGCATCTGTGGTGGATCGGGCAGTTCTTCGGCGGGTTCCAGTTCCAGGCCGGCCGAGACCAGTTGAGTGCGGGCGTATTCGGCGATGGCCATTCCCGCCGTCAGGCCGGTGGACCGGATACCGCCGACCAGCAGATAGTGCTGCGCCGGGTCCGCCTCGATCAGGTAGTCGCTGCGGTCGATCGCGGCCCGTAGTCCGGCATACGTCGCAGTGACCTCTTCGTCGAGGAGTCGGGGCATCAACGCGCGGCCCTTTTCCAGGAGGAAGTCGAATCCGCTCTCCGAGGTGCCAGTGGCGGTGCGGTCGGTGAGGTCCTCCGAGGTGGGGCCGAGCATGACGTTGCCATAGATGGTGGGGCTGACCAGAACTCCCTTGCCGCGCGAGGTCGGCACCGGCAGCACGATCTTGTCGACCAGCGGTCGCGCGAGCTTGTCGTAGACGATCAGCTCGCCGCGGCGCGGGGTCACGCTGAATCGCGAGAAGCCGAACAGGTTGTCGATGACATCGGCTCCCAGGCCGGCCGCGTTGACCACCCACCGGGTGCGCACAGGTCCGGCGGAGGTGTGCAGTGTGGTGACCTCGTCACCAGTGGCGATGCGTTCCACGCGGTGATCGGTCAGCAGGGTGGTGCCCCGGTTGACGGCATCGGTGGCCAGCGCGAGGTTCACCGTCCAGGTGCAGATGATGGATTCGTCGGGCACGGTGAGCCCGCCGAGTGCACCCGGACCCAGAGCGGGGACCGCGGCGTAGACGGCCGCGGAATCCACGAGCTCGCACCGGTGATACCCGTTGTCCTCGGCCTTCTCCTTCAATCCCGGTAGGGCAGCGAGCTGTTCGTCGTCCCAGGCCACCAGGAGCGCCCCGGTGTGCTCGACCGGGACGCCGGTGCGGCTCGCGTAGTCGGACAGCAGCTCGTAACCACGGCTGACCAAGGTCGATTCCAGCGTTCCCGGTTTGGCGTCGAACCCGGTGTGCAGGATCGCGGTATTGGCCTTGCTGGTGCCGTCGCCGACATCGTCGCGGGCTTCGAGCAGGGCGACGGACAGTTGGTATCCCGACAGCTCACGCGCAATGGCTGAGCCGACGATGCCGGCTCCGATGACCACGACGTCGAACACGTCGGGTCCACTCGGGGTGTTCATGAAATCTCCTGGTGGTACGTGGTCTCGGCGAGTTCGCGCCAGGCCGAGCGGAATTCGGCGGCACGTGCCGCGCTCCAGCGGGGTTCGTAAGTCGCCGACGGGGTCCAGTCGGTGACGACGTCGGCCACCGACTTCTCAGGTGACAGGCTGAGTCGGGCCAGCGCGGCCGCGCCCAAGGCGGTTGCGTGCGCCGAGGGATAGACGTCGACGGGCACCTGCAGGATGTCGGCGCAGGCCTGCATCAGCACTGTGGACTGGGTGAGCCCGCCGTCGGCCCGCAGCCGGGTCAGTGGCGGAGCGTCGGCATCGATCGCCGAGACCAGCTCGGCGACCTGTGCGGCGATGCCCTGTAGAACCGCCAGCACGATGTGTCCGCGCCCGGTCGACAGGGTCATGCCCGAGATCGTGGCGGTGGCCTGCGATTTCCACCACGGCGCGGCCAGGCCGGCCAAGGCGGGCACACACAACACGCCGCCGTTGTCGGATTCGGCGACGGCGTCCATCTCGGCGGCGCCACTGATCACACCGAGCGAGGTCAGCCATTTGACGGCTGACGCCGCGGTGTAGACCTGGCCGTCCATGCAGAACGAATCGATGCCACCGATTCGCCACGCCACCGACGACGTCAGGCCCGTGGTCGAACGCACCGGGGAGGTCCCGGTGTTCGACAGCAGGAAGGCGCCGGTACCGAATGTGCACTTGGCCATTCCGGATTCGAGGCACGCCTCGGCCAGCAGCGCGGCCTGCTGGTCCACCACGATCCCGCCGACGGGGACTTCGGGTCCGAAAGAAGATGTGGTGCCGATGATCTCGTCGTTCGCCGCGATCCGGGGCAGGCGTTCGCCGTCCAGGCCGAACAGCGCGAGCAACTCAGGACTCCAGTCCTGAGCGCCGAGATCCACGGCGGCCGAGCGGCTGGCTGTCGTGGCATCGGTGACGAACTCACCGGTGAGCTGGTGCAGCAGCCAGGCATCCGAGGTCGTCACGACGCCGGTCGACTCGACATTGCGGCGCAGCCAGGCCATCTTCGGTGCCGAGAAGTAGGGATCGAGCACCAATCCGGTTCGTGCGGCGAGCATGTCGGCGTGCCCGGCGAGGTCGGCGCACAGCGACTCGGCGCGCCGGTCCTGCCACACGACGGCCTGGCTGAGTGGCCGGCCGGTGTCGGGATCCCAGGCCAGCACGGTCTCGCCCTGATTCGCCAGAGACACCGCGTGAACCGGCCGGCCGGCCTGCTCAAGGGCGGCGCGCCCGGCGCCGAGCACGGACTCCAGCAGCTCTGCTGGGTCCTGCTCGACGCCGCCGCCGTCGAGGTAACGCGGGTGTACCGGAACCTCGGCCAACCCGACCACACCCTGTTCGGGGTCGACGACGATCGCCTTGGTCCCCGAGGTGCCTTGGTCGATGGCCAGGACTGTCATTTCACGGGTTCCTCGGCAGCGCCGGCGACCTCGTCCAATTCGGCGTCGATCGAGGCCATCTCGGGCATCTTGAGGCCTTCCTTGCCGCGGGTGACGAGCAGGTACCCGAGGTAGACGGCGCCGATCGCGACCATGGCCAGCACGTAGAGCCACGGATCCTTGAAGGACGCGTCGCGGAACAGCGAGAGCTCGAACACCAGCCACACCACGGCTACCACCAGAACCGGAACCTCCCAGCGTCCCAGGCTGAATCCCGCACTCGCGGGCAGCTTCTTGCGGGTCGCGATGTAGAGCGCGATGGTGATGGCATAGATGGATGCGGGCAGCAGGGTGGCCGCGGAGAACAGTTTGAACAGCGCGTCGGTGCTCGTCGAGAAGATCCCGAGGATCACCGCCGAGGTGGCGGCCATGAACACGGTGGCGTTGGCCGGCGTACGGAACCGCGGTGAAACCTTGTGCAGCAGCTGCCAACCCGGGAAGCGCTGATCACGTGACATCGCCCAGACCAGACGCACGCCGCTCATCAGGATCACCAGGCCGCAGGCGAAGATCGCGATCGCCACCAGCACGAGCAGCGCGGTGCCCACGAAGGAGCCGAGGATGTCGCGGATGACGTCGGCGATCGGGGTGCCCGACTGGGCCAGCGTGGTCGGATCGTTGACGGCGGCGGTGACCACCAGCAGGAACAGGAAGCCCAAGATGCCTGAGGCCAGTACTGCCTGCCACATGGCGCGCGGCACAACGATTTCGGGCTTCTTGGTTTCCTCGGCGAGATTGGCCGCTGACTCGAAGCCGACGATGGTGAAGGCGCCGAGCAGGAAGCCGAGCATCCACGGGCCCACCGAGGTGGCGGTGCCGAAGCTCCAGTACCCCTCGGCGGGGATGTCGCCGCGGGAGAACAGGTTGCCGACGGAGAGCTTGTGGGCGACCACACCCACGATGAACAGCAGCACCACGAGGGCGACCATCCCGATCAGCTCCGCCGTCACGGCGAAGTTGTTGACCCGCTCGGTCCATTTGGTCGACAGCCCGACCAGCAATGCCTGCAGAAACAGCACGGCGGCGGTGATCTCGAATGAGGTCAGGGGAGTGCCGGTGAAGTCGAACAGCGCGGGCACCACGGTGGCGGCCACGGTGTAGTCGACTGCCACCACCACGATCGCCAGGAACGTGAACGAGATCCAGCCGGTGATCCAGCCGAGAATCGGATTGGCGAGCCGCGACACCCACTGGTAGGCGTAGCCGGTCACCGGGATCCGGGCGGCCAGCGAGCCGAGTAGCAGGGCTACCGCGACCTGGCCGACGATCACGAACGGCCAGGTCCAGATGCCCATCGGGCCCGAGCTGTTGAGGACGCTGCCGTAGGTGGTGAAGATGCCGGTGGCGATCGAGACGAACGCGAAGGCCACGGCGAACGAGGCGAATTTGCCGGTGCCGCGTTCCAGCGTCTCGGTGTAGCCGTACGGCGATGTGGAAGAATTTGTCATTGATCGAGCTTTCTGAGGGAAATCGACTGTTTCGCGAAGGAATTGCTCGGTCCGCGGGCGACGCTGCAACGTCGCCCGCACCCGTTTCAGGCGCTTGCCGGCCGCGCCGGCATGACCACACCTCCCGTCTCTCCGAAGGCCGCGGCCACCGCCGGGTCGGCGTTCTGGTCGGTGATCAGTCCGTTGACGGCGCTGAGATCGCACACGCGGTACGGCGCCACCTGCCCGAGCTTGGACGAATCGGCCAGGATGTAGCTGCGGGCGCTGTTGGCGATGATCGTGCGGCGCACGTCGATCTCGTCGAGATGGAAGTCGGTGAGCCCGGCTACCGCGTCCACCCCGCCGGACCCGAGCAGGGCAATGTCGGCGTAGACGTCGGTGAAGAAGGACTTCGTGTGGGCGTTCGAGCAGGCCAGGTCGCCGGCTCGGACCCGTCCGCCGGCCAGCAGCAGTTCGATTCCCTGGCGGTCGGCGAGTTCCACCGCGACCGGCAGTGACGGGGTGATCACAGTGCCGGTGAACGCGCGCGGGATGGCCTGGGCGACGGCGACGGCCGTGGTCCCGATGTCGATGATCACCGTCTGACCGTTTTCGAGGAGCCCCGCGGCGACCCGGGCCAATTGGGCCTTGGCTTGGTGGCGAATCATCGTGCGCTCGGAATATGAAGGCTCGATGGGCCGGTGGTCAGCGACCGCGGCGGCGCCCCCGTGTACCCGGCGCAGTGCACCGCGTTCTTCGAGAAATGCCAGGTCGCGGCGGACGGTCTCAGCCGAAACTCCGAGGCGGCGGACCAGCTCATCCGTGCTGATCGCCTGGGCGGTGCCTACTGCGTCGACGATCGCCTCGTGGCGCTCAACCGGCAGCACGGTTGACCGTCGATGTGGATTTCTGACCGAACATGACGGTTATTGTGGGGTGTGGTGTGGCCCACGTCAACCGGAACCGGGGAAATCAGACCGGGGGATACCCGTACTCGGCCATGACGTCGCGCAGCTGGGTATCGCCCACGCGCGCGATGAACCTCAGCACCGCCGGCCCGTTGCCGTCGTCGATGGTCGGGTCGGCTCCGGCGGCCATCAGCACCGCCACGATGTCGGCACGTTTTCCGGTCGTGTTGCGCACGGCCCGATAGAGCGGCGTGCAGCCGTCTTCGGCGACAGCGTTCACGTTCGCGTTCGCTTCGAGCAGGATCTTCACGATCTCGACGCTGTCGCTCTGGGCGGCGAAGTGCAGCGGCGTCATCCCGACATTGTCGACGGCGTTGACGTCAGCCGCCAATGCGATCAGGCGCGTGGTGTTCTCGATCCGAAACTGGTTGCCGATCCGGAAGTTCTCGGCCGCGAGCTGCGGGTCTTTGAGGGCGGCCGTGTAGTTCAGGCCAACCGGGTCGTCGATGACGGCGTAGTGCAGTGCCGTGCGGCCCGCACGATCGGTACCGACGGGATCATCGCGCGGCACCACGGTGCGGTCGTTTCGGCGGCCAGGAGTGAACCGGAACTTCACCGAAAAACCGTATCAACGCACGGCGATCCGGATGTTCTTTACTTGCTGAAACTCATTCAGGCCCTCGATGCCGCCGGTTCGGCCCGAGCCGCTCTGCTTGTAACCGCCGTACGGACCCTGGGGTGAGATGTCGCTGAACTGGTTGATCCACACCGATCCGGATTCCAGCCGACGGGCCACCCGATGGGCACGGTTGAGGTCGGTCGTCTGAACGAAGGCGTTCAGGCCGTACGGGGTGTCGTTGGCGATCTGTACTGCCTCGTCCTCCTCGCGGAACCGCATCACCGAGACGACGGGTCCGAAGGTCTCCAGTTGCGCGAGTTCCGAGGAGTTGTCCACCTCGCCGAATACCGTCGGTTCGACGTAATAGCCCTTGCCATCGATCTGCTTGCCGCCCACCAACAATTCACCCGCACCGCTGGACGCCGCGGTATCGACAGCAGCCAGGATCCGGTCAGCGGCGGTCTGACTGATCACCGGTCCGAACGTGGTCGCGGGATCCATCGGGTCACCGATCTTGGCGGAACCGATGACGCCGAGGAACTTCTCCAGGAATTCGTCGTAGACCGCGTCGTGGACCAGTATCCGGCTCGCGCAGGCACAGCTCTGTCCTGACTGCATGAGCGGGCCCTGGTGGGCCGACAGCGTGGCGGCCAGGTCGAGATCGGCGTCGGCGAAGATGAGATTGGCGGATTTGCCGCCCAGCTCGGTGACCACCGGCGTGAGATTCGTTGCGGCAGCCTGCAGTACCTTGCGTGCCGTACCACCGCCGCCGGTGAAGGCGATCTTGCCGATGCCGGGATGACGTACCAGGGCCTCGCCGCCCTCGGCGTCGGCCGGGACGACAGTCACCAGTCCCTCGGGCAGCCCGGCCTCCAGACACAGCTCGCCGAAGCGCAGCGCCGCGAACGGCGCCAGCTCTGAGGGTTTGAGGACGACGGCATTGCCGGCGGCCAGCGCCGGGGCGACACACGATCCGGTGACGACCAGGGAGCCGTTCCACGGCGTGATGACACCGACCACGCCATACGGCTCACGCTCGACGAGATTGATGTCGAACGACCCGTTGACCGGTGTCGTCACTCCGTGCGGCTTGTCGGCGTAACCCGCGAAATGTCGCAGGAACCGTTCCAGAAGCATTGCGGTGCCGGCGAACGAGATCGGCACCGCATAGTCGGCCACGTTGAGCTTCGCGAGCTCGTCGAGGTGCTCGTGCACCACGTCGGCCAGGTCGATCAGCAGGTCGCGGCGCCGGTCGACGGTCAATGAGGCCCACTCCCGCTGCGCCTCTGCCGCGGCCGTCACCGCTTCGTCGATCTCGGCGGCTCCGGCCAGGTCCACGGTCCCGTTCGGCTGGCCGGTCGCCGGGTAGATGTGCTCGAACTTCATGCCTCGGCGTTCTCCTCGTCGAGCACACGTTGCTGCTGTTCCCGGATCACCTGGTTGAGGTTCGATGCCTTGGGCCATCCGTAGTAGGCCGCGAAATGCAGTGCCAGTTCATCCATTTCCTCGAAGGAGACGTCGCGGCTCTTCAGTGCGGCATAGACGTGGCTGAGGATCGGCAGCGGCGCATCCTGAAAGGCCACACAGGCCACCGTCACCAGGCGTCGTTCCTTCATGCCGAGTCCGGGCCGCAGCCACATCTCTCCGAAGACGAAGTTGAGGATGCCCGCTCCGGAGTACGGGTTGTCCCGGGTCGGGGCGAACGGGATGCAGTTGATGTCCCGGAAGGACTGCTCGCCGCAGACCAGGCGTTCCTCCGGGTCACTCGGCGTGGGGAGCGGCAGCAGCGGTTCGGGTGCGGGCGGGGTCTGCCCCCGTTCGCGGTGGATCCGGTCCCACTGCTCGTCGACCATGATGTTGAACCGCGAGGCCTTGGGCCACCCGGCGTACACCGCGAAATGCAGCACGGTTTCCCGCATTTCGTCGATCGACACGTCACCGCTGTTGAGCGCGGCGTACACGTGATCCCGCAACGGTCCTTCGGCGTCGGCCGCAGCCACGCACGGCAGCGTGACGAACCGGCGATCCCGGCGGCTCAATGCGGTGCGCGGCCACACCTCCGCGAACACGAAGTCGATGAGGTTGGCGGTGGCCGGGCTGCTGTCTGACGGAGCCGCGAACGTCATCACCTCGGCGAATTCGCGCCTGCCCCGCTCGGCCCGCGTGTCGGCGGCGGTCATCGGATCGTCGCCCCGGCGTCGACCTTGAACTCCAGTCCGGTGACGTGGCGGGCTTCGTCGGAGATCAGGAACAGCACCGCATTGCTGATGTCGAGTGCGTCGGTCATCTGGATCGGCAACGCATTCTGGAAGATCGGCCCCAGGTCTTGACGAGTCTCGTGGATCAGGGTGTGCAGGGTGTCGGGCCGCAGGCCGGTGGCGACACCGGTGGGATGCACGGTGTTGACCCGGACATTCACCGCGGCAAGCTCATTGGCCAGCGCGCGGCTCATGCCGACCACCCCGTGTTTGGACGCGGTGTAGGGCGTGTGCAGCGGTGATCCCTTGATCCCGGCCACCGAACTGACGTTGATCAGGCTGCCGCCGCGTTCCACCAGATGCGGCAGTGCTGCCGAGCAGGTGTTCCAGGTGCCGATCAGGTTGACGTCCACGACGGTGCGCCATTGTTCGGCGGTGGTGGTGTCCCAGGTGCCCGCGGTCAGGACGCCGGCGTTGGCGACGGAGGCGTCCAGGCCGCCCAGCTTCTCCACGCCGTCGGCGACCGCCGCGCTCAACGCCGCGCCGTCGCGCACGTCGACCACGTAGGTCAACGCGCGCTGGCCGAGTTCGGCGACGAGGCGGGCGGTTTCGTCCAGATCGGCGCGCGTTGCCAGTGGATACTCCACCTCTGGCAACGATTCACAGATGTCGACGAGGATCACGTCGGCGCCCTCTTCGGCCAGACGTACCGCGTGGCTTCGGCCCATACCACGCGCTGCGCCGGTGATCAGCACGCGCTTGCCGGTGACGCGCCCCATCAGAGCTTGTTCGTGAAGCCGGCGTCGACGGGGAGGGTGACCCCGGTGACGTATTTGGCAGCGTCGGAGACCAGGTAGCTGATCGTCGCGCTGATGTCCTCGGGCTCGAGCAGTGAGACCGGCATTGGGTTCTGCAGGTGCGGACCGCCGTCGGGGTAGTTCTCCAGGAACGCCGTCATGGCCGGGTTGACGGCCATCATGGTGTTCACCGCGGTGGGGTGCACGGTGTTGACCCGGATGCTGTGCGGGGCAAGGGCATTGGACAGGGTGCGCATCAGTCCGACGATGCCATGCTTGGATGCCGCATAGCCCAGGCCGCCGCCCTGCATGCCGCCGAAGCCGCGCAGTCCGGCGGTGGAACTGGTGAACACGATCGACCCGCCGCGTCCGCCTGCGATGAGGTGGGGGATGGCGGCCTTGGCGGTGTGGAACGAGCCGACCAGGTTGACGCCGACCGCATCGGACCACATCTCGAGGTCTTCTTCGATGGTCACTTCACGAAACGCGGTGGGGGCGACGCCGGCGTTGGCGAGCACGATGTCCAGCCGGCCGAACTGCGCGACCCCCGCATCGAGTGCGCTCTTGACGGCGTGGAAGTCGCGTACGTCGGCGACCGAACCGAGCATCTTGCCGCCGGCCGCTTCGACCAGGGCGATCGTCTCGTCGAGCTCGTCGCGGCCGGCCATCGGGTACGGGTTGGATGCGATATCCGCGCAGATGTCCACACCGATGATGGCCGCGCCTTGCTCGGCAAGCGTCACCGCGTGACTGCGCCCCTGGCCTCGGGCAACCCCGGTGATGAAGGCGACTTTTCCGTCGAGATTCCCCACTGATCCTCGCTTCGCTCGAATGGGTGTAACCGTGTTACAGCGGTACGGTAACGTGGTTACTCTCCGGCGGCAAGGGTGTTCTCGAAGTGGCAGATGAGCGTGATCGGATCCTCGACATCGTCGTGGAGATCCTCGAGTCCGAGGGCTATGAGGCCGTGCAACTGCGGGAGGTGGCGCGCCGGGCCAAGACCTCGCTGGCCACGATCTACAAGCGCTACTCCACCCGCGACGAGCTGATCCTGGCCGCGCTCGACTCCTGGATGGCGGAGAACCGGTATTCGGGGGTGGCCGGTCAGACGCGCGCACCGGGAGAGTCGCTGTACGAGGCGCTGATGCGGATGTTCCGCACCATCTTCGAGCCCTGGGAGAAGCACCCCGACATGCTCAGGGCCTACTCGCGGGCCCGGGCCGCGCCGGGTGGGGACCGGCTGGTGCGCCGCGGCCTCGACGCCGTGGTGCCTGCGGGCCTGTCGATTCTCTCCGGCGTCGACGATCGGTTCGTGCACGATCTCGACAACATCCTGACCAGCTTGGTGTTCGGACTGGTCGGCCGCTTCACCGCGGGCGAGATCGGCATCGCCGAGATCCTGCCCAGTCTCGACCGGACGATCTACTGGCTCACCGCGGGGTACGAGTCCGGGCGTTAGCCCAATTGCGCGCCGATGAACACCACGATGTCCGCGGCCACCTCGCGGTGCACCGACTCGTTCAGAATGTCGTGCCGGCCGCCGTCGAACTCCTTGAACTGCAGGGGTTCTATCTGTTCGGCATACGCCTTGACCGCGCCCGCCGGAGCGATGACGTCGGCCGAGCCGTGCAGGGCCAGGGTCGGCACCGTGAGTTTGGGCAACTCGGTTCCGAAGCGGTCCCAGGCCCGGTCCAGTTCGCGGGTGAGCGCGGCGCCGTCGGCGTCGACGAAGGCCAGCGGGTCGTTCACCAGGCTGTCGAGGTAGAACGGATCGGACGAGAGCCAGTTCGGATCCAGGTCCAATGAGGTGTCTGGGTCGACCATTTCGGGAATCGGCACCAGCGGCGCACCGGAGATGATGCCGGCCCGGTAGCGGGTGGGTTCTCCGAGCAGCCGGAACAGCGTGACCACCGAGCCGAACGAATGTCCTTGCGCCACCAGCGGTATGCCCGGGGTGTCGCGTTCGGCGAGGGCGGTCAGAGCCTCGGCCAGCGCCGAACTGTCCTCGATGCTGCCGAAATCTCCTCGGGTGCCCGGGGTCAGGCCGTGGCCGAACTGATCGACCGCCCACAGGTCGATCCCCGCGGCGTTGAGTGCGAATCCGTAGCGGTGGTAGACCCCGGTGTGTTCACCGAACCCGTGCAGGAAGATGACGGCTGCGCGGGGCTCCGGGGTGGCCCAGTGCCGGTAGTAGGCCCGCCCGCGGTCGTGCTCGATGAATGGCATACCTCTCACTGCAGCAAGGTCGAGGCTCGGCCGCAAGCATTCTGCTCATCGCTTCCGCTTCAGGCGTTGGCCGAGCGTGTGCGCGGCCAGCAGCAACGCCTCTCCGAGTGCGGCCTGGCGTCGGGCATCGAAGCGCATCTCCACTCCGGTGAGGCTCAGTGCCCACATCGGCTGACCCAGTTCGTTGAACACTGCTGCGCCGATACCCCAGCTGCCCTCGACGATCAGGCCCGGGTTGACCGAGTACCCGCTGACCCTCGTCTGTTCGATGCGGCGACGAAGCTGCGCGGCTGAGTGCACCGCGCCCCAATCCCCGGTCAGGTCAACACGATCGAGATATGCCGCGATCTCCGAATCCGGAAGATGTGCCAGCATGACGATCCCGGCCGAGGCGACCCCGAGGGGAAACCGCTTGCCCGGATACAGCACATGTGAGCGCAGCGGGAAGCTGCCTTCCTCGGCGGACACGCATACCGATTCGTCGCCCCGGCGGGCGGAAAGGAACGCGCTCTCGCCGGTGTCGCGCGCCAGCGTGCGGAGAATGTCGGTGGCCAGCGGGGCCGCGTCGTAGCGGGTGGCGGCCACCGAGCCCAGTAGGTAGATCTCCGGTCCCAGGAACCACAGACCGGTGTCGGAGGCGCGGTCGACGAGGCCTTCGCCGGCGAGCGCGGTGAGCATGCGGTGCGCGGTCGCGCGGGGCGTGTCCGTCGTGCGGGCGAGCTCGGTCGTGGTGAGTCCGTCCGACCGCGCGTCGGCGAGAGCACGCAGGATCGCCGCGGCCCGCGTGATCACCGGAGTGCCGGCTACACCGTCGGTCACAGCCATACTCTAGCGTCCACTCAATGGACGCCGGTGGCGTGCGGCGTCACCTGAGCGGACACAACCCGGCCGGCGCACCGGTGGGTCTTGCGTTACCCGGCCCGATGGTGATGTTCTCGCATAGGCAAGTGATCCACTGAACGAACGCGGGAGCATGGAGTATGGCCAGTAAGAAGGTCGCTGACGTCCACGAGGCGGTCGCCGACATCGGCGACGGCGCATCGGTGGCGGTCGGAGGTTTCGGGCTTTGCGGGATTCCGGACAGCCTGATTCAGGCCGTGGCCGATTCCGGCGTCGGGAATCTCTCGGTGTTCTCCAACAACTGCGGTGTCGACGGCGTGGGTCTCGGCGTTCTGCTCGGCCTGGGACGCATCCGACGCGTGACGGCGTCCTACGTCGGGGAGAACAAGGAGTTCGCGCGTCAGTACCTGGCCGGTGAACTCGAAGTCGAACTGACGCCCCAGGGCACGCTCGCTGAGCGGTTGCGCGCCGGCGGGGCCGGTATCCCCGCCTTCTACACGCTGGCCGGGGTGGGCACTCTCGTGGCGGACGGTGGGCTGCCGTGGCGCTACGCGGCCGACGGTTCGGTCGCGGTCGCCTCGCCGCCCAAGGAGACCCGGGAATTCGACGGCAGGCGATACGTGATGGAGACCGGCATCCACGCCGATTTCGCACTCGTGCACGCCGCCGTCGGTGACACCCACGGCAACCTGGTTTTCGACAAGACTGCGATGAACTTCAACCCGCTGGTCGCCATGGCTGGCCGGATCACGATCGCCCAGGTCGAAAAACTGGTCGAGCCAGGCGAATTGGATCCCGAGGGAGTCCACCTTCCGGGGGTGTTCGTGCAGCGCATCGTGGAGACGGGACCACAGCAGCAACG
This sequence comes from Mycolicibacterium arcueilense, assembly GCF_058536225.1. NCBI lineage: Bacteria > Bacillati > Actinomycetota > Actinomycetes > Mycobacteriales > Mycobacteriaceae > Mycobacterium > Mycolicibacterium arcueilense. Next base: position 144,851 of record NZ_JBZTYL010000006.1, read on the forward strand.
TATCGAGAAGCGCACGGTGCGCGAGGAGACAGAGGTGTCCGCATGACCGATTCGGTGATCACCAAAGGCTGGACCCGTGCGCAGATGGCGGCCCGCGCGGCGCGCGAACTGTCCGACGGACAGTACGTGAACCTCGGAATCGGCCTCCCGACGCTGATCCCCGGTTACCTGGACCGCGATGTCCATGTCACGTTGCACTCGGAAAACGGGATCCTGGGCACCGGCCCGTACCCGACAGCCGACCAGATCGACGCCAACCTCATCAACGCGGGCAAGGAAACGGTCACGGTGCTCCCCGGGGCGGCGTTCTTCGATTCGGCCCTGTCCTTCGGGATGATCCGCGGCGGTCACATCGACGTCGCAGTGCTGGGCGGCATGCAGGTGTCGCGTTTCGGGGACCTGGCGAACTGGATGGTCCCGGGGAAGATGGTCAAGGGCATGGGCGGGGCGATGGACCTCGTCCACGGGGCCGGCCGGGTCATCGTCCTGATGGAACACGTCGACAAGTCGGGGCAGCCGAAGATCGTCGAGAGCTGCACGTTGCCATTGACCGGAGAACGCGTGGTCCACCGCATCATCACCGATCTGGCGGTCATCGATATTTCCGGTGACGGCACGCTGACCCTGGTCGAGGCCGCACCGGACCTCACGTTCGACGAGGTGCAGGCCGCCACGGGCGCGCCGCTGATCCAGGGTTAGCGCCGCGCGGGTTCGGTCCGACCTGCATACTCACACACCATGTGTGCTGCCGATCACAACGGAACTGAGGGCCTCGCCGAGTTCTCGTCGACCACCGGCTTGAAACGCGTCGTCACCGCGTCGATGGCCGGCACGGTCGTCGAGTGGTACGAGTTCTTCCTCTATGGAACCGCCGCCACGCTGGTGTTCAACAAGTTGTTCTTCCCGCAGGGCGGCAACAATCTTGACCTCATCATGGCGGCCTTCGGGACCTACGCCATCGGCTTCCTGGCCCGCCCTCTCGGCGGGATCGTGTTCGGCCATTACGGCGACAAGTTCGGCCGCAAGAAGCTGCTCCAGTTCAGCCTGATTCTCGTCGGCCTGGCCACCTTCCTGATGGGCTGCCTGCCGACCTTCGGACAGATCGGCTACCTTGCGCCTGTCCTTCTGGTCGTGCTGCGGTTCGTCCAGGGCTTCGCCGTCGGCGGTGAGTGGGGCGGGGCGGTGCTGCTGGTGGCCGAGCACAGCCCGAACCGATCGCGCGGTTTCTGGGCCAGCTGGCCGCAGGCCGGCGTGCCGGTGGGCAACATGCTGGCCACCGTCGTGCTGCTGGTGCTCAACGGGCTGCTCAGTGCCGAGGCGTTCCTGTCCTGGGGTTGGCGCGTGGCGTTCTGGCTGTCGGCGGTGGTGGTGGTGATCGGCTACTACATCCGCACCAAGGTCACCGACGCCCCGATCTTCGTTGCGGCCCAACAGGAAGCCGAACAGATCAAGGCCAGCTCGTTCAGCGCGATCGAGGTGTTCAAGCGCTACCCGCGCGGGGTGTTCACCGCGATGGGGCTGCGCTTCGCCGAGAACATCATGTACTACCTGGTCGTCACCTTCTCGATCACCTATCTCAAGGAGCACGTGCACTCCGACACCAGCGACATCCTGTGGTGGCTGCTGATCGCCCACATGGTGCACCTGGTGTCGATCCCGACGGTCGGTGCGCTGTCGGACCGTTACGGCCGTCGGCCGGTGTATTTCGTCGGTGCCGTCGGCGCGGCCTGCTGGGGCTTCTTCGCCTATCCGATGATGGACAGCGGCCGGTACCTGCCGGTGGTCGGAGCCATCTCGCTGGGGCTGGTGATCCACGCCCTGATGTATGCGCCGCAGCCCGCGCTGATGTCCGAGATGTTCCCCACCAGGATGCGTTATTCCGGTGTCTCCCTTGGCTATCAGGTCACCTCGATCGTTGCCGGATCGCTGGCGCCGATCATCGCGGTCTGGTTGTTGAAGACCTACGGGTCCTCGGTGCCGATCGCGATCTACCTCGCCGGCGCGGCGATGGTCACCCTTGTGGCGCTGTATTTCGCCCGCGAGACCAAGGGCATCGACCTGGCCGACGTGGACCGTGCCGACCTGAATGCCGTCGACTCTGCGTCCAAGGCGTGAAAGTGCGGTTGGGCCGCGCCCTCACCGCAGAGTCGAACTAGCCCAACCACGCACCGATGCGGCGCACCGCCTCTTCGATGTCGCTGGTCGGGCCGGCGAAGGACAGCCGCACGTAGGAGCCTCCCCGCACGGTGTCGAAGTCGATGCCGGGCGCGATGGCGACGCCGGTGTCGGCCAACAGCTTCGAGCACCAGACCAAGGAGTCGTCGGTGTGATCGCTGACGTCGGCGTACACGTAGAAGGCGCCGTCAGCCGGGGCCAGCCGATCGATCCCGATACCGCGCAGGCCGTCGAGCAACAGCGCGCGGTTGTCGGCGTAATGCGACAACAGGCCTTCGGCCTCAGCCAGTGACTCCGGCGTGAACGCGGCGACGGCGGCATGCTGGGCCAGTGCGGGCGGGCAGATGGTGAAGTTCCCGGTGAGCCGGTCGACGGCGCGCTGCAGCCCGGTGGGCACCAGTAGCCAACCCAGCCGCCAGCCAGTCATCGCGAAGTACTTCGAGAAGCTGTTGACCACCACGGCATTTCGCGAGGTCTCCCACGCACAGCTGGTCTCGGGGGCGCCGGGATAGACCAGGCCGTGGTAGACCTCGTCGCTGATCAACCGCACGCCGGTCCGGTCACACCAGCGGGCGATCGCGGCCAGCTCGGCGGGCGGGATGACGGTGCCGGTCGGGTTGGCCGGGCTGGCGACGACCACGCCGGCCACCGGGGGATCGAGTGCCTCGAGCATCTCGACGGTCGGCTGGAAGCGGGTCTCGGGGCCGCACGGGATCTCGACCACCTCGCAGCCCAGTGCGGTGAGGATATTGCGGTAACAGGGGTAGCCCGGGCTGGCGATCGCGACCCGGTCGCCGGCATCGAAGCAGGCCAGGAAGGTCAGCAGGAATCCGCCCGAGGATCCGGTGGTGAGCACCACTTCGTCGACGCTCACCTCGACGCGGTACTTGCGGTACGACGCGGCGATCTCGGCGCGCAACTCCGGGATACCGAGCGCAACGGTGTAGCCGAGCGCGCCCTCGTTCAGCGCGGCGACCGCGGCTTCACGCACCGCGGTCGGCGCCCCGGCGCTGGGCTGGCCGGCCGACAGGTTGACCAGGTCTCCGTGGGTACGTTGGCGTTCGGCCGCGGCCAGCCAGACATCCATCACGTGGAACGGCGGGATCCCGGCTCGTAGTGCGACGTGATCTGTCATCGGTTTGAGGTTAGCAACGCCGCTCTAACCGCCGAAACCGCATTCCGGCAGGGAAAGTGCGAGTAAGCACCTGCTGGAATGCGGTTTCGGCGAGAGCGGGACAGGGTTAGAAGACTTCAGCTTCGAGCCGGCGCAGATGCTGGCGCGGCGGACCCAGCAGCTGGGCGCTGCCGTGCGCCCGCTTGAAGTACAGCTGGATGTCGCTTTCCCAGGTGATCGCGATACCGCCGTGCAGCTGGATGGCTTCGGCGGTCACCGCGGACAGCGCCTCGCTGGCGAAGTAGCGGGCCAGGGAGGCCGTGGTGGGCGACGGGTCGGCGATGGCGTCGTTGACGACGGCGCGCGCGGACGACACCTTGACGTACAGGTCGGCCATCCGGTGCTTGAGGGCCTGGAAGCTGCCGATCGCGCGGCCGAACTGCACGCGGTCCTTGGTGTAGGCGACGGTGAGATCCAGGCAGCGCGAGGCGGCACCGATCTGTTCGGCAGCCATCAGCAGGGCGGCGGTGTCGGCCAAGCCGGGATCGGCGCCGAGGATGACGGTGTCGCCCGGGATGACCGCGGACAACCGGCGGGTCAGATCCATGGTGGATTTGGGGGTAGCGGTGAACGTGGTCCAGCGCGTCAGGTTCTCCCCGTCGGCGCCGATGACGACATCGGCCACGTCACCGTTGATGACGTACTCGGCGTCGAACGCGACGGTGCCGATCGAGGCGCCTTCGGCAAGACCCTCGAGCGGCTCGTGGTCGTCGACGGCCAGCAGCGCCAGCTCAGCGAGTGTGGTGCCGAGCAACGGGGTGGGTACCAGGGCCTTGCCGAGCTCTTCGAGAACCACTGCGGCATCGGCGAGTTCGCCTCCGGCACCGCCGAGTTCCTCGGGAACCACCAGGGCGGCCGCGCCAACCTGCTCGCACAGCAGGCTCCACAGCTTCTCGTCGTAGCCGCGCTCGGATTCCATCGCGGTGCGCACGGCCTCAGGGGAGGCATGCTTGTCGACCAGCGCGGCGACAGTTTCGCGCAGCAGTTGGCGTTCTTCACTCACGAGAGGACCTCCAGGAGTCGACGACGGTGCAGGGCGGGATCGCCCCAGACACTGCGCAACGCCTGAACGCGCAGCAGTGACAGGGACAAGTCGTGTTCCTGGGTGAACCCGATGGCGCCGTGGGTCTGCAGCGCCGAGCGGGCGGCCAGCAGGGCGGCATCGGCGGCGGCCACCTTGGCGGCGCTGATGTCGCGTGCGGTATCGGGCGACGTGGCCCCATCTTTCTGGCTGGCCAGCGAAAGCGCCGCACCGTAGACCAGCGGACGGGCCAGCTCGACGGCGATGAGCACGTCGGCCAGCTTGTGCTTGATGGCCTGGTACGAGCCGATGATCCGGCCGAACTGCGCGCGCTGCTTGGCGTATTCGACCGACTGGTCCAGCATCGCCTGGCCGGCGCCCACCAATTGGGCGGCGGTGGCCAGGACGCCGAATTCGTAGGCCCGTGCGGTGTCGGCGGCCTGGGTGTCACCGGAGGCGGTGACGTCGAACAGCTTTCGGGCCGGGTCGACGGAATCGTGGGCAGCTCCGGCGGTGGCATCACCGACCTGGCCGTCGGCGGCCAGCAGCGTCAGTCCGGCGAAATCGGCGTTGACGGCCCGCGGCGCCTGCGGCGGTATGGCGACCGTGGCGATGAGCTCGCCGGCAGCCAGCGCTCCCGAGCGCTCGTCGTTCGCCAGCAGAATCGGTGCGACCGCGATGGACTCGGTCACCGGACCGGGCACCGCCCAGTACCCCAACCGCTCCAAGGCGACGACGAGGTCGACCGGGTGGGCCTCGATGCCGTCGTACTTCTCGGGCACCAGCAGTGCGGTGACCCCGAGGTCGGTGAGCTGTGCCCAGACCTTGCGGCCCGGCCCGGTGTCACCCTCGCCCCAGGCTCGCACCGCGGCCGGGACATCGGCGGCGCTCAGTGCGGCGTCGATGCTGGCCGCGAAGTCCCGCTGCTGTTCGTCGATCTCGAAATTCACTTCGGCTCCCGGGGCAGGCCAAGAAGGCGCTCGGCAATGATGTTGCGCTGGATCTCGTTGGTGCCGGCGTAGATCGGGCCGCCGAGCGCGAACAGCAGCCCCTCGGTCCAGTGGTCCACCAGCTCGGCGTCGGGCCCCTGCATGTCCAGGGCGGTCTGATGCAGGGCGACGTCCAGGTCGGACCAGAACACCTTGGTCACCGAGGACTCGGCGCCCAGTTCACCGCCGTTGGCCAGGCGGGTCACGGTACCGAAAGTGTGCAGCCGGTAGGCCTGGGCCTTGATCCAGGCATCGGCAACCCGGTCGGTGAACACCGGATCAGGATTGGACTTCCATTGCTCGACAAGGCGTTCGGCCGGCGCCATGAAGCGCGCCGGGCTGCGCAGCGACATGCCGCGCTCGTTGCTCGATGTGCTCATCGCCGCGCGCCAGCCCTCGTGCACGCCGCCGATCACGTCGTTGTCCGGCACGAAGACGTCGTCGAGGAAGATCTCGCCGAAGCCGGTGTCCCCGCCGAGCTGGGCGATCGGACGCACCGTGATGCCGGGAGACTTGAGGTCGAACATGAAGTAGGTCAGACCCTTGTGCCGCTGAGCCTCCGGGTCGGAGCGGAACAGGCCGAAGCCGCGCTCACCGAACGGTGCGCGTGAGCTCCAGATCTTCTGCCCGTTGAGCTTCCAGCCGCCGTCGACCTTGGTGGCCGTCGAGCGCAGCGAGGCCAGGTCGCTGCCCGACTCGGGCTCGGACCAGGCCTGGGCCCAGATCTCCTCGCCGCTGGCCATCTTCGGCAACACTCGCTGAAGCTGCTCTTCGGTGCCGTGGGCGAACAGGGTCGGCGCCAGCATCGCGGTGCCGTTGGCGCTGGCCCGGCCGGGAGCGCCGGCGTGGAAGTACTCCTCCTCGAACACGACCCACTGCAGCAGTGTCGCGTCGCGGCCGCCGTACTCCTTGGGCCAGGCGATGACCGACAGCCCGGCGTCAAAAAGCACCTTGTCCCAACGGCGGTGCTGTTCGAAACCTTCAAGGGTGTCGTACGACTTCGTCGGGAACGAATCCCGGTTCGCCGTCAGGAAGTCGCGGACTTCGGCCCGGAAGGCCTCGGTCTCGTCGTCGAATGTCAGGTCCATTGCACCCCTTCTCGGGTCCCTCTGCTGCGCAGCACCGGTTTGATCACCTTGCCGCCCGGATTTCGCGGCAGCACATCCAGAAACTCAACTGATCGTGGCGCCTTGAAGTTCGCCAGATGCTCACGTGCGTAGGCGATCACGGCGGCCTCGTCGAGCGTGACGCCCGGCTTGACCACCACGAAGGCCTTGCCGACCTCACCGAGCCGTTCGTCGGGAACGCCGATCACCGCGGTCTCGGCCACACCGTCCAACCGGGCCAGGACCTGCTCGATCTCGGCCGGGTACACGTTGAACCCACCGCTGATGTACATGTCCTTGAGGCGGTCGGTGATCGTCAGGTTGCCGCGGGCGTCGAGCGTGCCGATGTCGCCGGTGTGCAGCCAACCGTCGCTGTCGATGGTCGCCGCGGTGGCCTCCGGATCGTCGAGGTAGCCGAGCATGACGTTGGGCCCGCGCAGCAGTACCTCACCCGAATCATCCAGGCGCAGTTCGAAATCGGCGATGGGTCGGCCGCAGGTGGTGGCTACCGTGACGGCGTCGTCGTCGGCGCTGCACATGGTGCCGAATCCGGCTGCCTCGGTCAGCCCGTAGGCGGTCAGCACGATGTCGATGTCGAGTTCGGACTGCATCCGCTCGATCAGGACCACCGGGACGACGGCCGCGCCGGTCACCGAGAAGCGCAGCGAGGACAGGTCGTAGTCGGCGCGCTTGGGGTGGTCCAGCAGGGTCTGGAAGATGGTCGGCGGGCCGGGCAGTACCGTGATCCGCTGTTCGGCAATGGTTTTCAACACCTGCTCGGGGTTGAATGTGAGCACCGGGTACAGCGTCGCGCCGGTCTGCAGGCAGGCCAGGATGCCCGCCTTGTAGCCGAAGTTGTGGAAGAACGGGTTGATGCACAGGTAGCGGTCGGTGCTGGTGACCTGACCGCACGCGGCCCAGGCGGCCGATCCGTCGAGCGATTGGCGGTGTGCGCACCGCACACCCTTGCTGCGCCCGGTGGTGCCGGAGGTGAACAGGATGTCGGAGACGTCGTCGGGCTGTACCGCCGCGGCACGCGCGTCGACCGTCTCCAGGTCGTCGCCCCGGGCGACGAATTCGTCCCAGGTTCCGTCCTCTTTTTCGATGGGCACCCGCACGATGTGCCGCAGCGCGGGCAGTGCGTCGCGATCCAGTTCGGCCGCACGGTCCGACCCGAGGAACTCGCCCGAGGCGATCAACAGTGGGGCCTCCGTGCGGGCCAGGATGTCGGTGGCCTCACTGGCGGTGTAGCGGGTGTTCAGCGGCACCATCTCGGCGCCGGCGTAGTGCGTGGCCAGGCAGGCCACGACCCAGTGCCAGGTGTTCGGCGACCAGATCGCCACCCGGTCGCCGGGCTGGACGCCGAGTGCGATCATCGCCGCCGCGGCTTGGCGTACGTGCGCGCGCAGTTCCCGATAAGTCAGCCGCTGGACTCCGGCCGAATTGCCGGCTCCGCCGGCGGTGACCAGGGCGTCATGGTCGGAAAACTCCACGGCAACCCGGTCCAGCACCGCTGGCACGGTGCGGCGATCGCTCGTCATCGATGCTCCCTTAACAAAGCAAGTGCTTGGTAGGTTAGCCTACAGGGGTGATAGAGGTCCAGGAGTTCCGGGCCGAGGTCCGGCAGTGGCTCGCAGACAATCTTGTTGGCGAATTCGCAGCGCTCAAGGGCCTGGGTGGACCGGGGCGTGAACACGAAGCCTTCGAAGAGCGTCGGGCGTGGAATCAGCATCTGGCCGCGGCGGGGCTGACCTGCCTCGGCTGGCCGGTGGAGCACGGCGGCCGCGGGCTGTCGGTCGCGCATCGCGTCGCCTTCTATGAGGAGTACGCGCGCGCGAACGCACCCGACAAGGTCAACCACCTGGGCGAGGAACTGCTCGGGCCGACGCTCATCGAGTACGGCACCCCCGAACAGCAGCAGCGGTTCCTGCCCAAGATCCTCGACGTCACCGAGCTGTGGAGTCAGGGCTACTCCGAGCCCAACGCCGGCAGTGACCTGGCGAATGTGGCGACGACGGCCGAGCTCGATGCGGAGGGTCAACAGTGGCACATTAATGGCCAGAAGGTGTGGACGTCGCTGGCCCACTGGGCGCAGTGGTGCTTCGTGGTGGCGCGCACCGAGAAGGGCTCCAAGCGGCACGCCGGCCTGTCCTATCTGTTGGTGCCACTGGATCAGCCGGGCGTCGAGATCCGCCCGATCATCCAGTTGACCGGCGACTCCGAGTTCAACGAGGTGTTCTTCGACGACGCCCGCACCGATGCCTCGCTGGTGGTCGGTCAGCCCGGTGACGGCTGGCGGGTGGCGATGGGCACCCTGACCTTCGAGCGCGGGGTCTCCACCCTGGGCCAGCAGATCCGCTATGCCCGCGAGCATTCCAACCTGGTTGAGTTGGCCAAGCGCAGCGGAGCGGCCGACGATCCGCTGATCCGCCAAAAGCTGACCGAGTCGTGGACCGGCCTGCAGGCCATGCGGTCGTACGCCCTGGCGACCATGGATGTCGAGCAGCCCGGGCAGGACAATGTGTCGAAGCTGTTGTGGGCCAACTGGCACCGTGAACTCGGCGAGATCGCCATGGACGTGCAGGGCACGGCCGGGCTGACGCTGGAAGACGGCGAGTTCGACGAGTGGCAGCGGCTCTACCTGTTCTCGCGGTCGGACACCATCTACGGCGGGTCCAACGAGATCCAGCGCAACATCATTGCCGAGCGGGTGCTCGGCCTACCCCGAGAGGCCAAGGGATGAGTGATCTTTCAGTAGCCCCCAAAGAGGTTGAGGGCCACGGCCTGCTGAAGGGCAAGGTCGTCCTGGTGACGGCCGCCGCCGGAACCGGCATCGGCTCGTCCACCGCCCGTCGCGCGCTGCTCGAGGGTGCCGACGTCGTGGTGTCCGACTACCACGAGCGGCGACTCAACGAGACCCGCGACCAGCTGGCCGAGCTCGGCCTGGGCCGGGTCGAGGCCGTGGTCTGCGACGTCACCTCCACCGAGGCGGTCGACGCGCTGATCGCCCGGTCGGTCGAAAAGATGGGCCGCCTCGACGTCCTGGTGAACAACGCCGGACTGGGCGGCGAGACCCCGCTGGTCGACATGACCGACGACGAGTGGGATCGCGTTCTCAACGTGACGCTGAACTCGGTCATGCGGGCGACCCGCGCCGCGCTGCGGTATTTCCGCGACGTCGAGCACGGCGGCGTGATCGTCAACAACGCCAGTGTTCTCGGCTGGCGTGCACAGCACTCCCAGTCGCACTACGCCGCCGCCAAGGCCGGTGTCATGGCGCTGACCCGTTGCAGCGCAATCGAAGCCGTCGAATACGGGGTGCGCATCAACGCGGTGTCCCCGAGCATCGCGCGGCACAAGTTCCTCGAGAAGTCGGCCGATGCGGCCCTGCTGGACCGGCTGTCCTCGGACGAGGCGTTCGGCCGCGCGGCCGAACCGTGGGAGATCGCCACCACGATCGCCTACCTGGCCAGCGACTACTCGAGCTACCTGACGGGCGAGGTCATCTCGGTTTCCAGCCAGCGCGCCTAGGGCTCGTTGTCACGGGCCGGGTTCAACCCGGTTGTGAACCATCGCTTTCGACAGCAGGGTCGCGCTGCGGCGGGCGCAGCAGCCCTGCTGTCGAAAGCGGCGGCGTCAATTCGACTCCATGCCGCGCTGGGCGAGGCCGGTCCGGTCCGCCCAGCCACGGATGTCGCCCTTGCCGATGGCCAGTGCCAACAGCTCGGGAAATGCGTCGGGGGTGCAGGCGAACGCCGGGACCTCCATGGCGGCCAGATCGGCGGCGATCTCGCGGTCGAACGACGGTGCGCCCGAATCGGACAACGCCAGCAGCACGATCACCTGGACACCGGCGTCGATGAGTTGTCGGACCCGGGCCAGCATCTCGTCGCGCACGCCGCCCTCGTACAGGTCCGAGATCAGCACAAAGATGCTGTCGGTCGGCCGCGTGATCAGGGTCTGGCAGTAGGCGATGGCCCGGTTGATGTCGGTGCCGCCGCCGAGTTGGGTGCCGAACAGGACGTCGACGGGATCGTCGAGCAGATCGGTGAGGTCGACGACTTCGGTGTCGAACACCACGAGCGACGTGCGCAGTGACCGCATCGACGCGATGACCGCCCCGAAAACCGCTGAATACACGATCGATTCGGCCATCGAACCGGACTGGTCGATGGCCAGCACGATGCCCTTGGTCACCGATCGGCCGGCGCGGCGGAACCCGACCAGCCGTTCGGGGATGATCGTCTTCAGGTCCGGCTGGAACGTTTTCAGGTTGCGGGCGATGGTGCGGTTCCAGTCGATGTCGGAAGCCAGCGGCCGACTGGTCCGCGCGCTCCGCGACAGCGCCCCGCGCAGTGTGGCCCGGGTACCGTCGGCGATGCGCCGTTCGATGTCCTCGACCACCGTGCGCACCAGTGCGCGGGCCGAGGCCTTCGACTCGTCGGGAATGGCCTCACCCAGCGTGATGAGTGTGGTGGCCAACGACAGGTCCGGGACGATGCTGTCCATCATCTCCGGTTCGAGCAGAAGCATGCGCAGATTGAGCCGCTCGATCGCGTCCTGCTGCATCACCTGAACCACCGTGCTGGGGAAGTACTTCCGGATGTCACCGAGCCAGCGCGCCACCTTGGGCGCGGATCCGCCGAGGCCACCCTTGCGGTCGTAGAGCTCCGACAGCGCCTTGTCCATCTCGACGTCACCGGCTTGCAGGCTGGGCAGCGAGTCCGCATCCGACCCCAGCACCAGCCGCCACCGGCGGTCGCGTTCGTCCGGGATGGTGTCGTCAGCCATGGTTGATACCTCTTGCGAAGATGGCGGCCGCCGCGATCACGACGGGGCGGGCGCGGTCGGCATCGATGTCGAATTCGGTGTGGGCGGTGGCGCCTGCGGTGGCCACCGCATGCCCGATATTGCGTTTGATGCCGGCGTCGAAGGTGCTGAAGGTGCGACGCACCAGCGGCAGGACATCGGTGAATTCCGTTGCGGTCAAACCGGTCAACCATTCGTCGATCACAGCCAACAGCTCGGTGTCGTGCACCAGTAGCAGTCCGCTGCCGGACAGGAAGCCCTCGATCCAGGCGGACTTCTCGTCGGCCGGGGCGCCGATGCTCAAGGCGCGCCGCATGCGGCGGGCTGCTTCGGCGGTGGTGAACACGGCTCCGTCGACACCGATTCGGACGAACCGGCCGACCAGGCTGCCGTGCAGATCGTCGCGATCAGCCAGCCGCGCGATGGTGGCCAGCCATTCGCCGCGCACGTCCGCCTCCAGCAGGTCCACCGTGTCGGTGACTGCGTTGACGTGTGCGAGCATCTCGGCGGCCGCGTCCGGACCCAACCCGGTCAGCGTCGCGGGAAGGCCGACGTTGACGCGGCGCAGCAGCGACGTGGTGACCGCGCCGAGTGCGCCTGCGTCGGTGCGGCGCACATCGCCGTAGCGCAGAGAACGGGCCAGCGCGGGCAGGGCCGCCATGAGTTCGGTGAGGTCCCGGTCGACTGCGGCTTTGTTCTCCAGGATGGCCAGCAACTGCGGGACAGCCTCATCGACACCGCCGAGCAGGGCCGCCTCGATTGCCGCGGTGACCTGGCCCAGATGCGTCGCGTTCTCGGCGGTGTCGGCCAGTCGAGCTTTGCAGGCGCGGTAGACGGTGTTTCCCCACACCGACGAAATCACGACCCGCACCGCGAACTCCGGCTGCCATTGCAGCGTCCAGGGCTCTTTGAACGTGCCCTGGCCGGTGGCGATCTCGGGCTCGCCCCACGGAATATCGAGCACGGTAAGCCGGTGCAGCAGATGAGATTTGGCCAGGTCGTTGGGTTTGCGCAGGTCGAGAGTGACCTGCTTGGCATTGGCGTCGGGTTTGAGCCGCAGCGATTTCTGCTGCTTGGTGATGTCGGCGAGCAGCGGCACCATCGGCAGGTGGTCGGGAATGCTGCCGAGCCGTTCGCCGACGACCAGCTCTCGCACGATCAGCCCGAACCGGGTGTCGGAGCCCTCGCACAGCACGGCCTCGGTGGCCTCGTTGACCTCGCTCAGACCGGGATGGGCCCGACCTCGCATGGCGGCCAGCGCGTTGGCCAGCCGCACTCCTTCGATGACGTGGGCCGAGGAGACGAAGATGTCGTGGTCGCGTAATGCCCTGGCTGCCAGGGTGAGCCAGGTTTCCACCGGCCGGTCCGGCTCGAGGAAGGCGTGTTGGTACCAGCCGGGTGACCGGACACCTGCGCCGTAACCCGAGGCCGCGGCCAGCCGCGAATGTGTCCACGGCACCCACACCGTGGCGGACTTGACCTTGGGCAGGCCACGCAGCAGTGCCGCGTCGGCGCTCGCGGCAGGAAGTTTCCCGGCCAGCGCGGGGGCGTGCCACGCTCCGCACACCACGACCACCGTCGAGAATTCCTTGGCGGCTTTACGGATCACCTGGCGCATCTGTGCTTCGCGTTGGTGCTCGATCGGATCGTCCTCGTCGGGTTCGAGTTCCCGCACGGTGTGCATGGCCTCGGTGATCGCCTCGAATCCGCTGCCGTCCGTGCGAGATTCAACGACATCATCCCACCAGCGTTCGGGATCGTCGTAGCCCGCGGCATCGGCGAGCGCCGCGATCGGATCGATCCGGACGCGTGACGTGTCGTCGTGGCGTTGGTCGCGCTGGGCCAGCACGGTGGCCGCGGGCAGATCGCAGAACCGCACCGGCACCTGATGCCGCGCTGCCCACAACAAGGCCTGCCACTCGGGGGAGAAGGCACCGAACGGCCAGAACGCCGACACCGCGGGATCGTCGACCGCGTAGGCCATGATCGCCACGGGCGGCACCATGTCCGTGTGGTCGACGTCGGTGGTGAGCCGGTCCGCGTCGGCCGGGCCTTCGATCACCACGATGTCCGGCTGGATCCGGTCCAGCTCGGACAGCACGGCTCGGGCAGACCCGGGACCGTGGTGCCGAATGCCCAGGACGTGGGTGGTCACGAGTTCAGCACGTCCCGCGATGCCCGGTAGAAGTCGGCCCAGCCGTCGCGCTCGCGCACCACGGCCTCCAAATACTCCAGCCACACCACCGCATCGTTGACCGGATCCTTCACCACCGCACCGACGATGCCCGCCGCGGTGTCGGCCGGCCGCAGCACGCCGTCGCCGAAGTGCGCGGACATCGCGATGCCCTGCGTCACCACGGAGATCGCCTCGGCGGTGGACAGCGTGCCGGAGGGCTGCTTGAGCTTGTTGCGGCCGTCGGCAGTCAACCCGGAGCGCAGTTCGCGGAAAACGGTGACCACCCGGCGGATTTCGTCAGCGGAGGTCGGTACCTTCGGCAGCTGCAATGACCCGCTGATGTCGGCCACCCGGCGCGTCACGATCTCCACCTCGTCGTCGAGGCTCGCGGGCAACGGAAGCACCACGGTGTTGAACCGGCGGCGTAGAGCGGACGACAGGTCGTTGACGCCGCGGTCGCGGTCGTTGGCCGTGGCAATCACGTTGAACCCTTGCGTGGCCTGCACCTCGGAGCCGAGTTCGGGGATGGGCAGGGTCTTTTCGGAGAGGACCGTGATCAGGGCGTCCTGCACCTCCGACGGGATGCGGGTCAGCTCCTCAAGCCGCGCGATCTTGCCGTCGCGCATCGCGGTCATGATCGGCGAGGGCACCAGCGCCTGCTCCGAGGGTCCTTCGGCGATCAACCGGGCGTAGTTCCAGCCGTACCGCACGGCCTCCTCGACGGTGCCCGCGGTGCCCTGCACCAGCAGCGTCGAATCCCCGGTCACGGCTGCGGCCAGATGTTCCGACACCCACGTCTTGGCCGTGCCCGGCACGCCGAGCAGCAGCAGCGCCCGGTCGGTGGCCAGCGTCGCCACGGCCACCTCGATGATCCGTCGGGGGCCGATGTACTTCGGGGTGATCTCGGTTCCCGCAACGGTTTCCCCGCCCAGCAGGTAGCGGACCACCGCGTGCGGTGACATCGACCAGTTGGGTGGCGCGGGCTTGTCGTCAGCTGCGCGCAGGGCCGCGAGTTCGGCGGCGAACAGTTGCTCGGCGTGCGGACGCAGCAGGGTCGCTTCAGTCATGAGAGTTCCTTCGCAAGGTCGGATCGCAGGGTGAGCAGCTCGAAGATGGTGGCGTAGAACTTGTGCAGTTCCTCGTCCCCGGTGAGGTCGGTGAGCCGCGCGAAGCGCGGCAGCCAGTCCAGTGGGTACCCGGCGGCGAGGTGCGCCGCGGCCTCGCGGCGTTGGCGGGCTGTGCCCCAGCCGGCCCCGGCCAGGGATCCGAACAGGGCTGCGGCAACGTCAGGGGCGAACGGTCGCGGCAGGCCCGCCACGATGCGGAGCAGGGGCGCGGACGCGGCGGTGTCGGTGAGCGCGCGGATCATCTCGGCCGAGATCGCCGAGTGCGCGGTGCCGGGGTCGAAGTACGTGGCGTAATCGCCGGGCAGACACCGCTGCAACAGTGGCACTGCCCAGGTGGGGTCGTTGCCGCGCAATGCACTGCCGGTCAGTGCGGCCAGTACGGCTTGGTGGTCGGCGTCCGAGAGTGCGCGGGCCGCCTTCTCCGGTGCGACCGCGCCGAGCACTTCGGCCCAGAAGGCGATCGGGGTACGGGCGACGACGGCCTCCGGCTTGGTGGTGCTCAGCCCGTCGCGGACTGCCGCGGCGTCGGGCCCGGGTAGGGGGTGGACGGCGATTTTCACGCCCAGCAATGTCTTCTTGACCGAGAAGATCTGAGCGGCACGGTCTTTCATGCGATCGAGATAGCGGCTGCGGGACCGGCCGCTCAGCACCGCGATGGCGGCACTGCGCACCGTGACCGCCCGGTCGTCGAGCGCGGCCTCCAGGAACGGCTCGTCGGCCTCATGTTCGGGTGCCGCGAACGCCGCCAACAGGGCCGCCCGGGACTCGGCATCCTCGCTGGCCCAGTGCTGTGCCACCAGTTCGCGCGCCCGGTCGGGGTCGAGCCTGCGCGCGGTCGCCAGCCAGGTCAGGCGCTTGGCGATGTCACCGTGGGTGTAGTCGGCTTCCTTCGGCCATTCCGTGGATCCGGTACGCACCACATCGCGAAGTGCGCGGTGGTTGCGGCCATAGTGTTCTACCGCGTACCACTGACCGCCGCTGCCGATGGCATCCCAGAGTGCTTGCGTCACAACGTCACTCTGCTGCAGCCGCAACAGCCCGGGGATCAGCCGAGGGGGCAGGCGCAGGCCGGCCGCGGCGAGGTCGGCGAGCGCACCGTCGAGGATGGGGCGCACGGACAGGGCGCGTTCGATGAGAAAGCCGTGCGCAGCGGTGATCAGCGGCCGGGTTTCCGGTGGGGCTGCGGGCGTCTTCGGTTCGACGTGTTCGGGACGTTGGCCGGCGCGCCGCGCCAGTGCGTAGAGGCCTGCCACCCGCAGTACCGAACCGACCGGATCGGCCGCGTCGTGTACCGCGGCCACGCTGCCGTCCACCGGAGCGTCGAAGGTGCCGTCGGGGAAGGGTTTCGCGCCGAAACCCACGGTGGCGGCGGAGATCATCCGCTGATAGTCGCTCACAGCGCGGTCACCGCCGGTCCGGTCAGGCGCGACGGTGGCGCGTCACTCAGCATCGACAGCGGATCGACACCATCGGTGGTGATCTCGACAAGCAGCGGCCGTAACTGGCCGCCGCTTCCGGCCTGCAGACGTGCCCAGCGGTCGTCGTCGCAGATCGCCGGAAGGGCATTACCGTCCGCGTCGACCAGATGGCGGCGTTTGGGCCTGCTGTGTTGTACGGCGCGGGCGTTGACGACGGCCGGAAACCGCAGCAGCCACGGATCGACCGCCAGGGCGCGGGCCCGGGCCGCGAGTGCGGCGTCGATAGCGGTGCCGGTCACGTTGAGATGTTCGATGGCGACTGTCGGCACATCGCCGTCGGGGAGCGCGACGCGGAAGCTCGACGGCCCACCGGGATACAGGTAGACGCCGCCGGTGAACTCGCGGCCCGGGGTGAGCCGGTTGTCGAAACTGGCCCCGCTCGGCGCCGTGGACTGCACGTTGACCAGCAGCCCGGTGTCCGTGCCGCTCAACCACATCCGTCGGGTGGTGTAGCGATCTTCGAGGGTTTCTGCGTACCCGAGCACCTGCCAGGTGTCGTTCACCGGATCGGTGGCCAGCACCTCGGCCCGTGCCACCGTGAACCCGATGTGGCGGCGCACTGCGGCGGCGGTCGGTACGGGCAGCGTGTCGATGGTGCGGTAGGCATCGGTCAGTAGCCGCATCAACCCGAGGTCCTCGATGATCTTCCGCGGCCATTCGTCGTGCGTGAGGTGGCCGGGCAGTCTGCGCAGCCAGCCCGCCAGGCCGGGTGCCTTGGCATCGACCATGCGTTTGGCGATCGGCTCACTCCACCCGCCGTATGGATCGGCGCTGATCCCGGCGATACCGTTGCGGACCTGATCGTCGATCCACCGCCGGAGTTGCTCCAGGCCCTCGGCGACGCTGCGCTCCCGCGCCGCGACGGCCTTCTCGCTGACCTCACGCGGAGCCTTCGGGGCTGCCGGCGGGGCGATGGCGTTCGCCGGGGCTTCCGCCGCGGTGTCGACGCTGCCGCCGCACCAGCGCAGCACCAGACCCACCACATGCTTGCAGGGAAACTGCCGCGACGGGCACGAGCACTTGTAGGTCGGGCCCACCAGGTTGACCTGCACGCGGTACGGAGTACGGCCGCTGCCCTGGAAGTCTCCCCACAACATGGTCTGGGTGGCTCCGGTGTTGGACCAGCCGGCCGCGCCCGCGAGTTTCTGGCCTGCGGCATAGGCCTTCCCGGCAAACTGGCGTGCCTCATCGGTGGACCACACCGTCTGCTGATCCAACCGCCGCCCCTCCAGATGCGTACTGACCCTGAGCCAGCGTAGCCAGAGGGGCGGACAGCGTCTCCACAAGATCTTCACAAACGCTGCCCGTGGCCACCACAACCTGCACTTAGAGTCGGATCCGTGAAGCGAATCCTGGTGGTCGACGACGAGCCGACGATCCTGTCCGCGGTGGCCACCAGGCTGCGTGCCGAGGCGTTCGAGGTCGAGACGGCCGTCGACGGACCGTCGGCAGTGGCAACCGCAGCGGCGACCCAACCGGATCTGGTGGTACTCGACATCATGCTGCCCGGTTTCGACGGGCTGGAGGTGTGCCGGCGCATCCAGGCCGAGCGCGTGGTGCCAGTGCTCATGCTGACCGCCCGCAGCGACGAGACCGACATGCTGATCGGTCTGGGTATCGGTGCCGACGACTACCTGACCAAGCCGTTCAGCATGCGCGAACTGGTGGCCAGGGTGAGGGTGCTGTTGCGACGCGTGGAACGCGCAGCCGGCGACCAACCGCTGTCGGTCGGCGACTACCGCATCGACCTGACCGAGCGCCGGGTCCATCAGGGCGATCAGGAAATCCACCTGACCCGAACCGAATTCGACCTGCTGGCCTTCCTGGCCGGTCGGCCTCGCGCGGCGATACCCCGCGAGACGCTGCTGGAACACGTCTGGGGTTGGGCCTCAGAGGTGGAAACCCGCACCGTGGACAGTCACGTCAAGGCATTGCGCCGAAAGCTGGGCTCGGAGCTGATCCGGACCGTGCACGGCGTGGGCTATGCCCTGGAGGTGCCGCGGTGAGCTTCGCCGGCCGGGTGACCGCACTGTGGGACCGGCTGCCGAGACCGCTGGATCCGTTCGCGTCGTTCAAGGTCAAGACCGGCCTGCTGGTCGGAGGGGCCATCCTGTTGGCCTCGTTCACCTTCTGGGTCGGCGCCAGCTGGCAGTTCCGGTACGCGTTGCTCGCCGCGCTCGCCACCTCGCTGATCCTGACGCAGTTCCTCGCCCACGGCATGACCTCGCCGCTACGTCAGATGACGGCCGCAGCTCGCGCCATGGCGCAGGGCGACTACAGCATCCGGGTACGTGCCACCTCGCGTGATGAAATCGGGCAACTGGCAACGGCATTCAACCAGATGGCGGCCGATCTCGGGGCCGCCGACGAGTACCGGCGCGGGCTGATCGGCAACGTGTCCCACGAGCTGCGCACGCCCATCACCGCGTTGCAGGCGGTGTTGGAGAACGTGGTCGACGGCGTCGTCGAACCCGATGCCGAGACCATGCGGATGGCGCTGTCCCAGACCGAACGCCTCGGCGAGCTGGTGACCAATCTGCTCGACCTCTCGCGGGTCGAAGGTGGGGCGATTCCGTTGCAGATCAGCCGGTTCGACGTCGACGAGTTCCTACGCGAAGCCGTGGAGCACGTCTCCGTATCGGCCGCCGACATACCGGTGTCCGTTCGGGTGTCGCCACCGGACCTGAAGGCCGTGGCCGACCCGGCACGGCTGCGGCAGGTCGTGGTCAATCTGGTGGACAACGCGATTCGGCACAGCCCGGCCGGTGGCCGGGTGACGGTGCTGGCGGCCCGAAGGCTATCGGGCCTGCGGCTCGAGGTGACCGATCAGGGTCCGGGCATCGCGCCCGCCGAACGTGAGCGAGTCTTCGAGCGGTTCACCCGTGGCGCCACCTCGGACGGCGGAACCGGCCTGGGGTTGGCGATCGCGCGGTGGGCAGTCGAATTGCACGGCGGGGTCATCGAAGTGATGGACACCGAGCCGGGATGTCGGATCAGGGTCAACATCCCTGACTCTGCGATGGGGGAGAGATCGAGATGACGACAACAGTTTCAGGATTACCGCTCCTTCCGGGGCCCGCACTGCCACGCCAGGGTGAACCGGGCTGGACGATGTGGTCCCGTCGGGTGTGGCCCATCGACCCGCTGGCGCCGGCGCCGCGCCGGGTGCTGGTGTCCGCGCTGATTGCCGGGCTGGTCGGCACCGCAGTGTGGCGGCTGTCCGCGCTCAGCGTCGGCTATTTGGTGGTCGGCCTGCTGGTCTTCGGCGTCGTGTACGGCACCGCACCGCGCCGCCCGAGCCGGTCCGAACAGTTCGGTATCGGCCTGACGCTTGCCCTGCTCGCCGTGCCGGCGTTACTGGCCGCCGGTTGGATGGGTGCGCTGTGTCTGGCGGCGGCCTGGATCATCGGCTGGTGCACGCTGGTCGGCGGCCGGACCTGGACTGCGGTGGTCACCGGGCCGCTCCTGCCGTGGGTGCTGTTCGGCCGGCTGCGGAGTTGGGTGCACCAGGCCGCCAAGACCGCGCTGCCTGCGCGCTCGGGCCTGCCCAGCCCCGGACGCGTCGCCGCGGTGGCCGGACTCACCGTCGGACTGGTGGTGGTGTTCGGTGCGCTGTTCGCCGCCGCGGACCCGGCCTTCGCCCACCTGGCCGGCAACCTGATGCCCTCGGTCGTCGGCCTCGATTTCTTCGCGCGGACAGCCGTATTCGGCATCGTGGTGACGTTCGTGCTGGGCGGTGCCTACCTGGTGCGGTTCCCACCGCGTCTGGATGCGATGGCCCCGGCACCGATGCAGCCGGTGCCGCGGTGGGAGTGGGCGCTGCCGTTGGGGGTGCTCGACACGCTGTTCGTCGCGTTCGTCGCGGTACAGGCCACCGTGTTGTTCGGTGGGCACACTCATGTGCTGGAGACCGAGGGACTGACCTATGCCGAGTACGCCCGACAGGGATTCTGGCAGCTGCTGTGGGTGTCTGCGCTGACGCTGCTGGTGCTCAGCGTGGTGATCAGAGTGGCGGGCCGGGTCAGCGCTTCGGACCGCCGCATGTTGCGGATCTTGGTCGGAACCCTGTGTGCGACATCGGTTGTCGTGGTGATATCGGCGATCCACCGGATGTGGCTGTACCAGCAGGCGTACGGCTTCAGCACCGAGAGGCTGCTCGTCATCACCACCGAGGTGTGGCTGGGTGCGGTGTTCGTGCTTGTCGCGGTGGCCGGCATCCGGATGACGGGCAGGTGGCTGCCGCGGGCCGTGCTGGTGGCCGGTGTCCTGGCCCTGCTCGGCCTGGCCACGTTGAACCCGGAACGGTTGATCGCGGACCGCAACATCGACCGCTTCGAGCAGACGGGCGCGCTCGACGCCGAGTATTTGTCCGGGCTGTCCTCTGACATCGATCCGGCACTACACCGCTTGCCTGCATCGGTGCGCGAGTGCGTGACCGCCCGGGTCCACGAGCCCGAGCCCTGGTACACCTTCAACCTGTCGCGCGCCCGGGCCGATCGGCCGACGAGCGAGGACCTTCCCGAGCACTGCTCGGCGTACTGGTCCGATCCGCAGTACCGGTAGGGATCCCAGAATCGCGCCGATCCAAAGGCTGTCAACCTCGGCACCGGAGGTCGAAGGTGTGCGTGTGACCGCACTCGCCCTCGACAGTTCGCCTCGAATCACCCCGCTCGAGCCGGTTGCGCTCGATCCCGGAGCGCTGGGCTATCCGCCCGACAACCGGGCCGCCATCCCGCCGCTTGCCAAGCAGTGGCAGCAGCTCGATTTCCGCGAGATCCTGTCGCGGCCGGCGGCTTTCCTGTCGATCAGCCAATCGAACTCGATCTACCGGCCGGGCGGGGTTCAGTACGCGGAGGGCCATGCCTTCCGTGGGAGTCTGGAAGCGACCGTCAAGGCGGCCAAGGCCGCGCGCTCGGCGCCGAACTTCGTGTCGTTCAACTGGATCGGGTTCTCGGTGTTCCGTGACGATTACCCGAAGACTGATTTCGACAAGGCGCAGTACGACGGGTGGACCGGTCACATCGACGCGACCCCGGAGCAGATCGCTTGGGACAACGAATTGGTAGGGGAGCTGCGCGAGCTCGTCGAACCCGGCGACAACGAGTTGTACGAGAAGGCGCTGCAGACGGCCTTCGTCGGCACCGACCTACCCGGGGCGCTGAACCGGCAACGGGTCGAGGTGGTGGTGCTCACCGGAATCCATCTCGACTGGTGCGTCGAAGGCAACGCGCGTGCGGCACGCGACCACGGCTTGTTGCCCATCGTGATCGGCGATGCCACCGGTACCGCCCATCCCGACCAGGAGCGCGCCGCCTTCGAGCGGATAAACAACTTCTTCGCGCCGGTGATCACCTCGGAGCAGTTCGTGGAGTGGGTCGGTCACTGATGGGAAACGTCGGTCTGCTTCTCGTCGGTGTGGCGCTGTTCGTCAACGGACTCGTCTCGGTCGGTCTGGTCAGCGGGCGCGGCGCCGCCCCGATCAACCTGTTCGTCGGCACCGCCCAGGTCGTCCTGCCGACGCTGGTTCTCGTGCAGGCGGACGGCGATCCCGGCATCGTGAACGCGACGTGGCCGAGCTACCTGTTCGGGTTCACCTACCTGTGGTTCGGGTTCATCCAGATCTTCGACATCGATCCGCGCGGATTCGGTTGGTACAGCACCTTCGTCGCGGCCATCGCGGCGTACTACGCGATCAAGAGTGTCGGAACCGATCCCGTTTTCGCCGTCATCTGGGCGACCTGGGCGATCATGTGGACGCTGTTCTTCGTGCTGTTGGGGCTCGGGGTCGCCAAGGTTGGCCGACTCGACCTGGGGCACTTCACCGGATGGTTCCTCGTGCTGCTCGGGGTTCCCACCTGCACCGTGTCGGCGATCCTGCTGC
Source organism: Mycolicibacterium arcueilense (assembly GCF_058536225.1). Classification (NCBI taxonomy): domain Bacteria; kingdom Bacillati; phylum Actinomycetota; class Actinomycetes; order Mycobacteriales; family Mycobacteriaceae; genus Mycobacterium; species Mycolicibacterium arcueilense. The sequence continues at coordinate 166,787 of NZ_JBZTYL010000006.1, forward strand.
TGAACGGGATATGGTCGACGTCGCCTCTGGCGGGTGTGATCGCGCTGGTGGCGCTGCTGGCGGCAGCGGCCCTGGCTGCGATCCTGTCTGGGCGCAGCTCCCGCGGCGACGCGGACGCGCTCCCGTTTCCGGACGTCGATGCCGCCGAGGTGTCGGTCGCCCGGGGCGTGCCCCAGCCTGTGTGATCCTGCTCGGCACAAGCGGGCCTCCCATGCCGGGGGCCCGCTTTCTCGTGTGCGCAGGCGAAATGAATCGCCACCGAACGTGACCTAGCAAGCGCTTGGTTGCTATGCTGGGTCGATGGAGCCGGATACCCCCGCCCAGCCGGCGAGCAGACGCGACGAGCTGCTGGACCTTGCCGCGACGATGTTTGCCGAACGCGGACTGAAGGCGACGACGGTTCGCGATATCGCCGACTCCGCAGGAATCCTGTCGGGCAGTCTCTACCACCACTTCAAGTCCAAAGAGCAGATGGTCGAGGAAGTCCTCCGCGATTTTCTTGACTGGCTGTTCGCGCGGTACCTGGAGATCCTCGACCAGGAGACCAGCCCGTTGGGTCGGCTCACCGGTCTGTTCATGGCCTCGTTCGAGGCGATCGAGCACCGGCATGCGCAGGTGGTCATCTACCAGGATGAGGCCAAGCGGCTTTCCGACATCCCGCAGTTCGGTTTCGTCGACGAGCGCAACCGGGAACAGCGCAAGATGTGGGTGGACATCCTGCAGCAGGGCATCGCCGACGGCTCGTTCCGTCAGGACATCGACGTCGACCTGGTGTACCGGTTCATCCGTGACACCACCTGGGTTTCGGTCCGCTGGTATCAACCGGGCGGACCGCTTTCGGCCGAAGAGGTCGGCCGGCAATACCTCGCCATCGTCCTCGGCGGAATCACCGCCGGGAACGCCACTGTCAAAGGAGACCAGTAATGCCTGAGGCATACATTGTCGACGCCGTGCGTACGCCGGTCGGAAAGAAGAACGGCTCGCTGGCACAGGTGCACCCGATCGACCTCGGCGTGCACGCCTTCCGCGCCATCTTCGACCGCGTCGACGTCGATCCGGGTGCGGTTGACGACGTCATCGTCGGTTGCGTCGACGCCATCGGCGGACAGGCCGGCAACATCGGCCGGCTGACCTGGCTGGCCGCCGGATACCCCGAGGCCGTCCCCGGCGTCACCGTCGACCGGCAGTGTGGCTCCAGCCAGCAGGCCATCTCCTTCGGTGCCCAGGCCATCATGTCGGGCACGGCCGATCTCATTCTGGCCGGCGGTATGCAGAACATGAGCTGGATCCCGATCTCGTCGGCCATGGTGGTCGGCAAGGAGTTCGGATTCACCTCGCCCACAAACGAATCCAAGAGCTGGCTGCACCGCTACGGCGACCAGGAGATCTCGCAGTTCCGCGGCTCGGAGATGATCGCCGAGAAGTGGGACATCTCCCGCGAGGAGATGGAGGAGTTCGCCTACAACAGCCACCAGCGCGCGTTCGCCGCGATCCGGGCCGGGCACTTCGACAACGAGATCATCCCGGTCGGCGACTTCGGCGTCGACGAGGGCCCGCGTGAGTCGACGCTGGAGAAGCTGGCCTCGCTCAAGCCGCTGGTCGAAGGCGGCCGGCTGACTGCCGCCCTGGCCAGCCAGATCTCCGACGGTGCCGCCGCGGTGCTGCTGGCATCGGAAGAGGCGATCAACAAGTACAACCTGAAGCCCCGCGCGCGCATCCACCACATCAGCGCCCGCGGCGACGACCCGGTGATGATGCTGACCGGCCCGATCCCGGCCACCCAGTACGCGCTGGAGAAGACCGGCCTGTCGATCGACGACATCGACACCGTCGAGATCAACGAGGCCTTCGCGCCGGTCGTGCTGGCCTGGCTCAAGGAGACCAAGGCCGATCCGGCGAAGGTCAACCCGAGCGGCGGCGCCATCGCGCTGGGCCACCCGCTGGGAGCCACCGGTGCCAAGCTGTTCACGACCATGCTCAACACCCTCGAGCGCACCGGCGGTCGCTACGGCCTGCAGACCATGTGCGAGGGCGGCGGCACCGCCAACGTCACGATCATCGAGCGCCTCTAGTTTTCCCGCTGAACGAAGGCACCCCGAAACAACACTGGTTTCGGGGTGCTTTTGTATCTGCCCACCAAGGGGTAGGTGTGGGGTCATGAGCACCGACGGTTCAACCTCCGACAACGAGAGTGCTCTGACCGTCGCCGTCGCGCTCGGTGCCAACGTGCTCATCGCGATTGCCAAGACGGTGGCTGCCGTCGTCACCGGAAGCGCCTCGATGTTGGCCGAGGCCGCCCACTCCTGGGCGGATACCGGCAACGAGGTGTTCCTGTTGATCGGAACCCGCAAGTCGATGAAGCCGGCCGATGCGCAACACCGGTTGGGCTACGGCCGGGCGAGCTACATCTGGTCGATGTTCGCGGCTTTCGGGCTGTTCACCGTCGGCTCGGTGGTGTCGATCTGGCACGGCGTCACCTCGCTCGGTGGGGAGGGGGAGGCGACGTCCTACGGATGGGCCTACGCGGTACTCGGGATCGCATTCGTGTTGGAGGGCACTTCGTTCGCTCAGGCGTTGCGCCAGACGAAAACCGGTGCGGTGCAGCGACGGATCCACCCGCTGCGCTATATCAGGGTCACCTCGAATCCGATGTTGCGCGCGGTGTTCGCCGAGGATCTGTCGGCATTGATCGGCCTCGCGATAGCGACAGCCGGCATCCTCGCGCACCAACTCACCGGAAACGTGGTCTGGGATGCGATCGGCTCGATCCTGGTGGGAGTGCTGCTGGGGTGCGTCGCACTCTTCCTCATCGGGCGCAACATGGACTTCCTGACGGGGGAGGCGGCCACCCCGCTTGCCCGGAACAACGTGTTGCGGGTCCTGCTCGATCACGCCGACATCGAGCGGATCAGCTACCTGCACATGGAATGGGTTGGCGCGGACCGCATCTACCTGGTGGCCGCGGTCGACCTGACCGGAGACGCGGCGGAATCCAACGTCGCCGCGCGGCTCAACGCGATCGCCGACACCCTGCAGAGCCGGCCGGAAATCGTGCGCGCTGTTCTGACGCTCACGCGCCCGGGCGATACGACCGAGTTACGGCCCGAACCGCTGCCCGAATGGTATCTGTGAGTTAGCTCGGAGCCATCGAAACGCGGCCAAACCGTGGACGCGGGCGTTTGCCTGCGCGCAGACTTTACCCATGACTGACCGGGGCACCGAGCAGCGCACCGACGCCGAGGGGCATGAGCAACCGGAGTTCCACCCCTACCATCACCCGGCGGCCGGATGGGGTGCGGCGAAGAGCGTCACCGAGTTCCTGATCCGCGAGCGTGAGCCGATCGACGGCCCCCGCGCGATCATGAAGATGAACCACGAGGACGGCGGGTTCGACTGTCCGGGCTGCGCCTGGCCCGACGACATGAAGGGCCTCAAACTCGACATCTGCGAGAACGGCATCAAACACGTCACGTGGGAGATGACCCATAAACGCTGCGGTCCGGATTTCTTCGCCCGGCACACCGTCTCCGAACTGGCGGCGTGGAGCGATTTCGCCCTCGAAGACCAGGGCCGGCTGACCGAACCGATGGTGTACAACTCCGAGACCGATCACTACGAACCGATCAGCTGGCGTGCCGCGTTCGACCTGGTGGGCAAGGCCCTGGCGGATCTGGACGACCCGAACCGAGCCGCGTTCTACACCTCGGGCCGGCTGGGCAACGAGGCCACGTTCCTGTACCAGCTGATGGCCCGTGAGCTCGGCACCAACAATCTCCCGGACTGTTCCAACATGTGCCACGAGGCCAGTGGCAGAGCCCTCACGGCTGCGCTCGGTACCGGCAAGGGCACCGTCGACCTGCAGGACTGGGAGACCGCGGACGCGTTGTTCATCATCGGTGTCAACGCGGCGTCCAACGCGCCACGCATGCTCACCGCGCTGGCCGAGGCCTATCGCCGGGGTGCGCAGGTCATCCACATCAACCCGCTGGTCGAGGCCGGCGCCACCAAGACCATCATCCCGCACGACTTTCTGCGGATGGCCACCTTCAAGTCCACCAGGACCAGCACGCTGAACCTGCAGCCCCGGATCGGCGGGGACATGGCGCTCATCCGGGGAATCGCGAAAGCGGTTCTGGAACAAGCGGAAACCGATCCCAAGGCATTGGACGCGGAGTTCATCGCCCGCTACACCGCGGGGTTCGAGAACTACCGCGCAGTGTGCGACGCCACCTCATGGGACGAGATCGAATACAAGTCCGGTGTGCGCCAAGCAGATATCCGCAAGGCGGCCAAGATCTACAGCGATGCCGACCGCAGCATCATCAGCTGGTGTCTCGGCGTCACCCAGCACGAACACGGTGTGGACAGTGTGCGGGAGATCGTCAATCTGCTTCTGCTGCGCGGCAATCTGGGCCGCGAAGGTGCCGGCCCGTCCCCGGTGCGCGGGCACAGCAACGTGCAGGGCAACCGCACCTGCGGGATCGACCACCAACCGACCGCAGCCTTCCTCGACCGGCTCGCCGAGGTGTGCGGAATCGAACCGCCGCGTGAGCACGGGATGGACACCGTGCACGCCATCGAGGCCATGCACCGCGACGAGATCAAGGTGTTCATCGGTATGGGCGGGAACTTCGCCAGTGCCGCCCCGGACACCGCGTACACCTTCGTGGGCCTGCAGAAATGCGATCTCACGGTGCAGGTCAGCACCAAACTCAACCGAAGTCATGTGATCCACGGTCGCCGGGCACTGATCCTGCCGTGCCTGGGCCGTACCGAGAAGGACCACCAGAAGGCCGGGGTGCAGTCCACCTCGGTCGAGGATTCGATGAGCATGGTGCATCTCTCGGTCGGGATGAAGAAACCCGCCTCGCCGCACCTGATGTCGGAACCGGCGATCATCGCCGGGATCGCGCGGGCCGCGCTGCCCTCCAGCACCACGCCGTGGAGCTGGTACGTCGAGGACTACGACCGGATCCGGGACACGATGGCCAAGGTGCTCAACGGTTTCGAGGATTTCAACCGACGGGTGCGACTCCCACTGGGCTTCCGCATCAAGCAGCCGGCGCGGGAACTGATCTTCCTGACCCCGTCCGGTCGGGCCGAGTTCTCGGCGGTCGAGCTGCCCGACGACAGCACCGCACCCCGCACCCTGACCCTGGCCACTGTGCGATCACACGATCAGTGGAACACCACCATCTACTCCGACGACGACCGCTACCGCGGCGTCAAGAACCTGCGCACGCTGGTCTTCATGAATAAACAGGACATGGCCGACCGCGGGATCAAGCAGTTCGACGACGTCGACATCGTCGCCACCGCGCGCGACGGCAGCACCCGATCGTTGCGGCGCTACAAGGCGATCCCCTACGGCATTCCCCGCGGTAACGCGGCCGGGTACATGCCCGAGATGAATGTGCTGTGTGCCATCGGCGATTTCAGCACACAGAGCGACCAGCCCATCATGAAGAATGTCAAGGTGACCGTGGAACGCTCCGCCTGATGCACGCGTCCAGGCTGCTGTCGGCACCCGGCCGGCTCGGCGGTTCGGTGATCATCGGAGTCGGCGCTGGAACCCTCACCGGTACGTTGACCGACACTCCGCTCGGCCTGCTGGTCGGGATCGCCTCAACAGGAGCGGTTTTCGTCCTCGCAGGCTGGATACTGCTGTGGCCCATGGACGCCGAGGCCACCCATCGTCACGCACATCAGGAAGCCTTCAACCCGGTGGTCGAGGAACTCGTGATCGTGGCAGCCGCGGTCGGCGCCCTGGTCAGCATCGTCTTCATGCTCGTACACGGTGGTTCGCACAGCGATCCGACGGCGGCAACGGCCGCTCTGGCCGGGGTATTCATGGCGTGGGCCGGAATGCACCTGATGTACGCGGCGCGCTACGCGAAGCTCTACTACACGCCGGCGGTCGGCGGTATCGACTTCAACTCCGACGACCCACCGGCATTCCGGGACTTCTTCTACTTCAGCTACAACCTGGGAATGACATACCAGGTATCCGACACCAGCGTCACCGACACCACGATTCGTGGCGTGGCGCTGCGACATTGCCTGCTGTCGTATCTGTTCGGCACCGTCATCCTCGCGACGACGATCAACCTGGTCGTCGGGATTGTGTCCAGCTGAGGCTCACACCCAACGGCTGCGCGGCGGCGGCGCCTGTGGCGTCACCCAAGCCTTGGCGTAGCGGTTCTTCCCGCCCCGCTGCGGATCACGGCTGCGGTAGATCACAAACGGGCGGACCAGATAGCCGATCGGTGCACTGAACATGTGCACCAACCGGGTGTAGGGCCACAAGCCGAGCAGGGCAAGCACTATCAGCACGTGCGCCTGGAACGTCCACGGCGTTTCCGCCATCAACTGCGGTGCCGGATGAAGCGTGAACAGGCTGCGGAACCACGGCGACACCGTCTCGCGGTAGTTGTACGTCGAGAACACGTTGGTCAGGGTGTTCAGCATCCCGGTCGCCAGCGCCCCGACCAGCAGCAGATACATCACCTTGTCGTTGAATGTGGTCGCCGTACGCACCTCCGGGACGGTGACCCGGCGGTAGAGCAGGATCGCCACTCCGGCGACGACGGCCACCCCGGCCACCGACCCCATGCTGACCGACATCAAGTGGTAGACGTGCTCGGAGACACCGGCCGCTGAGGTCCACGACTGCGGGATCAGCAGGCCCACGACGTGCCCGCCGATCACCCCGAGCATGCCGAAGTGGAACAGCGGGCTGCCCAGTCGCAGCAGCCTGCTCTCGTAGATCTGCGAAGACCTGGTGGTCCAACCGAACTGGTCGGCCTTGTAACGCCAGATGTGCCCGAGTGCGAACGAGGTGAAGGCGATGTAGGGAAGCGTCATCCACAACACGTTGCTCATCTGGTTCCCCCGGAAGCCATCGGATCCATCGCAAACGGGTCCAGACCGACATCCTCATCGGGCGGGCCCTCGGCGGCGAGCTGCGCGATACGGCGGCGATCGGCACTGTTCACCGGCGGCAGTGTGGAAAGGACGGCGGCCAGCAGCCCGGCGTAGTAGGACCCGTTGTCCTGCAGGGACAGCCGCAACAGTTCGAGTACCGGGACGTGTTCGGCGAGCAGCCGCTCTCCATGGACTTGATCGACCGTCGCGGCGAACTCGAGCACCATGGGCAGGTAGTCGGGGAGCTCGGAATTCTCCAGGTCGCCGACCTCCAGACCGGCCTGTCGGTAGGCGTGCTTAAATCGCAGCAGGGCCATGCCGCGTTTGCGGGTGTCGCCGTAGGCGTAGTAGGTCAGATGCAGGCTGCTGCGCCGCTGCATGTCGAATGTCTCGACATAGTTCGACGCACGCCGCATCGGGTCTGTCTCGCTGAACTGCTGCAGGAACTCCGTCAGCGGCAGCCGAGCCGACTCCGGCAGTTCCGCTGTGGCATCGGCAAGTTGGTCGACGAGATCGGCCGTCTCGGTCGTCGGGTAGTCGAGCAAGAGCGCGGCGATGCGCCACACCAGACGCTGCTGGCGCTCGGACAGGGCGGAACCTGTACCTGTTCTGCGGCCGAGGGTGAGTAGCTTCATGTCGTCGGCAACAACCCGTCTGTGCTCCGCCCGTCCCAGTTGAGCAGGTTGACCCGCGTCGGATCACCCTGTGGAACAGCGTCATTGGTGTTGGTCAGGTGGAACTTGTCCACCATGGTGTCGTACGCGGTCATTCCCGGACCGCCGTCGCCGTCCAGGCTGCAACCGGTGGCCAGGGCGTCGAGGCGGTGGGCATCCGACCCGGCCCCGGTCGGGATGACATAGCGGTCCTGATACTTGGCGATGGCCAACAGCCGGTACATCGCCTCGATCTCATCGCCGCTCAACCGCACCGAATCCGGGATGGTCTCGTCGAACTCTTCTCCGAGGTTGGCCGCGCGCATGTAGGCGCGCATGGCCGCCAGTCGTTGCAGGGACGCCCGGACCGGGCCGACCTCACCCGCGGTGAACAACTCGGCGAGGTACTCGACCGGGATGCGCAGGGTGTCGATGGCGCCGAACAGGTTGTTCTGGTTCTCGCCGTCGTGGCCGGTTTCCTTCAGGATGTCCACGACTGGCGATAGTGGCGGCACGTACCAGACCATCGGCATGGTCCGGTATTCCGGATGCAGTGGCAGGGCCACCTGGTAGTCGACGATCAACCGGTAGACCGGTGAGTTCTGCGCCGCTTCAATCCATTCGGGGGAGATGCCGGCCCGTTCGGCTTCGGCGACCACGCGAGGGTCATGCGGATTGAGGAAAACGCCGAGCTGTGACGGGTAGAGGTCCTTGTCGTCGGTGACCGATGCGGCCTCCAGCACCGCGTCCGCGTCGTAGAGCATCACGCCGATGTAGCGGAGCCGTCCGACACAGGTCTCCGAGCACACGGTGGGGATACCGACCTCGACGCGCGGATAGCAGAACGTGCACTTCTCAGCCTTGCCGGTCTTGTGGTTGAAGTAGATCTTCTTGTACGGACACCCGGTGACGCACTGTCGCCAGCCTCGGCACTTGTCCTGATCCACCAGCACGATGCCGTCTTCGGAGCGCTTGTAGATGGCGCCGGAGGGACACGCTGCGGCGCAGGCCGGGTTGAGGCAGTGCTCACAGATCCGAGGCAGGTAGAACATGAAGGTCTGCTCGAACTCGAGCTTGACCTTGTCGGATATCTCGGCGACCTTGGCCAGCAACGGATCCCGGCCCACCTGCTCCGGACCGCCGCCCAGGTCGTCGTCCCAGTTGGCCCCCCAGGTGACCTTGGTGTCGCGACCGGTGATCAGCGACTTGGGTCGTGCCACGGGCGTGGTGTCCATGGCCGGCGCCGACAGGAGGTTCTCGTAGTCGTATGTCCACGGGTCGTAGTAGTCGGACACCGTGGGCAGGTCCGGGTTTGCGAAGATGTTCAGCAGTCGCTTGAACCGGGAGCCGGACTTCAGGGTGAGCTTGCCGCGCTTGTTCAGCGTCCAGCCGCCCTTCCAGCGCTCCTGGTCCTGGTACTGCCGCGGATAGCCCTGTCCGGGGCGGGTTTCCACATTGTTGAACCACACGTACTCGACACCGCTGCGGTTGGTCCAGGCCTGCTTGCACGTGACACTGCAGGTGTGGCAGCCGATGCACTTGTCGAGGTTCATCACCATCGCCAACTGAGCCATCACCCTCATTGGTCCACTCCGCAAGCTTCGTGTCCGGTCATATCAGTACTCCACATCCTGCGAACGGCGACGAATCGTGGTGACCTCATCGCGTTGATTTCCGGTGGGCCCGTGGTAGTTCAGGGCGAAGGACTGCTGCGCGTACCCGCCGATCAGGTGGGTGGGTTTGATCATGATCCGGGTCAGCGCATTGTGGATTCCGCCGCGTTTGCCGTTCTTCTCGGTGCGCGGCACGTCGACGGCCTTGTCCTGGGCGTGGTACATGAACACCAGACCCTCGGGCATGCGGTGGCTGACGATGGCGCGGGCATTCACCACGCCGTTGCGGTTGGTGCACTCGATCCAGTCGTTGTCCTTGACCCCGATCTTGGCGGCGTCCGCGTCCGACATCCAGATGCACTGGCCGCCGCGGGACAGCGTCAGCATGTACAGGTTGTCCTGGTACGCAGAGTGAATCGACCACTTCGAGTGCGGGGTCAGGTAGCGCACCGTGATGCCGCCACTCGTATCGCCGACCTTGGGTTCGTTGAAGAGCGCCGTCATGTCCAGCGGTGGCCGGAACGTGGGCAGTTGCTCGCCGAGCTCACTCATCCAGTCGTGGTCCAGATAGAAGTGCTGCCGGCCGGTCAGCGTGTGCCACGGCTTGAGCCGCTCGGTGTTGATGGTGAAGGGGGAGTAGCGTCGGCCGCCGGTCTCCGAGCCGGACCATTCCGGCGAGGTGTTGACCGGAACCGGCCGGGCCTGGGTGTCGGCGAACGTGATCCGCTTGCCTTCGCTCTCCTTGGCCAGGTCGACCAGTTCGGTTCCGGTGCGCCGCTCCAGCGCCTCGAAACCCTCGACGGCCAGGCGCCCGTTCGTCGTGCCCGACAGCGCGAGGATGGCCTCGGCGGCGTGGGTGTCCTTGGCCAACGATGGGCGTCCGATCGCGACACCGCTGACCACCGCGCCGTTGACGCCGCGCAGGTACTCGACCTCGGCGTCCGGGTGCGTGGTCACACCCTTGGTGGTGAGACCGACGGTTTCTACCATCGGCCCCAGGGCCGCCATCTTCTCGGCGACGGCCGGATAGTCGCGGTCCACCATGATCAGCCGGGGCATCGTTTTGCCGGGAATCGGTTCGCACTCACCGGCTTTCCAGTCCAGCACGCGACCGCCGGGCTGCGCGGTGGCGTCGGCGCTGTCGTGCTGCAGGGGCATGGCCACGATGTCCTTGCGCTTGCCGAGGTGCTTCTCGGCCAGCCAGGAGAAGCCGCGGGCGATGCGGTGGAACGCATCGAAATCGGTCTTGGTCTCCCACGGCGGTGAGATCGCCGGCGAGAACGCGTGGACGAACGGGTGCATGTCGGTACTGGACAGGTCGTGCTTCTCGTACCAGGTGGCGGCGGGTAGCACGATGTCGGAGAACAGCGTCGTGCTGGTATTGCGGAAATCCAGGGACAACAGCAGATCCAGCTTGCCCACCGGCGCCTCGTCGCGCCAGCGCACCTCTTGCGGGCGGATACCGTCCTCATCGCACGCGGCGACCGCGGAGTCGGTGCCGAGCAGGTGCTTGAGGAAGTACTCGTTGCCCTTGGCCGACGACCCCAGCAGATTCGACCGCCACACCGTCAGACAGCGCGGAAAGTTCTCCGGAGCGTCGGGATCCTCACAGGCGAACTGCAGATGGCCCGATTTCAGCCCGTCCACAACGTATTCGGCGGCATCCTTGCCCATCCGGGTCGCCTCGTCGGCCAGATCCAGCGGGTTGCGGTTGAACGTGGGGTAGCTCGGCATCCAGCCGAGCCGGCTGGCCAGGGCGATACTGTCCGCGACTGTGCGGCCCGCGAACCGACCCTCGGCCAGCGGTGAGGCCATCACCTCCGAGGTGAACGGGTCGTATCGCCACTGATCGGTCGCCAGGTACCAGAACACGGTGCCCTGCATCTGCCGCGGTGGCCGCTGCCAGTCCAGTCCGAACGCCAGGGTGGCCCAACCGGTGACGGGACGGCACTTCTCCTGCCCGACATAATGTGCCCAGCCGCCGCCGTTGACGCCCTGGCAGCCGGTGAGCATGACCAGGGTGAGGAACGACCGGTAGATCTGGTCGGAATGGAACCAGTGGTTGGTGCCCGCGCCCATGAGGATCATCGAGCGGCCCTTCGAACGTTCGGCGTTGTCGGCGAATTCGCGGGCGATGCGCTCGGCGGCCTGGGCGGGCACGCCGGTGATCTCTTCCTGCCACGCGGGGGTGTAGGGCGCGGAGGCGTCGTCGTAGCCGGACGGCCACTGCCCGTCAAGGCCGTCGCGGGCCACCCCGTACTGCGCCAGCATCAGGTCGAAGACCGTCGTCACGCGGTGTCCGGCAACGATTCTGGTGGGCACGCCGCGCTCCAGGACGCCGGGCTTGTCGCTGTCGAACCGGGGAAGCGCGACCGTGGCGGTGCCGTCGTGGTTGCCTAGCAGGGTCAGCATCGGGTGGACACCCTGGAGGTCGAGGTTCCAGTGGCCCTCGCCCGACGCGGTGAACCGGTGCCCGAGTGAGCCGTTCGGCACCACGGGCCGCCCGGCCTGGTCCAGGAGGACGGTTTTCGACTCGGCGGCTTCGGTGTCCGCGTACTCACCGCCGAGATCGGCTGCCGTGAGGAACTTTCCGGGCAGCACCCGGCCGTCGCGCTCGGTGAGGGTGACCAGAAACGGGAGGTCGGTGTACTTCTTGACGTAGTCGGTGAAGTAGGGCGTCTGCGTCTCGACGAAGAATTCCTTGAGGATGACGTGCCCCATCGCCATCGCGAGGGCGGCGTCGGTACCGGGGCGGGCCGGTAGCCACTCGTCGGCGAACTTGGTGTTGTCGGCATAGTCCGGTGACACCACGACCACCTTCTGGCCGCGGTACCGGGCCTCGGTCATGTAGTGCGCGTCCGGAGTTCGGGTGACGGGGACGTTGGATCCCCACATGATCAGGTAGCCCGCGTCGAACCAGTCGGCCGATTCGGGCACGTCGGTCTGGTCCCCGAACACCTGAGGGGAGGCCACCGGCAGGTCGGCGTACCAGTCGTAGAACGACAGCATCGACCCGCCGAGCAGCGAGATGAACCGGGCGCCGACGGCGTGGCTCACCATCGACATCGCCGGGATCGGCGAGAAGCCGGCCACGCGGTCCGGTCCGTACTTCTTGACGGTGTGGACGTGAGCGGCGGCGGCGATCTCGGCGGCCTCCCACCACTCGGCGCGGACGAATCCGCCCTTTCCGCGGGCGGACTTGTACCGCTTCGACTTCTCCGGGTCCTCGACGATGTCGGCCCAGGCCAGCACGGGGTCCTTCAGCCGCTCCTTGGCCTCACGGTAGTACTCCAGTAGCACGCCCCGGACGTAGGGATAGCGAACGCGCGCAGGCGAATACGTGTACCACGAGAACGACGCGCCGCGCGGGCATCCCCGCGGCTCGTACTCGGGTTTGTCGGCACCGACCGACGGGTAGTCGGTCTGCTGTGACTCCCAGGTGATCACGCCGTCCTTGACGTAGATCTTCCATGAGCAAGATCCGGTGCAGTTGACGCCGTGGGTCGATCGCACCACTTTGTCGTGCGCCCAACGGTCGCGGTAGAAGTCGTCAGCCGAACGGCCGCCGATCTTGTGCAGGGTTCGCTGATCCTCGGAGATCTCGCCGCGGTGAAAGTATTTGCCGATTCGCAGCAAAGCATCACCGGGTGTTGTACCGCCTGCACGTGAATCGACCACGAAACCTCCCTGGACGCTGTTGATTCATGAGCGTAGGGCCGTGGCGGAGGGCATCAAAAGAACGCACGAGGGGTTGCTGACCCCTGTGAAATTGCGTTAACGCACAAGTCATTTCACGGGAACGCGGCAGTCATATGACGATTCACCGACGACGTGGTGCTTGCGGCTTTCACCAGCGGATACGGCGGGAATCTCCACCGAAGGCAGGCGACTGGTCGCAGCGGAATCAGGCCCGCGGGTCCCGCGCGGGCCCGGATGATTTTTCACCCCGGTAACAATCGGCGAGATCGGTGCCCGGGACCGTCGCCACTCGGTGGTTCGATGCCGATCCGGCGTCGTTACTCCGACACGGACAGTGCGGAGAACGTATCCGACCCTCGGCTGAGACCGTTCGGATGGCAAACGCCGTGATGGCGTCTGCGGTCCGGTTCAACCGGGTTTCGTCCAAGAGATCGTGTGCCGGAAGGCCAGCCGACGGCGCATCTTCGCGCCGGGCATGACGCGGTCGACGATCGCTCCAAGCTCGTCGAAGCTGAGCTGGGGATCGCGGACAGGGAACGGGGGAGGTTTCGGACCCCCTGGGACCGGCCGCGGGTGTGTGATCAGGCCGATGAGCGGGTTGGTCACCGCAGAGGCCAGATCCCATGCGGTATCCGGGATCGAGACCGGGGCAGCAAGCCCGACAACCAGGAATCGACCGCCGGGAGCCAACAGCCTCTTGACCTCGATCAGCGCTCGCTCGACATCGAGGTGATGCAGCACCGCCACCATGGTGATCAGATCGACGGGCCCGTCGAGTTGGTCGAGTCGGCCGGCGTCGATCGTGACATTGGTCAGACGGGCACATCGCCGGGCCGCTTCGGCGCGCATGCCCGCGTCGGCATCCGTCCCGTGGACCTGGCTGAACCGGGCGGCAAGTTTGGCCACCAAAGCGCCCTGACCGCAGCCGATGTCCACAGCTGTTGCCCGGTGCGCGGGCAGGTTCGCCAGAATCCAACCGTGGAAATGGTCGTTGTGACTCCACGGGTGTCTGCTGTTGAAGTTGTGCAGTCCCTCGACGACGCGGCGGGCCACCGGATGCTCGATGAGACGGATGTTCATACATCCACTGTGCCGGGGTTCTGAAGTCCGTCAATGCGAAGCGCCCCCTTCTCTCCGATGAGAAGGGGGCGCTACTACGTCTGCTCGCTCAGGCGAGTCACTGGATGTAACCCGACGCGGACTGCAGGTGTGCGACGGCGTCATCGACGATCTTCTCGACCAGTTCGGCGCACGACGGCAGGTCGTTGATGATGCCCGCGACCTGTCCCGAGGCCAGCACACCGGCACCGGTATTGCCCTCCACCAGACCGGCTTTGAGCAGCATCGGGGTGTTCGCCGCCATCACGACCTGCGACCAGGTGAGCTCCTTGCCGTGCCGCATGGCCAGGCCGTCCTTCACCATCGACAGCCACGTCATACCGGAGAGCTTCTTGAACTTCTGGGCGTTGCCGATCGCAGCGGCGAAACCGCGTGCTCGCGAACCGCTCTCGAGCTTCTCCACCAAACCGGTGCGCAACACCCGGTGCGGCATGCCGTCCACACGGGTGGACACCACAGTGCCGTCCAGCGCGGCCTGCAGGTAACGCTCCTTGACCGCGTCGGGGACGGTCGAATCCGAGGTCAGCAGGAACCGCGTACCCATCGCCACGCCGGCCGCACCGTAGGACAGCGCGGCAGCCAGGCCGCGTCCGTCGAAGAAACCGCCGGCCGCGATGACCGGCATACCGGTGTCCTTGACCGCATCGAGAACCGACGGCAGCAGCAGCGTGGTCGCGACGGGACCGGTGTGGCCACCGCCCTCACCGCCCTGCACGATCACCGCGTCAGCACCCCAGCCGGCCACCTTCTTGGCATGCTTGGCCGCACCGACCGACGGGATCACCACGACGCCCGCGTCTTTGAGCTTGGCGATCAGCTCGGGCTTCGGAGCCAGAGCGAAGGAGGCGACTTTGACTCCTTCGCGGATCAGGAGGTCCACGCGCGCACCGGCATCGCCCGCATCGGCCCGCATATTGATGCCGAAGGGTTTGTCGGTGGCGGCCTTGACCTTGGTCACGGCGGTCTGGAGCTCTTCGAGCGTCATCGTCGCCGACGCCAGGATGCCCAGCCCGCCGGCGTTGGAGGTTGCGGCGACCAGACGTGCACCGGCCACCCAGCCCATTCCCGTCTGTACGACGGGATGCTCGATGCCGACCAGTTCGGTCAGCGGAGTCTTGAGCTTGCCCATTCTTTAGACCTTGACCTCTTTGTCGCGCAGCGACTTCGGATCGATGACCTCACGCAGCAGGGTGAGCTCCTCTTCGGTGGCCAGCCGGCTGGTCTCGGCTTCGTCCAGACCGTGCACCTCGAAGGAGGTGTTGTCGGCCACCTGGTCGGCCTCCACGCCGGGGTGCAGCGACACCGCGCGCATCTGGTGGTCGGGACCGTTGAAGTCGAACACGCCCAGGTTGGACACCACGCGGTAGACGTTGGCGAACCGGTAGGCCGGGTTCTCCGGATCGATCTTGTCCCAACCAATTCCGGAGACGATGTCCACCGAGTCGCAGAACACCCGCTTGGTGTGGTTGCCGACGAAGTAGCTCGTGGCGTGGTTGATGCTGTTGCCGGGCGCGCCGCGGACACCGAACATCTGCCGGGTGGGGTGCTGGATCGGACCGAACGCCGACAGGTTCTGGTTGCCGTAGCGGTCGATCTGGTTGGCACCCATCACCACGTGGCGCTTGCCCCAGGCCAGGGTCTCGAAGACCCGGTTGAACGGCATCCAACCCTCGACGGCGAAGGGTGCGCCGATCGCCGGGGTATCGGCCAGGATCCGGGCCTCACCGTCGGTGAGCACGATGTCGGGGGAGAAGGTCAGCCGGGCCAACCGGGCACCGATCTGGACGACGGTGGTCATCGGGCTGGCCATGATCTCGCCGGCGTCGCGGAACAGCTCGGCGCAGGCGACGGCGCACACCTCGGCACGGGTCACGGCAATCACTTGCTGGCCTCCTGATCTTCCTTGAACTTCCGGACCGCAGCTTGGTAATCGGCCTCGCTACCGGACAGATATGTCTTGACGAACTCGGCCCAGGTCTCGTCGGAGCCTGCGGCCTCGGCGTAGTGGCGCTGGAACTTCTCGTCGCGTCGGTAATCGGGCTCGTTGGTGGTGAAGTGCGCACCGTTGGGGGCCTCGACCACAGAATCGACCATCATCCGGTTGATCAGCAGGGCCTGTGTCGGAACGGCCTTGACCAGCTCCTCGGTGGACACCACGCGCTCGACCGACAGGAAGCGGCGCTGAGCCGACATCAGGAAGAGATCATCGAAGTACGGGTCGATACCGGTGTAGGCCGCATTGCCCTGGGCGTCACCGAGATTCATGTGCACGAAGGCCGCGTCGAGGTTCAGCGCGGGCATCGCGATCAGTTCCTCGTAGGCACCGTCGGTCTCATACGGCGACTTCACGGTCTTGAGCTCGTCGCCCCAGAAGGTGCGGACGTCGCTGCCCAGTCCGGCGCGGATCGGCAGGAACGGCAGCCGCTGGGCGGCAGCCTGCAGGCCGCAGCGCAGCATGCCCTCGTCCATCTCGCGGGCCTCGATCGCACCGGTGGTGCGGGCCTTGGCGAACCACGGGTCGTAGAACGGCGGCGAGTCCAGCGATACGAAGCCGTAGTAAACGCGCTTGACCTTGCCGGCCGAACACAGCAGGCCCAGATCGGGTCCGCCGTAGGTGACGACGGTCAGGTCCTTGACGTCGGTGCGCAGCAGTGCGCGCACGAACGCCATCGGCTTGCGTCGCGAGCCCCAGCCACCGATGCCGATGGTCATCCCGCTTTCGATCGAGGCGACCGCCTCGTCGAGAGTTGTTCGCTTGTCGCTCATTTGGATCCCTTCTCGGTGCCGGCGAAGGCGTCGCGGTGCTCGTCGGACACACCGGACAGGTTGAGTTCGAAGGTGAAGCCCTGCTCCATCCGGTAGCGCGCGTTCACGGGCTGCACGTCGATGAAGTTCAGTGCCTCCTTGGCCGCCCGGATCACCCGGGTGTCCTTGCTGGCGATGTCGCGGGCGACGCGCAGTGCGGCCTCGTCGAGTTCCTCGCGGGGCACGACCTCGTGGACCGAACCGAAGTGGTGCAGCGTCTCGGCGGGGACGGTGGCAGCGGTGAAGAACAGCCGGCGCATCAGGTGCTGGGGGACCAGGCGGGACAGATGGGTGGCGGCGCCGAGCGCACCGCGCTCCACCTCGGGGAGGCCGAACTTGGCGTCGTCGGAGGCCACGATCACGTCGGCGTTACCGACCAGGCCGATTCCGCCGCCCACGCAGAATCCGTTGACCGCTGCGACAACGGGGACCTCGCACTCGTACACGGACTTGAACGCGTGGTAGCAGCCGCGGTTGGCGTCGATGAGTGCGGAGAAGCCCTCGGTGTTTTGCATTTCCTTGATGTCGACGCCGGCGTTGAAGCCACGGCCCTCGGCCCGCAGGATCACCACGTGGGTGCTGCGGTCGCGGCCTGCCGCGGTGATCGCGTCGCCGAGTTCGAACCAGCCGGCCGACGGGATGGCGTTGACGGGCGGGTAGTTGACGGTGACCGAGACGATGCCCGGCTCGACTGTCTTGGTGGTGATCGTCATCAATCCACTTCCTGGAGGGGTCGCTACCTAAGCAAGCACTTGCTTGGTACGCTAGCACAGTGACCGATACGCCAGAAGCTGGTGCCATCAATTTGGGTTTGACCGGCAAGGTGGTCCTGGTGACCGGTGGGGTGCGAGGGGTTGGCGCTGGAATCAGCGCGGTTTTCGCCGGTCAGGGCGCCACCGTGGTGACCTGCGCACGCCGCCCGGTCGAGGGGCTGCCCTACGAATTCCACAGCTGCGACATCCGGGATGACGATTCGGTGGCCAGGCTCATCGAGGCCGTCGTGGCCAAGCACGGTCGCCTGGACGTCGTCGTCAACAACGCCGGTGGCTCGCCCTACGTGCTGGCCGCCGACGCGTCGGCGAAGTTCAGCACCAAGATCATCGAGCTCAACCTGATCGGCGCGCTCTCGGTGTCCACCCATGCCAACGCAGTGATGCAGAAGCAGGACTCCGGCGGCGCCATCGTCAACATCTCCAGCGTCAGCGGCCACCGGCCCACCCCGGGGACCGCCGCGTACGGTGCGGCGAAGGCGGGTATCGACAACCTCACCTCGACGTTGGCCGTCGAGTGGGCGCCCAAGGTCCGGATGAACTCGGTGGTGGTCGGCATGGTCGAGACCGAACAATCCGAATTGTTCTACGGCGACGCCGACTCGATCGCTGCCATCTCGCGGAATGTGCCGCTGGGACGGCTTGCCAAACCGGCCGATATCGGCTGGGCCACAGCGTTTTTGTCGTCCGCGGCCGCCTCGTATATCAGTGGGGCCACGCTGGCAGTGCACGGTGGCGGCGAGCCACCGCACTACCTGTCCACGACGACCGCTGACATCAAGTAATTCGAAAAAGGAGAAATCACAATGGGATTGCTCGACGGCCGCGTGGTCATCGTGACGGGCGCCGGCGGCGGTATCGGGCGTGAGCACGCGCTCGCGTTCGCCGCAGAAGGTGCCCGCGTCGTGGTCAACGACATCGGGGTCGGCCTGGACGGTTCGCCGGCCGGCGGCGGGAGCGCCGCGCAGAATGTGGTCGACGAAATCGTCGCTGCCGGAGGCGAAGCCGTGGCCAACGGTTCGAACGTCGCCGACTGGGGCCAGGCCGAGGCCTTGATCCAGCAGGCTGTCGACACCTACGGCACGCTCGACGTCCTGGTGAACAACGCCGGCATCGTGCGGGACCGGATGTTCGCCAACGCCACCGAGGAAGAGTTCGACGCCGTCACCGCCGTGCACCTCAAGGGGCACTTCGCCACCATGAAGCACGCCGCCGCGTACTGGCGGGCCAAGTCCAAGGCCGGCGAGACCGTTGACGCGCGCATCATCAACACCAGCTCCGGTGCCGGTCTGCAGGGCAGCGTCGGGCAGGCCACCTACAGCGCGTCCAAGGCCGGCATCGCCGCGCTGACGCTGGTTGCCGCAGCCGAGATGGGCCGCTATGGCGTCACCGCGAATGCCATTGCACCTTCGGCCCGTACTCGCATGACCGAGACCGTGTTCGCCGACATGATGGCCACCCAGGACGACGCGTTCGATGCCATGGCTGCGGAGAACATTTCGCCGCTGGTGGTGTGGCTGGGCAGCGTCGAGTCGAAGGACGTCACCGGCAAGGTGTTCGAGATCGAGGGCGGCAAGGTCCGCGTCGCCGAGGGCTGGGCCCACGGACCGCAGATCGACAAGGGCGCGAAGTGGGATCCCGCTGAGCTGGGCCCGGTCGTCAATGACCTGCTGGCCAAGGCCCGCCCCGCGGTTCCCGTCTACGGCGCCTGAGTCCTCTCGCCGAACAGTCACAAAACTGCCCCAAACCTGAAGTGGTCCCCGAAAGTTGGACACTGACGTTTGGGGCAGTTTTGCGTCTGCTCGCGGGTTAGGCGGCGGCCTTCTCGCCGGCTTTGGCTGCGGTCGTGGCCTTCTTGACGGCCTCACCGATCTTGCGGGCCGACGACGAGACCTGCTCGCGAGCGTCCTCGACGGCAGCCTTCACCTTGTCGCTGGAGCGCTTCAGCGCCTTCGCGACTCCGGGTGCAGCCTTGTTGCCGTTGCTGAGATCCGTTGCGCCAGAACGTGCTTTGAGCTTGGACTTGATCTCGGATACGACAGGTTTCGCGGGCGAGGCGACCTGTTGGGTAGTGGTGCTCGCTGCGGCCTCGGCGCTGTCCACGGTGTCCTCCGTGGTCGCCTTGGCGCTCTCGATTCCCGACGACACCTTCTCGGGTAATTCGCTCTCTTTCTTCGGGATTGCTTTGTCGATGCGTTTGACGATCTCCGCGGTGATCGCGCGGTTGAACTTGGTCACGGAGAAGCTGGCATCGGCCAGGCCGCGGTTGATCGCGGTGGCGACAGCGGCCGGATCACGGGTTTCGAAGGACTGCACGACACCATCTGCGGCCTGCTGCAGCTGCCTCGACAGCGTGCGCAGCTGTCGGAAGGCCTCGACCCGGAATGGGGTTTCCGGGCCGATTTCGGTGCCGTTCCAGTTGACGACGCGCCAGCCGTCCTCGGGATTGCCCTCGACCACCACGTAACCGGTATTTCGCAGTGGATTGGTCATCAGCCACATCGGATCCGCATTTTCTGCGTTCAGGAAAACCCAGAACATGATCGCGCCGCCGTGCGAGAATGCGGCGACATTTCGATCACCGTTGTCGTACATCGTCTGAATTGCGCCATCCATGCGGGCATCGAATTCCCGGCCATTGATCGAGCCCGGGATCCGGGCATCCAGGTCGCCCTGCAACCATTTCAGTGGGGCTTGAAGATAGCCCTTGACGGCATCGGATTCGGGCGTGCCCTCATAAATCCCGGCCTCGATCTCCTGCAGACCGGGAAGGACCTGGATCGGAAGGCCCAGATACTCCGCCATCGGTGCCGCGGTCAGTTGGGTCCGGACCATAGTCGAGGCGTAGATCGCGTCATAGTTGTTGTCGCCCAGCGCTTTGACGATGTCGCGAGCCTGTTGCTGACCCTTCTCGGTAAGAACGGGTCCCGGGACTGAAGAGTCGGCCACGTTCGCCGCATTCGCTGTCGATTCTCCATGGCGGATGAACGTGATGCGCATGACTTCCGCCGCGTGGGCGGCAGGAATCGCCAGAAGAAATGCTAGTAACATCAACCCGACACCGGTAATTGTCGCTCGGATACCCGAGCGCCTGAGATAACTCATCTTGCTACGTTCCTCCAATCAATGGGCACAGGTGGAGCGAGATGAACGTATGGCCCAATTGTTTGGAATTGTGCAGATGTCCCGGTGTTCGAGACCGGCTGTTGTCTTGTTGATACGAATAAAAAGGGTGCTCCAGATCAATTGATCTGGAGCACCCTCTTGAAAATTCCGATCAATCAGGCGGCGTCCTTCTTGCCGGTGGTGTCGTTGTCGGCACCGGCATTGTCACCGGCGGTCTTGCCGGTCTGGCCGGTGGCCTTCTTGACGGCGTCGCCGAACTTCTTGATCGACGACGACACCCGGTCCTGTGCGTCCTTGACGGCAGTCTGAACCTGCTCGTCGGTACGGCTGACCGACTTCGTGACGCCGGGCAGCGCCTTGTTGCCGTCGGACAGGTCGGTCGCCCGCGGCTTGACGATGCCGTCGACAGCAGTCTTCAGCTTCGACTTCGCCCGCGAGATGGGTGCAGAATCAGCGGGTTTTGTGGTGTCCGAGACGCTCTCCGGAGCCGACTGAACCTTCTGCTCGACGCTGTCGGTGGTGGCGTTCAGTGAGGTCTTGATGTTCTCGACCCCGGTGGACACCTTGTCCTGCACATCGTCGGCGTCCGTCGGGATCGCCTTTGAGATCCGCTTGATGATCTCGGCGTTGATCGCGCGGTTGAACTTGGTGACCGAGAAGGTCGCGTCGGCGACGCTGCGGTTGATCGCTGTCGCGATGGTCACGAAGTCACCGGTCTTGAAGGCCTCCGTGACCTGATCGGCGGCGGCGGTCAATTGGCGGGTCAGCGTGCGGAGCTGGAGTTTCGCTTCGTATCCGAAGGTTCGTTCCGGGCTGAACTGCTGGCCGTTCCAGTTCACCAGGGTCCAGCCGTCCTCGTTGTTGCCCTCGATCACGACGTAATCGGTGTTGTCCAACTGAGCTGTCTGCAGCAGCTGGAGCTTCTGCATCACGGTGAGGTTGTTCACGTTCATCAACGTCCAGAACATGATGGTGCCGCCGTGCGAGAACACCACGGCGTTGCGGTCGCCGTTGTCGTACATGGTCTGCAGAGCGCCCCGGACGCGTTCGTCGAAAACGTATCCGTTGAGATTGGTACCGGGCATGTACGTGCTCTTGTCGAACGGGATCTGCGGGATGACGCCCGGGAGCGCCCATGCGATCGGATACAACCCGTACCCGCCGGCAGCATTCGCCTCCGGCGTGCCCTCGAAGACGCCGGCCTCGATCTCCTGCAGGCCGGGGAGCACCTGGATCGGGAGGCCGAGGCGCTGTGACATCGGTGCGGCGGTCAGCTGCGTGCGCACCATCGTCGATGCATAGATCGCGTCGTAGTTGTTGTCGCCCAGCAGGTCGGCCACGTCCTTGGCCTGCTGCTGACCCAGCGGCGTCAGCACCGGGCCCGGAGTCTTGGTGTCGATCAAGCCGGAGGCATTGCCCTCCGACTGGGCGTGACGCACGAACGTCACGCGCATGACCTCGGCGGCGTTGGCGACTGGCATCGCCAGGAAGAACGCGAGGAATGCCAGGCCGACACCCCCAAGTAGACTTCGATATCGTGACGCCGGCGCGCCACCTCTGCGGCGGTTCATGTGGTTCCTCCGTTGCGGCTGTGTGGATTTCACGTGACCTGCCGGTGACGGTTCGCTGGCCGGCCAGATAGATTGTCTGACCGTCTGCTGTGAGGGCGAGCCGGTATCCCATTGCGTGGGAAGATATTTGACAAATTTCGTGAGTGCGGCAGAGCCCCGCCGCGGATACGACTGAGCCCCCTCCTCGGTCGAGGAGGGGGACCTGTCGCTTGTATTACGTTGAACTACGGCCTAATTCACGCGGCGTCCTTGGTCTTAGCCTTCGGCTTGGCTGTGCTGTTGTCGGACTTGTCGGCCTTGGTGGGCTTGCCGGCCCCGGTGAGCTTCTTGACCGTCTCACGAGCGTGCTGGGCCGAGGATTCGATGCCGCTGCGCACGTCGTCAGCGGCTCGGTTGATCCGGTCCCGAACCGCGGCGGCGGGCTTGCCCGGCTCTGCCTTGTTGCCGTCGGCGAGCTTGGTGGCGCCGTTGGCCGTACGGACCGCGGTGATCTTGGCCTTGACCGATTCGGCGGTCTTGTCGGGATCGATGGCCTTGTCGACCGTCGATGTGGTGCTCTCGTCGACGTTTTCGACGGGGGCCGTCGTGTTCTCGGCGAGTTCGCTCACGGCCGGAGTGCTGCTCTCGCTGACAGCCTTGACAGCCTTCGGGGTGCTGAGCTTCGACACCTGCGTCGTCGACTGGCCCAGTGAGCCCGGGATGCCCGTGATCGCGTTGACGGTGTCGGTCACCGAGTCCTTGACGAACTTGACCCCGGCCTCTGCGACGTCCTGGAGGCCCTGCGCACCGGTGGTCACGATGCCCTGCGCATCCAGCGAGAGAACTGGGATGCGCATGTTGTAGACCGCCTTCTGCGGTGCCACGATCAGGTCGCGCACATTGACGAACATCTGCGTCGGGTAGTCCGCGGGACCGACTGCCTGGCCGGCCCATTCCTTCAGGGTCCAGCTGCCGTCGTCGTTCTTCTCCACGACCACCGTGTCGGTGTTGTTCAGCGGATGCTGCACGATCAGAAGCAGATTCGGGTTGTCGACGTTCATCATCGTCCACATCATGATGGTGGCGCCGTGCGAGAACACCGCGGCGTCGATCTCGCCGTCGCCATTGGTGTCGGTGGTATCCGACTCCACGTCCTCGAGGGCGTTCGTCACGCGCTCGTTGAACTCCAGGCCGTTCTCGCCGCCGGGGATCGGGATGAACTGCAGACCCATGGTCCAGGCCAACGGCGCCAGGATGTAGCCGATGCGGCCGATGCCTTCACTTTCGGGCAGGCCCTCGAAGATGCCGGCACTGATCTCCTGCACACCGGAGTTCCGCTGCGGGCGGTCCGGGTCGAACGCGCCCAGGACCGTGACCGGCAACCCGCGCTTGGCGGCGAACGGCGCTGCGGTCTCCTGGGTGCGAATCATGGTCGAGGCGTAGAGCGCGTCGAACTCGGTGCACTGGGCGGTGGGGCACTGGGCATTGGCCCAGTCGATGGCCTGCTGCTTACCGTTCGGGCCGCCGTTCTGGTTCACCTGACCGTTGGTCAGGTGCGGGCCCGGTGTGCTGGTGTCGATGTATCCGGAGGCGTTGCCCTGGGACTCGGCGTGCCGGATGAACGTCACGGTCATCGCCGCGGCGGGCAGGGTCGCGGCCGCGAACAGAGAACACGCGGTCAGGGTGGTGGCGGCGGCACCGGCAGCCCGGCGTCGAGTGGGTCGTTGCATAGGGTCTCCATCGGTTCACGAAAATGTGGGCTGCCGCTCACTTGGCGTTCACTGTGTGCGCGCTCACAGAACATAATCAAAGAATTGTTCACTCGTCAATTCAGCTACGCACAGTTGCGTAATTGGCCAGTTTCCGGACACCTGGTGAACAAAAAGCGCCCCCGGACAATGTCCGGGGGCGCTGCACGTTCTCGGTGGTCAGGCCGGGTCGCAGATCACGATCGGGATCTTGCGGTCCGTGTAGGAGCGGTAGTTGGCGAAATCGGCGTACATGGCGTCGAGCTTGGGCCAGTACTCGTCGCGCTCGGCATCGGTGGCGTCGCGCGCGGTGAGTTCCAGGGTCTCGTGCTTGGTCTGGAACTTCACCTTCGGGTTGGCCACCAGGTTCAGGTACCACATCGGGTTGGTGGCCCGGCCGCCCTGCGAGGCGACCAGCACGATCCGCTTGCCCTCCTGCAGGAACAGCAGCGGGCTGTCACGTTCCTCGCCAGACTTGCGACCGATCGTTGTCAGGATGCCAACTTCGGCGCCACGCAGGAACTTGTCGCCAAACCGCCCGCCCGTCTTCTTGAAGATCCAGGTCTGGGCGCGCGACATCCACTTGATGGCAGTGCCGGTCGATTTCGCGTTGAGGCGTTCGACCTGTTTGGCGTTCAGCGGGCGAGGGGTGTTGGCCATGCGGTGGACCTTAGCGGCTGAGGAAGGGAGTCAGGGACGCGCGGATGTGATGGATCTGCCCGTCGGATGCCGGGATCAGGAACGTCTCGTCGACGTGTGAGCACACCCGCCACCCGAACAGCCGCGGCTTGGTCAGCACGTCGAACTTGGCGCGGATGTTGTCGCCGTCGACGCTGTACTCGGGCGTTGTCGTCTTCTCGATCAACTTGAACTGCGGACCGTTGTTCAGGCTGCGGCGGAGGTGATCCCCGGAACGGCCCGTCTTCAGACCCATCTCGATGCGGATGCAGTCCGGTGTGAACGGGACTGCATCCGCCCGGTGGCTCACCAGCGCATCGATGTAGGCCTGTGCGGCCGCGATGCGCTCGGCTTCACTGAAGGCCACTAGATGCGCTCGATGATCGTGCCCGTGGACAGCGCCCCGCCGGCACACATGGTGATCAGCGCGGTGCTCTTGTCGGTGCGCTCCAGCTCGTGCAGGGCCGTGGTGATCAGGCGGGCGCCGGTCGAACCGACCGGGTGGCCGAGTGCGATGGCACCGCCGTTGACGTTGACCTTGTCCATGTCGGCGCCGTGCACCTGGGCCCAGGACAGCACGACGGAGGCGAACGCCTCGTTGATCTCGACCAGGTCGATGTCGCCCATCTTCATGCCGGCTTTCTCGAGCACCTTGGCGGTGGACTGCACCGGGCCATCGAGGTGGTAGTAGGTCTCGGCGCCGACGTTGGCCTGGCTGATGATGCGGGCGCGGGGCTTGAAGCCGAGGGCCTTGGCCTTGTCCTCGTCCATCCACAGCACAGCGGCCGCACCGTCGGAGATCTGCGACGACGTACCGGCGGTGTGGATACCGCCCTCCATCACCGGCTTCAGGCCGGCCAGGCCTTCAGCGGTGGTGTCGCGCAGACCCTGGTCGCGGCTGACCGTGTTGAGTTCGGCTGTCGGCTGCTTGTTCTCGTCGATGACCGGCGCCTCGATCGGGGAGATCTCCCGGTCGAAACGACCCTCGGCCCAGGCCTGCTTGGCCTTGAGCTGAGACGCCAGGCCGAGCGCATCCACATCGGCGCGGGTGATGCCGCGGCGCTTGGCGATCCGCTCGGCGGCCTCGAACTGGTTGGGCAGGTCGATGTCCCACGACGCGGCGCGGGCACCGCCGCCGTTGGCGCCGAGGCCGACCCGGCTCATCGCCTCGATGCCGCAGGCGATACCGATGTCGATGGCGCCGGTGGCGATCAGGCCCGCGATCAGGTGGTTGGCCTGCTGCGCGCTGCCGCACTGGCAGTCGACGGTGGTGGCGCCGACGTGCTCGGGCAGCCCGGCGACCAGCCAGGACTGTCGGGTGACGTTGTTGCCCTGCTCGCCGTACTGCGTGACGCAGCCGCCGATGAGCTGCTCGACGCTGCCGGCGTCAATGCCGGCCTTCTCGATGAGGGCTTTCTGGACGGCTCCCAGAAGCTCGGTGGCGTGCAGGCCGGACAACCAGCCGTTGCGCTTGCCGATGGGGCTGCGGGTGGCTTCGACGATGACAGGGTTACCCATGAAGCCAGGCTAGAACACGTTTCATTACTCTGACAAGCGCGGATGCATCACTACCTTTGATCTGCGGTCAAGGCATGTTTCAATGGTCTCAATTGGTACTAGACCACGTTGTTTCAAGCATTGCTGGCTACGCGCACGGCTTGCTACAGACACTAGGAGTAAGACACATGGGCTGCCCCAACATCCCCAAGGATTTCGACTTCCTCGATTCCGAGCTCAACCTCAAGGGCCTGCCGGTCGCCGAACTCGCCGAGCTTCGTAAGGCCGAGCCGGTTCGCTGGGTCGATGTGCCCGGCGGCACCGGAGGTTTCGGCGACAAGGGCTACTGGCTGGTGACCCGGCATGAAGACGTCAAGGACGTCTCCCTGCGCAGTGACGTGTTCTCCAGCGCGATGAACGGCGCGATCCCGGTCTGGCCCCAGGAGATGACCCGCGAAGCGGTCGACCTGCAGCGCGCCGTCCTGCTGAACATGGACGCCCCGCACCACACCCGTCTGCGCAAGATCATCTCCCGTGGCTTCACCCCGCGCGCGCTCTCCCGGCTCGAGGACGAGCTGAACAACCGCGCGCAGCAGATCGCCAAGAACGCCGCTGCCTCCAACTCCGGCGACTTCGTCGAGCAGGTGTCCTGCGAACTGCCGCTGCAGGCCATCGCCGAACTGCTCGGTGTGCCCCAGGACGATCGTGACAAGCTGTTCCGCTGGTCCAACGAGATGACCGCCGGCGACGACCCCGAGTACGCCGACGTCGACCCGGCCATGTCCTCGTTCGAGGTCATCACCTACGCCATGAAGATGGCAGAGGAGCGGGGCAAGAACCCCACCGACGACATCGTCACCAAGTTGATCCAGGCCGACATCGACGGTGAGAAGCTCAGCGACGACGAGTTCGGCTTCTTCGTCATCATGCTGGCCGTCGCCGGTAACGAGACCAGCCGTAACTCGATCACCCACGGCATGATCGCGTTCTCGCAGAACCCCGATCAGTGGGAGCTGTTCAAGAAGGAACGTCCCAAGACCGCCGTCGACGAGATCATCCGGTGGGCGACCCCGGTGTCGGCGTTCCAGCGCACCGCCAGCGAGGACACCGAGATTTCCGGCGTCAAGATCAAGGCCGGCGAGCGCGTGGTCATGTCGTACCGCTCGGCCAACTTCGACGAGACCGTGTTCGACGACCCGTTCACCTTCAACATCCTTCGCGATCCGAACCCGCACGTTGGCTTCGGCGGCACCGGGGCGCACTATTGCATCGGCGCCAACCTGGCCCGCCTGACGATCAACCTGATCTTCAACGCGGTGGCCGACCACATGCCCGACCTCAAGCCGGTCGGGGATCCCGAGCGGCTGAAGTCGGGTTGGCTCAACGGCATCAAGCACTGGCCGGTGGACTTCACGGGCGCGTGCCCGGTGGCCGGCGAGCCGGCAAATCAGGCCTGAGGCCACTGAGTCCGTTTTAACCATCGTTCGGATCAAGGAGGATTCGGGTGGATTTCACACCGAACCCGGAACAGCAGGCCGTCGCCGACGTGGTGACGTCCGTTCTGGAACGCGACAACTCTTGGGATGCACTGGCTTCCGGTGGAGTCGCGGCGCTGGGAGTGCCGGAACGACTCGGCGGTGACGGTCTGGGTCTGCCCGAGCTGTCCACCGCCTTGACCGAGATCGGTCGCCACGGCACCACCGGCCCGGCGCTGGCCACCATCGGCCTGGGGCTGGTCCCGCTGCTCGACCTGGCCTCGGACGCCCAGCAGGATCGGTATCTGGCCGAGGTTGCCGCGGGCGCTGTGCTTTCCGCGGCGCTGAACGAGCCGGGGCAGTCGCTGCCGGAGCGGCCCGCGGTGAACTTCGCGGACGGCAAGCTCAACGGCACCAAAGTCGGTGTGCCCTATGCCGAGACGGCGAAGTGGCTGCTGGTCACCGCAGACAACGCGGTGGTGGTGGTCTCGCCCACGGCTGACGGTGTGACGGTCACCAAGACCCCGACCGCCAACGCTTCCGACGAATACGTGGTCACCTTCGCCGACGTCGCGATCGACGCCGACGACGTGCTCGAGGGCGCGAGTGCTCACCGGGTCAACCAGCTGGCGCTCGCCGCCACCGGGGCGTTCGCTGCCGGGCTGGTGGCCGGGGCGTTGCGCCTGACCGCCGACTACGTGGCAACGCGTGAGCAGTTCGGCCGTCCGCTGTCGACGTTCCAGACCGTGGCCGCACAGCTGTCCGAGGTCTACATCGCCTCGCGGACGATCTCGCTGTTGTCCACCTCGGTCCTGTGGCGGTTGTCCGAAGGCCTCGACGCTGACGAGGACCTGGCCATCCTGGGCTACTGGTTCACCTCTCAGGCCGCGCCGGCCATGCGGCTGTGCCATCACCTGCACGGCGGTATGGGTATGGACATCACCTACCCGATGGACCGCTACTACTCCTCGATCAAGGATCTGACCCGACTGTTGGGCGGGCAAGCGCATCGCCTCGATTTGGTGGGAGCGTAATGTTCATCGATCTGACCCCTGAGCAGCGTGCGCTGCAAGCCGAACTGCGGGAATACTTCTCGACTCTCATCACGCCCGAAGAGGCCACGGCGATGGAGTCCGACCGGCACAACGAGGCCTACCGTGCGGTGATCAAGCGCATGGGCAGCGACGGCAAGCTCGGCGTCGGCTGGCCCAAGGAGTACGGCGGCCTGGGCTTCGGCCCGGTGGAGCAGCAGATCTTCATCAACGAGGCGAACCGGGCCGACATCCCGCTGCCGATGGTCACGCTGCAGACGGTGGGCCCCACCCTGCAGGCACTCGGCACCGAGGAACAGAAGAAGAAGTTCCTACCCGGAATCCTCGCCGGTGAAGTGCATTTCGCCATTGGTTACTCCGAGCCCGATGCCGGTACGGATCTCGCGTCGCTGCGCACCACCGCGGTGCGCCATGGTGACGAATACATCGTGAACGGCCAGAAGATGTGGACCACCGGCGCGCATGACGCCGACTACATCTGGCTGGCCTGCCGCACCGATCCGACCGCGGCCAAGCACAAGGGCATCTCGATCCTGATTGTCGACACCAGGGATCCCGGCTACTCCTGGACCCCGATCATCCTGTCGGACGGTGCGCATCACACCAACGCCACGTACTACAACGATGTGCGGGTGCCCGCCGACATGCTCGTCGGCGAAGAGAACGGCGGCTGGAAGCTCATCACCACTCAGCTCAACCACGAGCGGGTCGGCCTCGGGCCGGCCGGCCGGATCGCCGGAATCTACGACCAGGTGCACACCTGGGCATCGAAGCCGGGTTCGGACGGCGTCACTCCGATCGAACAGGACGCCGTGAAACGGCTTCTGGGACAGATCAAATCGATCTGGCGGATCAACGAGCTGCTCAACTGGCAGGTGGCGGCCTCGGGCGAGACCATCGCCGTGGCCGACGCCGCGGCCACCAAGGTGTTCTCCACCGAACGGCTGCAGGAAGTCGGCCGGCTGGCCGAAGAGATCGTCGGCGGTTACGGCAACCCGGCCGACTCGGAGACCGCGGAACTGCTGGTCTGGCTGGACAAGATGACCAAGCGCAACCTGGTGATCACCTTCGGCGGTGGCGTCAATGAGGTCATGCGCGAGATGATCGCGGCGTCTGGCCTGCGGGTGCCACGGGTGACCCGGTAGAGCGAAGGGTTGAGATGAGCGCGAATCTGCAGGCCGGCATCGACGAGATCATCGCGGCTGGGCAAAGCAAACCGACGGTGGCCCGGGATCTGGTGAATCAGCCGATGATTCACCACTGGACTGACGCGATCGGCGACAAGAACCCGATCTACGTCGACGCAGAGGCAGCCCGAGCTGCCGGGCATCCCGGCATCGTCGCACCGCCGGCGATGATCCAGGTCTGGACCATGATGGGCCTGGGGCGCACCCGCTCCGACGATGATCCGCTGGGCCGTGCGATGAAGTTGTTCGACGACGCCGGGTATGTCGGCGTCGTGGCCACCAACTGCGACCAGACGTATCACCGTTACCTCGAGCCCGGCGAGCAGGTGGTGATGAGCGCCGAGATCGTCGGCATCGTCGGACCCAAGCAGACCGCGCTGGGTGAGGGTTACTTCATCAATCAGAAGATCCGCTGGCATGTCGGTGACGAGGAAGTCGCCGACATGGACTGGCGCATCATGAAGTTTCTGCCGGCCGGCAAGCAGGCCGCCGATGAAGCCGCCGAAACCTATGAGATCCCAGAAGATCTCGACCCGGACAAGCTGATGCGTCCATCCTCCTCGCGGGACACCAAGTTCTTCTGGGACGGCATCAACGCGCACGAACTGCGGATCCAGAAGCGGCCGGACGGGACGCTGCAGCACCCGCCGGTGCCCGCTGTGTGGGCCGACAAAGATGCCCCGGCCGACTACGTCGTAGCGTCCGGCAAGGGAACGGTGTTCAGCTACGTCGTGCACCATGCCCCGAAGGTGCCCGGACGCAGCCTGCCGTTCGTGATCGCCCTCGTCGAACTCGAAGAGGGCGTCCGGATGCTGGGCGAGCTGCGCGGCATCGCCGCCGATCAGGTGAAGATCGGAATGCCCGTCACCGCAACCTATATCGACTTCCCGGACAGTGAGATCAGCCCGGCCTGGACGTTGTACGCATGGGAGCCCCAAGCATGAGCCTGACTGTTTCCGACGTCCGAGTGGGCACAGCACTCCCCGAACTCAAGATCTACGGCGACCCGACGTTCATCGTCTCGACCGCCATCGCGACGCGCGACTACCAGGATGTGCACCACGACCGGGACAAGGCGCAAGCCAAGGGTTCCAAGGACATCTTCGTGAACATCCTGACCGACACCGGACTGGTCGGCCGGTACGTGACCGACTGGGCCGGGCCGAACGCCGTCATCAAATCGATCAAGCTACGACTCGGAGTGCCGTGGTATGCCTACGACACGATCACCTTCACCGGTGAGGTCACCGAGATCGAGGGCGACCTGGTGAGCCTGAAAGTGGTGGGCAGCAACAGCCTTGGCAACCATGTCATCGCCACGTCCACCCTCACGCTCGGAGGCGCCAAGTGACCCTGTCTGGTAAAGCCGCCATCGCCGGTATCGGTGCCACCGACTTCTCCAAGAACTCCGGTCGCAGTGAGCTGCGACTGGCCGCCGAGGCAGTGCTCGACGCCCTCGACGACGCCGGGCTGAAGCCGTCCGACGTCGACGGTCTGGTGACGTTCACGATGGACTCCAATCTGGAGACCGCGGTGGCCCGCTCCACCGGGATCGGAGACCTGAAGTTCTTCAGCCAGATCGGCTATGGCGGCGGCGCCGCGGCCGCGACCGTCCAGCAGGCGGCTCTGGCCGTCGCGACCGGTGTCGCGGAAGTCGTTGTGGCCTACCGGGCCTTCAACGAGCGCTCGGAGTTCCGGTTCGGTCAGGTGATGACCGGTCTGACCGTCAACGCCGACTCGCGTGGCGTGGAGTACAGCTGGTCCTACCCGCACGGCCTGAGCACCCCGGCCGCGTCGGTCGCGATGATCGCCCAGCGATACATGCATGAATACGGCGCCACGAGTGCGGATTTCGGCGCGGTGTCGGTGGCGGACCGCAAGCATGCCGCGACCAACCCCAAGGCGTTCTTCTACGGCAAGCCGATCACCATCGAGGATCATCAGAACTCGCGGTGGATCGCCGAACCGCTGCGGCTCCTGGACTGCTGCCAAGAGAGCGACGGCGGCGTGGCCATCGTCGTGACTACGCCCGAGCGGGCCAAGGATCTCAAGCACCGGCCGGCGATCATCGAGGCCGCCGCCCAGGGCGCGGGCACCGACCAATTCACCATGTACTCGTACTACCGCGACGAGCTGGGGCTTCCCGAGATGGGTCTGGTGGGCCGTCAATTATGGGGCCAGTCCGGGCTTTCTCCGGACGACATCCAGACTGCGATCCTCTACGACCACTTCACCCCGTACACGTTGATCCAGCTCGAGGAGCTCGGCTTCTGCGGTAAGGGCGAGGCCAAGGACTTCATTGCCGGCGGCGCCATCGAGCTCGGCGGCCGGCTGCCGATCAACACCCACGGTGGTCAGCTCGGCGAGGCCTACATCCACGGCATGAACGGCATCGCCGAGGGTGTGCGGCAATTGCGCGGTACCTCGGTCAACCAGGTCGACGGCGTCGAGCATGTGCTGGTCACCGCGGGCACCGGCGTGCCGACCTCCGGCCTGATCCTCGGATAAAGGTGCATCGGCACCCCCTTCGGGCACGGTAATGTTTGCTCCGGTTGTGCATCACGCATAGAAGGGGGCCGCGGTATGGCGGTGGAGCGCGACATGAGCCCGTACGGGTCGCAGACGTTGCAGGGGCCTGGCTGGCCGAATGTCGATGAAGAGCAGCTGACCGCGGCAGCGGCGTCGTATCAGAAGATCGCCGCCAAGATCAGCGGCACCGTCGTCCCACAACAGACCAGCCAGTTGTCGAAGCTGCAGGGTAATTGGGAAGGCAGCGCATCAGTGGCTGCCTCGGGTGAGGCGACCACGATGATCGGCGGTCACGAGGCCAACGGTCTACAGGCACAGGCTATATCCACGGCGTTGATGAAAATGGCAGCGACCGTGGCGGAGACCAAGACGATCGTGAATGCGGCCGCGGAAGAGGTCCAGCAGGAGGTCATGGGAATTTTGGCCATGGGGCCGCTTGCCGGCCCCAACGTGCAGCAGGTGATCGAGAGTCGCGTCAAGGCGGGTTTGGCGCAGAACACCGCGACGGTCTCGGCCGCCTCTGCTGAGCTGGCGGACAGTCTCAGCACGATCGCCAACCTTCCGCAGATCGGCACCCCGCCGACGGCCCAGGCGCAGCAGGCGGCCCAGAAGGGCGCCGATTCGATGATGCAGCTGATCAGCCAGCTGCCACAGATGCTGGGCCAGATCCCGCAGATGGCCGGCCAGATTCCGCAGCAGCTCTCTCAACCGCTGCAGCAGGTGGCACAGCCGCTGCAGCAACTGGTCTCGCAGTTGGGTTCGGGCGGCAAGGGCACGGGCGGCGGGGTCAGCCCGTTTTCGTCGTTCTCGAACCATCCGGCGGCCGGCGGATCCGGTCCCAGCGGTGGTGCGGGCATGGTCAAGGCCGCGGGTCTGCCCGGGGGCCCGGGTGGCGGCAGTCCCCAGACGCCCTTGCTGGCCAAGATGGTGGGCGGTGGCAGTACTTCGCCGGTCTCGGTCGACCCTGGTGCCAGCGCCGCTGTGATCGGCGGTGTCGCCCCGGTGGCGGCGGCCAACTCGGCCGGCGGCATGGGTGGTGGCATGGGCATGATGGGCGGCGGTCAGCGTGGCGGTGGCGGTGGGGGCACCGCGACCGGGCTGGCGGTCCCGGCTCCTTTGGAACACGACACGGGGGATGGTGACGATGACTACGACGATTGGTGATCGGTCTCGAGGGAAGGGGGCAACCGGTGAGTAGCCCGGGAATGCCGATGAAGATGGCCGACGGGGGGATCGGCTGGAACCCCGCGTCGTTGGAAACGCCCGAAATGCCGCCGATTCAGGCCGGCGAGGACGCGATGAGCACGATGCTCTCCGGCATCCTGCCGGCCCTGGCGGCCTCGCTGACCACCAATGTGACGGCATTGTCGGCCAAAGAGAACATGTTCAACGCCAAACTGTCGGATGCTCAGGGCGCCTACGAGAAGGCCGACGAGTCCGGTGGTCAGGGCGTCGGCCAGCTCAGCCAGATGATGGGGCAGCTGGGCCAGATGGGCCAGATGGCCAGTGCGCCGTCTCAGGCCATGGGCCAGATGGGCGGACAGTTCGGCCAGCTGATGGAGCCGATGATGAAGGCCATGGAGGGCGCCAAGGGCGGCGGGGAGAACGGCGGCGCACCAGGTGCCGGCCAGCCCGGCGGCCCGGGTGGCCCCGGTGGCCCGAATCCGCAACAGCAGCAGGATGAACGCGAGGCCAAGCTCGACGAGCGGGACAAGCAGCAGGACGACCGGGAGACGGCGCAGAACGACCGCGATGTCGCGCAGGACCGACGCGAAGCCGGCCTGGACGCGCGGGAGACACAGATGAGCGCCCCGTCCGGTGGGGCGGCGTCGGCGGCTCCGCACTCGGCGCCTCCGGTCACGCATTCGGCACCGCCTGCCGCGTCTGCTCCGCCTGCCGCCGCCCCGAGCCAGCCGGCTCCCGGCCCGGTTCCGGTGGCACCCGAGGCCCCCCGTCATTCCGGCGGGGACGATCTCTGGAAGCGGATGTAATTGTGTTGCGTGCGAACGCCCGTCGGTGATCCCGACGGGCGTTCCGCGTTTGAGCGCGCTGGGTGCCTCGGCGCCTGTTCGTTGTCGCGCTCACTTGTCCCGCTCTGTCGCGGGCCAATTGCCCCGCTCTCTCGTTGTCGCGCTCTCTCGTTGTCACGCTGGAGTGGCTCTCGACATCGACAGTCGCTCCAGCGTGACAATGGACTAGATCGGTTTTGTCCAGACGCCCGCTTTGTCACGCCAGAGTGGCTCCCGGCGTCGACGTCTGCGCTAGCGTGACATTCGTTGTGCCCGAGCGGCGATGACCCGACGCAGGACATTTTCTTCACGTTCGCCCGCGGAGATGCGGACGTTGATCCACCCCTGGCGTTGTATCCGCTCAGCCCTTCTGAGGTCCCAGCCGTACCGCCAGCTACTGGATCGGTGTTCCTCACCGTCGTACTCGGCCGCGACTTTGATGTCCTCCCAACCCATGTCGAGATACGCGAATGGGTCGCCGGGGGCGTCGAAAACCGGAATCTGAGTTTGCGGTCGAGGCAAGCCTCCATCGATGAGGATCAGCCGCAGCCAAGTTTCCTTGCGCGACTGGGCGCCGCCGTCCATGAGGTCCAACGCGGTCCGGGCGCGCTGAATGCCCCGACGCCGCGCGTATCGCTGTGTCAACAGGTCGACGTCGGCGGCTTTGAGGTCGGTCGCGTGGGCAAGTGCATCGAGCGTCGCTACCGCGTCGTCCCGCGGATACCAGCAGCCGATGTCGAGTGCGGTGCGCGCCAATGAGGTGATTGGGACGCCCTCGAACCGGACTAGCTCGTCCTCTTCAATCGCCTCGGTTCGAATCCTCAGTCCCGCAAGCGGATTGCGGTTGGAGTGAATCAGTTCAAGCGGAGCCTTCGGATCGACCCATTTTGCGCCGTGCACGGCTGCTGCCGAGATTCCGGCCACGATGCCGCGCTGCCGGGACCAGAGCCAGGCTGCCTGCGCCCGAATGAGCGGTGTCAGTTCGGTTCCTGGGCTCACGTAGACATCCCGGAACACCCTGGTGTACTGGGTGCGTAGTGCGCTCTTGCGCAGTTCACCGTTGGCGACGGCCTTACTGCCGACGAATGGTTCCCCCATGGCGAGAAAGTGTGCAGCGCAATGGCATATCCGTCACGTCAGTTATCCACAAGCGCTGGAGTGACACTCGTTGTCCACAGCCGCTCTGGGGTGACAGATGACGGCGCCGCGCAACTGTGGTAGTGGGCAAGGCATATCGAAGCCGGCCACTGCGACGTTCGCTTTGTCACGCCAGAGTGGCTGTCAGCGCCCACAGCCACTCCAGCGTGACAAAGGGATGGGTTGCAGACGGCATTAGTCGCCCAATGCAACGCTGGAGTGGCCGTCGAGTTCGACAGCCACTCCAGCATGACAAAGCGGGGAAAAGCGAGGGAAAGAAAAGCGGGTGGAGCAGAAAGCTAGGCCGGAACGAGCTCCACACCGGACAGCACGACGGCGTTGTCCCTCGACGGTGCGGTGAGCACGCCGATGAACTTGCCGTCTTCCTTCCAGACGTTGGCCTGCAGCGTCTCGCCGGGGATCACCACGCCGGCGAACCGGGCGCCGTAGGAAGCCACCTGAGAGACGTCGCCGTCGAGCAGGTTGTCGACGATGGCCTTGCAGCCGATGCCGTAGGTGCACAGTCCGTGCAGGATCGGCCGCTCGAAGCCCGCCGCCGCGGCGAAGGCCGGGTCCGAGTGCAGCGGATTGCGGTCACCGCACAGCCGGTACAGCAGCGCCTGCTGTGGCAGCGTCGGCAACGAGATCTCGACATCCGGTGCGCGATCGGGCAGCTCGGCCGAGGTGGCCGGGCCTCGCTCGCCACCGAAACCGCCCTCACCGCGGGCGAAGATGGACCGCTTGGTGGTCCACAGCACCTTGCCTGACTCGTCGGTCACCGTGGATTCGCTGACGATGACGGCGGCCTTGCCCTTGTCCCAGATCTCGGTGAAGCGCTGCACCGACTTCGCGGTACCGCTGGTCGGGATCGGGCCGGGCACGCTGACGGCCTCGCTGGCGTGCAGCACCTTGGACAGCTCGATGTCGATGCCGGGGAACTGCACCTTGGGCGGCTCGGTCATGTGGAAGCTGACCGCGACGTTGCCGAACGTCGGCAGCACCTGCGGGGTGTCGTCGACGAGGTAGCGCAGCTCGCGCGCGCTCATCGGGTCGGCACCGGCGCCGAGGCCCAGGTGGTACAGCTGGATGTCGCTGCTGGTCCAGGAGAACTCGATGGGTTCCAGCTCGGCGCCCAGCGCCTTGTCGAGATCGATTGGCATCTACTTCTTCCCTGCAATGTCGAGTGCCGCGAGGTATCCGAACGTCATGGCGGGACCAATGGTGCCGCCGGGGCCGGGGTAGGTGTGACCCATCACCGGTGAGCTGACGTTACCTGCGGCGTAGAGGCCCTCGATCACGGAGTCGTCGTCGCGGAGCACCCGGCCGACGAGGTCGGTGCGAACACCGCCCTTGGTGCCCAGGTCGCCCGGCACCATTTTGGCCGCGTAGTACGGGCCGTGCTTGATCTCGCCGAGGTTGGGGTTCGGCTTGTTGGTCGGATCGCCGTAGTAGCGGTCGTAGGCGCTCTCGCCGCGGTGGAAGTCCTCGTCCACCCCGGAGCGGGCGAAGCCGTTGAACCGGTCGATGGTCGCGCCGAACGCGTCGGCGGGCAGACCGGTCTTGGCGGCCAGCTCCTCGAGGGTGTCGGCCTTGACGATGACGCCGGACTCCAGCCACTTCTTCGGAATGCGTTGTCCGGGTTGCAGACCCGCGAAGATGAAGCGGTCGCGGTACTGCTGGTCGAAGATCAGCCAGGCCGGGATGTTCTCACCGGGGCCCGCGCCCTGCCCGTACTCGCCGCCGTACATGTGGTGGCAGGCCTCGACATACGG
Source organism: Mycolicibacterium arcueilense (assembly GCF_058536225.1). NCBI lineage: Bacteria > Bacillati > Actinomycetota > Actinomycetes > Mycobacteriales > Mycobacteriaceae > Mycobacterium > Mycolicibacterium arcueilense. The sequence goes on from NZ_JBZTYL010000006.1 coordinate 204,130, forward strand.
CATCGACTCGTTCATGAACCGCTTGCCGGCCATGTTGACGATGATCGACCCGGGCGAGTTGCGCTCGGACAGGGCGAACCACGGTGAGTCGACCAGCGGGACCGTCGGGCCCCACCACGAGTCCTCCATGAATTCGAGTGCAGCGCCCTGCTTTTCGGCGGCCAGGATGCCGTCGCCGGTGTTGGCCACCGCGCCCACGGTCCACTCGGTGGTGATGGGGGCGCGCTGGTATTTCACCCGCATCTGCTCGTTGTGCTCGAACCCGCCGGAGCCCAGGATCACTGCGCGGCGCGCGCGGATCAGCTGCGGCTCAGCGGAATTGTCGCGGGGATCGGCAACGTACACGCCGCGGACCACGCCGTCCTCGATGTGGAGATCGGTCAGCGCGGTGTTCAGCTGGACCGGCACGCCGGCCTGCTGCAGGCCGATGCGCAGCGGTGCGATGAGCGCACGGCCCATGCCGACCAGGTTCTTGCCGGTGGCGTTGGCCCACACGGAGCGGACGCCCACCTTGAGGCTGCGCAGCACGCCGCGGGGATGACGCTTGAGCTGGTTGAGCCGGACGTAGTCCTGCTGCATCACCACCATGTTCATCGGCACCTTGCCGTACGGTGGCTCGAGGCCCTTCTCGTCAACCCCCAGCTTCTTGGCGTTGAACGGCTTGGGTTCCACCGAGCGGCCGGTGGGCTTGCCGCCGGGCGTCTCGGGGTAGTAGTCGGAGTATCCGGGCACCCAGCACAGCTTCAGCGGTGAGTGCTTGAGGACGAACGACAGCATCTCCGGCGAGCGGTCGAGGTAGGTGTCGATCTTCTCCGCCGGCACCACGTCACCGATGATTTTGTGCAGGTAGGTGCGGGCGGCCTCGGGGGTGTCTTTCACGCCGTCGCGTTTGAGAATCTCGTTGTTCGGGATCCAGACCCCACCACCTGACCGCGCAGTGGAACCTCCATAGTGCGGCGCCTTCTCTACGACTACTGTCGAGAGGCCCTGATGGGCAGCGGTGAGGGCGGCGACCATGCCGGCAGCGCCGCTGCCGACCACGACAACGTCGTACTCCTGTCCAGTCATGTAGAACACGTTATAGAATTGACCGGCAATCCAACAACCGCCCCGGTCAAAGAAGCGAGGGGAATTCACCAAAATGCTTAGTGTCGAGGTGCGCGACGAGCTCGCGGCCGATCTCGCCCAGGCCGAGCGGAGCCGGGTTCCGATGAAGCCGCTGACGGATCGGTACGGCGATATCGACGTGGTGGATGCCTACGAGATCCAGCTGATCAACATCCGGCAGCGGGTCGCCGAGGGTGCGCGTGTCATCGGCCACAAGGTCGGGCTGTCCAGCAAGGCGATGCAGGACATGATGGGTGTCGACGAGCCGGATTACGGCCACCTCCTCGACGAGATGGAGGTGTTCGAGAACGTCCCGGTGCCCTCATCGAAATTCCTGTACCCGCGAGTCGAGGTCGAGGTCGGGTTCATCCTGGCCGAAGACCTGCCCGGGGCGGGTTGCACCGAGGAGGACGTGCTGGCCGCGACGGCCGCGTTCGCGCCGGCGATCGAGTTGATCGACACCCGCATCACCAACTGGCAGATCAAGTTGTGCGACACGATCGCGGACAACGCCAGCAGCGCCGGATGGGTGCTCGGTGAGGCGCGCGTGTCGCCGAAGGACATCGACATCCGCAGTATCGACGCGGTCCTGACCAACCACGGCAAGGTCGTGGCGGAGGGACGCAGCGATGCGGTGCTGGGTAATCCGGTCACTGCGGTGGCCTGGCTGGCCCGCAAGGTGGAGAGCTTCGGGGTGCGTCTGAAGGCCGGCGACATCGTGTTGCCGGGCTCGTGCACGCGTGCGATAGATGCACCTCCGGGCAGCGATTTCGTCGCTGACTTCACCGGGTTAGGTTCAGTACACCTGAGTTTCGAATAAGGGAGCCGATATGGCTGAGAAGGCATCTGTTGCCATCGTCGGGTCGGGCAATATCAGTACCGACCTGCTGTACAAATTGCTGCGTTCGGAGTGGCTGGAGCCGCGTTGGATGATCGGCATCGATCCGGAATCGGAGGGTCTGGCCCGGGCGCGCAAGCTGGGCCTGGAAACCAGCCATGAGGGTGTGGACTGGCTGTTGGCCCAAGCCGAGAAGCCGGACCTGGTGTTCGAGGCCACCAGTGCCTACGTGCACCGCGACGCCGCGCCGCGTTACTCCGAGGCCGGCATCCGTGCGATCGACCTGACCCCGGCCGCCGTCGGTCCGGGTGTGATTCCGCCGGCGAACCTGCGCGCGCACCTGGACGCGCCGAACGTCAACATGGTCACCTGCGGTGGCCAGGCGACGATCCCGATGGTCTACGCGGTGTCCCGTGTGGTGGATGTGCCGTATGCCGAGATCGTGGCGTCGGTTTCGTCGGCCTCGGCCGGTCCGGGCACCCGGGCCAACATCGACGAGTTCACCAAGACCACCAGCGCCGGTGTGCGCGATATCGGTGGGGCGAAGAACGGCAAGGCGATCATCATCCTGAACCCGGCCGAGCCGCCGATGATCATGCGCGACACGATCTTCTGTGCGATCCCCGAGGATGCCGACCACGCCGCGATCACGCAGTCGATCAAGGATGTGGTGGCCGAGGTGCAGACCTATGTGCCGGGCTATCGGCTGCTCAACGAGCCGCAGTTCGACGAACCGTCGGTGGTCAACGGTGGAAACCACCTGGTCACGGTGTTCGTGGAAGTGGAGGGTGCCGGTGACTACCTGCCGCCCTACGCTGGAAATCTGGACATCATGACCGCGGCGGCGACCAAGGTCGGCGAGGAAATCGCCAAAGAGCGCCTGGCCGCCCCGGCCGGAGGAGGCCAAGCATGAGCGACATTTTCTTCAATTCCGCCTGGGACGTCCGGATGACCGACACGTCACTGCGTGACGGGTCCCATCACAAGCGGCACCAGTTCACCAAGGACGAGGTCGGCGCCATCGTCGCGGCGCTGGACGCCGCGGGCGTTCCGGTCATCGAGGTGACCCATGGCGACGGTCTGGGCGGATCGAGCTTCAACTACGGGTTCTCGAAGACCCCGGAGCAGGAGCTGATCAAGCTGGCCGCCGAGACGGCCAAGGAAGCCAAGATCGCCTTCCTGATGCTGCCCGGTGTGGGCACCAAGGAAGACATCAAGGAAGCCCAGGGCAACGGCGGCTCGATCTGCCGGATCGCGACCCACTGCACCGAGGCCGACGTCTCGATCCAGCACTTCGGGCTCGCTCGTGAGCTGGGCCTGGAGACCGTCGGGTTCCTGATGATGAGCCACACCATTGCGCCGGAGAAGCTGGCCAAGCAGGCCCGCATCATGGCCGACGCCGGCTGCCAGTGCGTCTACGTCGTCGACTCCGCGGGTGCGCTGGTGCTCGAAGGTGTCGCCGACCGGGTGTCGGCTCTGGTGGCCGAACTCGGTAACGATGCGCAGGTCGGTTTTCACGGCCACGAGAACCTCGGTCTGGGCGTGGCCAACTCGGTCGAGGCCGTGCGCGCGGGTGCCAAGCAGATCGACGGCTCGTGCCGTCGGTTCGGCGCGGGTGCGGGCAACGCCCCGGTCGAGGCGTTGGTCGGGGTGTTCGACAAGATCGGCGTCAAGACCGGCATCGACTTCTTCGACATCGCCGATGCCGCCGAAGAGGTTGTCGCCCCGGCGATGCCGGCCGAGTGCCTGCTGGACCGCAACGCGCTGGTGATGGGTTACGCGGGGGTGTATTCCAGCTTCCTCAAGCACGCGGTGCGCCAGGGCGAACGCTACGGGGTGCCCGCCCACGAGCTGCTGCTGCGCGTCGGCCAGCGCAAGCTGATCGGTGGTCAGGAAGACCAGCTGATCGACATCGCACTCGAGATCAAGCGCGAGCAGGAAGCCGAGAAGGCCAAGGCCTAAAGTTCGACCGCCGGTTCGGTGTCGTCGTCAGCGACGATGCCGAGCTGTCGGTAGACGTCGTCGCGGTAGTTCGCCGACTGTGAGTTGATCGGGATCGGGCCGCCTTGCGCCCAGTCGTGGATCTGGCCCATCCCGATCACCACGGTGACGTCGGCATTCGGACCGGCGTCGACCATTCTCTCGGCGTAGAGCAGTGCGCCCGGCGCGGCCTGTTCACGTGAACCCACGTAGATCGTGGTCGGCGGCATTCCCGCGGTCGGCCCGATCATCGGGTTCCACAACTCCTCGGGCCCGCTGGCCCAGGAGCCGTAGTACTCCTTGTCCGCCTCGGTGAGCCACACGACCGGGTCGTTGACCAACGCCACGTTCGGGTCGGTGTAGATGTCTGATCCTTGAAGCCCGGGTGAGAGGAGCACCATGCGCGACGGGACCCGGGTCTGCAGGCACTCGGAATCACCATTGCAGTCGCGGACGATCTTTTGCACGGCGAGCGTGGACAGGGTGCCGCCTGCCGAATCCGCGTACACGCTGACGTTCTCGGCGCCGTACTCCTCCACTTGTGCCGCGATGAAATCGGCCATCGGCGGGACGGAATTCTCCGCGGTGCCGCCGTCGGGGATCAGCGGGTAGCGGGGGACGACGATCGTGGCGCCGGTCTGGCGTGCCATCTGCGTGTAGTCCATCCAGTGAATGATGTTGGGGTCATAGACGAATCCGCTGCCGTGCACCGCGATGACCCGTTCACCGGTCGGATTGGGCGGAGTTATCACCCAGACGTCGCCACCCTCATACGTCTCTTTGGTGACGTCCAGCCCGATAGTGGTGAACCAGGGCGTGGGCGTGGTGATCAGCTCGCCCATTTTCATCGTGATGTTGACGCCGATGACCTGGGAGACCTGCTTGAGGGCTTCCATCCCGAACACCGTGATCTGGTCCGTCAACGACGGGCCGGGAGTGGTGATCACGTGGCCGGCGAGTTCCGGTGGCACGACGATTCCCGGGGCCAGGGCCACCGGTCCCTCCGCGGTGACAGCGCTCGTGAGGGTACTGGCGCGGGTCAGGAGATCTTGCGGTTGCCGGAGCGCATGCTGGCATTCGCGGCGCGCGAATGCCAGCATGGCCCACGCAGCGGGTGGATCGGCCGGGGAGTCGGGCGTGGAGTTCACCGAGAACGGGTTCAGAACGGTGTTGACCACCGTGGCGACGGCTCCGGTTACGGACGCCTCGACCTTCTCGGTCTTCGGCAGCGCGGGAATCTCGGGCTTCGGGGCAGGCGTGAGCGCCGACTTCGGGATCGCGGCGATCGAGTCGACAGCGACAGCTACGGGTGTTCTGGGTTCTGACGTCTCTGGGGTGGTCTTCACGGGTTCGGGCGCGATCTCAGGCGCACCGCTCGCGGCCTGGTTCTGCGACGGGAGGCGCCCGACAGTTCTGGTCTGGCGTTTCGTGCGGGCCTTGGTGGTCGGGACCTTCACCGCTGCTGTTGCTCTCGCTGCTGTTACGTCGTCGTCGGAGTCGGGCCGGGTGGGATCGACAGAGTCCAAGGCGTCGCGCACGGCGGTGCGAAGTCTGGCGCCCACTTCGCCTATGGCGTCCTGTCGACGGCTGTCGACGGCGGTTGTGCGCGGCTTGACGACAGGCTTTTTCCTCTTCCTCGGTTTCACCGGATCGGTCTTTTTGCCCGGAGACTCTTTGGACGATGAAGTGGACGAGTCAGCGGGGTCGGCAGCGGCGACCCCACATCCCATCCCCATTGCGATTGCGGATCCGACTCCCAGGGCAACGGCCAAACCACCGACGCGCCCTGCATACCCCCCGGTGTGCATGGGTTTACGTCTACCGGACCGAGCGTCGACGATGGTACCGATCGGAGAAATCTGACAGATATTCACGTTAAGCGAAACGCTTAGTGCGACTTGCGCTTTCATCGGCGATGGGTTGGCGCAGTCAGCGGTGTCGGGCGCACCCGGCATCATTGGAGCATGGCAACCCGCGAGCAGGCCCAGTCGATCCTCGAACAACTGGCCGGACCCGCCGCGGTGCTGCGCGATGACCAGTGGGCCGCCATCGAGGCCCTGGTGGTCGAGCGGCGCCGGGCACTGGTCGTGCAACGCACGGGGTGGGGCAAATCCGCGGTCTACTTCATCGCGGCCAAGCTGCTGCGCGCCTCCGGTCGCGGGCCGACGGTCATCGTCTCCCCACTGCTGGCGTTGATGCGCAACCAGGTGGCCGCTGCCGAGCGGGCCGGCGTGCGGGCCGCCACGATCAACTCCGGCAATGTCACCGAGTGGGACGCGATCCATCAGCAGGTCGCCGACGGGGAACTCGACGTGCTGCTCGTCAGCCCCGAGCGGCTCAACAACCCAGATTTCCGTGACAACGTCTTACCGGCACTGGCCGCCGATGCGGGTCTGGTGGTGGTCGACGAGGCCCACTGCGTCTCGGACTGGGGGCACGACTTCCGGCCGGACTACCGCCGGATCCGTACCCTGATCGCCGAATTGGGTTCTCAGGTACCGGTTCTCGCCACTACTGCGACCGCCAACGACCGGGTGGTCAGTGACGTCGCGGCCCAGTTGGGGGTGGGCGGATCGGATACCTTGGTGCTGCGTGGCGGGCTGGACCGCGAGTCGTTGCGCCTGTCGGTTGTGCAGGCGGGCACCCCCGCACAGCGTGCCGCCTGGATTGCGGCGCAACTGGACTCTCTGCCCGGCTCCGGCATCATCTACACCCTGACGGTGGCCCAGGCGCATGACGTGGCGGCGCTGTTGGCCGAGCGCGGCCACAAGGTGGCCGCCTATACCGGGTCCACCGACACCGCCGAACGCGAGCAACTGGAAGCCGATCTGCTCGGCAATCGGGTCAAGGCGCTGGTGGCGACGTCAGCGTTGGGGATGGGCTTCGACAAGCCCGACCTGGGCTTCGTCGTGCACCTGGGGGCGCCGTCGTCTCCGATCGCCTATTACCAGCAGGTGGGCCGCGCCGGCCGCGCCACAGACAGCGCCGAGGTGATCCTGCTTCCCGGCACCGAGGATCAGGACGTCTGGAGGTACTTCGCATCGGTGGCATTCCCGTCGGAATCGATGGTTCGCCATGTCATCGGTGCCCTGGAGACCGACCGTGCGCAGTCCACCCAGGCGTTGGAACCCCTGGTCGATCTCAACCGGTCGCGACTCGAGATGGTGCTCAAAGTGCTCGACGTGGACGGTGCGGTCCGCCGGGTGAAGGGCGGCTGGATCGGTACGGGAGAGCCGTGGAGTTATGACGAGCCCCGCTATCGGGCACTCGACGAGGCGCGCCGCCGGGAGCAACAGGCGATGCTCGACTATCAGGCCACGGACAGCTGCCGGATGGTGTTCCTGCGCGGTCAGCTCGACGATCCCGAGCTGGTTCCCGACGCTCGGTGTGGGCGGTGTGACAACTGCACCGGCCGGCGTTACGAGGCCGCGGTGGCGCCGGACATCCTCGCCGATACCTCCCAGCGGTTGTCCCGGCCCGGCGTCCTGGTTGCCCCGCGCAAGCAGTGGCCGTCCGGGCTGGCCGCGCTGGGTGTGCCGCTGTCCGGCCGAATCACCGAGGGCGCGGCGCCGGGCCGGGCGATCGGCCGACTCACCGATCTCGGTTGGGGGGCCCGGCTGCGTCGCCTGCTCGCCGAACCCGACGGCGAGGTGCCCGACGACGTGATCGGCGCGGCCATCGAGGTTCTCAAGGCATGGGAATGGGATCAACGTCCGGCTGCGGTCATCGGGCTGGACTCGCACACGCACCCGCTATTGATCTCTTCCACGGTGGCGCGGCTGGCGCAGATCGGGCGGCTGACAAACCTGGGCGTCCTGTCCTATACGCCGCAGCACCGCCCTGTCACGGCGGCGAACTCGGCTTATCGGGTGGCTGCCCTGGAGGGTGCCTGGGAACCGCCACAACGGGGTTCCGCCGACGCGGAAGCAGGCGGACACTGGGATGGTCCGGTGCTTCTGATCGACGATATGACTGACACCGGCTGGACGCTGACCATGGCCGCGCGACTTCTGCGCGACGCCGGAGCGCCCGGGGTGCTGCCGTTCGTTCTGGCAAGCGTCAGCTGAGGCGTTTTCGGCGTTCTTCGGAGAGTCATAGGAACGTCTGACCAATTGCAAACACTATTCGGCGGCGACTTGTTTGCCAAACTAGCCAAAAATGGGCGTATTAAGAGCTTCGCCGTGCCTGTGTCAAGTGGCTGTCTGTTTGCGATCGCAAATTTAATACAAACGATCTTGATTTTGCCTATTCAAGATCATCTGAGGCGGACCTGGCTAACTCAATCTGTTTCGCCGTTGGCCGCAATTGCCCCTCAGTGAATGACCCTTACGTTCACGACAGAATTTGCTGCCGGGCAGAGACGTCGCGATGGTTGTGCCCTCCACCGTGTTGCGCTGCGTCTTCGGGGTGTTACGCCCTGATTGTTCGCTTCGCTGAATTGAACTACAGACGTGTCGTAGCCGTATTACCAGGTGAGATGTCCGGGCGAGTCGCCGCCGCCGGGCGTGTTGTGATGCCCGCCTGATGGCCCCCGAGCGTTAGCCGAGGAGGGCTTTTCCGATCCTGCGTCGGGCGGCTGGGGACGAGCGTGTTGTCCCTGCCCGGAAGGCGTGTGGCGGACTTGACCCGACGGCACTTCGATACCGCTTGAAACTGTGCGGTCGCTGGACATTTAGCCGCGGTAACGACGTAATGCCCATCTCCTCGTGGTGTCGCTGTCTGCGGTTCGAGACCCCCTGGAGCTGGATGGCCGCACCTCTCGGGCCGGCTGGTTCCCGCGGAGCGCAGCGCCCGTCGCTGTTTGCGCGCTCCGGCGGGCACAGCGGAGCGGGTTGTCCCGGCCTTCGGCGGACGGCCAGGAGCAGGATTTTCGCCGTAATCACGGTCCTTGGGTAGCCGAACTCGGTGGCTCATGAGCCGACGAGGCTCAAACCGCAGGCCAGTGCGCATGAGGTCGGCGGGTGTCGAGTCTGGACAGATCCTGAAAATTATTTGCCGAGTCTTGGAACTCGGGACAAGTTAGTAGTTGAATAGCAGCGAAGCAGCAACGCGAAATTCTCTGATTTCTAATTTCTGTACTCTCGTCAAGATAAGTGGATATGCTGGCGCCCTGCAACGAGAACGTCATAGCTGGAGTGGGCCACAGGAAACAGGCATCGTGAAGCAATCGGCGAGGCTGGGTGCCTGCGCCGGGTTGTCGATCGATTCTCACTGGTCTGCTCGACGATGGGGAGGACCAAGTGAGCATCAATCCGTTCGATGACGACAATGGCAGCTTTCGCGTCTTGGTCAACGACGAGGAACAACACAGTCTGTGGCCGACATTCGCTGACGTCCCTGCCGGCTGGAAGGTCGTTTACGGCGAGGCGGATCGAGCCTCCTGTTTGGACTACATCGAACAGCACTGGCCTGACATACGCCCCAAGAGTCTGCGCGACAGGTTGGCGGGGCTCTGACAGATAGCCGGCGCGGGGGGCCGAAAACTTGCGGTGGGAGAGTCCGATGCAGCTTGATGAACAATCGCTGCCGGTAACACGCGCACAGCTCGATATTTGGCTTGCGCACGACGTGGCTGGATCAGGCACGGAGTGGTTACTCGGTCTATTCGTGAAAATCGCGGGCGCGCTCGACCGCGACGCCCTTGAATGGGCGATCAACCGAGTGGTGCGAGAGGCTGAGCCGCTCCGGGCCCGCTTCTTCGAGGTGGACGGGCAGGTTTACCAGAAGGCAGTCGATCACCCCAACGTGGAGCTGGCCTTCTATGATCTGCGCAGCGCGTCTGACCCCGTAGCAGAAGCCCGTGACATGGCGGCCGCGATTCAGCGCGAGCCAATGGCTTTCACCGAACCGCTGTTCAGATTTGCGCTGTTTCAGACACGAGACGATGAGCACTTCCTGATCGCCTGCTGTCACCACATCGTGCTCGACGGGACCGGGATTGCGCTTGTCGGATCTCGGCTTGCGTCGGTGTACTCCGCAGTTTTCTCCGGGGCTCCCATACCTCCGCCGATCTTCGGGTCGCTCGCGGACCTGATCGACAACGAGTCCAAGTACGAGTCCTCCGGAGAGTATCTCGAAGACCAGGCCTATTGGACTGGGCATCTTCCGCCGGAATCCGGGCCCAACTCCTGGCAGACCGATTCCGTCGATCGCGATGAGCAGCATTCGCATTCCACCTCAGTGCAATTCGACTCTGAGCTGCTGCGGCAGGTCGACATACTGGCTCGGTCGAAGAACGTTGCCCGTTCATCGGTCATCACGGCGGCGTGCGCGTTGCTCGTGCGTGGGTGGAGTGCCGAGGGGTCGGACGTTGTGCTCGACTTCCCGGTCAGCCGGCGGGTAAGCCCGGAGTCGCGGACGCTGCCTGGCATGGTGGCCGGCGTCGTGCTGCTCAGGGTGAAGTCATCACCGGCAATGTCGATCTCTCAATTCATCGATGATGTCGACGGCCACATACAGGAAGCGCTGCAGCATCAGCGCTTCCCGGTACACGCACTCGAGCGCAAGCTCAACCCACGGTCGGCGGGCCAGATGGCGAATCGGGTGAGTGTCAACTTCCTTCCGTCTACGTTCACGTTGGACTTCGGCGGTGCGGAGGCTTCGGCATCGTTGACCAACGTCGGTGTTGTCGGTGGCTTCGGTCTCGTCTTCTCCAGTGCCGGAGAAGAATTGACCCTCAGCACGATGGGCACGGGTCAACCGTTCTCCAGTTTCGACGTCACGGATCTGGCAGAGCGTCTGCAGCGGATTCTGGCTGCGTTCGTCTCGGATCCGGCTCGGTGGTTGTCTTCGGTGGATGTTCTCGATGCTGCTGATTGCGCACGGTTGGATGAGGTTGGTCATCGGTCGGTGTTGATGCGGCCGGTGGTGGAGTCTTCGGTTCCGGAGTTGTTCGAGGTTCAGGTTGTTCGTGCTCCCGATGCGGTGGCGGTCAGTTTCGATGGTCGTTCGTTGTCGTACAGAGATTTGGATGAGGCATCGAATCGACTGGCGCGCTTGTTGGTTGGCCTTGGAGCGGGTCCGGGTGGGTGTGTCGGTCTGTTGATGGGCCGGTCTACGGATGCGGTTGTGGCGATCTTGGGTGTGTTGAAGTCGGGGGCGGCGTATCTGCCGATTGATCCTGTGGTACCGGATGCCCGGGTGCAGTTCATGGTCTCTGATGCGGCGCCGGTGGCGGTGCTGACGACGGCCGAGTTGGCTGGGCGGCTTGATGGTTGTGGTGTGTCGGTGGTCGACATCGAGGATTCCCGGATTGATTCTCAGTCCAGTGCCGGGTTGCCGATTCCGGCTCCTGATGACATCGCGCACATCATCTATACATCGGGGACCACGGGGACGCCGAAAGGCGTTGCGGTTACGCATCAGAACGTGACGCGGTTGTTCGACGGCATGGATGTGGGTATCGAGTTGGGGCCGCAGCAGGTGTGGTCGCAGTGCTCGTCGTTGGCGTTCGATTACTCGGTGTGGGAGATCTGGGGCGCCCTGCTGCACGGTGGACGTTTGGTGGTGGTGCCTGAGCAGACCACCCGCTCGTCTCAAGACCTGCATACCCTCCTGGTTGACGAGCACGTCACGGTTCTGAGCCAAACGCCCTCGGCGGTAGGGATGCTGGCTGCCGAGGGCCTTGAATCGGCGGCGTTGATGGTCGCCGCTGAACCGTGCCCGGCCGATGTGGTGGACCGCTGGGCGCCGGGGCGGGTGATGATCAACGGCTACGGACCGACCGAGACGACGGTGTACGCCACGATCAGCGCACAACTCCAGGCAGGGTCGGGTGTGGTGCCGATTGGTCTGCCCGTACCAGGCGCGGCGCTGTTCGTCCTGGACCGCTGGTTGCGCCCGGTGCCGCCCGGTGTGGTGGGCGAACTCTATGTGGCCGGCCGCGGCGTCAGCGTCGGCTATGTCCGGCGCGCGGGCCTGAGTGCATCGCGGTTCGTCGCCTGTCCGTTCGGAACGCCCGGTGCCCGGATGTATCGCACCGGAGATCTGGTGTCGTGGGGTCCGGATGGGCAGCTGCGTTACGCCGGGCGTGCCGATGAGCAGGTCAAGATTCGTGGCTACCGTATCGAACTCGGCGAAATCCAAACGGTGCTGGCCGATCTCGATGACGTGCAGCAAGCGGTGGTGATCGCCCGCGAGGACCATCCCGGCGACAAGCGCCTGGTCGGCTACATCACCGGCACCGCGGATCCGGTCCAGGTGCGTGCGGCGCTGGCGGAGCGGTTGCCTGCCTACATGGTGCCCGCCGCAGTGGTCGTCCTCGACGCACTGCCGCTGACGGTCAACGGCAAGCTCGACAAACGGGCACTGCCGGCACCTGAGTATGTAGATACCGATCATTACCGGGCCCCGACCACCGCTACCGAGGAGATCCTGGCCGGCATCTACGCCGAGGTCCTCGGATTGGAACGTGTCGGCGTCGACGACTCCTTCTTCGACCTCGGCGGCGACAGTATTCTCGCGATGCGGGTCGTCGCCGCGGTCAACACCAATTTGGATGCCGGACTGGCAGTACGCACATTGTTCGATGCCCCCACGGTGGCTGAGTTGGCGCCACACGTCGGTGAAGATTCGGATCGGCGTGCGCCCTTGGTGGCGGGCGAGCGTCCTGCTCTGATTCCGTTGTCCTTTGCGCAGAACCGGATGTGGTTCCTCAATCGGTTCGAGGACGGCGCGGCGACGTACAACATGCCGATCGCGTTCCGGATCAACGGTGCCTTGGATCTCGATGCGCTCGACGCGGCTCTCGATGACGTGATCACCCGGCACGAGTCGTTGCGCACGGTGTTCCCCGACATCGACGGTGTCCCCTCACAAAAGGTTCTGCCTGCCGAGCCGGGGCTGTGGCGGCGCGGAGGCCCGGCACTGATGCCGGTGACGGAAGACCATCTGGTCGGCGAGCTGATCTCGCTGGCGGGCTACACGTTCGACCTGGCCAGTGAGATTCCGATCCGGGCCCAGATCTATGCCGTTGGACCCGAACAGTTCGTGCTCGGAATCGTCCTGCACCACATCGCCTTCGACGGATGGTCGATGGCGCCCATGGCCCGGGATGTCGGTGAGGCGTATCGATCACGGACCCTCGGCCAGGTGCCTGATTGGTCATCGCTGCCGGTGCAGTATGCCGATTACACGCTGTGGCAGCAGGATTGGCTGGGATCCGAATCCGAGCCCGACAGTGTGCTCGCCAACCAGCTGGCCTATTGGCGGCGGGAACTCGCCGATCTTCCCGAGGTCGTGTCGCTTCCCGCGGATCGGCCGCGCCCACCGGTGCCCAGCTACCGCGGCGACGCGGTCGATCTGCGTATCGATCCCGAGTCCTGGGCTGGGATCAAGGCGGTGGCAGCGGCGCACAACGCAACTGTGTCGATGGTGTTGCAGGCCGCGATGGCAGTGGCGCTGCACCGGGCCGGCGTGGGTGAGGACATCGCTCTGGGGACCCCGATCGCCGGCCGGATGGACCAGGCTCTTGATGAGCTGGTCGGGTTCTTCGTCAACAGCTGGGTTCTCCGGGTGGGTGTTGATCCTGCGTTGCGGTTCAGCGAGGTGCTGGAACGCGTGCGACAGAAGGCGCTGGACGCCTACGCCAATCAGGATGTGCCGTTTGAGCTTTTGGTGGAGCGGCTCAACCCGACCCGGTCTACATCGCACCACCCGTTGTTCCAGGTGGCCTTGGCCTTCCAGAACAATGTGCGCCCCGAGATCCAGCTCGACGACCTCGACGTCGAGCCGGTGGCAGCTGACATCCGCACCGCCCGGTTCGACCTCGAATTCGATCTACGCGAACTGTCCAGCGGCGACGCGAGTGCGCTGTTCGACCTGCACGCGGTCCCGGCGGAAGGCCGTGGTGCCCTGATGGCGGCCGGCACGGTCGCCTATGCCACCGATCTGTACGACCGATCCAGTGTCGAGCGGTTGGTGGGTTGGTTCGGCCGCGTCGTCGAGACTGTGGTGGCTGACTCGTCGGTGGTCGTGGGTGAGGTGGGCCTGCTGGACCTCGACGAGCAGAACGTGTTGCTGCACAAGTGGTCCGGCGCCGAGATAAGTGGGCCGACGGGGTTGGCCCCGGAGTTGCTGGCCGCGGCGGTGGCCGCCGATCCGGATGGCGTTGCGGTGGTGGATGGGACGCGCGAGCTGTCCTACCGAGAGCTTGACGAGGTCTCCAACCGATTGGCGCGAGCGTTGATCGAAGCCGGGGTGGGGCCTGAGCGCGCCGTCGGTGTGGCGATAGGACGCTGCGCGGAGTTGGTGATCGCCTGGTGGGCGGTGCTGAAGGCCGGCGGCGTGTATGTGCCTGTCGATCCGGGACACCCGGCCGAGCGGGTATCCACGGTGCTCGATACCGCCGAGGCGGTTTGCGTGCTCACCTGCGGAATCGGTGCGGTCGAGGGGACCGGCAGCCGACTCGTGGTTCCGCTCGATCTGGTTGATCTGTCAGAACACAGTGCCGATCCTGTGACGGATTCGGATCGACTGGCGCCCTTGAGCGTTGACGATGCGGCATACGTGATCTTCACGTCGGGTTCCACCGGAACTCCGAAGGGCGTGGCGATCAGCCATGCCGGGGTGTTGGGCGTAGCCGCCGCGCACCACGGTCTACTGGGTGTGACACCACGCGCGCGGGTGCTGATGGTGGCTGCACCGACGTTCGATGCCTCGGTCTTCGAATGGTTATGGGCAGTGTCCTCAGGGGCGGCACTGGTGGTGGCTCCGCCGGATTCTTACGCCGGCGACGCGTTGGCCGAGGTTTTGGCGGGTCAGCGCGTTGATGCGGCATTGATAACGCCAACGGTGCTGGCGACACTCGACCCGACTCAGATCGATGGCTTGGACACGCTGGTCACGGGCGGTGAGGCGTGCCCCGCCGAGTTGGTGACCGCGTGGGCACCGGGACGGCGGATGTTCAATGCCTACGGTCCGACAGAGGTGACCATCTGGGCCACCTGGAGTGCGCTGTCGGCCGGACAGCCCGTGCACATCGGTGCGCCGGTTCCGGGCACCTCTGCGTTCGTGCTCGATTCGCGGTTGAATCCCACTCCCGTCGGAGTGGTGGGCGAGCTGTACCTCGCAGGCCCCGCGGTGGCCCGCGGTTACGTGGGACGAGCCGATCTGACCGCGGATCGCTTCGTGGCCAATCCCTTTGGTGCCGCGGGGACTCGCCTGTACCGCACCGGCGACCTGGTGCGCTGGACCGAGGCAGGGAGCCTGGAATACCTGGGACGCGCGGACGCGCAGATCAAGCTCCGTGGGCAGCGCCTGGAACTCGGCGAGATCGAGAACACCCTGCTGGCCTGCCCGCAGGTCACCCGCGCGGCTGCAGCTGTGCATCGCGGCAGCACCGGTGTCGATCATCTGGTCGGCTACATCGCCCTGGAGCAGACCAGCACCGCCGACTACGACGCTGACGTCGTCGACCAGTGGCAAGGCATCTACGACGAGCTCTATGACGCCGATCTCGACGCGGTCGAATTCGGCAACGATTTCCGGGGCTGGAACAGCAGCTACACCGACGATCCGATTCCCCTTCACGAGATGGAGGAATGGCGCTCGGCCACCGTGGATCGGATTCTGGCACTGCGGCCGCAGCGGGTGCTAGAGCTCGGCGTCGGATCTGGTCTGCTGCTGTCCCAGCTTGCGCCGAAGTGCGTGGAGTACTGGGGTACAGACTTTTCCGCGCCCACCATCCAGAAACTTCAGACGGCGGTGGCCGGCCGACCCTGGGGCGATCGGGTCCACCTACTGACCCGGCCTGCGCACATCACCGAGGCGTTGCCGCAGAACCAGTTCGACATGGTGGTGATCAACTCGGTGGTCCAGTACTTCCCGAGCGCGGGGTACCTGGCCGAGGTCATCGACAAGGCAGTGGAACTGCTGGCGCCGGGCGGCACGCTGTTCATCGGTGACGTGCGTAATCACAGCCTGCAGGGCGCATTCCAGACCGGGATCGCCCTGGCGCGCAGCCGCAACGGCACCGATACCGACGAGATCCGCCAACGAGTTCAGCGCGCGATGCTGGGAGAGCACGAGTTGCTGCTCGCCCCAGAGTTTTTCACCACCTGGGCAGCCGACCATCCGTCCGTGGGCGGTATCGGTATCCAGGTCAAGCGTGGCGAGGCCGACAACGAGCTGAGCCGGTACCGCTACGACGTCATCGTCCACAAGTCGCCCACCCAGGTGTGCTCGCTGGCCGGCGCCCCGAACTGGACCTGGACGGACTGTGCGGGTCTGAGCGGCCTGCTGGACGAGTTGACGGCTCAGCACCCGTCCACCGTGCGGGTCAGCTCCATTCCCCGCGCCGGCGTGATCGCCGATGTGGTGACCGAACAAGCTCTGGGCGCTGGGCTCCCACTCGCCGAGGCGCTGGCACACGCCGATTCCGTCGCCGAGGACGTCGTCACCCCGGAAATGGTGTACCGCCTCGGCGCGGCCGCCGGGTACCACGTCGCAGTCACCTGGGGAACTCAACCCGGCACCCTGGATGCCGTCTTCATCGCCGCCTCCGATGGTGAGTCGCTGCCGGCGCTCACCGAGCTCTACCAGC
Source organism: Mycolicibacterium arcueilense (assembly GCF_058536225.1). NCBI lineage: Bacteria > Bacillati > Actinomycetota > Actinomycetes > Mycobacteriales > Mycobacteriaceae > Mycobacterium > Mycolicibacterium arcueilense. Next base: position 220,596 of record NZ_JBZTYL010000006.1, read on the forward strand.
CCGCAGCGGACGCCCGTCAGCGCGGCGGCTACGCCAATGACCCGCATACCAACTCGAAGGTCACTGCGGTCCGCCAGTGGTTGTTCGAGCGGTTGCCCGAGTACATGGTGCCGAGTCAGATCGTGGTGCTCGACGAGTTCCCGTTGACTTCCTCGGGCAAGATCGATCGCAAGGCCCTGCCTGAACCCACCTTTGTCGCCACATCCTTCCGAGCTCCGCAGACCGATACGGAGAAGATCGTCGCCGAGGTGTTCACCGAGGTTCTGGGACTGGGAAGGGCGGGTCTCGACGACGACTTCTTCGTTCTCGGTGGCGATTCCCTGATCGCCATCCGGGTCAGTGCGCGTTTGCAGTCCGCTCTCGGCCGGGATGTGCCGGTTCGCTACTTGTTCGAGGCACCCACAGTCGGTGGACTCGCCGACTATCTCGATCGGCATCAGGACGGCGTGGCTAGGCCGCCGCTGGCTGCCCGGCATCGTCCGGCGGCCGTTCCGTTGTCGTATGCCCAGCAACGATTGTGGTTCTTGGAGCAACTACAGGGACCGTCACCGATCTACAACATGGCGGTCGCGTTACGGCTCAGTGGGCACCTGGATGAAGATGCCCTTGGTGCCGCACTTGCCGATGTCGTCGGCCGCCAGGAAAGCCTCCGCACCGTGTTCACCTCGGTCGACGGGGTACCTCAGCAGGTGGTACTCAGCGCCGAGCAGGCTGATCTGGGGTGGCAGATCGTTGACGCCGACGGATGGCCCACAGCCCGGCTCGACGAGGCAATCGGTGCGACAGCACGCCACAGTTTCGACCTCACCAGTGAGATCCCGATCAAGGCAACGCTTTTCCGCGTCAGCGAGAACGAGCACGTGCTGGCGGCGGTCGTGCACCACATCGCCGCCGACGGTTGGTCGGTGACCCCGCTGGTGGTGGATCTGGCGACTGCCTACGCCAGCCGGTGCGGTGGGCAGGCCCCCGATTGGGAGCCCCTGCCGGTGCAGTATTCCGATTTCACGTTGTGGCAGCAGGAGTGGCTGGGCTCGGTATCTGACGCCGACAGCGTGATCGCCGGGCAGCTGAGCTACTGGGAGAACGAGCTGGCCGGCCTGGCTGATCGGTTGGAGCTGCCAACTGACCGGCCGTATCCGCCGGTGGCCGACTACCAGGGTTCCAGCGTGGCGGTGCAGTGGCCTGCCGAACTACAGCAACAGATCGCCCGGGTCGCCCGCGAGCACGGCGCGACGAGTTTCATGGTCGTCCAGGCGGCGCTGGCGGCACTGATGGCTCAGCTGAGCGCCAGTTCCGATGTGGCGGTGGGCATCGCGTCTGCCGGCCGCGGCGAGCCCGCGCTGGACGAGTTGGTGGGCTTCTTCGTCAACACGCTGGTGTTGCGCGTGAACCTGGCCGGAGACCCCACGGTTGCCGACCTGTTGGGTCAGGTGCGGCGGCGCAGCTTGGCGGCGTTCGAGCATCAGGACGTGCCGTTCGAGGTGCTGGTGGATCGGCTCAATCCGGCTCGCAGCCTGACCCATCATCCGCTCGTGCAGGTCATGCTGACCTGGCAGAACCTGCCGTGGCAGCACAGCGATCCTGCCGCGGCATTGGTGCTTGGCGACGTTGGTGTCACGCAGCTGGACGCCGAAACGCAAACGGCCCGGATGGATCTGGTGTTTTCGCTGCGCGAGCGCTTCAACGATGCCGGCGCACCGGCCGGGATCGACGGATCGGTGGAGTTCCGCACCGATGTGTTCGACGCGGCAACGATCGAGACCTTGATCCAGCGTATGCAGCGGATGCTGGCCGTGATGACTGCGGACCCGGCCCAGCGGCTGTCGGCTGTCGACCTGCTCGACGCGGCTGATTGCGCGCGGTTGGATGCGGTTGGTCATCGGGCGGTGCTGACGCGGCCGGTGGTGGAGTCTTCGATTCCGGCGGTTTTCGCAGGCCAGGTTGCTCGTGCTCCGGAGGCGGTGGCGGTCAGTTTTGCTGGTCGTGCACTGTCGTATCGGGAATTGGATGAGGCGTCGAATCAATTGGCGCACATGTTGGCCGAATATGGCGCCGGGCCCGGTGAGTGTGTTGCGCTGATGCTAGAGCGCTCAGCGCAGGCTGTGGTGGCGATCTTGGCGGTGCTCAAGTCCGGTGCGGCGTATCTGCCGGTTGATCCGGCACACCCCGATGCTCGCGTCGAGTTCATGGTGGCTGATGTGCAGTCGGTGGCGGTGGTCACCATGGCTGGGCTTGCCGAGCGGCTGCACGGATCCGGTGTGCCGGTGATCGACATCGAGGATCCTCGGATCGATTCTCAGCCGCGTTCTGCGCTGCCGCTGCCGTCGCCGGATGATATCGCGCACATCATCTATACGTCGGGGACGACGGGGACGCCGAAAGGTGTTGCGGTTACTCATCAGAACGTGACCCGACTTTTCGACGGCATGGATGTAGGTATCGAGCTGGGCCCGCAGCAGGTGTGGTCTGCGTGTTCGTCGCTGGCGTTCGATTACTCGGTGTGGGAGATCTGGGGGGCCCTGCTGCACGGTGGGCGTCTGGTGGTGGTGCCCGAGTCGGTGACGCGCTCGCCTGGGGAGCTACAGGCGTTGGTTGTTGCTGAGCAGGTGACGGTGCTCAGTCAGACACCTTCTGCGGTAGGGGTTTTGGATCCGGCAGCGCTGGATTCGGTGTCGGCGTTGATGCTGGCCGCTGAGGCCTGCCCGCCGGATGTGGTGGATCGGTGGGCGCCGGGTCGGGTGCTGATCAACGGGTATGGCCCCACCGAGACGACTGTGTACGCCACGATCAGCGCTCCGCTTCAGGCTGGGTCGGGTGTGGTGCCGATCGGTGTGCCGGTGCCCGGTGCCGGTTTGTTCGTCCTGGACCGGTCGCTGCATCCGGTTCCCCCCGGTGTGGTGGGCGAGTTGTATGTTGCCGGCCGGGGTGTGGGTGTCGGTTATGTGCGGCGTGCGGGGCTGACCGCCTCGAGGTTCGTTGCGTGCCCGTTCGGCGCTCCTGGTGCCCGGATGTATCGGACCGGTGACCTGGTCTCCTGGGGCCCGGATGGGCAGTTGCGCTATGCCGGACGTGCCGATGAGCAGGTCAAGATTCGTGGTTACCGCATCGAACTCGGCGAAATCCAAAGTGCGCTGGCTGATGTGGAGGGTGTACAGCAAGCCGTAGTGGTCGTCCGTGAGGACCAGCCGGGGGACAAGCGCCTGGTCGGCTACCTCACCGGCACCGCGGACCCGGCCGAAGCACGTGCGGCCCTGTCCGAGCGGCTGCCGGCCTACATGGTGCCCGCTGCCGTCGTGGCCCTCGACGGGTTACCGCTGACGGTCAACGGCAAGCTCGACAAGCGTGCTCTGCCCGCACCCGAATACACCGACACCGGCCGATACCGGGCGCCGGGGAATCCCACCGAGGAAATCCTGGCCGGCATCTACGCTCAGGTCCTCGGCTTGGAACGCGTTGGGGTCGACGACTCCTTTTTCGACCTGGGCGGGGACTCACTGACGGCGATGCGACTGATCGCCGCCGTCAATGCCGGCCTCGACGCCGACGTCAGTGTCCGTACCCTGTTCGACGCACCCACCATCGCTGCGCTGGCTCCGCACATCAAGGCGGGCTCGGGTGGGCGTCAGCGGTTGGTCGCGCAGCAGCGGCCGGATGTCATTCCGCTGTCCTACGCACAACAGCGGCTGTGGTTCCTGGAGCAACTGCAGGGGCCGTCGTCGATCTACAACATGGCGGTTGCTTTGCGGCTCGACGGCAACCTGGACGCCGACGCGCTGGGACAGGCGTTGGCCGACGTGGTGGGGCGGCACGAGAGCCTGCGCACGATGTTCGGCGCCGTCGACGGGATTCCGCAGCAGTTGGTGGTGCCTGCCTCGCAAGCGGAACTGGGCTGGCAGGTTGTCGACGCCACCGGGTGGTCGGCGGATCGGTTGGAGGAAGCAGCCGGCGCGGTTGGGCGGCGCCCATTTGACCTCACACAGGAAATCCCGTTGCGGGCAACCCTCTTCCGCATCGCTGAGGACCAACATGTCCTGGTGGCGGTGGTTCACCACATCGCTGCCGATGGTTGGTCGATCACGCCGTTCGTGGCGGATCTGGGCTCGGCCTACGGGAGCCGCTGCGCCGGCCGTGCCCCGGAGTGGGCCCCGCTGTCGGTGCAATACGCCGATTACGCGTTGTGGCAACATGACTGGCTGGGGTCGACGTCTGATCCGGACAGTGTGATTGCCACACAACTGGCATATTGGGAACAAGAGCTGGCCGATCTGCCTGAGCGCCTCGAGTTGCCGACTGACCGGCCGTATCCGCCGGTGGCCGATTACCAAGGGTCGAGTGTGGCGATCGACTGGCCTGCCGAGTTGCAGCGGCAGGTGGAGCGGGTGGCCCGGGAGCACGGCGCGACGAGTTTCATGGTGGTCCAGGCGGCGCTGGCCGCGCTCCTCGCACAGTTGAGCGCCAGTTCCGATGTGGCGGTGGGAATCGCGACCGCCGGCCGTAGCGATCCGGGTCTTGATGAACTGGTGGGTTTCTTCGTCAACACCCTCGTTCTGCGGTTGGATCTGGGCGGTGATCCGACGGTGTCTGATCTGCTGGGGCAGGTACGGCAGCGCGGCTTGGCGGCGCTCGAGCATCAGGATGTGCCGTTCGAGGCGCTGGTGGAGCGCCTCAATCCGGCTCGCAGCCTGACCCACCACCCACTCGTGCAGGTGATGGTCTCGTGGCAGAACTTCGCCCCGGAGCAGGCGTCCAGTTTGGATCTGGGTGACGTCCAGGCCAGCCCGCTGGATGCGGATACCCGAACGGCCCGGATGGATCTGGTGTTCTCGCTGGCTGAACGGTTCAGCGACAGCGGCGCGCCGGCCGGTATCGGCGGCGTGGTCGAGTTCCGCACCGACGTGTTCGACGCGTCCAGTGTTCGCCTACTGCTGGAGCGGCTACAACGCGTGTTGACGGCGATCACAGCTGACACAGCTCAGCGGTTGTCGTCGGTGGATGTTCTTGATGCCGCCGATTGTGCGCGGCTCGATGAGGTTGGTCATCGGGCGGTGCTGACGCAACCGGTGGCGGAGTCTTCGATTCCGGCGGTTTTCGCAGCTCGGGTGCAGAGTGCTCCCGATGCCGTGGCGGTGCGTTTCGAAGATCGTTCGTTGTCTTACCGGAAATTGGATGAGGCGTCGAATCGGTTGGCGCACTTGTTGGCCGAATATGGCGCCGGGCCCGGTGAGTGCGTCGCGCTGATGCTCGAGCGCTCGATGCAGGCTGTGGTGGCGATCTTGGCGGTGCTCAAGTCCGGCGCGGCGTATCTGCCGGTTGATCCGGCACACCCCGATGCTCGCGTCGAGTTCATGCTGGCCGATGCGCAGCCTGTCGCAGCGGTCACCATGGCTGGGCTTGCCGAGCGGCTGCACGGATCCGGTGTCTCGGTGATCACCATCGACGACCCGCGTATCGATGCGCAACCCTCGAGCGCACTGCCGGCTCCGGCTCCTGATGATGTGGCACACATCATCTATACGTCGGGGACGACGGGGACGCCGAAAGGTGTTGCGGTTACTCATCAGAACGTGACCCGACTTTTCGACGGCATGGATGTAGGTATCGAGCTGGGCCCGCAGCAGGTGTGGTCTGCGTGTTCGTCGCTGGCGTTCGATTACTCGGTGTGGGAGATCTGGGGCGCTCTGCTGCACGGTGGAAGTCTGGTCGTTGTTCCCGAGCAGACCACACGTTCGCCGCAGGATCTGGAGGCGTTGGTTCTCGCTGAGGGCGTGACGGTGTTGAGCCAGACACCGTCTGCGGTCGGAATGCTCTCGCCCGAGAAGCTGAAGTCGGTCCCCGCGCTGATGGTGGCTGCCGAGGCGTGCCCGGCTGACGTCGTGGATCGGTGGGCGCCGGGTCGGGTGCTGATCAACGGGTATGGTCCCACCGAGACGACGGTATATGCCACGATCAGCGCTCCGCTTCAGGCTGGGTCGGGTGTGGTGCCGGTCGGTGTGCCGGTGCCCGGTGCCGGTTTGTTCGTCCTGGACCGGTCGCTACGTCCGGTTCCCCCCGGTGTGGTGGGCGAGTTGTATGTCGCGGGCCGGGGTGTGGGTGTCGGTTATGTGCGGCGTGCGGGGCTGACCGCCTCGAGGTTCGTTGCGTGCCCGTTCGGCGCTCCTGGTGCCCGGATGTATCGGACCGGTGACCTGGTCTCCTGGGGCCCGGATGGGCAGTTGCGCTATGCCGGACGTGCCGATGAGCAGGTCAAGATTCGTGGTTACCGCATCGAACTCGGCGAAATTCAAACGGCGCTGGCCGATCTCGATGACGTGCAGCAAGCCGTGGTGATTACCCGTGAGGACCGTCCCGGTGACAAGCGCCTCGTCGGCTACCTCACCGGCGCAGCCGATCCCGCCGCGGTCCGCGCACAGCTCTCGGAGCGGTTGCCTGCCTACATGGTGCCCGCTGCCGTCGTGGTCCTGGATGCGTTGCCGTTGACGGTCAACGGCAAGCTCGACAAGCGTGCTCTGCCCGCACCCGAATACTCGGACACCGATCACTACCGGGCGCCGACCACCGCTACCGAAGAAATTCTGGCGGGAATCTACGCCCAGGTCCTCGGCTTGGAACGCGTCGGCGTCGACGACTCCTTCTTCGATCTGGGCGGGGACTCACTGTCGGCCATGCGATTACTGGCCGCGGTGAACAGTCACCTCGACGTCGACCTCGCAGTGCGCACCTTGTTCGACGCACCGACGATCGCGCAGTTGGCGTCGCGGCTTGGTTCGGCCTCGAGCGGACGTCGGCCACTGATCCCGCAGCAGCGACCGGCAGTTATCCCGTTGTCGTATGCGCAACAGCGGCTGTGGTTCCTCAATCGATTCGAGGACGGCGTCGCGACGTACAACATGCCGATCGCGTTCCGGATCAACGGTGCCGTGGATCTCGATGCGCTCGACGCGGCTCTCGATGACGTGATCACCCGGCACGAATCGCTGCGCACGGTGTTCCCCGACATCGACGGTGTTCCCTCACAGAGGGTCCTGCCGGCGCAGCCTGGGTTGTGGCGCCGCGGGGGCCCGGCACTCGTGCAGGTTGCAGCGGATCAAGAAGACGCTGTCATGGGAGAGTTGGTCGCGCTGGCGGGGTACCGGTTCGATCTGGCGACCGAGATCCCGATCCGGGCCCAGATCTACGCCGTGGGGCCCGAGCAGTACGTCCTCGGAATCGTCCTGCACCACATCGCCTTCGACGGATGGTCGATGGCGCCGATGGTCAAGGATGTCGGGATCGCCTACGCAGCCCGCTGCACCGGGCGGGTGCCCGACTGGTCACCGCTGCCGGTGCAGTATGCCGACTACACGTTGTGGCAGCGGGACAATCTGGGTGACCTGGCCGATCCAGGCAGCCGGATCGCAGAGCAGTTGTCCTATTGGCGCAAAGAGCTGGCGGGACTGCCCGAGGTGGTATCGCTTCCCACCGATCGGCCGCGTCCGCCGGCACCCAGTTATCGCGGCGACGGGGTTGCGTTGCGTATCGGCCCCGAGGCTTGGGCGGGGATCAAAGCGGTTGCCGCAGAACACAATGTCACCACCTCGATGGTCTTGCAGGCCGTCATGTCTGTTGTGCTGCACCGGGCCGGCGTCGGTGAGGACATCGCGCTGGGGACTCCGATCGCCGGCCGCAACGATCAGGCCCTGCAGGAGTTGGTCGGGTTCTTCGTCAACACCTGGGTGCTACGGGTCGGGTTGAACTCGCAGCAGCGGTTCAGCGACGTACTCGACCAGGTGCGACAGAAGGCGCTGGACGGCTACACAAATCAGGACGTGCCCTTCGAGTTGCTGGTGGAGCAACTCAACCCGACACGGTCCACCTCGCATCATCCGCTGTTCCAGGTCGCGCTCGTCTTCCAGAACAACGTGCGCCCCGAGGTGGCCTTGGAAGGGGCCGGCATCGAGCCGATGTCGATGGTCACCCGCACAGCCAAGTTCGATCTCGATGTGGACATCAGGGAGGTGCCCGACGAGGTCTCGGGTGCTCCGATGGCCGCCGGTGTGCTCACCTACGCCACGGACTTGTTCGACCGGTCGACGATCGAGCGTCTGGTGGGCTGGTTCGACAAGGTGGTCGGAGCCGTCGTGGCCGACTCGTCGGTCGTGGTCGGTGAGGTTGGCTTGCTCGACGGTGCGGAACGTAACATGTTGCTGGACACGTGGTCTGGCGCCGGCATCGATGCGCAGGTGGGTCTGGCTCCCGAATTGTTGGCGACGGCGGTGGCTGCGGATCCCGAGGCCCTGGCAGTGGTGGATCACCCGCGGGAATTCACCTACCGGGAACTCGATGAGGTCTCCAACCAACTGGCCCGGGTGTTGATCGAAGCCGGGGTTGGTCCAGAGCGTGCGGTCGGTGTCGCGATGGGCCGGTCTGCCGAGTTGGTGATCGCCTGGTGGGCGGTGCTCAAGGCCGGCGGGGTGTACGTGCCCGTCGATCGGACCCACCCGGCCGAGCGAATCGCCACGGTACTGGACACCGTCGAAGCCGTGTGTGTACTGACTCGCGGTGATGACCCTGTGGCCGGAACCGGGTTGCGCCCGGTCATGGATGTCGAGGCACTGGATCTTTCGAGAAGCTCAGCCGAGCCGGTCACCGATGCTGATCGGTTGGCGCCTTTGACAACCGACGACGCTGCGTATGCGATCTTCACCTCGGGATCCACCGGAACGCCGAAGGGGGTGGCGATCAGTCATGCCGGTGTTCTGGGTGTGGCCGCGGCTCATCGTGAACTGTTCGGGGTGGGTGCGGGCGCTCGGATACTGATGGTCGCCGCACCGACGTTCGATGCGTCGGTCTTCGAATGGCTGTGGGCGGTGGCGTCGGGGGCCGCGCTGGTGGTGGCTCCGCCGGATTCCTACGCAGGTGACGCGCTGACGGCGGTGATCGAGGACCAGCACGTCGAAGCGGCATTGATCACCCCGACCGTGGTGGCAACGCTGGACCGCAGCCGTCTGTCCGGATTGAAGACGTTGGTCACGGGTGGTGAGGCGTGCCCGGCCGAGTTGGTGTCCGCATGGGCACCGGGACGGCGGATGTTCAATGCCTACGGTCCGACAGAGGTGACCATCTGGGCCACCTGGAGTGCGCTGTCGGCCGGACAGCCCGTGCGCATCGGCGCCCCGGTTCCCGGTACGAGTGCGTTGGTGTTGGATGCAAGGCTCAATCCGGCTCCGGTTGGTGTGGTGGGCGAGCTGTACCTGGCCGGACCGGTGCTGGCCCGTGGCTACGTGGGGCGGCCCGATCTGACTGCGGATCGCTTCGTGGCCAATCCCTTCGGTGCTCCGGGGACGCGGTTGTACCGCACCGGAGACCTGGTGCGCTGGACCCAATCTGGCAGCCTGGAATACCTGGGACGCGCAGACGCACAGGTCAAACTGCGCGGGCAGCGACTCGAACTGGGCGAGATCGAGAACACCCTGCTGGCCTGCCCGCAAGTCAATCGGGCTGCCGCCGCGGTCTATCACACCGATGCCGCGGACCACCTGGTCGCGTACGTCGCATTGGAACGTGCCAGCGATGCCGATCACGATGCGGAAGTCGTCGATCAGTGGCAACACGTCTACGACGAGCTCTACGACGCTGATCTCGACGTGGTGGAATTCGGAAGCGATTTCCGCGGCTGGAACAGCAGCTACAGCGGGGATCCGATTCCCCTGGATCAGATGGAGGAGTGGCGCTCTGCGGCAGTGAACCGGATTCTGGCACTGCGGCCGCAGCGGGTACTGGAGCTCGGCGTCGGTTCGGGCCTTGTACTTTCCCAGATTGCTCCCGAGTGCGGAGAGTACTGGGGCACAGACTTTTCCGCGCCGACCATCCGGACACTCGAGTCAACGGTGGCCGGACAACCGTGGGGGGACCGGGTCCGATTGCGGGTGCAGCCTGCGGACGTGGCAGATGGGCTGCCGGCCGGGTATTTCGACACGATCATCATCAACTCGGTCATCCAGTACTTCCCGAATTCGGCGTACCTCACCGAGGTGATGGACAACGCCATGGGCCTGTTGGCTCCGGGCGGAACGCTGTTCGTCGGCGACGTGCGCAACCACAGCCTGCAGGGCGCCTTCCAGACCGGTATCGCATTGGCGCGCAGCGGGTCCGATATCGACACCGACGATCTCCGCCAGCGAATTCAACGCGCAGTCCTCGGTGAGCCGGAGTTGCTGCTGGCGCCCGAGTTCTTCACGACCTGGGCAGCTGAGAACCCTGCGGTGGGCGGGATAGGCATCCAGGTCAAGCGCGGTGAAGCCGACAATGAGCTGACCCGGTACCGCTACGACGTCATCATCCACCGGTCAGTGGACGGGGTCCTTTCGCTCGAAGAGGCGCCCACCTGGGATTGGGCCGATTGCGCAGGGCTGAGCGGACTGCACGCCGAGTTGACCGCCCAGCGGCCGGCGACCGTGCGCATCTCCGCAATCCCGCGCGCAGGCGTGATCGCCGACGTGATCATCGAACAGGCACTGGCCGAGGGGCATTCGGTCGCCGATGCGTTGGCTGAGGCAGAGATCGCCGCCGACCCCGCGAACACCGTCACACCCGAACTGTTGTACCGGCTCGGTGAGTCCGCCGGGTACCGGGTCGCGGTCACGTGGGGCCCTCGACCCGGCACCGTGGACGCGCTGTTCGTTGCCGGCATCGAGGACGGGACGACTCCGGTACTGACCGATCTGTATCTGGCCCCGGCCCATTCGCATCAGCGCAGCGCCTACGCCAATGATCCTGATACCAACAGCAAGGTGAGCGAGGTGCGCCAGTGGTTGGCCGCCCGCTTGCCCGAATACATGGTGCCGAGCCAGATCGTGGTGCTCGACGAGTTCCCGCTGACGTCCTCTGGCAAGACCGACCGCAAGGCCCTTCCTGAGCCGGTGTTCACGGCGGCCACCTTCCGGTCACCCCAGACGCCGACGGAGAAGACGGTCGCCGATGTCTTCGCCGAGGTGCTCGGTCTAGATCAGGTCGGGCTCGACGACGATTTCTTCGCCCTGGGCGGGGACTCGCTGATCGCGATCCGCGTCAGCGCGCGCCTTCAGTCTGCCCTCGGCAAGGACGTACCGGTCCGATATCTGTTCGATGCACCGACCGTTGGACGGCTGGCGGCCTGCCTGGACCGCCAACAGGGCGACGCGGCACGCCCGCCGCTGCAGGTGATGCCGCGCCCGCAGACCATCCCGTTGTCCTATGCCCAGCAGCGGCTCTGGTTCTTCGACCAATTGAACGGCCCCTCACCGGTTTACAACCTTGCCGTGGGCTTGCGCCTGAGCGGAGACCTCGACCCCGTCGCCCTCGGCCAGGCGCTGGTCGATGTGGTGGGTCGGCACGAGAGCCTGCGCACACTGTTCACCCTCGCCGGTGAGGCGCCCCAGCAACTCGTGGTGCCGGCCGAAAAAGCCCACATGTGCTGGGAAGTGGTGGATGCAGCCGGCTGGGCAGCCGATCGTCTGGCCGAGGCGGCCGGCGCAGTTGCGCGTCATTCTTTTGACCTGTCGGCCGAATTGCCCTTGAGAGCAACACTGTTCCGCGTTGCGGAGGATGAGCATGTCCTGGTGGCGGTGGTGCACCACATTGCTGCCGACGGCTGGTCGGTCACCCCGCTGGTAGCGGATCTCGGCGCTGCTTACGCCAGGCGGAGCGAGGGCAAAGTGCCTGATTGGACCCCGTTGCCTGTGCAATACGCGGACTACACGCTCTGGCAGCGTTCGTATCTGGGTGATCTCGCTGACCACGACAGCCGGATTTCCGGGCAACTTGCGTATTGGGAGGAAGCACTGGCCGGGCTGCCGGAGTGGTTGGAGTTGCCGACCGATCGGCCGTACCCGCCGGTGGCCGACTACCGTGGCGCCAGCCTGGCGGTGGATTGGCCGGCCGATCTGCAGCAGCGCGTCGCTCGGCTGGCTCGTCAGCAGAACGCGACCAGCTTCATGGTGGTACAAGCCGGGCTGGCGCTGCTGCTGTCGAAGCTCGGCGCGACTTCAGATGTCGCGGTGGGTATCTCGATCGCCGGGCGCAATGATCCTGCGTTGGACGACCTGGTCGGATTCTTTGTCAACACCCTGGTGCTGCGGGTCGACTTCGCCGGAGACCCGACCATCGGTGAGCTTCTCGAGCAGGTACGACAACGCGGTCTGGCAGCCTTTGAGCACCAGGACGTGCCGTTCGAACTCGTGGTGGACCGGCTCAACCCGACCCGCAGTCTGACTCACCACCCGTTGGTGCAGGTCATGCTGTCCTGGCAGAACCTGGCCTGGCAGCACAGCGCGGACACGGCAGGCGGTTTGGCACTCGGTGGTGTCCGGGTGACACCGTTGCCCGCGCAGACCCACACCGCACGTACAGACCTGACCTTTGCGTTGGGAGAACGCTGGACTGAGACCGGCGAGCCGGCCGGGATTGGAGGGACTGTGGAATTTCGCACCGACGTTTATGACGAGGGCACCGTTGTGCGGTTGATCGATCGGTTGCGAAAAGTTCTGGTGGCGATGACGGCCGAGGTGGAGGCCTCATCGTGACTGCCGACCTGAGCCGGCGGTTGTCGTCGATGGATTTTCTCGATGAGGACGAGCACGTTCAGCTGTACGCGTGGGGTAATCGCGCGGTACTGAACGAGCCCGTAGCGCCATCGGTATCGATTCCTCGGTTGTTCGCCGTGCAGGTGGCCCGGGCACCTGAGGCGGTCGCGGTGGTCTTCAACGGCCGCTCCCTGACCTATGCGGAACTTGACGAGGCGTCGAACCGGCTGGCACAGAGGTTGGTCACTCTTGGGGTGGGTCCGGGTAAGCGGGTGGCGTTGCTCTTCCCCCGCTCCATCGAGGCGATCGTTTCCATTGTCGCGGTGTTGAAGTCGGGGGCAACCTATCTGCCGATCGACCCGATGCATCCCGACGCGCGCATTCAGTTCATGCTCACCGATGCCGAGCCCGCCGTGGCCATCACGACCACGGAGCTGATGGGCCGATTCGCAGAGTGCAATCTGGAAGTCCTCGATTTCGACGACGTAGGTCGGCGCGACGGCCAGATACCGGAATTGCCCGAGCCGACGGCTGATGGCGTCGCGTATCTGATCTACACCTCGGGAACGACGGGTCGTCCGAAGGGTGTGGCGATCAGCCATCGGAATGTGACTCGGTTGTTGGGGACCTTGGATGCCGAGTTGGGTCTGGCCGGTCAGGTGTGGACGCAATGCCATTCGTTGGCCTTCGACTATTCGGTGTGGGAGATCTGGGGCGCGCTGCTGTTCGGTGGACGGCTGGTCGTGGTGCCGGAGTCCGTGACGCAGGCACCAGAAGACCTGTATGCCCTGCTGGTCGCCGAGCAGGTCACCATGTTCAGCCAGACGCCGTCGGCGTTCTATGCGTTGCAGGCTGTGGACGCGTTGCAGCCTGCGCCGGGCGGTCAGTTGAAGTTGGAGACGGTGGTCTTCGGTGGGGAAGCACTTGAGCCACAGCGGCTTCGGGGTTGGCTGGAGGGTCATCCGGGTTCGCCGCGGTTGATCAACATGTACGGCATCACCGAGACGACGGTGCACGCGTCGTTTCGGGAGATCGTGGTTGCCGATGCCGAGGGCAGCGTCAGTCCGATCGGCGTGCCGTTGGCCCACCTCGGGTTCTTCGTGCTGGATTCGTCGCTGCAACCGGTGCCGGTGGGTGTGGTGGGTGAGTTGTATGTCGTCGGTGCGGGTTTGGGGTGCGGGTATTGGCGTCGTGGCGGACTGAGCGCGACGAGGTTTGTGGCGTGCCCATTCGGGGGGACCGGGGCGCGGATGTATCGGACCGGCGATTTGGCGTCGTGGGGTGCCGATGGTCAGTTGCGGTATGGCGGGCGTGCTGATGAGCAGGTCAAGATTCGTGGGTATCGGATCGAGTTGGGGGAGATTCAGACCGCTTTGGCGGAGGTCGATGGGGTAGGCCAGGCGGCGGTGATCGCCCGGGAAGATCGCCCCGGCGATAAGCGCCTGGTCGGCTACATCACCGGCAGCGCGGACCCGGTCGCGGTTCGTGCGGCCCTGTCGGAGCGGTTACCCGGCTACATGGTCCCGACCGCGGTGGTGGTACTGGACACCTTGCCTTTGACGGTGAACGGCAAGCTCGACCGCCGAGTGCTGCCGGCGCCGGAATATCTGGACGTTGATCGGTACCGAGCTGCGAGCACGCCGAACGAGGAGATCCTGGTCGGGATTTTCGGGCAGGTGTTGGGTCTGGAACGGGTCGGGGTCGATGACTCGTTTTTTGATCTCGGTGGGGATTCGCTGTCCGCGGCTCGGTTGATCAATGCGATCAACGCCAGTTTGGATGCTGATCTGGCGGTGCGGGCGGTCTTCGAGACCCCTACGGTGGGCGAGCTTGCCGCGCGTGTGGGTGAGAGTGCGGGTGGCCGTGAGGCGTTGGTGGCCCAACAACGCCCCGCGGTCATTCCGCTGTCGTATGCCCAGCAGCGGCTGTGGTTCCTCGACCAGTTGGAGGGTCCATCACCGATCTACAACATGGCGGTGGCATTACAGATCACCGGGCAGCTGGATACCGACGCGCTCGGTGCGGCGTTGGCCGATGTGGTGAGCCGCCACGAATCTCTGCGTACGGTCTTCCGGTCGACCGAGGGCGTCCCGGAGCAGGTCGTGATACCTGCCGAGGACGCCGATTGCGGTTGGCGAGTGATCGATGCCGGCGGATGGTCGATGACCGAACTGCGTGAAGCCATCGGAGAGATGGCCGGCCATGCCTTCGATCTGGGCCTCGAGATACCGCTGCGTGCAGCGCTTTTACGGTTGAGCGAGGATGAGCATGTCCTGGTGGCCGTGGTGCACCACATCGCTGCCGACGGTTGGTCGGTAGCCCCGCTGATCGCCGATCTGCAATCGGCGTATGCCGAACGGTCTGCGGGACGAGCGCCGGGCTGGCAGCCGTTGCCGGTGCAGTATGTGGACTACAGCCTGTGGCAGCGGGCATATCTGGGCGACCTGGGCGATACCGACAGCCGCATTGCAGCCCAGGTGGCGTATTGGGAACGCGCTTTGGCCGGGCTGCCCGAACGCCTCGAACTTCCCACCGACCGCCCCTACCCGCCGGTGGCTGATCACCGTGGTGCCAGCATGCCGGTTTCATTACCGGCCGAATTGCACACGCGCATACGTGAAGTTGCGCGCGAACACAACGCCACGACGTACATGGTGGTCCAGGCCGTGCTGACGACGTTGCTGTCGAAGCTCAGTGCGAGCTCTGATGTGGCCGTGGGGGTTCCGATCGCGGGCCGTGGCGATGCGGCGCTGGATCAGTTGGTGGGATTCTTCGTCAACACACTGGTGCTGCGAGTGGATCTGGCCGGCGACCCCACTGCTGCCGAGTTGCTGGCCCAGGTGCGCCGGCGCAGTCTGGCCACGCTCGAGCACCAGGATGTGCCGTTCGAGGTGCTCGTGGATCGGCTCAAGCCGACCCGGTCGCTGGCCCACCACCCGCTGGTCCAGGTGGCGCTGGCCTGGCAGAACTTCACCGCCGACACATCGACCGAATCGACTCTGGGTGAGGCACAGGTCAGTCCGCTGCCGGTGGACACCCACGTGGCCCGGATGGACCTCACGTTCTCATTGGCTGAACGGTGGGACGACGCCGGCAATCCCGCAGGGATCGGCGGCACGGTGGAGTTCCGGACCGACGTGTTCGACGCGGCCGGCATCGAGACCATGATCGAGCGACTGGTACGCGTCGCCGAGGCGCTGGTCGATGATCCGACCCGGCGGCTGTCGTCGGTCGATGTGCTGGATGCCGTCGAGCATTCCCGTCTCGACGATGTCGGCAACCTGGCCGTGTTGGCTGAGTCCCCGGTCCCGGTGATGTCGATTCCGGGGTTGTTCGCCGCTCAGGTGGCTCGTGCGCCTGAGTCGGTGGCGGTGAGTTTCGATGGCCGTTCGATGACTTATCGGGAGCTCGATGAGGCGTCGAACCGTCTGGCCCACAGGCTGGTTGGTCTCGGGGCCGGCCCGGGCGAAAGCGTGGCCGTGTTGGTGCCGCGGTCGGTTGAGGCGATCGTCGCGATTCTGGGAGCGTTGAAGTCCGGGGCGGCATACGTGCCGGTCGATCCGATGCATCCCGATACGCGAATCCAGTTCATGCTCGGCGATGCGGCTCCGATTGTCGCGGTGACCACCGCCGGACTGCGGACGCGGCTGGAGGGGATCGAATTGGCCGTCGTCGACGTTGCCGACGCCGCGATCGATGCGCAACCCAGTACCGCACTGCGGGGACCGGTTTCAGATGATGTGGCGTATCTGATCTACACCTCAGGGACGACCGGTGTTCCCAAGGGCGTGGCGATCAGCCACCGGAACGTGGCTCGCTTGTTGGGGACCTTGGATGCCGAGTTGGGTCTGGCGGGTCAGGTATGGACGCAGTGCCATTCGTTGGCTTTCGACTATTCGGTGTGGGAGATCTGGGGCGCGCTGCTGTTCGGCGGACGGCTGGTCGTGGTGTCAGAGTCGGTGACTCGATCTCCGGAGGACTTGCTGAGCTTGCTGGTTGCCGAGCAGGTGACGGTGTTGAGTCAGACGCCGTCGGCGTTCTATGCCCTGCAGTCGGTGGACGCGTTGCAGCCCGAGCTGGGCCGTCAGTTGAAGTTGGAGACGGTGATCTTCGGTGGGGAAGCGCTTGAACCGCAGCGCCTTCGGCCGTGGTTCGAGGGACATTCAGGTTCCACTCGGCTGATCAACATGTACGGCATCACCGAGACGACGGTGCACGCCTCGTTCCGGGAGATCGTGGCCAGTGACGTTGAGGGCAGCACGAGCCCGATCGGTGTGCCGTTGGCCCACCTCGGGTTCTTCGTGCTGGATTCGTCGCTGCAACCGGTGCCGGTGGGCGTAGTGGGTGAGTTGTACGTGGTCGGCGCCGGGTTGGGATTCGGCTACTGGCGTCGTGGTGGACTGAGTGCGACGAGGTTCATGGCGTGCCCGTTCGGCGGGGCAGGGACGCGGATGTATCGGACCGGCGATCTCGCCTCGTGGGGTCCTGACGGCCAGTTGCGCTATCTGGGGCGTGCCGATGAGCAGGTGAAGATTCGCGGGTACCGGATCGAACTGGGCGAAATCCAATCAGCCCTGGAAGATCTGGAGGGGGTGAGACAAGCCGAGGTCATAGCGCGAGAAGACCGCCCCGGTGACAAGCGCCTGGTCGGTTACATCACCGGCAGCGCGGACCCGGTCGCGGTTCGTGCGGCCCTGTCGGAGCGGTTGCCCGGCTACATGGTGCCTGCGGCGGTGGTGCTGCTCGATGCCTTGCCGTTGACGGTGAACGGCAAACTCGACAAGCGCGCTCTGCCGGCCCCCGACTACGGCAACGGTCAGGAGTACCGCGCTCCGGCAACTCCTGTCGAGGAACTGCTGGCCGGCATCTATGCGCAGGTGCTCGGCTTGAAACGGGTCGGGGCGGACGACTCCTTCTTCGACCTGGGCGGCGACTCGCTCTCGGCGATGCGGTTGATCAATGCGGCCAACGCCAGTCTGGATACCGATCTCGCAGTGCGGGCAGTGTTCGAGGCGCCTACGGTGGCGCAGCTTGCGACACGTGCGGGTGAGAGTACGGGGCGGCGTGAACCGCTCGTGGCCCAACAACGCCCCGATGCCCTCCCGCTGTCATATGCGCAGCAGCGACTGTGGTTCCTCGACCAGCTCGAGGGACCGTCACCGATCTACAACATGCCGACCGCGTATCGGATCACCGGCGAACTGGATGTCGATGCCCTCGGCCGGGCACTGGCCGACGTGGTGGAGCGCCATGAGTCTCTGCGCACAGTGTTCCCGGCGGTCGACGGTGTGCCTCGACAGGTCGTGCTGCCGGCGGGACAGGCCGATCCGGGATGGCAGGTCGTCGACGCGGAGGGTTGGTCCGTGGACCGGCTCCACGACGCGATTCGCGCTACGGTCGCATACAACTTCGATCTGTCAGCTGAGATCCCGTTGAGAGCAACCCTTTTCCGAATGGGCGAGGGCGAACATGTGCTGGTTGCGGTGGTCCATCACATTGCCGGGGATGGGTGGTCGATCGGGCCCCTGGTGCGTGACATCGGGATGGCCTATGCGAGCCGGTGTGCGGGACTGGCCCCCGACTGGGCGCCGCTGCCGGTCCAATATGCGGATTACACCCTGTGGCAGCGGTCGTATCTGGGTGATCCGACCGATCCCGACAGCCGGATCTCTGGTCAGTTGGCATATTGGGAGCAGGCGCTGACCGGGCTGCCCGAGCGTCTGGAACTACCCACCGACCGGCCGTATCCGCCGGTGGCCGACTACCACGGGGCCAGTCTCACGATGGAGTGGCCGGCCGAGTTGCAGCAGCAGATCGCGCGGGCGGCGAGTGAGCACAATGCGACCAGCTTCATGGTGGTACAGGCCGCCCTGGCCGTGTTGTTGTCAACTCTCAGCGGGAATTCGGATGTTGCAGTGGGATTCCCGATCGCAGGGCGTAGCGATCCGGCATTGGACGAGTTGGTCGGGGTCTTCATCAACACACTGGTGCTACGGGTCGAGCTCGACGGTGATCCATCCGTTGCCGACCTGCTGGCCCAGGTGCGCAGACGCAGCCTGGCTGCCTACGAGCACCAGGATGTGCCGTTCGAGATGGTTGTCGACCGGCTCAACCCGGCTCGCAGTTTGACCCACCACCCGCTGGTTCAGGTGATGATGGCGTGGCAGAACCTGACCGCACAGGACGACGACCACACGGCGTCGACGAGTTTGGGCGGCCTGCAAGCCACTCCGCTGGAAGCGGACACTCAGACCGCCCGCATGGATCTGATGATCTCGTTGGCAGAACGCTGGAGCGCCGGTGAGGCCGCCGGCATCACCGGGGCCGTGGAGTTCCGCACCGATGTGTTCGATACCGCCACCATTCAGCGCTTTGTCGAGCGCCTGACCCGCGCGGTCGAAGCTCTGACCGCCGATCCATCGGCGACGTTGTCGTCTGTGGACCTACTCGAGGCAGGTGACCACGTCCGCCTCGACGGATGGGGCAACCGGGCGGTGCTGACCGAGCCGGTGGACACCATGTCGATTCCGGCGGTGTTCGCCGAACAGGTGGCGCGGGACCCGGCCGCAGTGGCGGTCACGTGCGGTGAGAGTTCGTGGACGTACCGCGAGCTCGACGAGGCGTCGAACCGCCTGGCACACCTACTTGTCAGCCAGGGCGCGGGATCGGGCGAATGCGTGGCGCTGCTGCTCAACCATTCCGCCGAGGCGATCGTCGCGATCCTGGCCGTCCTCAAGTCGGGCGCAGCCTACCTGCCCATCGACCCGATGGTGCCGGACGCGCGGGTCGAGTTCATGCTGGCAGACGCCGGGCCGGTCGCGGCGGTCACCACGTCCGACTTGCGGACGCGGCTGGACGGATGCGACCTGACCGTCATTGACATCGCGGACACGCGAATCGAGACCCACCCCAGTACCGCGTTGCCGGGAGCGGCCGCCGATGACCTCGCCTACCTGATCTACACCTCGGGAACCACCGGCGTTCCGAAGGGCGTGGCGATCACTCACCAGAATGTGACACAGTTCCTCGGCGCCGTGGACCCAGCTCTGGTGGGCCCGGGAACCGTGTGGTCGCAATGGCATTCGCTGGTGTTCGACGTTTCCGTGTGGGACATCTTCTGCGCCCTGCTGCACGGCGGCCGGCTGGTGGTGGTGCCGGAAGAGGTGGCCCGTTCGCCGCACGAGTTGCATGACTTGTTGGTGAGCCAGAAGGTCAGTGTCTTGAGTCAGACACCGTCGGCGGCGGGGATGCTCTCACCGGACGGACTGGAGTCCACCACGTTGGTGGTGGCCGGGGAGGCATGCCCGACGGAGCTGGTGCAACGTTGGGCGCCGGGACGGGTGCTGATCAACGCTTATGGGCCGACAGAGGCCACGGTGTATGCCGCGATCAGTGCGCCGTTGAAAGCCGAGGCGGTGGCGGCGAACATCGTTCCTATCGGTTCGCCGGCACCCGGGGCCGCGCTGTTCGTCCTTGATCGCCGGCTGCGGGAAGTGCCACCGGGTGTGGTGGGGGAGTTGTATGTGGCCGGCCGTGGCGTCGGAGTGGGATACGTCGGTCGGGCCGGGTTGACCGCGTCTCGTTTCGTCGCTTGCTCGTTCGGTGGCGCGGGGACGCGGATGTACCGGACCGGCGATCTGGTGCGCTGGGGCAGTGACGGGCAGATGCAGTACTTCGGCCGTGCCGATGAGCAGGTCAAAATCCGCGGCTACCGGATCGAACTCGGCGAAATCCAGGTTGCCCTGGCTGATCTGGACGGCGTTGAACAGGCTGTCGTCGTCACCCGCGAGGACCACCCGGGCGAGAAGCGACTCGTCGGCTACGTGACCGAGACCGCGCCCGGTCTGGTCGATTCCGGCAAGGCCCGAGCCCACCTGGCTGAGCATCTTCCGACTTACATGGTGCCTGCCGCCGTGGTGGTGGTCGACGCAATACCGTTGACCGTCAACGGCAAATTGGACAGGCGCGCGCTACCGGCGCCCGAGTACATCGACGCCGACAGCTATCGTGCCCCGACCACTCCGACCGAGGAGATCCTGGTCGGCATCTTCGCTCAAGTATTGGGATTGGATCAAGTCGGAGTCGACGACTCGTTCTTCGATCTCGGTGGTGACTCTCTGTCAGCCATCAGACTGATCAATGCTGTCAACACCGCATTCGACACCGATCTGGCCGTCCGTGCGGTATTCGACGCGCCGGCCGTGGCGCAGCTCGAACCCCATATCGCCATGGGTTCGGGCGGACGGGCCCCATTGGCCCCCATGCCCCGGCCTGAAGTGGTGCCGCTGTCGTATGCCCAGCAGCGGCTCTGGTTCCTGGACCAATTGCACGGCCCTTCCCCGATTTACAACATGCCGATGATGTACCGGGTCACCGGATTGGACGTCGATGCGCTCCGCCTGGCCCTGGCTGATGTGGCAGCGCGGCATGAGAGCCTGCGTACGGTATTCCCCGAGGTCGACGGTGTCCCCCGGCAGCTGGTCCTTCCTGCCGACCAGGCTGAATTCGGGTGGCAGGAGGTTGACGCCGCGGATTGGCCCGCCGAGCAGTTGGCAAGTGCCATCGATGCAGCTGTACAGCACCCCTTCGATCTGAACCACGAGATCCCGATCTGGGCCAGGCTTTTCCGCGTCTCTGAAGACGAGCATGTGCTGGTCGCGGTGGTGCACCACATCGCTGGGGACGCCTGGTCGTTCTCACCGCTGGCCCGTGATGTGGCCGTCGCCTACGCCTCTCGCTGCGGCAGGGAGGCGCCGCAGTGGTCTCCGCTGCCAGTGCAGTACGTGGATTACACACTGTGGCAGCGGGAGCAGCTCGGCGAGCTGACCGACCCCGAGAGCCGCATCGCCGGGCAACTGGCCTACTGGCAGGAAGCGTTGGCGGGGCTACCCGATCGCCTCGAGTTGCCGACGGATCGCCCGTACCCGGCGGTCGCCGATCACCACGGAGCTGTCGTCGAAGTGGAGTGGCCGGCGGAGTTGCAGCGGCGGGTGGCGGAGGTTGCGCGGGAGCACAATGCGACCAGCTTCATGGTGGTGCAGGCTGCGTTGGCGGTGTTGTTGTCGAGTTTGAGTGCCAGTTCCGATGTGGCGGTGGGCTTCCCGATTGCAGGGCGTAATGATCCGGCGCTGAATGATCTGGTCGGGTTCTTCGTGAACACCTTGGTGCTGCGAGTCGACCTGGGCGATGACCCCACCGTAGGCGAGCTGTTGGGACAGGTGCGCCAACGCAGCCTGGCAGCGTATGAGCATCAGGACGTGCCGTTCGAGGTGTTGGTGGACCGGCTCAACCCGAGCCGTAGCCTGAGCCATCACCCGTTGATCCAGGTGATGCTGGCCTGGCAGAACCCAGCGAATGCAACCGATGCCGAGGCGGGCACGGGTGATGTGCACGCTGCCGCACAGATGGCTGAAACCCATACCGCACGTATGGATCTGGTCTTTGCGCTTGGCGAAAGGTACGACGCGGAGGACGCTCGGGCGGGGATCGGCGGTTCGGTGGAGTTCCGCACTGATGTGTTCGACTCCGGCACAATCGAGGTGTTTGTCGGGCGGTTGGAGCGGATTCTGGCGGCGATGGCGGCCGATCCGGCGCAGCGCTTGTCGTCGATCGATGTGTTGGACACCGACGAGCATGCTCGCCTCGATGCGTTCGGGAATCGAGCCGCGTTGACCGCACCGGCGAGGGCGGCGGGCTCGATTCCGGAGGTGTTCGCCCAGCAGGTGGCTCGGGTGCCGGATGCCGCGGCGGTGACCTTCGACGGCAGATCCATGTCGTATCGAGAACTCGACGAGGCCTCGAATCGGTTGGCGCACCTCCTTGCCGACCATGGTGCCGGGCCCGGTGAGTGTGTGGCGTTGGTGCTGAATCGTTCGGTTGACGCGATTGTGGCGATTCTGGCGGTGTTGAAGACTGGGGCGGCGTATCTGCCGTTGGATCCCGCGTACCCAGATGCACGGATCGCCGTGGTGGTCGGTGATGCTCGACCGGTGGCCGCGGTCACTGCGGGTGCGTTGGCGGAGCGGCTGGACCAGCTGGGTGTGGCCGTTGTCGACGTGGCGGACCGGCGGATTGTCATGCAACCGAGCAGCACATTGTCAAAGCCGGCTGCCGATGATGTGGCGTACGTGATCTACACGTCGGGCACGACGGGGGTGCCGAAGGGAGTGGCCGTCCCGCACAGCAACGTCACCGGGTTGCTGACGTCGTTGCAGGTGGGGTTGCCGACCGCGGGGGTGTGGTCGCAGTGGCACTCGTATGCGTTTGACGTGTCTGTGTGGGAGATCTTCGGTGCGCTGCTGAGCGGTGGCCGATTGGTGGTGGTGCCAGATGCGCTGGTGGGTTCACCGGATGAGTTGCACGACTTGCTGGTTGCAGAGCAAGTGACGGTGCTGAACCAGACGCCGTCGGCTGCCGCGGCGCTGTCGTCGGAGAGTTTGGAGTCTGCGGCGTTGGTGGTGGCCGGTGAGGCGTGCCCGGTCGAGTTGGTGGATCGGTGGGCACTGGGCCGGTTGATGATCAACGGTTACGGCCCGACGGAGACGTGGTACACGTCGTTCAGTGCCCCGTTGGTGGCAGGGGCGGGTGTGGTGCCGATCGGAAGGCCGGTGCCGGGTGCGGCGTTCTTTGTATTGGACCGGTGGTTGCGTCCGGTGCCCGCCGGTGTGGTCGGGGAGTTGTATGTGGCCGGGTCCGGCCTCGCAGCCGGGTACCAGCGTCGGGGTGGGTTGACGGGGTCGCGATTTGTCGCGTGTCCGTTCGCAGCGGGGCAGCGGATGTATCGCACCGGGGATCTGGTGCGTTGGGGTGCCGACGGTCAGTTGCAGTATCTGGGCCGGGCTGATGAGCAGGTAAAGATCCGCGGGTATCGCATCGAGTTGGGTGAAGTGCGAGCGGTGCTGGCCGGCCTGGAGGGGGTGGATCAGGCGGCCGTCATCGCTCGCGAAGATCGCCCCGGCGACAAGCGGCTGTTCGGATACATCACCGGTAAGGCAGACCCGGCCGAAATCCGGACTGCCATGGCGACACGGTTACCGGCCTATATGGTGCCCGCGGCGGTGATGGCGGTTGACAGTTTGCCGTTGACGGTCAACGGGAAGTTGGATCGGCGCGCACTCCCGATGCCGGAGTATGCCGATACTCGGCAGTACCGTGCCCCGGAAACGCTCACCGAGGAGATCCTGGCCGGCATCTACGCCGAAGTCCTCGGTCTGGAGCGAGTCGGGGTCGACGATTCGTTTTTCAACCTCGGAGGGGACTCGCTGTCGGCGATGCGGGTGATCGCCGCCGCCAACGCCAGCCTCGACGCCGAGTTGGCGGTGCGAGTCATGTTCGATGCGCCGACGGTGCGTGGTTTGGCCCAGCAAGTGGGTCGCGCCGAGAGTTCGCGGGAAGTGGTCCCGGTCGAGGTGCTCAAGCCGGGCAACGGCGTTCCGTTGTGTTGCGTGCATGACGGATTCGGGTTGAGTTGGTCGTACCGGGCGTTGGGCCAGTACGTGGAGGGCCCGATCGTCGGGATCAACCGGGCGCCAGCCGATGGCGAATCCGAGGCACAGTCGATCCACGCCATGGCGGAAAGCTACGCCGATCGGCTTCAGAAGCTGTATCCGGTTGGGCCGTACCGGATTCTGGGGTGGTCGTTTGGTGGAGTCGTGGCTCATGCGTTGGCCGTTGAGCTTCAGCGGCGTGGGTGTGAGGTTCAGCGTCTGGTGCTGCTCGATGGCTTGCTGAACCCGAACAGGTTCTGGAAACGCATCACCAGGAGGATTGCGAAGAATCAGGCGGTGGCCGAGGGATGGGTTCTCGATTACATCCTGAGGACCAACAAGGTCCGGGTGCCCGTGCATTTCGGGTTACTGTCCTATTCGCGGGTGGCCGACATCATTGCCCGGCACGGGGCCAGTCCTCCGTCGCGGCAATTGGTGAAGTTCATGGCGCGCAGCGTGAGTGCGGGGCAGTTGTTCCTTCTCGATCATCGGCCTGAAGTTTTCGACGGTGATGTCGTGATGTTTTCGGCTGCCCGTCCTCGATGTGAGGACACCGGCGGGAATGGACTCATGTCGAAGATGGCGGGTCTGCGTAACCGCAGGGCCGCCGGAGCGCTGCTGCACAGTTGGCGCCCTTATGTTTCCGGGAAGATCACGGTGCTCCCGGTGGGCTGCACCCACTTCGAAATGTTCACCCCCGAAGCGCTGAGTGAGTACATCGAAAAGCTCAAGGCTGTCCTGGAAAGTGATTCGGAATAGTTTCGTGACGATGCTCTTGCGCACAAGCGTTGAGCGGCCGACGGGGGGACGGTGATCGTAAATGCGGACCACTTACAAACACGAGACGCGCGAATTCAACGCGGATACAGTTCCAAAAATGAGCAACGTCCTCGATGTGCTCGATCAGCGTACGTTCGACCTCGGGCTGGCGATAGGGGTCAACAGCCTTCTACAGAGCGCCTGGATTTATGACCGCCCGATCGACATCGAAGGTCTTCGCCAGTTCCACGACCACCTTCGGCGGGGACGGTTGTCCCGAGGCATCGAGCGTTCACCGCTGTCGTTCGGCCGGCACCGCTGGATAGCGTCGGACAATTCTTCCCCGCTCGAGATCGTCGAGACACCCAGGCCGCGTGAAGAATTCGATGACTGGCTCGGCGAGCAGATCAACACTCCACTCGATTGCGAGCACGGACCCGGCTGGCATCTCGCAGTGCTTCCGTTCACCGACGGAGGGTCAGGGGTGAGCCTGGTCGTCTCACATTGCCTCATCGACGGAGTTGGTCTCTGTGAGGCACTGGCTGATGCCGCACTCGGCCGTGACGATCCGATCAGCTGGCCGGCTGCCGAATCGCGCGGTCGTTGGGGAGCTCTGAGTCAGGACGCTTGGCAAACTGTGCGCGACATCCCCGCCATGGCGCGGGGCGTTGTCGCCGCGATTCGGCTGGCCCGGCGCAGTCGGGAGGGGCCGGCAGGTGCAAACCCCGCCACTTCGCCGACTTCCGCCTCGCCTGCACCAGACGCCATTTCCGACCAATCGATCCCGGTTCCGATGGCAACGATCCTCGTTGATGCCGACGAATGGGATTCTCGCGCAGAGGCACTCGGCGGGACCAGCAACACCCTTCTTGTGGCGCTGGCGGCTCGGCTGGCCCATCGCGCAGGACGTGTCGGCGCGGACGGGTCGGTGATCGTCATGATGCCGGTCAACCAGCGTGCCGACGGAGATACCCGCGCCAACGCGAGGAGTAGTGTCGCCGTGACGGTCGATCCCGCGCTGACGACCACGGACCTGCGTGAGATCCGGGCTGCGGTCAAACAAGCGCTGATCCGTCACGGGCAGGTGCCCGATGAGGAACACGCGGTGAATGCCATCATTCCCCTGCTGCCGAAGCGGTTCCTCGGGGCCACCTCCCGCACCGGTTCATCCAACCAGGTCGGTTCGTCCAACCTGGGTGTGGTCAACCCGGCCGCCAGCCGGGCAGATGGTACGGACGCCGACTACTTCGCCGTGAAAGTTCTCCCGTACCTGGGGCTGACGGAGGCGATGCTGCACCGGTTCGGCGGGACCCAGTCATTTCTCTCCGGGCGGGCGAACGGACGGGTATTCGTATCGGCCCATTCGTACCTCCCCGGCGGTATCAACTCGAATGAGCGCTTGCAGCAAGATCTTTCGAATGCGTTGGACGACTTCTCCCTTACCGGAACACTCTTTTGAACGCTGGATCATATTTCAGGAGGATGGCATGAGCACCGATCTTCGGGTGGCGATTCAATCCGTACTCGGCCTGGCTGTGTTGGGCGCACTACTGTTCATCCCAGCGGGGACGCTCGACTACTGGCAGGCGTGGGTCTTTCTGTCGGTGTATGCGGTATTGGCAATCGCCTCCACCGTCTACCTGTTGAGGAAAGACAAGGCGATCGTCGAGCGGCGCATGCGGGTCGGTCAGAAGTCCGAATCGCGACCCGTCCAAAAGGTCGTGGTCCTCGTCATCGTGAATCTGTCCATCGCGCTGCCGGTGTTCTGTGCTCTGGACCATCGCTTCGGCTGGTCTCCAGTGCCCACCGCCGTATCCCTGATCGGCAACGCGATGTTCGCCGTCGGCCTTGGCATCACGATGTTCACCATGCTCCAGAACAGCTATGCGTCAGCGAACATCACCGTGGAGTCGGAGCAGAAGCTGGTCTCCACCGGGCTCTACGGGCTTGTGCGACACCCCATGTACATGGGGGCCCTGGTCATGGTGGCCGGGATGCCTCTCGCCCTCGGATCTTGGTGGGGCCTGGCCGTTCTCATTCCCGTATTGGCCCTCTACACCTTCCGTATCCACGATGAGGAGGAGCTGCTCGGGCAGCAACTCGCGGGATACGGGGAGTACATGCAGAAGGTGCACTATCGGCTGGTGCCGCTCGTTTGGTGACGTTCGGGTGGTTCAAAGATAGGTGCCGCTGAGCGAGAACTTTTCCAGGGCGGTCGAAAGATCAAGACGCAACTCATCGTTCGAGTTGGCACGTCCTGGCAGATATGAAATCAGCGAAATGAAGATCTGTCCGTTCATCGATCCCGAGAGCATGGTCTGTACACCGCCGTAGCGGTGCAACGTCGATGTGGCCACACCGAGGTGATGCAGCCTCAATGCGAACGAAACGGCATCCGTGCCATCTGCCCGGCCGGCGGCTGCGTCCATCTCTCCGACGTTGGATGCGCCGACGAGATTGAAGGGGTTGCCCCTGGTCGCGCTGCGGGCGGCTCTGAGCACCCGCTCGGACATCAGGGGCACAAGGGCGTTCATCACCTGCTGAGGTTCGGGCTCCTCCGAGTGCCGAATCAGTTCTTGTTTTACCGCGGCCCGGATCTCACGGAGGTCTGTCGTGGCGGATGCGGGGTCGACCTTCGCGCGAACGCCACCGAGGGCGTTGGCACGGGTGTCGTCGGCGGTGCGCTCGTTGACCGGGAGCGTCACCACCACTGAGCCATCCGTCGCCACTCTGCCGGCGTGGTGGGCGAGGTGGGCTGCGAGTCCCACGAGTAGCGTGTTGCGCGTTCCGCCGAGTGCTCGGGCGCGGGCGTCCCACTCATCCGCATCGACGAAGATCGTTGCGGTTGGGAGAAGATGGGATTCATCGGTTTCGGGGGGCGGCGCAGATATCAACGCAGTGGGTGGCTCGGGGGCCGCGGCACCGTTACGACCTTGTTGCCGCATCTGAATCGCGCCGACGATGGCACGGCTGATGGCGGGGATGTCTCTCAGGGTTTGGCCGGTGTCTTGGCAGATGGCTTGCCACCGCCCGCGTGATGTGGGGTCCGGCCAGGTGATCGGGTCGTCGCGGCCGAGTGCGGCATCTGCCATCGCCTGCCACAGCCCGACGCCGTCGGCGAGGCAGTGTGAGATGACCAGGCTCACTCCGGCGCCGCCGTCGGTGAACGGCGCGGTGGCGAGATGCCATGCGGGTCCGTGCTGGGAGTCCAGTGGAAAGTTGACCTGCTCGTCGAGCCAGTCATCGAATGCCTCACGCGGACGGGCCGACTCGACGATCTCCAGACCCGATAGGTTGTCGGATTTCACCCAGCGGCTGCGGCCGAACGGCAACGGCGATCGGGCTATACAGCGAGATAACCGTCCCCGCTCAAGATGGCCGTGGAACCGCCGCAGGCCGTCGATGTCAATAGGATGGTCATACACCCAGACACACTGCAGCAGGGTGTTCGAGCGAGTCGCTTGGCCGATGTCGTACATGGTCTGATCGAGCAGGTCGAGTACGTTGCTCATTTCTGTACGGTACGAGTCCGAACGCGGTTTCATTCGGCAAACGCGGCCCAATGCCTGGAAATCGACTGCGATAGCGCCCTTTACATGGTGCTTGCCAAGCGGGCGGCGAGGAGTCCGGCGAACTTGGCCGGGTCGTCGGGCAACCCGCCTTCAGCAAGAAGGGCAGTGCCGTAGAGTAATTCGGCGGTTTCAGCGAGTCGATGCGAACTGACATCGTCGCTGCCGTTACCGATCGCCTGTCGTAAGCCGATGACCAGCGGATGGCTCGGGTTGAGTTCGAGTATCCGCTTTCCGGTCGGAACCTCCTGCCCGGAGGCCCGATACATTCGGGCCAGCGCCGGCGTGATGCCGAACGTGGGGGTGATGAGGCACGCTGGAGACTCGGTCAAACGGCTGGACAATCGCACTTCCGAGACCCGTTCGCTCAGCGTCTCCTTCAGCCAGGCCAGCAGGTCGGCGAATTCTCGCTCCTGAGCCTCTCGCTCTGCCTTGTGGGCGTCCCGGTCCTCATCGGAGTCGAGGTCGACCTCACCCTTGGCAACTGATTGCAACGGCTTGCCGTCGAACTCCGGCACCGAACCGACCCAGATCTCGTCGACAGGATCGGTCAACAGCAATACCTCGTAACCTTTGTCCTTGAAGGCCTCGAGGTGCGGTGACTTCGAGAGTTGTTCGGCAGATGGGCCGGTGGCGTAGAAGATCTGTTCCTGCCCGTCCTTCATGCGTCCGACGTACTCGGCCAGCGTCGTGAGCCCCTCGTTTTTCTCGGCGTCGGAGAACGTGGAGGAGAACGAGGAGACCCGCAGCAGCGTGTCCTGGTTGTCCACGTCCGACAGCAGGCCTTCTTTCAGCACGGCGCCGAACTGCGTCCAGAAGATGCGGTAGTCCTCGGGCTTGCCGGTCTGTAGGTCCGCAATGGTCGACAGGACTTTCTTCGTCAGCCGGCGACGGATCGCGGTGACCTGGCGATCCTGCTGCAATATCTCACGAGAGACGTTGAGTGACATGCCTTGTGCATCCACTACGCCCTTGACGAAGCGCAGGTGACGGGGCATGAGTTCTTCGCAATCGCTCATGACGAAGACGCGCTTGATGTAGAGCTGGACACCGGTCTTGGCGTCCCTGGTGAACATGTCGAACGGGGCGTGGGACGGGATGAACAGCAAGGCCTGGTACTCGAAGCTGCCCTCTCCCTTCATCGAGATCACGGCGAGGGGATCGTCCCAGGCATGGGCGATGTGTTTGTAGAACTCGTGGTACTCCTCGTCGGAGACCTCGTCCTTCGGCCGGGCCCACAACGCCTTCATGGAGTTGAGCGTCTGGGTCTCGACGGTGACGGTGTCCGGGCCACCTTCCTCGGCGGCGGGAGTGTGTTGCTCGACCTGCATCCGGACGGGCCAGGCGATGAAGTCGGAGTACTTCTTGACGAGCTCTCGGATCTTCCATTCGGCCGTGTAGTCGTGAAGCTGGTCCTCGACATCGACAGGCTTCAGGTGCAGCGTTACCGACGTACCCTGCGGTGCGTCATCGACGTCTTCGATGGTGTAGGTGCCGTCACCGCTCGACACCCACCGGGTGGCCCCGCTCTCGCCGGCCTTGCAGGTGAGCAGCTCGACCTCGTCCGCCACCATGAAAGTTGAGTAGAAGCCGACGCCGAACTGTCCGATCAGCTCCTCGGAATCGGCCGCCTTCCTGGCTTCCTGCAATTGTTGCCGCAGCTGCGCGGTGCCTGACTTCGCGAGAGTGCCGATCAGCTCGACGACTTCCTCGTGCGTCATGCCGATGCCGTTGTCGCGCACCGTCAGTGTCCGAGGATCCCGTCCCACCTCGATGTCGATATGGAGGTCGGAGGTGTCGGCGGTGAGTTCCTTGTTCCGGAGCGTTTCGAGGCGGAGCTTGTCCAGGGCATCGGAAGCGTTCGAGATCAGCTCCCGGAGGAACGAGTCCTTGTTGGAGTACACCGAGTGGACCAGCAACTCAAGGAGCTGGCGTGCCTCCGCCTGGAACTCCAACCGCTCGACACGTGCAGACATTCGATTCCATTCCCACAGATCAACCTACGTCGGATATCTCCGAGGAGGATACCGAGCTGTAGTCGGCACGGATGGCTCCTGCGGCGCGACCGTCATCGTTCTTGCTGAGGGATTGCTGGAGCGCGCACATCTTCAAACGTTTGCTACTTATTGCAGTCGCAAATTTTGACGCGAGGTCTGGACCGCCTGATCTGCTGGACAATCCCAGCTGAATCGACCTCTGCCAACGGTGCCGGCCAGGTCTGGAGGACCGCGTGCGCTGGTTCGTCGCTGGAATCGTCATCCGATTGATGTTTCCAAGTTCATCGTTCCCCGGACGGGCGTTCGGCACGGTTGTCGACCAAGTGTCGCTCACGTTCACTTCGCTGCATCGAACTACACCACTGTCATGCTGATTCACAGATTTTCCGTAGGTGGTGGTCGTGTCGACAGGTGGTGTCTCGGGCTGGTTGAAGCGAGCCGGCCGGTGATCCTCCCGTTGGCTCTCTAGTCGTCGGTCACCTCGGTGTCAACTTTGCTCAAAGAGTTGTGCAGTGCACTTTCCCGCGGGGTGAGCGGACTTGGAGGCGGGTTGCGCCCACGGATCCGCGATTATTACTCCGGAGTGGAAAGAGGCGGATATGCTAGCTGTCTGCAACTGTAGTTTTAGTAGCTGGAGTGGGCCACAGGAAACAGATGTCGTGACGGCGGGGTGTGGGGCCGGATGCGTTGCACCTGATTCTTGATCGATTTCACTGGTCGACTCGACGGTGGGGAGTACCAGGTGAGCATCGACCCGTTCGACGACAGACCAGCCCGTTGGGCGGTGCTGGCCGGCGGCTGTGTCGATCTAGCCGGTCTGGACTACAACGAACCGAACTGGTCGGGCAGCCGACCGAAAAGCCTGCCTGTCAGGCCGACTCAGGAACAGTGCACCGGCCGGTAAGAAGGCGCGGGGCCTGCAGCACATCTCGCGGTGGGAGAGTCCGATGCAGACCGATGAACAGTGGCTGCCCGTAATGCGTGCGCCGTGCCATCACTTCGCCCCCGTAGTCGTTATCACTGTTCAGGGGGAGGCGTCGTCGTGACTGCGGATCTGACTCGACGGTTGTCGTCGATCGATTTCTTGGATGAGGATGAGCACGATGCGTTGTTCGAGTGGAGCAATCGGGCGGTACTGACTGCGCCGACGAGTGGGTCGGCCTCCATTCCGGATTTGTTCGCAGCGCAGGCGGCCCGTGCGCCGGAGACGGTAGCGGTGACCTGTGATGGCCTGTCGATGTCCTATGCGGAACTCGATAAGGTCTCGAACCGGCTGGCACGCTATCTGATCGGCCTCGGAGCCGGGCCGGGCCGGTGCGTTGCGGTGTTGTTGCCGCGGTCAACGGACGCCATCGTGGCCATCCTCGGGATCCTGAAATCAGGTGCGGCGTATCTGCCGATCGATCCGATGCATCCCGACGCCCGGATTCAGTTTGTGCTTGGGGATGCGACACCTGTCGTGGCTCTGACAACCGGTGCTCTGGCCGGCCGTTTGGCCGACTTCGATGTGGCGGTGGTCGAATTGGACGATACGCGTATCGCTGCGCAGTCGATGGATCCGCTGCCGTTACCCATGTCTGCATCGGATGACATTGCCTACTTCATCTACACCTCGGGGACTACGGGTGTCCCCAAGGGTGTGGCGATCGCTCACCGCAATGTGGTGCGATTGTTGCACGTCCTTGATGCCGAGTTGAGGTTGGGGGGTCAGGTCTGGACGCAGTGTCATTCTCTGGCGTTCGACTACTCGGTGTGGGAGATCTGGGGGGCGTTGCTGTTCGGCGGCCGATTGGTGGTGGTGCCGGAAGCCGTGACACGGACGCCGG
Organism: Mycolicibacterium arcueilense; assembly: GCF_058536225.1. Lineage (NCBI taxonomy): Bacteria > Bacillati > Actinomycetota > Actinomycetes > Mycobacteriales > Mycobacteriaceae > Mycobacterium > Mycolicibacterium arcueilense. Next base: position 252,772 of record NZ_JBZTYL010000006.1, read on the forward strand.
TGGACCTGCTTGAGCTGTTGGTTGCCGAGCAGGTCACGCTGCTGAGTCAGACTCCGTCGGCATTCTGTGCGTTGCAGTCGGCTGATGAGATGCTCCCCGAGCTGGGCGGTCGGCTCAAGTTGGACGCAGTGGTGTTTGGTGGGGAAGCGCTTGAGCCGCACCGTCTTCGGGGGTGGCTGGATGCCCATCGGGCAGCGCCCCGCCTGATCAATATGTACGGCATCACCGAGACAACCGTTCATGCGTCATTTCGGGAAATCGTCGATGGTGACGTTCGGGGTGACGTCAGTCCTATTGGGCTGCCGTTGGCCCACCTCGGCTTTTTCGTGTTGGATGCGTCGTTGCATCCGGTGCCGGTCGGTGTGATGGGTGAGTTGTATGTCGTCGGCGCCGGGTTGGGTGTGGGGTATTGGCGTCGTGGTGGGTTGACGGCGTCGCGGTTTGTGGCGTGTCCGTTTGGTGGTGT